>CACXTQ010000040.1:0-31912 GCA_902770595.1 uncultured Bacteroidales bacterium | reverse complement strand
CGCCACGGACACCCTTGCCTTTGGCTGTAGCCTTCCCGTTATCAGGGCGGCTTGGGGACTTGCACCCGTTAGAATATGCCCATGCTGGGCGAACACAAATAATAATGCCGACTCATTTGAGCCGGCATTATTTGTGGATAAGGAAGGACTAGGCATTACCAGCCCCAAGTTTCATACTGAACGTTAAAACCAGCCAGCATGAACCAAGTGGCCAATGTCTGTTCGTAGTAGTTCAGGAGGAAGAGAGGGGTGTCTTCTTTTTCGGACATTAACATCGGAGCTGCCTCACTTTCGGGAGAGGGCGACGACTGGATGTAGCTTACTACCTCCATGATGTCCAAGAGGGTGATGCCTGAATCGTCGAGCATCTCGAGAGCATCGGTCAAAGTAAGGTCCACTTTGGCGAGCACGTCGGAAACCTGATTCAATATCTCGAAGAAATCAGCTTGTTTTGCCAACTGACGAACACTGCCATCGCCATCAAGTTCTCCGTCTTCGATTCCTTCTCTCAAATTCTTGGCAAACAGCGGCTCTCCAGAAGTAAGTTTTCGCAAGTCAATGCCCCAGCTTTCGAGGTACTTGATAACCTTCATTAGGTTCAAGTCGTGCACCACTTCGTGATAGTAGCGATTCTGCTCACCCTCGTAGTAAACCACAGGCCACAACTGTATGGCAGCAACGGTCTGAAGTACCCAAATGATTGCCGAAACGGTATGGTCGGCCTTAAAGACCATCATGTTGGTTTGTAGGTTGGTCTTGCCGGGCACGAGACTCTGCTGGAATCCCTTCTCCTTCATCCAGGGGATGATGGCCCTGACGCTCTGGACGGGGACGAAGTTGTCGTGGCGACTATGCTCGATGAAGTACTGCTGTGTGACGTCGGGTTCCCAACCGTTCATCAGGTTGATTTCCTGGAGCTTGTCCATGAATGCCTTCGCTTCGGGAGAATTCAAATCCATGTAGGCAGGCTGGATGAGGTTGCTCAATGAATCCCTCATGCCGATGCCAACCTCGTTGAAAACAGCCTTCTCCTTGCGAGCAACAAGATCAGGGATAGCCGATGCCAAAGGCTCTTTGAAGATATCGCTGAATTTGATGTCGATGTGCAGGTTTACGATGGACGAAGTCAGCATCATCACGACATCCTTCACATCCTCGCACCAGTCCTTGGTAACGTATTCCCGGTAAGCCCGAACGTAATCGGTAGGACCACCACCAGCAAAGGTCTTGGTGAAGGTGACGCCCTTATCCTTGTATTCCATATCGCGAAGCTTGGCCACGTAGAGAGACTCAGAACCACCCTGCGAGAAACCAAGATTGAACAGGTATTTGCCCTGGGAGATGCCACGATCGTCGAGCAGCTGACGTGCAGCCAGCAGGCCATCGAGTGAATTGCGGGCATTGACATCACCACTGTGATAGAACATCGGGTATTCAATTGCCGAACCATAACCAATAAAGTCGCTTGCTACGACGATATAGTTAGGGTTGAGCGGGTTGGCGACTAGTGCGTTGGTAATTCCATCATCGCCAACAGAAGGAGCCTGGTCGGGGCCACTCAATGTGGCACGATTGAAGAGCATCACACCATCGCAGGGGTCTTCGCCGTCAATGATGTTCGACGGGATGAGAATAATGCCGCTAATGGTAGCGGGCTTGCCGTCGGCATCTTTCGATTCATATTCGTAAACAAAGCGACGTACTCTACGTGAGTCAATCACAAAGCCATCAATCGCGGTTTTGATGACAGTGTCGCTTTCTGATATAATATTATAGGTATATTCTTGTGCTGTTGCCGTCTGAATGGCAGTGAAGCCAGCCAAGAGGTATAAAAAGAACTTTTTCATGACGATAAGTTATTTGATGATACGTTTGCTGGAATTTGTTCCGGATTTCTCGATGAACAGTCCGTTGACTGGCTGACTGACACGCTGGCCATTCAGGTTGTAATAGGTAGCATCGTCGATATTGGCGGGAACTAGCGATTCGATGCCAGTGTATCCCTTTACCATTACCTCGAAGGTTGCTACTACGGGATAGTGGTCACCAAGAGGCTTGCCGTTGTAGGTATAGCCGGTCTTGTCAACTTCGTAGGCAACAGCCTTGATTTCAGTACCTTGCGTTGGATTGATATAGATAATCTTGTCGAGTTCTTCGTTTTCGACGACATTACCCTGGCCATCAAGGAGATTGTTCTCTTCATCACGGTAGATGATGCCTTCGACAGGAGCTGGATAGATGCCGTCCTTCATCAGTTCGACAAACACATCCGATGCGTTTCCGAGGCCTGTGTCCGAGATCTCGTTGATAAAGTTCTTTTGGATCTGGTCGCGGCAATAGTAACTGTTCATGTCGCCCATGATTAGGATGGGGCGGTCGTTGAGGTGAGCCAGCACATCTTCTTTCAGTTGCTTCCACTCCGATTGACGGGCGGTACGGTCTTTGGCGTCGTTGCCAGTCATTTCGTCTGGATCATCACCGGCATCCATGTGTAAATTATATACAATGATGTCCAAGCCAAAAGGCAAGGTCAATTCATAGCGACGGAATCCCTTTGTGACCATTTCGTCGTTGGCATGGCTGAATTTGCCGAAAGTATCATCCCAGCTCACACGATCAGAACCGGTAAGTGTGATGTTTTTCTTCCAAATAGTTCCAAGGCCATCGCAATCGAAGCGAAGATTCTGAAGGTGCATGTAGTCAATCATCTTACCGGGCACATCTGTACCGACAGCTCCGCTCCAGGTGTCAATTTGATAGTCATCCTCGAGCCAAGGTTCGATGACGCCGTGGTAGTTGAAATCCTCCTGCATACAAACGATGTCGTAGGCTTTTTGGTTGAGATACTTTCCGATGCGTGCCGAACCTTCTGCACCAGGGCCATCGGGATTGGATTTGATGAACAAAATCTTCTGAGGCAAGCCGTCAACATTGAGGGTCGCCACCTTGAATTGTACTGCCACTTCTTGAGCATTGACAGTAACCTGCGACAGCAATAGCATAGCCGACAGGATTCCAATAAGTTTTTTCATGTGACTTACACGTAAATTAAAGGATGAAATTATTGAATGGTAATGTTATTGTATTATGAGAATAAACAAATATGTATCAAATTACTTCACAAAGGTAAGAAGAATATTTGACTATGCCATATAATTATTAAAAAAAAAATGGAAAACGATAAAAAGAATCGATTTTGAAAAATGCAATTACCATTTATCGTGTACCTTTTTCCCGGAGTAAAGGAAATTGACTCCATGCGCCTTGCAGAGTGTGGCCAATGGGACGAGGATGCGGTGGTCGTATTGATAGAGGGGAATAAGAAACTCCAAGGTGCTATAGTTGTTTAAATCATATTCCAGATCCAATGAGATGGAATCATATTCCTTGTTTTTGAATTTCACATTCAAGCACGATGCATTATGAATGTGGTAAAAGGGTATTCTCCAATCCCGCCGTGTAAACCTTGTGGTTTTGTATTCAATCCTTTCGATTTCCTTCCAATCGATGTCATTGAACAGGAAGCCGTTTTCCAACCGATCGTATAGCGGTTGTTCATTTTTCTTGATGAGGGTCAAATTCTCATTCCGATGTGTATAGAGAAAATAGGATAATGCCAAGGAAAGTGCGAGAGTGATTATTGGCCCAAATGGGAAAGATTTCAGCAGAAAGACTTGTAAGTAGATACCCCACAAGCAGCAGGCTACGATGAGGATTGTGAAAGCAATCAGCGCGTCTTTAGCGATGAAATCCTTGTTTTCGGGTATCCTGTCTTTTGTATGCATACCATCCTTGTCAAACCAGATTTTGGGAGAATTGATGATGTTGGTGATACAGGCATAGATAAAGTAAAGTAAACAGCAAATTAAAATCATATTGCTTTGATAGTCATCCATAGGAGAAGTGATAATATCATGGATGCAAATTACCAAATAGATAAGGCATAACAATAGCCATTCGAAAAACATTCTCGAGAATCTGTGCAACGGGAGGCATAGCCGTATGCTGTCGGCACAAGACGTATCGACGCCCGAAACACGCCCGTTTTTGACACCTATCCCCTTCATCATTTTCTTTTGCGAATGGACACGAGAAAAAATGCTGTAAGCGATGTAGCTCGGCACAAAAATAATGATGAAGATGAAAATGAGGTTGGAGATGGAAAACATACTAATGCTAACTTCTATGTCTAATAATTCCTGCGCAAAGATAACGACAAAAGTTGGCATGGCCAAATTTTAGGACAACTTTTTTCAGAATTACCGACAAAAGTATAAAAATGCGACTATATACAACGGAGGGACGTAAGTTCGTCGGTGAAAATATGTATTCTGTCGATAAGGTGCTATTTTTTACCGAAATAATTTGGAGCCGATGAAAAAAAGTCTTATCTTTGCGACATTAAAACATAAACAACTATGAAGAAGACTTTGATTACTCTAATGCTGCTGGCTATGACTGCCGTGGCATGGTCGCAGGAAAACAAGGAACGAATTGCTGAGCTTGACAGCATCGGCATCATGCAGTTTAATAATCAGCAGTACGATGAAGCGCTGACAACCTTTCAGCAGCAACTGAGTCTTATCCAAAAGGAATATGGTGAAAACGACTCACTTTACGTCGATGATCTGGCGGTTATCAGCCGCTGCTATTTCCGTCAGAAGGCTTACAAGAAGGCGCTTGAGACGGGGCTTAAGGCTGCTGAAATCTATGGCAATCATTACAGCAAGGATAATGTCTATTATGCCAACCTGCTCGACAATGTTTCACTCTATTATTCGAGTGTTGATGATTTGGCGAATGCCGAGAAGTACAGCGATGAGGCGGTGAAAATCTACTACAAGTATTTCACCAACGATCGTCATATGGGTGGCACTTTGGCCCATGCGGCTGAAATCAAGTACAGTTTGGACAAATTCGCTGAGGCTGTAGCTCTGCAGGAACATGCGCTGACTCTGATTGAGAATGATGAGGGTGTGCATTCCGATCATTATCTCAATGAGTTGAAATACATGAAGATGTATTATGACGAAGTGGATAATACGGCCAAGGTGGAAGAAATGGAGGCGCTGGAGGCTCAGTTGAAAGACGAGATGGAACATGGCTTTGTGCCGCCATTGGTGGAATTCAAGACTGCCGAAAAATGTCGCGAGCATAACGAGGATGCCTACTATTGCAGCCTTTATTACCTCAATCATTACCTGAATGCCGATAAGATGGGGCAAGCTGCTCAATACATCCAATCCTGGTCGTTGGCGTCGCCCGATGTGGATATGATTTTTGGAGAAGCAGAGGTAAAGTGGGTCAACGAACCAAAGAATGCAGTATATATGATTGCCTATATGGCTGCCTGCACCAAATTTGCATTGACGCACGAGCCGGTCGATCCCCTCGAACAATATATGAGTGCCATCATTGATATGGTCAACTATTATTCGGCAAACAAGGAGCTGACAGGCGAAGTGGAGGCATTCGAGGAGTATATCAATCTTTTCAACAAAGACCCTAAGAAGCTGACTGATAGGCTTGAAAAGGATTATGCTGCATTCCAGAAGGCTTCCGACAAGGGAAAGACCACGAAGCTTACTACAAGTACCGAAAGCGAACAATGATGATAATGACAATGCCGACTCCTAGAGAGCCGGCATTGTTGTGTATGGATGTTTGTTTCGTTCTATTCAAAAATCATTCTGTTCGAAACTCATTCGATTCGGATCGTCTTCGAAGAGGAGATGATGTTGCCATCGTCCGAAAACTTCCATTAACTTCAAAAAAACTCCAGCTAACTCCAAATTAATCATGCAAACAACAATAAACTCCATAAAAAATGCCTCAAGATGCAAAAAAACGGCATGAAATTTGGAAATGTTCTGCAGAGTGTGTATCTTTGCAGTTGAAATTTATCAAAATTGAAATATTTATAAATTACCTTAAACACTATGGGCAGAAAAAGAAGGCCGGAACTCCCGGCAATCATCGTTTCGCTACTGGCGCTTGGTTCGGTGGCGAATGCACAATCGCGCCACTTCAAGGTGACAAACGACAGTATCCAGCTGAAGCCGAGCGGCTCGACGGTGGTCATTGACAAAAGCCGATTAAATAGAGGCTTGATGACCAACTCGCTACAAGCCCTTACTGGACAGGCAGCCGGCCTGAACGTACAATCTAGCGGAGGTGACCGCATGGCCATGCTGAGCAGCGTTCGTCTGCGCGGTACCACCTCATTGACAGGCGGCAACGAACCTTTAGTCATCATCGACGGCGTCTATAGCGATCTTTCGACGCTCACCGGCATCTACCCTGCCGACATCGAAAGCTTCACCATCTTGAAAAATGCAGCCGAAACGGCACCCTATGGCTCACGGGGTGCTTCGGGCGTCATCCAGGTGACCACGAAGAAGGGGCAAGGCTCGCAGTTCCACATCTCTTATGACGGCAACATAGGCATTGAAGCTGCCTACCGCCAAATCGAGATGCTCGACGGCCCAACCTATGTGGCAACCGCCCGGCTGCTGAAGAAAATGTATGTCGATGGCGGTCACGACACCGACTTCCAGAAGAGCCTGCGGCGCACGGGCTTCGTACAGAACCACCACATTGCCTTCAGTGGCGGCAGCGACAAGCAGCAGTACCGCGCCTCTTTGGCCTACATGGGCGAAAACACGGTTATCCGCAACAACGGCTACCGCAGCTTTGCCGCCAAGGTGGACGTGACGCAGAAGGCCTTCGACGACCTGATGACCATCGACCTAGGCGTGGTGGGCAGCAGCCAGCGCAACGATGAAATCTTCGACGAACAGAAACTCTTCTATTCGGCTGCCACACAGAACCCGACATTCCCGAACGGCCGGAACAGCAGCGGCGGCTGGGACAAGAATACCAATGCCTCGCAGACAAACAACCCACTTGCCCTGCTCGATGAGGAGGACAAAGATAAGATACTGAACTTCAACACGCACCTCAAACTCTCCTATCGCATCAACTCCGAAGTGAACCTCGAAGCCTTCGGTTCGTATTCATTCAACTCATTCGAGAATGCCCAGTTCAAGCCAACCACAGTTTGGGCACACGGACAGGCCGACCGTGCCGAAACCAAGACCGAATCCTGGCTCGCCAATCTATCGGGAAACTGGTGTCACGAATGGGACATCCATCACCTCGACGTGAAGCTCATGAGTGAATACCAGTCAACCACCCAGACGGGCTTCAATGTCACGGTACGTGGCCTAAACCACAACTCCGTGTCTTTCAATGACCTGGCAGCCGGCAGCATGCACCACTACGGAGCCACAGGCAGCGACTACACCAACAATGCCCTGCTCTCATTCCTTGCACAGGTCGAGTACAAGCTGAAGGACCGCTATACGATCACCATCAATGCCCGCGCCGATGGCAGCTCGATGTTTGCCGACGATCACAAGTGGGGCCTATTCCCATCAGTTTCAGCCACGTGGGACCTGCGCAAGGAGGCCTTTCTCGAAGACTTCGACTGGCTCAGTCAGCTGAAGCTGCGCACAGGTTCGGGTGTCTCGGGCAACCTCGGTGGCATCACCGCCTACAATACGCTCGCCCTACTCCAGCCCACCGGCCTTGTACCCTGGTACGGCAATGCTACGGTTACCTACACCATCCAAACGAACCCCAACCCCGACCTGCATTGGGAACGTCGCAGCTCGTTCAACATAGGCACCGACATGGGCTTCTTCGACAATCTAGTGGTAATGACGGCCGAATACTATTATTCAAAGACGCGCGACATGCTCTACCTCTACGACGTACCCGTGCCGCCCTACACTTTCGACAAGATGCTGGCCAACCTGGGCAGCATGAGCAACCAAGGCTTCGAGCTAGGCATTGGCTATTCACCTATCCACAAGCGCGACTATGACTTGAACATCAACGTGAACCTCTCCTATCAGAAGAACAAGCTTATCTCGCTGAGCGGCAACTATAACGGCACCTATTTCACTGCGCCTGACATGGCTCCCATTGCCTCACTCAACGGTGCAGGATTCCACGGCGGCAACAACAAGATTGTCTATCAGATTGTCGGACAACCCCTGGGCGTGTTCTACCTGCCTCATTGCACGGGCATCGAGACCTGGGAAGATGGTACCAACTACTACGCCATCGAGGACATAGACGGCAACGGACTCATCAACATCGAGGACGGTGGCGACCGATACATCGCAGGACAGGCAACGCCCAAGTGGACGTTGGGGTCGAACTTCAGCTTCCGCTACCGCGACTTCGACGTTTCCCTTCAGATGAATGGTGCATTCGGACACAAGATTTATAACGGCACAAGCCTTTCGTACATGAACATGGGCGGCTTCCCCGACTACAACGTCATGAAGGATGCGCCTGCCAAGAACATCGACGATCAGACGGCCACCGACTACTGGCTCGAATCGGGCGACTACCTCAACTTCGACTACCTGACTGTGGGTTGGAACATCCCGATCGACCTCTTGACTGACCAGATAAATTCGATGCGCCTGTCGTTCTCGATTAACAACCTTGCCACCATCACCGGCTACAGCGGCCTCACTCCAATGATCAACAGCTTCGCTGTGAACGGCACAATGGGCATCGACGACAAGTACAGCTATCCTCCCTTCCGTTCCTACAGTATCGCCTTCAGCATTCAGTTCTAAATTAGCTCGTTATCAGTATGAAAAAAAATATTCTATTGTTCGGAACACTACTGGCAGGCTTGACCTTCAGCTCCTGCCTCGAAGAGTATCACAAGGGACAGATCGGAGAAGACGAAGCCTACACCTCGGCTGCCGAAATCGAACGCGACCTGGTGGGCGACCTCTATAATTATATAGGTGGCAGCACGCCCAGCCACGGCTTGCAGGGAACCATTCGCGGTGTCTATGACTGGAACTCCATAACCACCGACGAGCAGATGATGCCCGTGCGCGGCGCCGACTGGGACGATGGCGGCTTCTGGAACCGCCTCTACAACCACAAGTGGACGGCTTCGGACGGCGAGCTGAGCAGCACGTGGAAGTACCTTTATGAGGTCATCGCTCGCTGCAATCGTTCGCTCTACTTCATCGACCGCTATCGATTCCGTCTTGTATTGACCAACGAGCAGTATCAGGCCTACACGGCAGAGGTGCGCGGACTGCGTGCCATGTTCTATTTCTATGCGATGGACATGTTCGGCAACATCCCCCTGGTGACCGACTACAACGAATCGCTCGCGAACATCGTGCAGAGCAAACGCAGCACCGTCTATCGCTTCATCTTCAACGAGCTTCAGGAGGTAGCACCCCACCTGGAGCGCGAGCGAAGCAACTGGCTTGGCAACTACTACGGACGCTTCACACGCCCTGTCGCCTATTTCCTTCTGGCCAAACTGGCAATCAATGCCGAGATCTATAGCGACGACAACTGGACGGACGAAGACCAACCCGACGGCAAGAACATCTTCTTCGATGTCGATGGGGAGTCCCTCAATGCCTGGCAGACGACCATTGCCTATTGCGAAGCCATCGATGACCTTGGCATGGATTATTACCTCGAAGAGGACTATGCGCAGAACTTCGCTATCCACAACGAGATGTCGCATGAGAACATCTTCGTCATCCCGATGGACAATACGCTCTACAACAACTGCTTCCAATACATTTTCCGAAGCATTCACTGCGCCCACGGAAGTGCCCTCGGATGGGGTACAGAGAATGGAACCTGCGCCACCATCAGCACGATGCACGCCTACGGCATCTATGCCGACAACCCTGAGAAGCGTGACTATTCGAAAGTGGATTCCCGCTACTACTATAATTTCTTCGCCGACACGGTGTATGTCAACGACAAGCAGGTCGATGACGGCTATGGCAATCCTCTCGTCTATCATCCTCTCGAAGTGGAAGAGGACCTTACTGGTTCGCCGTTCGAACGCAATGGTGGGGCACGCATGGCGAAGTACGAAGCCGACTACACAGCCTACAACGACGGCACGCTGCAGAACAACGACATCGTCCTTTTCCGCTATGCCGACGTGATTCTGATGAAAGCCGAAGCCAAGGTGCGCAACGGCGAGAGCGGCCAGGGTGAAATGAACATGATACGCGAACGTGTCTATGTCGAAAAGCGCGAAGCCACCCTCGACAACCTGCTCACCGAACGCCTGCTCGAACTGATGTGGGAAGGCTGGCGCCGCAACGATCTCATCCGCTTCCGCAAGTTCACCTCCCACTACGACACCCGCGTCAACGCCATCGACGACCCTAAGGGTTTCACCACCGTCTTCCCCATCCCTGGCGACGTACTCATACTCAACCCGAATCTGCTGCAGAACCCTGGGTATTAGAGTAGTTCTGAAGTATTAAGAGGGATTAAGATTGCTGACTAGGAATGATAACGAACAATGATGATAATGACAATGCCGACTCTTGTAGGGCCGGCATTGCTGTGTATAATTCATTCGATTCGAATCGTCTTCGAAGTGGAGATGATGTTGCCATCGTCCGAAACGCCTTCGATGCGGATGGTGCAGGTGGAGCCTTGTGCATCGTTTGTCCAGAAGCGGAAGGTGCATTGGCCATCGGCATTGACCACGAGGTTGGGATTCCAGTAGAGCGTGGGTCGCTGGTCGGTGCCATTGGGTGTGGTGGGGCCTTGATAGACGCCGTTGTTGAACGTGCACGGATGCTGATGTCCGAGGGGCGTGACTTCCTTGACGAGTGATTCCTTGCCGACATTGGGTATCTCCTTCAGGGTGAAGATGCGGAGGCAGTAGCTGTTGGTGCGCAGATACCTGTCCTGCCCTCCCGCTGCACCTCCGAAGGGGCCGATTACTCTCGGGACGGTAGCTAGCATGTTCGTGTTCACCACATCCATGTAATCAACGAAATAAGGTGGGCAGATCTGGTTGAGGTATTCGGTCATCTTCATACCGAAAGGTGGCTGGAGGAGTCCACCGTCAATCATTATCAGCAAGGGTCGGTTGCGGAAGTGCGGATGGTTGTCGCGTACGGTGACACCTGGGATGGCATTGAGCAGCGTTTCGAAGGTGTAGTCCTTGTATTCGGTCACCTTGCTGTGGTCGAGGCGAGCGAGGGCATTTTGTCCTGCGGGGTCAAGTTGTTCGCGTGTACGGCCTACCACATCGATTTCGTTGAGCAGAATCTCCCATTGGCCGTTGTTGTACTTCATTCGGGTGATGAGGTTGTCGTAGAACGCCTGGCTTTCGACCTCGGCTGCGTTGGCTTCGAGGTGGTGAACATCCTTGGCGAAAAGTTCGGGAAGCAGCTCTATTTCACCCACATCCTTGCCTGCCTCGTCGTGCGAACGAAGGAAGAACCTTGTGCCATCGGGCAGGTCAAAGCCATCGAAGGTGAACATACCGCGTTCGTCGGAGACCTGCTCATCCACATAGCCTTGTGTCGGGGCGATCAGGCTTACCTCGACGCCCGATAAAAGTCGTCCACGCATAGAGCTACGGACACATCCGGTGATGATTTCAAATTCCTCGGGAAGGTATGTCGGATAGCGCAATTTGCCTTTCTCCATGTCCTTGATGCTGTGGAGGAAAGGTTGTCCGAAGAGTTCATATTGGATGGCATTGGTCGGGTCGATGGGTGCGGCTGCATCGTCGGTTACCGAAGCGGCGAGGACGGTGTTGGCGGGAGCGCGGAAACTCACTTCCACAAAGGTGCGCTGGCTGTAGCTGTCCTTGTCGGTCTTGATTTCGGGATGATAGACGCGCGGGTTGTGGTCGGCCTTGAGCAGCGAAGTGCGGTCGATGGGGTGATAGGCATCCTCCTGGGTCGTTTGCGTCAGCAGCATCGGGTAAGCACCGCTGTTGAGTTCACGAGCATTGACCACCTGCACGTTGCGCTTGAAGAAGTATTGTTCGCCGGCGTTGAGCATCCATCGCGTGTAGCCGACGAGGGTGTATATGCCCGAGGGCAGCGTCGGGTCGAGAGGAACGTAGCCGCGCATGGTTAAGACGTCACGTTCGGGCTGCATATGGAGCTTTGCGCGATAGACGAGGCTGTCGGTTTGGCTCAAAAGTTCGACGTAGAGGAAACGGCTGAAAAGGGCGGGCTTCATTGTGAGGCCATCGACGATGAAGGGACGCAGCCAGATGGTGTCGCCGCCCACATAAAGGTTGCGGTCGGTCATTATGTGCACCTTTTCCTGCGGCATTATTCTGTTTTGCAAGGAAAAACGCTCCTGCACTTCGTCCTGTGCAGAAAGAGAGGAACTCAATAAGAATAAAGAGAAGACCAGTAAATGCGCTGTTTTCATAGTTTTGTTGATTTGTTTTCAGTTTTAAGACCATTTCAATGACGATAGTTTAAAGAAAAAACCGCAATTTTTTCTTCGATGAATAGAAAATGGCTTTTAGATTTGGAAATATTGCGCAGAGTGAGTAACTTTGCGGCGCTTTTCGAAATCAAAGTACACTCTCGGAACGCGGAAGTACTCTGTCGGCCGTTGTAGTACACGCTCCGAACGCGGAAGTACTCTGTCGGCCGTTGTAGTACAATCTCGGAATGCGGAAGTACTATGTGGGCCGAAGTAGTACAATCTCAGAATGCGGAAGTACTGTGTCGGCCGTTGTAGTACAATCTCAGAATGCGGAAGTACTCTGTCGGCCGTTGTAGTACAATCTCGGAAAAGGGAATGTTCCACTCCGTAACAAGTAGTACAATCTCGGAGTGCGGAAGTACTCTGTCGGCCGTGATAGTACACTCTCGGAATGCGGAAGTACTCTGTCGGCCGTTGTAGTACAATCTCTGAACGCGGAAGTACTCTGTCGGCCGAGATAGTGCAATCTTTTACTAACATTCAATCATTCATATATTAATGTATCTTACAGACAAACGGCCCCATGCCTATCATCGGAAGATAGTGCACGATGATGGATTGCCTCTGTGACTACCTGCACGAACAGGTCCTCCTCTACTTCCGCTCGCGTCTTGAACGTGCCCGTGCTTCCGAGGATCACGTCGTGCAATCGTCCTGCCGCAGGTCGAACGACAGCATCTACGACCAGCTGCCTCAGGAGTTCACCGATGCCGACCTCATCAAGAGCAAAGATGGCAACAAGGAGGCTGCACGTTCGATGCGTCGCCGCTAGCTGAAGTATGGCATCATCAGGGCCACGGAAAAGCCTGGCAAATACGTCAAGGTCAGCTAAATAAGAAGCCCGGCTGCTACATCAAAATCGGTAGCAGTCGGGCTGTTTTTGCTTCTATAGCAACGGTTTTTTAGGGGTCGCTTCGCTCAAAATTATAAGAAAATTGTTTATAAAATTATCAAAAGATGAATGTCTGCATCAAAACAAACCGTCCCGTCTTTCTTATAATTTTTTGATTAAATTTTTTGATAATTTTGAGCCATGCGACCACTTATGTTATGAAATACAGGAAAAATCGTGAATCAATATTCGTGAATGGTTGACTTGACCTCATCTGCCCTGAAGTGCTTGCGGCTCCACGACATTCCTCCCCAGTTGTAGGAGATGGAGAGATTGATAGCGGGAGTCCAACCGAGATGATTGAATTGCGTGAGGCTGAAATAAGGCCTGATGCGAATGGCCTGATAGGTGCCATCGGCCAGACTTCCCCAGTTGGGATGGATGGTGATGCGACGAATGAGGAAGACGTCGAACATCATACCTGCACATACCGAAAAGCCATCCTTCTCGGGGTCCTTCAAGTCACGATCTCCCAGTGGATGGGTTATTCCGCTCGCTCCAAGACCGACGAAGGGGAAGCTCTGGTACTTCTTGTTGCGGGCAGCACAATAGGCATAGGTGCCATAGACTTGATAGACGTTGAGATGTTCATTTTCGTAGATCCATCCGTTTCGAGTGTCGAAATCCGCCTTTGCCTTGCCGCTGAAACCGAGTGACATGTCCATGCTCCAAAGGTGGCGCTTCCAGCCAAATCCGAATCCCAGGTTGAAGCCGATGCTTTGATTGTAGTAGTCGGAAATCGGGAAATGACCGTTTACGCCTGCATAGAATTCACCGAAGTAATCGATGGGCTGATCTTCGACCACGGCAGCGGGATTGAAGTGGGTGCGCTCAAGGTCGAGGGCAACGCCGGTGGCAAAGAAGGGCAGCTGGTCGGCATCGGTTCCGCGCCGAGAGGCTTCGTCAAGTTCGTGTACCTGCTTGTCGAACTGACGTTTGTAGAACGAGCGGATCTGTTCGTCGGAGTATTCGCCGCTTTCACGGTTGTAGTCGATGGTGGCGCGACGGGCGTAGAGCTCGAGCATATCGAACATAATCTGGTTGTACTGCAACATCGCATCGTTCTTGAACCTCGGGTGGGTCCACGATTCCGTCTGGTCGAAGTAGGGAGTGAACTTCGAATAGATATAGGTAGTGTTGCCTATCTTTTCGGTGGCTCGGCCCAGTTTGACGTTATATGCGAATCGGTTGATGGTTGTGTCGCTTTTGCTTTCTCCCAGGAACTCATCCCACGCGAGTTTGCCAGCGTCCCAACGGCGGGAAGCCTGGTCGATGGTTTGGGCAGAGAGCGTGCCAACAGTAAGTGATGCAGCGAGGGCTGCAAGAATGGTTAGTTTCATTTTTTTGGTAAAAGTAGTTTGTTTTGTTTTAACACGAATTATCGCGAATTAACGTGAATTTTTCGGCAAGTCTTCTTTCATCAAAAAGAGCATTACAAAATAATTTATGTAAATTTATGATAATTCGTGTTATATAATGATTGTAAAAGCGCCGCAAAGATACTACCTATTTTTTTTATAAACAAAGAAAACGGGGGAAATTTTAAGCCCCCGTTCGATTTTTAACATTTCGTCTTGTTTCGATACCTTGTGTTAGTTCAGCCTGAAGGTGATCGGCAGGTTGAACTGCACGCGAACCTCCTTGCCATCCTGCTTGCCCGGCTTCCATTTCGGCATCAGTTTGACCACGCGGATTGCCTCTTCGGTGAGGACAGGATGGGGCGACTTGACCTCTTCGATATTCGTCACCGAACCGTCCTTTTCGACCACGAACGACAGGAGCACACGGCCCTCCACCTTTTCCTTCTGCATCTGCTCAGGATACTTGAGGTTCTCGGCCACGAACTTCATCATTGCCTCCATACCACCGGGATATTCGGGCATATCTTCAACCATAGGGAGCGCTGGATCGACTATGATTACAGCAGGATGGAATTCGTCCTCTGCCGAAGGTTTGAATTCGCCCTTTGCTGAAGGTACGGAATCAAGCTTAAGATGAATCGTTTGGCCCGACGATTTGGTAGTGATCAGGATGACTCCCCTGGCATCGGTGATACCAAATTTGGCCATTGCATCCTTGTCTTTGAGCACTTCCATGTGGTCGATGTTCTCGGGATTGATGTCGTCGATGCTCGACACCCGTTTGCCATCCACGAAGAAAATGACGTCCTTGTCTATCTCCGCTGTACCCGAAACGGTTCGAATTTCAATTTTCGGTGTATTTTTTTGGTCCGAAATTTGGTGGTTTGCGAAAAACTCGCTAACTTTGCACTCGGAAATCTCATTGGAGAGCGCCGAGGCCTGAGGTGTTGACAACACGGCTACACTGAGGGCAGCCACTGGCACAGCAAGCAGATACTTGGCTCGTGCCCACGGATTTGATTTTCGTTTAAGCATCATCGTGATACGTTTTTTAATTGAACTTTGGTGCAAGCTGTTGGTAATTGATTGCAGTCGGCTACCAGCAGCTTTTTTTATGAGTAGTAATTGATAGGATTTCGCGTCAATGCCATAGTCAAGCACAGCTTCATCGGCTTCGTATTCGTGGATGGTTTGCAGCTCGCGGCGCATGAGCCAGATGGCGGGATTGAACCATTGCAGGATGAGGGCGACTTCGGTGAGAATGAGGTCGAAGGTGTGATGGTTGTGGATGTGTCCGAGCTCGTGGCAGAGGATGGCAACGCCGCTCTCCTCGATGTCCTTGCGACTGGCCACGATGTAATGCATCCAGCTGAAGGGCGCTATCTGTTCTTCGTGAAGGCAGAGGATAGAGCCATCGTTGAGCGTTTGCCTCTCCCCTTTCCGCAATTGTTTGGCAAGGCTGATATACGAGATGAGGCTTCGCAGCGTGAATGCGACCACACCCAGTAGATAGATGAGCATCAAGGCTCCGAGCAGGATGTGCGAAGTGGGAATCTGTGTGGCTTCGGCATCTTCGACCCCTGTTGCCATCATCAGCATCCCTTCGAGGGCAACGAGTCCTTCGCCCGTACCCGTACCTTTTACCAGAGATTCGCACATGGGGAGCACAAAGCTGAGCACAAGCAGGCTCACCAATGCCACACGATTGAAGCGATGGAACGTCTCGCGGCTCATCAGCAGCTTGTAGAACAGATAATAGACGATCAGAAACATCGCCGTCTTGAGGATGTATGCAAAGAAGGTGCCCATAGGTTCATTATTTATTGTTTCCCCTTTTCCACTTGTTCGATCAGTTCCTTGAGTTCCTCGACCGAGACCTTCTCTTCGTTGACCAGCGCGGAGATGGCATTGACGTATGAACCGCGGAAGTAACGGCTGATGACCGATGTGAGGGTGCGCTTGTGGTATTGCTCGTCGCTGACAACGGCATAGTACTGATAGGACGTGCCGATGCTCTTGTGGCTCACATAACCTTTCTCTTCGAGCGTGCGCACTACTGTCGATAGCGTATTGATATGCGGTTTCGGATCGTCGTAGAAGGCGATCATCTCTTTGACGAATTGAGGACCATGCTGCCAGAAGATGTTCATAGCCTCTTCTTCTTTTGCCGTGAGTTCTTGTTTCATATTGCTCGTTTTTTATGCGGTTTGACAAGGAAACCTTTGTTTCGTTCTGTTTGACAAGGAAACCCTTGTTTCTTTCTGTTTGACGATGCAAATGAACTAAATTATTTAGTTTTGAACGAATATTTTTAGTTAATAATTCGTTTTTCAACTAAATTTCTTAGTTTGTCTAATGTTTTGCCAGGTTTGGATGGCAAATTTTTGATGATATGAACTAAAAAATCCCGTTCGAAAAGGAACCGAACGGGATAAATGATTCGTAAAAGCTTTTAGATGCTGCGTCGTTTATTTCTTGGCAAGCGCATTGTCGATGGCCTCCTTGATGGCAGTGCCGCGGATGTCGCGAGCGAGGATGGTGCCATCGGGAGCGATGAGCATGATGTGTGGGATGCCCTTGATGCCATAGCCTTCGGTTGGAGAGTCAGCACCACGACCACCAGCATAGAGCACTGGCCAGGAGATAGGAAGTTCACCCATGGCCTTCTTGGTGTCGTCGATGCCGTTTTCCCAAACAGCGATGCCCACGAAGTTCACTTTGTTCTTGTACTCCTTGGCATATTTCGAAAGGTAGTTGTTGATCTCAGCACGGCAAGGACCGCACCACGATGCCCAGAAGTCAACGATGACGGGTTTGCCCTTGGCTACAACGTCCGAGAGTTTGAACTCTTTGCCAGTAGTGGCATCTACACCCACTACATCGATGTAAGGATTGCCGGCACCCGTTGCCTCCATCACCTTCTTGGACTCGAGAATATCCTGAAGAGTTGGATCTGCGGCATAGGAAGGATAAAGCTTCATAACGCTGTCGATTTCAGCCAATGGCTTCATCATAGCCAGAGCCTTGAAGATATCGAGACCCAAGGCATCGCCGGCATGCTCTACACCAGCTTCGTTGAGAACAGCCATAAAAACTTCATTCAGACTATCCGCATTGGCATTTTCGGCTCGGGAGGCTTCGTCAATAGCCAGCAGCTTGTCGTTAAGTTCCTTGTTGGCATCGTTAAGCGGTGTGCCAGTAGGCAAACGATCTTCGAAGTTGAAGGAGATGACACCTGGCTCGAGGAAGACCTCGCCGTTGAGTTGGCGGCTGATGAAGATGTGTACAAGTTTTGGAGCTTCGACATCACCCTTGAACGTAAAGGCGCCATTCTGAACGGTTTCAACGCCCAGGGTATCTCTGCCATCAATGAGATAAACGGTCTCGCCATCAGCACCCGTCACGATACCGTTGATGGTGTAAGCGTTCGGATTGGACTTCTCGCCTGAGCATGCAACGAGAGCCAGCGCAGCAACTGCTGCAAAGAAAATCTGTTTCATTTGATTTGGGATAATAAATTATAAATTGGGGATTATTTATTTCGGGGTTTCGGTATTTCGGGGTTTCGGTATTCCGTTATTCCGTTATTCCGTCATTACCTCATAATAACGCGCGAAGAGCGCTTTTATTGTGTAAACTTAAAGAAAATCAGGATTTTCTATTGCTGTATCGATCCATGATTACCGCAAGGAGGATGACGAGGCCCTTGATGACCTGTTGCCAGAAGGGAGAGACATTGAGCAGGACGAGGCCATTGTTGAGCACACCGATGATGAGCGCACCCACGACTGTTCCCCAAATGGAACCTTTGCCACCACTCAAGGAAGCGCCACCAATCACCACAGCCGCGATGGCATCGAGTTCATACCCCGTGCCGGCATTTGGCTGTGCCGAGTCGAGACGTGCCGTGACGAGCAGACCTGCCACCGCCGATAGGATGCCTGCCAATGTATAAACCAACAGGATGACCTTGCCCGTGCGAATACCGCTCAACAGACTTGCCTTCTCGTTGCCACCAATGGCATAGATATAGCGGCCTGTGCGTGTTTTGGCCATGAAGAACGCAAAGAAAAGGATAATAGCGAATGCTATCCAAACAGGCATCGGAACTCCTAAGAACCACCCCGTTCCCATTACTTCGAAACCATGTCCCAACTTCGTGATTGGAAAGCCTCCGGTATAGAGCAATGTGAGACCTCGTGCAATCGTCATCGTGCCGAGCGTAGCCACGAAAGCAGGCACTTTGAAATGTGTCACCAGGCAGCCATTGAATCCTCCCAACAAGGCGCCCAACAGAAGAGCAGCAAAGCATCCTCCCCAGAATGTGAAGCCCACGAAGGTATCTATGCCAGTCAGTTCAAGTCCATCGCGTGTAAGTCCTGCAGCAATGGCACCCGTCAGGGCAAGCACCGAACCCACCGAAAGGTCGATGCCTCCCGTCAGGATGACAAGCGTCATACCCACCGAGATGCAGAGGTTGACAGAGGTTTGTCGCAGCACATTGAACAGATTGTCCGAAGTGGCGAAGTTCTCCGATAGGAAAGTCATAGCCAAGCACATCAGCAACAGGGCGATGAGCGGCTTGATAACGGGTTGTTTGAGGATTGACATATATTTTGGTTCTGAAAGGTTCGAAGGATTCTGAAAGGTTCGAAAGGTTCGAAGGGTTTACTCTCTTGGCAAAGCTGCCTTAAGGATGGAGGCTTCGGAGAATTGATCGCGACTGAATTCCGCACCTATTTCTCCTTCGCGCAAGGTGATGATACGATCGGAGACTGCCATGATTTCGGGAAGTTCCGACGAGACTACAATGAGCGCCATCCCCTGCCCTGCCAGTTCGTCCATGAGTTTGTAGATCTCGTTCTTGGCAAGGATGTCGATACCGCGCGTTGGCTCGTCGAGGAAGAGCACCTTAGGACCTGTCAGTAGCCATTTTGCCAGCACAATCTTCTGCTGGTTGCCGCCGCTGAGTTGACCTGCCAATTGTTCGAGCGAATAGGACTTGATGCCTAAGCGCTGACGAAAGTTTTCGGCTACCTTGTCTTCCTTGCGCTTATCCAAAAGCCCGATTGTAAGGCATTCGGCCAACGATGCCAGCGTAGTGTTTTGTCCGACATTCATCCCCAGCACCAGTCCGGCAATCTTTCGGTCTTCGGGAATCAAGGCCATTCCGCAGCGGACAGCATCTTCGGGATGCCGTATCGTAACCTTCGAGCCACACATCCATACTTCGCCTGTAGTGTCATGCGGAAAGAGGCCGAAAAGGGTTTCAAAGAGTTCGGTACGACCGGCACCCATCAAGCCATAAATGCCCAGCACCTCCCCTGCTCGAACGTGCAGATTGATGTTGGTCAAGATGTTCTTGTCGGGATGGATGGCATCCTTGAGACAGATATTCCGCGTTTCGAGAACGATGTCACCACATTTGTGAGGCTGCTTGACGAAGAAATCCTTCTTGTCTCGTCCAACCATCATGCTTACAATCTCGTCGATTGATGTTTCGGCCATCGGTATCTCTTTGATGAACCTTCCGTCGCGCAAGATGGTGACGTAGTCGGCCAACTGCTTGATTTCGTCCATCTTGTGCGAGATATAGACGATGCCCTCCCCTTGGGTCTTCAATTCGCAGATCAGATCAAAAAGCAGGATGGTCTCGCCTTCGGAGAGCGACGAGGTGGGTTCGTCCATAATAAGCACCTTGGCCTTGAGTGACAATGCCTTGGCAATCTCCACAATCTGCTGTTGGCCCACTCGAAGGTCTATCATCGGAGTATGTGTATCGACCTCACAATGCAGGCGTTGGAGCAGTTCTTTTGCCTCACGATGCATCCTTCGTTTATCGATAAGCCCGAAGACATTGAGCGGCTCTCGTCCAAGGAACATATTCTCGGCAACGTTGAGGTATGGAATCACATTCAGTTCCTGATGGATGATTGCTATACCCTTTTGTTGTGCATCGGTGACCGACTGGAAATGCTGTACCTCGCCTTCGACCAGCACTTCGCCCTCATAGTCTGGATAGACACCCGAAAGGATGTTCATCAAGGTAGATTTGCCTGCACCATTCTCCCCTACCAGCGCATTGACCTGCCCCGACACGACGCGAAGATTCACATGGTCGAGGGCCAGAACGCCGGGGAAGCGCTTGGTGATGTTGCGGGCTTCGAGGAAGGGTTGATTCATTGCAGTTCGAAGATATAGGGATAAAGCGTCAAGTGTTCGACTGTCTTGGCATCGGGTTTGACCTCAATGGATCCACAGAAATGACATTTCGTATAATCGGCAGCGTGCTGTGCCTTGTCGCCGATGACCTGCTCCTTGATGCGCTGGTTCATACAAGCCGAGACGGCATTGAAGTCCATCGTGTTCTGGAAGTCATCGATGTTGAACCATCCGCAGGCATCGCGGGCAGTGTTGCCGAAAATGTATTTTGCCGGAACCTTAAAATCGATGCCATTCATCTTGAAGTGGAACTCATTGTCGGAAAAACAAACGTTTTCGGCATCGCCTTTGAGCACATAGCATACGTTCGAACCGATACCAAGGACACGCCCCGATTTTTCGCGAAGCGATTGAGCATCAGTCTGTAATGCATTGACAAAGGAAACTACATCGAGAGCGTTGGCTTCAAGATCCTGCAATCCTGTGCTCCAATAATGTTCGACAAGTTGCTCAGGTTTATATTGTTTCAAAGCTTCGCGTTCCTTGCGGACACTCAACGGCTCGGTATAGAACGAGAACCAAAGAGCCACGAAGAACAAAGCGGCGAAGATGACGTATTTGATTACCTTTTTCATAGTATTGCGTTTAATCCAGACGACCGAAATGTCCGTAATGTGAGACATTTGTTCCATTCACGAGTTCGACGGCAACAGGCAGTTTCTTGGGAAGATTGCGTTCGCCTTTCAACCATCGGTCAGCCAGTTCTGCCGCTGTTGTGGCCATCGTCTTGGGGAACTGCATACCTGTGGCTTCAACCTTTCCTTCACGAATCGCATTGACGCAATCCTCGGCACCATCGAACCCGAAGACCTTGATATGGTTTTCCTTTCCTGCACCCAATACTGCTTGGTAGGCACCCATCGCCATCGCATCGTTGCCACAGAAGACGGCGTCGATGTTCGGATTGGCCTGCATCATTGACTCCATCACCTCCATCGCCTTGTTCTGATCGAAGTCGGCTGTCTGTTGCGAAAGCATATGGAGATTCTCGTAACAATCGACCACCGAATGGAATCCTCGACTGCGTGCCCAGGTATTGTTGTCGCCAACAATGCCGAGAATCTCGACATAATTGCCGCGCCCATTCATAACCTCGACGAAGTATTGTCCCAACTGGATGCAGCCGGAATAGTTGTCGGATAAGATCTGTGTCACGCATGCGCCAGGTTCGTTGATTTCGCGATCCATGCAGAAAACGCCCACTCCAGCACGAGCTGCTGCCTTGGCATTGACTGCACTTCCGTCGGCATCGGTAGGATTGAAAAGCACAGCCTTGTAACCTGATGAGAGAAGGTTGTCGAAATGTTCTTGTTCCTTCGATGGGTTGTTTTGCGAATCAAAGAGCACGGCTTCGTAGCCAAGTTCCTCAGCACGTTTTACGGCAGATTCGCCCAGCACGACAAACCACGGGTTATTGAGCGTGGAAATGACCACGGCTATCTTGCCCTTCTCATTCCTTGACTTGTCGGAACAAGCGGTGAAGCCAGGGAGAAGCATCAAAAGCAAACCTATTAGAACGACTTGACGCAAACACTTTTTCATTGACATCTCAAACATTTAAGTGTGTTTATTTTCGCGACAAAGATATAGCAAATTCCTTTTTTTTCCAAATTATTTCGTCTAAAAGATTAAATATTTGAACTTAAATGGGATGAATTTCATTTTAATTCCTTATCTTTGCAAAAATTCAAACATCATGACACGAGAAGAAACCGTATTGAACTATCTGCGTGAGCACAATATCCCCTTTACAAACTATAATCATCCTGAGGGCAAGACCATCGAGGAAGCCCGTCGCTGGTGGAAGGACGATGGCTCGGTACATTGCAAGAACCTCTTTTTCCGCAACCACAAAGGAAACAAGCATTATCTGGTATGCTTTGACTGCGACCATGATCTTGCCATCCACGACCTGGAGGCGCGTCTCAAGGCTTCACTTGTTTCAAAAGGACTGCCTTCATGTGGCAAACTCTCCTTTGCTTCGCCCGAGCGTATGATGCGCTATCTTGGTTTGGAGCCAGGCAGCGTTTCTCCTTTTGGCCTAATCAACGACACCGAACATCATGTGCATCTTTTCCTTGATGAAAACCTGAAGAATGCCACTTCTCTGTCGTTTCACCCCAACGATTGCCGAGGCACAGTGGTGATTAGCCATGATGACTTCGAGCGATATCTTAAAGAGGTGGGAAACACTTATGAGTATATAACACTTTATTAATTAAATCCTATGAGAAACTTTGCAGCCCTGACGCTGATGCTTGCTTTCGCAGGCCTTTCTGCCCAAAACTATACACAGTATGTCGATCCAACGATAGGTACAGGTGACCATGGACATGTCTTTCTTGGAGCAAATGTGCCACAGGGTATGGTGAATGCCGGACCTACGCAGACAAAAGTGGGTTGGGATTGGTGCTCTGGCTATCATGAGAGTTGTGATTCGATTGTGGGTTTTGCGCAACTGCATTTGAGCGGAACAGGATGTAGCGACTTGGGTGATGTTGCCTTGATGCCTGTTGTCGGTGATGTCGAGTTGTCACGACTTGGCATTGCTTCGCCATATCGTCATGAAACCGAGACAACACGCCCTGGTTATTACAGCGTCCTCTTGGATCGCTTCAAAATTAATTGTGAAGTTACTACAACTACCCGCGTGGCGCTTTATCGATTCACTTGGCAAGACGAGATGAATGATCGTCGTTTGATCGTTGACCTTGAGAATGGCGTTGGTGATCGTATGCTTCAGGCACGTATCGAACAAGTGGATGATTACACCCTTGTGGGATATCGTATCAGTCATGGCTGGACAAGCCATCAGGAAATTTATTTCGAATTGACAACCAATGCGCCTATCAAGGAAATGCAGTGGGATGGCAAGTTCGGTGTATTGAAGTTCGATGAAACAGCTTCCACCCGTTCGACTCTTATGAATCCTTCGGACGGAAGTATCCCTTCGGACCTTTCAGCTCCTATCTTCGTGAAAGTTGCCCTCTCTCCTACCAGTTATTTCAATGCTCGAAATAACCGAATCGCAGAATTGAATCACTGGGACTTTGAGTCAGTACGCGAAGCGGCTGATGCGGCTTGGAACAAGGAACTGGGAAGAATCGATGTCAATATGCCTTCGCTCAAGGAGATGCGTATCTTCTATACGGGTATGTACCATTTCATGGTGGCTCCTCAGGTTTGGAATGATGTTAACGGCGACTATATGGGCAGCGATTATCACGCGTATCGTGAAGGTAATTTCCAGAACTATACCACTTGGTCGCTTTGGGATACCTACCGCTCGGCACATCCTTTGGCCACACTCATCATGCGCGACAAGTTGCCCGATTATGCACAGACGATGCTCCATATCTATCAGGAACAGGGCGAACTGCCTGTTTGGCACCTGATGAACAACGAGACCTATTGTATGGTTGGATGCCCAGCTGTCCCCGTTCTTGCCGATATGATTCTTAAAGATGTTCCGGGTATTGATACTACTATGGCTGCTCGCGCCATCAAGGAGAGTCTTCTGATGAAAAACCGCTCGTTGCATTGGATGGAGGAATTAGGCTATGTGCCCTACGACCACAACGATTGGGAACCCGTCGGCAAAAGCATGGAGTATTTCCTTGCGGATTGGGCAGGTGCAGAGGCTTTGGGCCGATTAGGGATGAAGGAAGATAGTGCACACTTCCATCAGCGCAGTATGGGCTATAAGAAAATGTTTGACAAGCAACTGCAGTTCTTCCGCGCTTTGGACGACAAAGGAGAGTTCCGTTCGCGTGAAGGCTTCAATCCGTGTCATCAGACTTCCGATTACACCGAGGGTAATCCTTGGCAATATGCTTGGCTTGTGCCGCACGATGTGCCAGGTCTTGTAGAGTGTTTCTGCGGCAAGGAAAATTTCATCTTTCGTCTTGATTCCCTGTTCCTTGCATCGAGTGAACTGAATGCCGAAGCCAATCCCGACATCACGGGTCTTATCGGACAATATGCCCACGGCAACGAACCTTCGCACCACATTATTTATTTATATAATTATGTTGGACAACCTTGGAAGACAGCTCGACGAGTGCGACAGGTTATGAATGAACTTTATACCGACCAGCCGGCAGGGCTTTGCGGAAACGAGGATGTCGGTCAGATGTCGGCTTGGTATATCCTCTCATCCCTTGGTCTCTATCAGGTGGAGCCGTGCGGCGGCAAGTGGCAGATAGGAAGTGCTATCGTGAAAGATGCAACGCTGCAAGTTGGCGATGGAAAGACCTTCCGCATCATCACTCATAAGAATTCCGATAAGCACATCTATGTGCAGAAAGTACTGCTTAATGGCATACCTGTGAACAGAACATGGATTGACCACAAGGACATTGTGGCAGGTGGTACGTTGGAAGTCTTCTTCGGAAAGAAGCCCAGTAAATGGGGAACCCTATAACAAATTAGAGCAGCTCAAATGGGCTGCTCTTTTCATTTTATATTTTTTGAAATATTTCCTACTCAAAGACGCCAATCTCCTTCATCCATTCTTCAGCGATTTCCGGCCAAAGAGCGGTGCTTCCTGGCTGATGACGCATAGCGATGGAATGTTTGCCGAATGGGAATATGTGCAAAGAACATTTCTCCACTCCTGCCCTTTTGAGTGCTTGGAACATCTTTACGCTATTTACTACGGGCACAGCAGGGTCGTCGGAAGCATGAATCATCAACGTTGGAGGATTAGCCGAAGACACGCTCTTGTCGATAGCGAACAATTTGGACCATGTAGGATCATCCTTCGAAGCTCCGCACAAATCCAGACGTTTGCCAGCAGTTTCGCTTTCCAACTCGTTGATGATGGGGCTTACGAGAATGGCAAAGTTTGGGAGGAACGGAACATTGTCGTATTCATCCCCGATTGCCGACCAGTCTTCTGTTAGGGTGCTGACGCAAGCCGAGAAATGTCCACCAGCACTGGTACCCATTACACCAATACAATTCGGGTCAATGCCATATTCTTCTGCATGCGCACGCACATAACGAATGGCTCGTTGTGCATCCTGCAAAGGAGCCTTCCATGGGTCGATGAGTTCGGGTTGATTGGGTAAGCGATGAAGCAGCACGAAAGCTGTGATTCCAATGCTGTTGAGCCATTTGGCCAGCGTTATGCCACTCACCTCATAGGCTTGCTTGATGTAACCTCCTCCAGGAATGAGGATGACTGCGGTCTTTGAACGTTCCTCGACCACAGGCTGGTAAGCATAGATGCGAGGTACTCCACAGCGCCAGATGCGTTGACGCGATATGGAATCGGTCGGTAATGCATCGCCCTGCAAACGGGAATTGGGCTGATGTCCCGTCTGCCAAAGATCAATTCTCGTCGGTTCGGCATTGTCCATGAGGGTTTGGTTCTCCTGCGCCCTCATTATAAAACATGTCAGCAGAGCAAAGATAGTGATGAGTAATCGTTTCATTGTTTAGGAGGTCTTGAAAATCTGAAATCCAATATTGACTGAACAATCTCGTCGACGGTGTCGCAAAGGTCAAGGACAAGATTCTTGTATTGTCCTGTATCCATCATATATTGTATGAAGGGCCAGACAGGTACAGTCTCGGTCCAGTATTTCCTGCCAACAAAGACCATTGGACTTGCATATCCCAACGAAACGTAATGATCTTGAACGGCTTCCTGGAAGACCTCCTGTAACGTGCCGGCACTACCTGGCATGTAGATGAGTCCTCCATATGCTTCTGTGAGGATGGTATCTTCACGGATACTGTTGTTGAAGAACTTGGCAATATGCGTGGCAAAGATTGTCGGAGGTTCGTGTCCGTAGTACCATGTGGGGATGGAAAGACTCTTATAATTGCTTTGTGGATACTTGCTGATTACGTCAAAAGCCGTTGATAACCATCCTGGACTTTTGAAATCTGGTGCAGGTGCCAATATCTTCAATGCGTCTTCGACTTCCTCGTCGGTTCTGCCGGCCATCCATGATCCAAGGTGTGTTGCCTCCATTGCACCTGGGCCACCTCCACTGATCATCAGGAATCCATTTTCAGTCAGTTTCTTACTGATCATCACTGTCTGATGATATGCCGCATCGGTGCGAAGCATAGCGTGACCACCCATGACTCCAACTACTTGCACTTGATCATAATCATGAAGGAATGCTTGCATTGCATTCAGGATACAGGTGTCGTGGATGCCGCGTGCTACATTCTCTCGACGGCTGGTGGACTGCTTGCCCGTCTTCGTCACGTGCATAAAGACACGAGTATCCAGGCAGCGTTGGAAACTCATCGGGTCGTAGGGATCAAAGTCATCGAACAGATCGTAACAAGTATAAAGTTTGTTGCGAATCACGTCGTAAGGTACATCATGTAGGTACTGATGCAGTGTTTTGAGGTCGTCGAGACCAAGGAGATAATCGTTAAGCATGGGTTGGATTTATTAAAAGGTAATTGAAAGTTAGAAGAACGGAGTCAGGAACCTATCGACCCACCAGCCTTTGTGTCGGAATTGTCGAGGGAATTCCTTCTTGTAGTATTCGAGGCTGAAGGTGTCGCATTGCAGCTTGTCCACTTCGAAAATGCGATTGAGTTCGGCAGTCGTCTTTTTGTCGAATACAAAACAGGCAGCCTCGTAGTCCCATTTGAGCGAGCGCGAATTCAGGTTGACACTTCCTACCATTGAAACGGTCCCGTCAATCATCATGATTTTGCTGTGATGGAAACTGCCTTTGTAGAGGAAGACATGTGCACCATGACGGATAAGCCTTTTGGCAAAGTGGAAATTGCCATAGGACAGCATATCCATATCTCCCTTCTTCGAAAAGAGTACTTCGACGTGTACGCCACGATCAATGGCTCGAATCATTGCCTGACGAACAGTATGCGTGGGCAAGAGATACGGCGAGACGAGACGGATAGTGTCTTGTGCTGCGTCAAAGGCAGCAATGATGGCATTGCGAGCCTCGGCCTTTTTCTTTTTGTTGGCCCTACCCCTTTCGAAATAGACCACCTTGGGAGTCTGCTCGTTAATGTTCCGATAATCTTCGTCGAAGAGGTATCGGGCGAAAGTGTACTTGCCTTTGCCTCCCGTTCCACGATATTGGTATTGCTGGTGGAAATACTTTGCCATTCCTTCGACAGCAGCACCCGTGATTCGGATGTGGGTATCGCGCCAACCTCCGTAGGAAGGACTACCATTGACATAATAGTCGGCAATATTGAAGCCGCCAATGTAGCCGATACTGTCGTCGATATTTACAATCTTTCGATGATCGCGGCAGATGTGGTTGTACCATGGAAAACGGAATCGGTCGAAGGTAACGAAATCGATACCGAGGTTGCGAATGCTATCCATACCCTCTTTGGTGCGCATTCCGTATCCACGTTCCCAATCCTTATAGTCGTCGGTCATCATGCGAACCTCGCAACCACGTTTGGCGGCTTGTTCGAGGTGCTGCATACACAATTTGCCGATGCTGTCGTTGGCAATAATCAGATACTCGATCCACACCTTGCGTTTGGCATTGTCGATGTCTTGGAAGAGGTCCACGAGTTTGTCATGCGCATTGGTATAGATGCGAATGTCGCGTGCCGGATAGGATATCAGTCCCTCGTTTCGCAGATAGCGCATCAACGTCGTGTCGGCTGTGTCTTGGGCAGACATAGCGTGACATAGAAGGATGCAGGTTAATAATGCTAATAGTTTGCGAACCACGAGGTTTCTGAATTATCTAAACGAGTTAATTATTCCTTGTAGTAAACACGTTTCACACGCGACGAAACGGTAGAAAGCACCTCATAGGTGATTGTTCCCAACTTGTCGCTGATTCGTTGCAAAGGCAGATTCTTGCCGAAGACTTCAACCTGTGACCCCTCTTGTGCCTGAGGGCAATCGGTCACATCGAGGAAGGTGACATCCATGCAGACATTGCCAATGGTTGGACAGAGCTTGCCTTCGTTGTTACCAGACAGACCATAGACGAGCATCTCGCTATTGCCATTGCCAAGTCGGCGATCATAGCCGTCGGCATAACCAATGGGAACCATAGCGATACGAGAATCACGTTTCAGTTTGCCGTTGCGCATATAGCCGATGGTCTCGGTGGCTGGGATGTCCTTGATTTGCAGAATTGTAGTTCGAAGTGTAGCCACGGGCTGCAGATCCATGTTGACTGGAGCAGCCATTGTGGATAAACCTCAATGCCAGCCGAATTGCAGATATGACGCAGAATCTTATTGGGGAAGGCAGCTCTCAACATGTCAGCACATTGGTCGAAACGACGTTTCTGTTCGTGCACGAAATCTTCCTGAGCAGGATCGTCGGCCGTGGCGAAATGGCTGAAAACGGAACGTATCGTAATGGCATTCTGATGACGGAAACGGTTGATCAGTTCCTCCATCTCAGGATATTGGAAGCCCAGGCGATGCATGCCGGAGTCAATCTTTATATGCACGGGATAGTTGGTCACACTCATGCGTTGTGCCTCCTTGACGAAAGCATCCAGGAGTCGGAAACTGTAAATCTCTGGTTCCAGGCGATTCTCGATAATCGTGCGGAACGCCGACATTTCGGGATTCATCACCATAATACGAGTGCTGATGCCTTGACGACGCAATTCAGCACCCTCGTCTGCAACAGCCACAGCCAGGTAATTGACGTTCTGATCCTGCAATGTCTTTGCCAATTCGTAACTGCCGGTACCGTAGCCGAATGCCTTGACCATGCACGTCAATTTCGTCTCGGGCTTGAGATGACTGCGATAACTGTTCAGGTTGTGAACGATGGCATCGAGGTCAACCTCAAGTATGGTTTCATGACGACGAAGTTGCAATTCGTCGCTGATGCGTTCAAACTGATAGGCACGAGCTCCCTTGAGAAGAATAAGTTCGTTCTGGAACTGCTGAATCGTTTCGCTTTCGAGCAGGTCTTCGGTTGATTCGAAGAACGAAGTAGTAATGTGCTGGCCAAGAGCATTCAGTTCGTGGAGCATGATCTGCTTAGAATGCATCGAACTGGCGCCGACGAGAATGAGTTTGCGTATGTCATAGATTTGACAAAGTTGAGCCACCCTCCGACAAAGATGAGATTCGTCCAAAGGCACTTGCGGCACATCGCTCAAAACAAGTGTATTGGTCAAAGAAGGCACACTGCGGCGTTTCTGGAATTCGAGTGCAGCTTGCAGAGACGTCAAGTCGTTGCTATATACATCGTTGATGATCATGCAACCCTTTTTGCCCTCCATCACCTCAAGACGCATAGCAAGTGGTGCCAAAAGACTCATTCGTTCGGCAATTTGTGTCGGAGGAATGGCCAGATAGACCATCAGGCAGAGACATTGCATCGCATTCTCGAACGATGCGTCGTCGGTCATCGGGATGGTGAAACTACCTTCAATTCCCAGTACAAGGTAATTCACCTTAGTTGAGGTTTCGGTACGCTCTACATTCAGTACGGTAATCTGCGCATCCTTATGCCGACGTGTCCACGACATACTTCGAGCACCGACACCTGCAATCTCAAGGGCATCGCTGATGCCTGGGATATCCGCATTGTAGATGATAACGTCACAGTTGCGGAAGAGATAGAGTTTCTCGACGAGTTTCTGTTGTTGCGACTCAAAACCTGCATCGTGGGCTGTGCCGATATTTGTAAGGATGCCGATAGTTGGTTTGATGATGGATTCCAGTTTATCCATCTCACCCGGTTGACTGATTCCCGCTTCGAAAATGGCAAGATCGCAATCCTTGTCGATTTGCCAAACGCTCAAAGGTACACCGATTTGCGAATTATAACTACGCGGTGAACGAACAATATTGCGGTAAGGACTCAGCAACTGATAAAGCCATTCCTTGACGATGGTCTTTCCGTTTGAGCCGGTAATGCCAATGACCGGTATGTCGGTAAATTGACGTCGATGGGCTGCTGCAAGTTTCTGCAATGCATTGAGTGTGTCGGGCACCACAAGGAACCATCCTTCCGGACAGGTATTTCGGAATTCCTCGTTACTTTCAGAGATGACAAATGCCCTCACACCCTGGTTGTAGAGTTGAGGAATATAACGATGTCCATCACCCTTCGTGGTCTTGATGGCGAAGAAGAGTGTATGATCGGCAAACGACAGACTGCGGCTGTCGGTCAACAACAAGGAGACTTTTGGCTGGGTATTGGCTGTGGCCAAACGATTGCCTCGCAGCGTGCAACCCAGGATTTGTGAAATTTGACTTAGATTATAGTACATAAGATTTCGTTATTTCGGAATTACGTCATGACGATAACGAAATTTCGAACTCTTCACAACATCTACTTTATGATTATCCTTCCCTGAGGATGGGCATATTCTGAGCCGATTCGTCCTTTGAGAGGATTGGTCAGGTAGTTATAAAGTGCCTCTACATCGAGGCCGATGTTTTGCTTGATAAGTTCGCAGTTGAGCATCAGGCCATTGTACTGCGAAAGATTATAGTTTAACGTCGCAAGGGTATATTCCTTGTCCATATCGATGGGTTCGTACTCACCTTTGTCGTTTAGTACCTGCACATCTGTGACACGAGGCAATGCATTCTTGTCGATGGTGTAGCGGAAACCGGAAGGTTGTACGAAGAATCCCGATTCATCTGGCAATGCCTCTGCTCCTACTTCAAGCACATCACAAAGGAGATGGCCCGAAATACGAATCACACACATCTCGTTACTGAAAGGCTGTGTCTCAAGCAGATTACCATAGGTGATATCTCCCTTGGGAAGACTTTGACGAATGCCGCCTGCGTTGGAGAAAGCCAATTGAGCATCTCCATACCATCGGAATGCATCGGCTACAAAGTTGCCAAGGTTGGTCTCTCCGCTGCGTACCAGTCGCTTTCCATTTGCATCGTTGATGGTCATAAGTTGGTCGGCATGGCCACAAACCTTGTTGGTCAGCGCTGCGTTGATCTCGTTGATACTATCGACTACGGCTTTCACAGCAGCACTGCAATATTCCATTTTGTCAGTGGGGAGCAATTCGGTCGAGAGTTTGCCATTGCTGCCGATGTAGAGTTTGCCGATGTTAGCAAACTTTGTGCCGGTCTGTGAGCAAAGAACCTTCTTACCTGTCTTATTGACAATCTTTTCACAGGGAATCGTAGC
>CACXTQ010000039.1:44375-46932 GCA_902770595.1 uncultured Bacteroidales bacterium | reverse complement strand
GCAGAAGAGTTGACCATATCTGCATAGCAATAGGCACTCTTATAGAATTGAGCATAAGGTGTTCTTGCCGAACGCGTAATACCTTTAAACATATGAATGTTATGTTCATTCAAGACATCAGCCTTATTACCTGCCACCCATTCTTTTATACGATATAAGTAATTGCCGAAGAAATCTGCCAAACCATTTTGTGGAACCCGTTCCCAATCTTTTACTATCTTTTCTGTCTCATCCTCACTAATGTCACTCATTTCTCGAAGATGGTATGCTTTCAACAAATCATGAGGATATAGAGCCTTACCTCGTGCATTTTGAGAGTCAAAGAATTGGAAAGCTTCAGAAACATCGGTGGTTATCACTACTATCAATTCACACCTGTTCTCAATGTAATCCTTGAGATGCTCCATCTCTCGTTGGTGTTCAGCTGCCGAATCGCTGTCTTCCGACTTTAATCCAACCCTACGGTAAAGTGCATTATAATTGTTAGCGATATTATGGTTATTGTGCGTATTTTCATATATTTTCTGCTGCAGGAACTCGATGCCTTCTTCCCCCAATGCAGTCAGAAGTAGCGAGAATGTTATGGTACGTTGCTGACCATCAACAATATCATATTGTTCCTTATCCTTTGACTTGTGAAGAATAAGTGTACCTACTCTGTATTTTTCCTTGTTGCTATTCTTCGCATCTAAAATGTCATCAAGCAATTGTATGGCATTACGAGCAGTCCACTTATATGGACGTTGATAGATAGGCACACAAAGACTTACATCCTTGATGGGTTCCTCTCCATTCGTTATAGTTTGGCGAAGGAGCAAATCGCCTATAGTAGTTATTGATAATGTCAAATTCTTATTCATACTCTGCAAGTTCTTTCGAGATTGTCATATTATACTTATTGATGTACTTTCCTGTTGACGTTATCATAAACCTGGATGTGCCAAGGTTGACATTTTCAAGTTTCAAAGCCTTATACCAGGCGTGGCCAGCCTTTTCTGCCATATAGAGGAACAGACGTTTTACTTTCTGAGATGTGCATGTCTCCAGTAATGTCTGTACCAACTTGGGACGTAATGTTGTCAAGCTCTCCATTATGTAATAGATGTCAAGCAAAGAAGACGATGCATCTGGCAAGTTCAAGCACTCTAATATGGCACGCTCTGGAGATGAGACAAGCAAATCATGTTGATTGACAGTCATGGTTTCTACGCCAGACGGTTCATCACCTAGGAAAGAAGTGGTCATATATTTTATGGTCATATCCCACTCCTCTTTTAGCAACCAAGAAGGTAACTTATTGTTCTTGTCTGTAAATAGATAAGCCATAGGTTTACCCATAGAAAGGTAATGGGAGTATCCTCGAAGTTCCAAAGCTGTATATGCACCTACAACACAACTCTTACGAAGTTGCGTGTTGTATGACGATACAGCAGCAAATAAGCTTGGTTCTGTTCCATGTATCTTATAAACCCCTTTCGATATGCGATCAAGCCAGCCACTTTTCATATATGAATATTGACCACGTGCATCCAATCCTTGACTTGAAAGCCACGAACCAAACAATACTGATTCATAGGGCACAGTCTCTAATATCTGTTGTATTTTTGTAGCCATCTTCGTTTATTTTATGAATACTAGCCTAAATTTGTTGCAAAAATAGTCTTTTTATTTTGTCCGACCAAATATTTACATCAATTATTAGAGATTTTTATAGGATTTTATCCTAAAATTCGTAATATTGGCGAATTTAATCATAAAAAGTAAGCAAATAGATAAGATAAATACATCGCTGTCCAAAGAAAAAGAAATTTACAAAAAAACAAATTTACATATTTTTCCAATAATCAATATATAATCGCATCGGGTATTCTGTCGGCCGTCACGATGCTTGCGCAAAATGCGGAAGTACTCTGTCGGCCGTCGGAGTATTTCCGCAGTTGTATAATGTACTTTGTTGGCCGTCATAGTGCTCAATCCTGCAGCATTAGGTATCCTGTCGGCCGTGAGAGTACTCTTTCCTGTAGTATCGCGCACTCTGTCGGCCGTCACGATGCTTGCGCAAAATGCGGAAGTACTCTGTCGGCCGTCTGAGTGTTTCTGCAGTTGTAGCAAGTACTCTGTCGCCCGTCATAGTGCTTCATCCTGCAGCATAAGGTACTTTGTCGGCCGTGAGAGTGCTCCATCTCGTAGCATAACGTACTCTGACGGCCGTCACGATACTTGCGCGAAATGAGGAAGCATTCCGTCGGCCGTGAGAGTATTTTCTCCAATTATTTTGCTAAATATTTACTTCGAAGTAATTAATATTGATAAGAGGAGGCTTGCCTTGTTTTAGGGCAAGCCCTGGGAATCAGTGGATTATAAACTCAATTTATACGATTACAATGCTGTATTATTGCCCAAAAAAAATATTTATCCCTTTAATATATTACATTTTTAGATAATAACGTTTCGTTAGAATCTCTGAATATCAGACAATTACAAGACAGTAATACCCATCTAAGGTAATTAAATCCCCACGAAATATTTTTTTATTTTTTTTTTTCTATTTTTGTTT
>CACXTQ010000039.1:0-44278 GCA_902770595.1 uncultured Bacteroidales bacterium | reverse complement strand
AAAAAAAAAAAAGAAAAAAATTTTTTGAGCAATCAGCAAGATGCAGATTCGATATACTCGTTGAAAATCAAGGCTTTGAACGTTTCGTTCAAAGCCTATTATATGATTTAAAAATTTTTTTTCTTTTTTGTTTTTTCATTTCTTCATCGCCTTCACCGTTCCATTGAGAGTGACCAGATAATGAGTATCCGTTTCGTGGAGATTCACTTTCGTGCGGTAGTCGATGCCATCAGGACTGCCGATGCAGGTGATCTGGTTGGAGCCGTCGAGCAGCGACGACATTGGCATCTTATAGAGGTACACGAAATAATCATTGGAATAAAAATCATAGGACTGATATTCGAAATAGAAGGTGTCGTTCTGGATGGCGAAAGGCTTGGTGAGCGGTAGGTTGGGCTTGCCGACGTAAGAGACGTCCAAGGGGTCCCCCACAGGATAGCGATAGACCTTGCCCGATAGTCCGAAATAGACATAGCCCTTGTAGGTGCCGCACATCTGGCAATCACTGGTCAGCCTCAAGCCCTCGCTGTTGCCGCTCGGTGAGATGTACGTTGTGTTGCCCCAGGAGCCGGTGTCAAGATGGTAGGTGTAGAGCTTGTCCATCAAGAACATACGGAACGTATTCTCGTCCTCGAACCACGCCTTCGGCTCAGGATAGGTCAGCGTGGGGTCCTTCTCCCACTTCAGCGAGGTGATGTCCTCCCACTTGCGTTCCTGGGTGTCGTAACGGCGGAGGTAGCCTTTGACGGAGGACCAGGACCAGTACCAGATGTAGGCGTACCTGTCGTCAACAGACAGCATTCTGTAGCCGACGATGCCGATAGCGGGGTTGATCCTTGGCTGGAAGTCAACCCAGAGGGTTTCGAGATTGAATCCGTAAATCCTCTCTCCATCGGACGAACAGATGTAATTGCCGACACGACAGTTGGAATTCCCGTAACAGGAGCCCCATTTTTCCCAGGGTTTACGCTCAATGGTCAAATCACATTCCGATGGAATCTTGATGCCGCGGTTGCCGTCGTAGCCTTCGATACGGAAGGTCTTACTGGTGATTCGCTCCGGATCACTGGGGACAGGAAGCATCACGGCACTGTCCTTGTCCTGGTAAATCGTTTGCGTGTAGGTGGAGAATACCCATTTTTCGGAGCAGAACGAATATTTCCCATCGGGGTCGGCGTTGGAATAGTAGATGGTGAACGTCTCGCCGAGATTGATGTGCTGCGATGAGATGCCGTCGATCTGCAAGCCCTTGACATTAACCTCAATGGGGTAGTAAGCAGCATATTGCCTGAGTTTCAGGTTGTGGGTGCCATAGACGTTGCACTTCACGCCACTTGCCACGATGCTGTCGTGATAGCATTTCAACCTTGCTCCGCTGGTGGCGAGACCCTCGGTGCCACTGATTGAGATGGCGCCGCCCGACGTGGAGAAGTTACTGCCGAAGATGCGTAGCGTACCCTTGTTGCCCGTCGGCTCGTCGAAGTCGAAACGTGCCGACTCGATCTGGATGACGTTGGTGCCTGGGACGACCAAGGTCTGCTCATCGCTGCGGAAAGTGCCGAGTTCGGTTTTGATGAAGGCGCAGGCGGTGATGACGTCGTTGGCGTAGACATTCAGGCCCGTGTCGGTGTAGGTGTAGGGCTCGAAGGCATGGATCGTGAGGATGTCGATGCGCGATGCGCTATGGTATTCATGATTATTTTTGTCCTGATATCTCTGGACGATGCCCATTTCCTGGATGCTGATGCCCGAAGCGTTTTCGACAATCACCTCATAATGCGGATTGTCACCGTCGAGCGACATCTTCAGGGCGATATGGAGCTGCGGGAAACTGGTCAGTTCGGCATCGGCACATCCCGTCAGGAGCGCTGCTGAAAGAACGAGGAGTGAGAGAAACCAATTAGTTTTCATAGTGATGTTCCTTGTCAAAATGGTTTATTCTTCTTCGAGGGTTGGCTGATCAGAGGTTATAGGCGACCTGCAGCATGCCACCGATGCGGCCGACGCTGCCCAGTTCACAGATGAACCGGCCCGAGAAATAGAGGGAATGATAGCGCGAATACTGCCATTCGACGCCAAAGCCTGCCAGAACGGCGAACGAGATGGCGGGAACGGACTCCTCGCCAACTTCTTCCTTCAGGAAATTGATGTTCCGGCGATAGTCCAGATAGCTCAGGAGGTCGCGATGGAAGTACCTGTAGTCCATCGAACGCCTGAGGTTGAAGGAAGCCTGTGCTCCCAGTTCGTAATAGGGCAGCAGTCGCGAGGGGCGGGTGATGGACGTGTAGCGAAGCATCTGGGGCAACGAGAGCGACGTGACGTTGTAGGCGACGTCGCTATAGAGCGCCGTTTCGGACGAGAGGGAGCCGTTGGCGGCGTATTTCTCGAATGTGAGTTCGGGGTGATAGGATAGCCCGAACAGGAGCGGAATGTCGGCAAAGACGCCTGGCGCGACGCTCACGGCGAAGTCCATCGTGTAGCCCTCGGCGAGCACCTTGGTCAAAGGGAGGGCGAGGTGCACGCCCCACTTGAAGCGAGGCACGTGGGAGGCATAGCCCGACAGGGCAAGGCGATGGGCATCCTGGAAGGCTTCGGGCGTGGGAGGAAGGTGGTCGAAATAGGCTCGTGCCTCGGGGTCCTGGGCGATGGGATAGGAGAGCAGCAGGGTGTGAAGGGGCGAGACATAGCCCGTGGCTGGATCGTCGGCGAGCGGGTAGAGCTGCTTTTCGCCGTTCTTCTGCACATAATAGATGGGATGTCGCGCGGCCTCGTCGTCGTAATAGACAAAGAAGAAGAGACTGTCCTGATAGGTGCCGACGCGATGCAGGAAGAGGTGCTTGGTTTCGCCGGCATATTCGAAGGTGTGGCTGACGTACATGCCGCGTGAGGAAAGCTGGTAGCCGATGGCATTGTCGGGGGTGAGCACCAGGGGCTTGTTGTCGAGCTTGCTTGTGCAGGAGAGAGAGAACTGCCGCTGGTAGGGATCGGTCTCCACAATTGCCCTGATGGGAACGGGGCTGATGTTTCCTACCGAGTCGGGAAACAGGGCTCGCTGTGCCGAGAGGGTGGAGCACAGAAGGAAGAACAAGAGAGAGAGTCGTATTTTCATGTCGGAGCAGATAATTTTATGGATATTCGCTGCAAAGATACGAACAAATGCATTTCGTTCCAAATTTTCCGGCAATATTTTATGCCAATTTCAAGGTTCAAGTGTCATTTCGGCAAATTTGATGGAAGATTTTTTGGGAAAAAAGGATTATCTCATGTATTTGATTCCATGATTCGGCATTTGTCATTATCTTTGCCGAGTTATTATATAGAAAATATGAAGTATTTCCTTTTGCTTTTAACTTTTCTCATCCCATCCCTGGAGGTTGTGGCCCTGGACGTGAACAAGAAGTTCGGCGCTCCTACCGACGAGGAGATGTCGATGACCGCGTATGAGGATGATCCCGAAGCTGCGGCCGTGATTCTATATAGCCACACTGAGGCAAAGTTTGAACAGGTGGGTGATAATTTCGGAATCGTCTATAAGGTAAAAGAGCGCATCAAAATCCTTAAGCCGGAAGGCATAGAGCAGGGCGACGTGAAGGTTGTCTTCTACGACCCCGCGAAGGAGACGCGCGATGAACGCGTGTCGCGCATCAAGGCCACATCGTACAACCTGGAAGGCGGCAAGGTGGTGAGCTCGAAGATGACCAATGACCTGAAGAGCAAGGAGCGCATCAACGAAAAGTATTGCCAGGTGAAATTCTCGATCCCCAATGTCAAGGTGGGGTCGGTGATCGAATATGAATACGAACGCCACAGCGACTATTATTTCACCATCAGCGACTGGTATGCCCAGAGCCAGAAGATGCCCGTCTTCTACACCGAATATACCCTGGTGATTCCCGCTTGGTTCAATTTCCATGTCGAAAACAGCGGCATCATCCTGCTCGACCAGGATGTTGACATCACGTCATTCACATTCGCGACATCGAAGGGTTCGGCTACGGTACAGGCTGGCGTGAACAAGTTCTTCGGCTCCCGCCTGCCCGTGGTCAAGGATGATGACTGGGTATATTGCGTGGAGGACTTCCTGACAAAGGTGGTGCATGACCTCAACTGGATAGAATTCCCCAACAGCGGGCGCAGAAGCTTCACGACGACATGGGAGAAGGTCGATAGCGTGCTGATGCAGGATGAGGACTTCGGCAAGTTCTACAAGATGAACAATCCATTGGCAAAGGAACAGGCCGCCCTCAATCTGCCCGACACCCTCCCGGTGAAGGAGCGCACTGCCCGGCTTCGGGAACTGCTGAAGAACAACTTCGCGTGGAACGGCAACTTCGGCATCTTTGCCGTCGGGGAACGAAAACTGCAAAAGGAACGTACGGCCAACAGTGCCACGCTGAACTTTGCCCTGAGGAGCATGCTGCGCGATGCCAACATCCAGGCACATCCCGTCGTGATGAGTCGTCGTACACGCGGACGTCTGCCGCAGTTGCATCCCAGTGGAGAGTCGCTCAACACGATGTGCCTGCAGGTGATCGGCGAAGATGGCGAGCCCTTCTATATCGATGCTGCTGCCCCAGGTTGTCCCGTGGGTGTGCTGCCCGACAATCTGCTCGTGGAGCGAGCCCGCGTGATTCGTGGTGAAAACTCTGCCGAATGGGTTGACCTGACTCATGTCAGCTCCGGTCAGATTTCCTCGTTCTCGAGGGGAATGCTATTGGCTGATGGCCGGTTGGAGGGGACACGTGATGTGGATTATCACGACAATTCCTCGGTCGTGTTCCGTCGCAACTTCTTTACGACAAAGGACAGCACGGATTTTGTCCAGAAGATTGCCAATCGCAATAAGGTGGAGATTGAGGAATACCATGTCAGCGATGTCAAAGGGTACGGCCCGGTGGTAAGGGAGAACATCAGATTCTCACGTTCCTGCGAGAACGATGGAGAACACATCTATCTGAATCCGTTCCTGTTCGCCGACATGGAGTCACCTTTCAAGGCCGAAACGCGTGACCTGCCCGTCGAATTCCCTTATGCCGTGCGTGAACGCCACGTCATCCAGATTGATTTGCCGGAAGGCTATGAGGTTGAGGAATTGCCACAATCAATCCAGGTGAAGATGACCGACGGCGGCATGAACTGCCGCATAATGACGAGTCTGGCAGGCCGGAAACTCAATATCCAAATCAGTTATAACCGCCAATCCATGTTGTATCCCAATGAGTATTATCCCTCGTTACGCGACTTCTGGTCGAAGCTTGAGTCGAAGTGCAACGAAATGATTGTGCTCAAGAAAACTGAACAATAATTACTTTTCTTTTAACACGAATTATCACGAATCAACGTAAATTTTTCAGTAGTATGTCAGTAAATGACTCATCTTTCAGAATCCTTTTGATTCTGCTTACACTCATCCTGCCATTGGAAGTCGTGGCTTTGGATGTGAACAAGAAGTTCGGCAAGCCTACCGACGAAGAAATGTCGATGACCGTCTATGCCCCCGATCCCGACGCGGAGGCTGTGAAGCTATACAGCGATACCGACGTGCAGTTTGATTTCATGGCCGACGACTTCTGGGTGGTCTATCGCGTGAAGGAGCGCGTGAAGGTCCTCAAGCCCGAGGGCGCTTCGGCTGCCGATGTGACGATAGTGTTCTACGATCCGCAGGGTTCGTCGAACGGCGACCGCATCTCGGGCGTCAAGGGTTCGGCCTACAACCTGGAGGACGGCAAGGTGGTGCGCTCGAAACTCACCGGAGACCTCAAGAGCAAGGAGCGCGTGGACAAGTACTATAGCCAGGTGAAGTTCTCGATCCCGAATGTCAAGGTCGGCACGGTGATCGAATACGAGTTCCAGCGACAGAGCCCCTACATCTATACCATCTCCGACTGGGATGCCCAGTGCGAGATGCCCGTGTTCTTCACCGAATACACCATCACCATCCCCGAATGGTTTAACTTCAGCACCGAGATGCGCGGCCGCGCCACTGTCGTGGCTTCGCGCAAGGACGACACCTACAAGGTGGTTCTGCCCGATGGACTGCTGACCTGTACGTCCACCGTCCATCACTTCGAAGGCAGAGAGCTGCCTGCGGTCAAGGACGACGACTACGTGTGGTGCGTCGAGGACTTCATGACCAAGGTGGAGCACGACCTGCGTTCGATCAGCATCAGCGGCGGCTACTACAAGAACTTCCAAAGCACGTGGGAGGACGTCGACAAGATGCTGATGGGCGATGAGGACTTCGGAAAGTACTTCAACATGGACAACCCGCTGGCAAAGGAACAGGCCGACCTCAAGCTGGATGGACTTACTGCCAGGGAGAAGACCGAGAAGCTCCGCGACCTGCTGCTGGCCTATTATACCTGGGACCAGAGCTATGGACTCTACAGTATTTCGCCCAAGAAACTGCAGAAGGAGGGCACGGCCAACAGCTGCACGCTCAACTTCGCCCTGATGAGCATGCTGCGTGATGCAGGAATCACAGCCTGCCCCGTAGTGCTGAGCCGCAGGACCAAGGGACGTCTGCCCTATGCCCATGCGAGTGTGGCTGCGCTGAATACGATGGTGCTGGCTGTGGCCGACGCTGCCGACAGCACGGTGTTCTATGTCGATGCTGCCGCCAAGGGTTATCCTGTGGGCACCCTGACTGCCAATGAACTGGTAGACCGCGGACGAATGCTCAACAAGGCAGGCAACGCCAGCTGGGTGGATCTGCGCAACTGCTGCGACGGCAAGTTCATCACCTCGGCCAAGGCAACCATCACTCCCGACGGAATGCTGCAGGGCAGCTACAATGCCGTCTATCACGGCGTAGCTGCAGGTCATTATCGTGACATCTATCGTGATGTGACCGACAGTGTGGCCTATGTCGAGCATTTCGCCACTTCGAACAATGTCGAGATTGACTCGTTTGAACTGAAGGGTATTGATTCGAACAGCGACGAGGTGAAGGAGGACCTCACGTTCAGCCGCAGTCTCAACACCGACGACGAGCACATCTACCTCAACCCGTTCCTCTTCATCGATGCGACCAACCCCTTCAAGGCCGAAACGCGTGACCTGCCCGTCGAATTCATGTACAATGCGATGAATCGTCACACCATCCAGCTCACCCTGCCCGAGGGCTATGTGGTAGAGGAGCTGCCTTCGTCGTTCACGCTGGTGATGCCCAACGAGGATATGAATGCCCGCATGCGTGTGCGCCAATCGGGCAATACGCTTGTGATCAACTATAATTTCAGTCGCAAGACCCTGCTCTACGACACCGATAATTATTCCTATCTGCGTGACTTCTGGGCCACGGCTGAGCTGAAGCTCGGCGAGATGATAGTTTTGAAGAAGCAGCTATGAGAAGACTTCTGTTCTCTTTGCTTGTGGGCGGATGCCTGATTTCGCAAAATGCTGATGCGCAGGTGGCTACAATCGTGGAGTCGAACACCGAATTCGAATGTACCGGTGCCAAGACTGCTACCCTGCGCGAGCGTCGTGTGATCGTGATTCACAATGCACATGGCGACGACCTTGCCATCTTCCACTGCTGGTGCGGCCCTGGTGATGACCTGAGCCGCTTCAGCGGAGAGGTCGCGGATGCACAGGGCAAGGTCATCAAGAAGATCAAGAAAAGCGAACTGACGCGAAGCGAGTATTCCACTGAGTTCAAGTCGGACGACTTCTTCTACTATTATCAGTACAGTCCCATTTCCTATCCCGTCACCGTGACCTACGAATGGGAGGAGAAGTTCACGGGCGGGCTTCGTGCCTATCCTCCGTTCGCTCCCCAGGCGAGGTATGAGGTGGATGTGCGCGAGGCGAGCTATTGCTTCATCGCGACACCCGAAAATACCATGCGATGGCATGCACGCAACTTCGAACCCGAAGTCGTGACACGTGAGGAAGGGGGCAGGAAGATCACGGAATTCAAGCTGGAGAACCTGCCCGCCGTGAAGCGCTACACCTATGCCCAGGATCTGGACGAGCAGGTGCCCGCCGTCGTCTTTTCGCCACTTTCGTTCACGATGGAAGGCTATCCCTGCGACATGACCAACTGGGAAACCTTCGGCAAATGGGTCTATAACCTCCAGCAGGGGCGTGACATCCTGCCCGAAGCCATCCGGCAGAAGGTGCATACCCTGACCGACACCTGCACTTCCGACCGAAGCAAGGTGCGCGTGCTGCGTCAGCTGATGGGCGAAAATACGCGATATATCAGCATCCAGCTGGGTATCGGCGGCTATCAGACCATGACCGTGGATGACGTGGTGAAGAAGGGAATGGGCGACTGCAAGGCATTGACCAACTACTTCTGCGCCTTGCTTGGCGAAGTGGGCATTCCCGCGCATTATGCCCTGATCTCGACCGAATACAAGGATCTGTTCCCCGACTTCCCGAGTTTCAGCCAACTCAACCACGTGGTTGCGCACGTGCCTTTGCCGGGCGATACGCTTTGGGTGGAATGCACCAATCCGCGCGTGCCCTTCGACTACCGACCCTCCAACTGGGCGGGCCACGAGGCGCTGCTCATCACTGCCGATGGCGGCAAGCTGACCCGCGTGCCGGTCATTCCCGATGAGGAAAACACCGAGCGCAATAAGATTCGAATATCCCTCGAGGCAAATGGAAATGCGGCCGTAAGCTGGCAGGGTGTGGAACAGAACCGTTGCTTCGAACACGACCTGCCATTGGCGCTGATGAGTGCAAGCGAACAGCGCAAGGCCATCCTCGAATCGTTCAGAATGCCCAAGGCGTCAATCTCCGATCTGAACATCAAGTCGGAAGGTAAGCAGCTGTTCTTCAACATGGAGGCCACGAGCACAGGCTATGGACGAGTGAGCGGGTCGCGTATCTTCATCCCGTTCTCCATCCATCCGTATTCCGCACTTCGCAATCCGAAGGAACAGGCTCACGTAATAGACCTGGAGAATGTGGGATACACTTCGACCGACAGCATCACCATGGTGCTGCCCGAAGGCTATGCCATCGAGTCGGTTCCGAAAACACAAGTTGTGATGTCGGAGTTCGGCAGTTATACGTTGGAAAGCCAAGTGGAAGGCAACGAAGTGAAACTTGTCACCACGTTCAAGATCAAGAGTGGAGTCTATTCCGCCGAACTTTTCGAGCAATGGGTTGCATTCCGCAAGGCGGTGTCGTCGGCCTGCAATGGTACGGTGATTATCAAGAAGGAGTGACTCTTATTTTAATGATTCTTTTCGTCGCAGGGGTGACCTTGTGACGATCGTTCATATGCAGCCCGATTGCCCAAACGATGTCGCCCGTGGCATCGCACAGCAGCCAGGTTGTGGCCTTCTGCATTGGGCTGTAGTGGGCATCGGTGAACAGGTCGGAGATGAGGCGCGTCCGTCCCTTCATCCCCAATGGGGCAATGCGGTCGCCTTCCTTCCATCGGCGCAACGTGAGGGGATGGGTGAGGGTGTCGGCATCGAAAGTGTTTTCGAAAGGCGACGAAGGACGAGGCACAAGTCGCATCGGGGCGTCGAGTGTCTTCTCCTCGAATGTGAGTTGGGGGCGATGGCTATCCAGTTCCTGCTCGTCGAAAGGCATCGTATAGAGCAGTTTGGGTGTGCGAACGACCTGGGTGCGCGAAGGGATGGTGTGTTCGGCCGTCCATTCGTGCAGATAGTCTTCGAGATGCTCGGGAAACTGTCGTGCCGCCTTGGCGATGTTCAGTTCGTCCCATTCGATGCCCCATTGGCTATGGTGTTCGGTCAGCGCTTCGAAGAGCCCGAGGTAGCGATCGGCAAACCATTCGGTGCCCTGCAGGTGCTCCATCGTGCGAGTGATGCCTTGTCGCACCTGTGGAACCATCTGCTCCATCAAGGGGAGGAGCTGGTTGCGAATCTGGTTGCGCAACGTTTCGTTTTCGGCATTGGTACTGTCGATGACGTAACTCAGGCCATTCTCGCTCAAATAATCGACGATGTCCTGCCGACTGAGGCAGAGGAGGGGACGGATGATGTGTCTTGCTTCATTTCGGGCCACGATGCCTGTCATTCCATGGATGCCCGTGCCTCGCATCAGGTTCATAAGCATCGTCTCGATGCTGTCGTCCTGGTGATGACCGAGGGCCACAACTGTGGGGTTCGAAAGGTTCGAAGGGTTCGAGAGGTTCGAGGGGGTCGAGGGCGTCAAACAACCTTTCGAACTATTCGCTTCCCCAGGACGCGACCAACGGGAGCAACTGTTCTTAACCTTTCTTAACCCCTCACCATCGGTGAGGCTTTGCCACCAATTGTACCGAAGTTCACGTGCTGCCATTTCGACAGAGAGATGGTGTTCCTCCATATAGGCAAAGGTGTCGAAGTGGCGAACCTCTAGGGGAATGCTGAGTGAGGCACAGAGCGTTTCGCAGAACTGCTGGTCGCGGTCCGATTCGGCTCCGCGCAGATGGAAGTTGCAATGCAATGCCTTGCACTTGTAGCCCAATGTGTGCAGGATGTGCAGCAGGGCTACTGAGTCGGGGCCGCCGCTGAGACCAATATATAGACCCCCTCGTTCCCCCTGCTTAGGGGGAGGCATTAGAAGCCCCTTTTTTTCGATGAATTCGGCGACGCGTTGTAATATATGTTGGCTCTTTTGGCTCATGATGTTGGCGATTCGTTGATTTTTCGCTGCAAAAATACAAAAAATATCGTGAAAATTTCACTATTTGGAAAAAATTAACTATCTTTGCCGCGCATTTTTCAAGAAAAAATATAAAAACTGCATATATGATAGAGAAGATTAACGACATGATGGCCGAGATTCAGGCCTTGAAGGCAAACAACGCAGAAGACATTGAGGCGCTGCGTATCAAGTATCTTAGCAAGAAGGGCGAGATCACCGGCCTGATGGCAGAGTTCCGCAATGTGGCTGCTGACCAGAAGCGCGAACTTGGCCAGAAGCTGAATGCATTGAAGGCTGCTGCTACCGAGAAGATCGAGGCCCTCAAGGCAGAATATCAGTCGGAAGACCACATCGATACGAATATTGACCTGACTCGTCCTGCCTATCCCGACGAGGTGGGCACACGTCACCCCCTGAGCCTTGTTCGCCAGGAGATCGTTGACATCTTCGCCCGCATGGGCTTCTCGATTGCCGAGGGTCCCGAGGTGGAGGATGACTGGCACGTCTATGGCGCGCTCAACTTTGCTGACGATCATCCGGCACGCGATATGCAGGATACGTTCTTCGTGCAGCAGGACCCAATCGTCGTACTGCGCAGCCACACCTCTTCGGTGCAGGTTCGCGTGATGAACCAGCAGAAGCCACCTATCCGTGTGGTTTGTCCAGGTCGCGTCTATCGTAACGAGGCCATCTCGGCTCGTGCACACTGCTTCTTCCATCAGGTCGAAGGCCTTTACATCGACAAGGATGTTTCGTTCGCCGACCTCAAGCAGGTGCTCCATCAGTTCGCTGTCGAGATGTTCGGTCCAAACACCCAGATTCGTCTTCGTCCAAGCTACTTCCCATTCACCGAACCATCGGCTGAGATGGACGTAAGTTGTACGTTGTGCGGTGGCAAGGGCTGCTCGATGTGCAAGGGTGCCGGTTGGCTCGAGATCATGGGCTGCGGCATGGTCGATCCCAATGTCCTCGAGGCTTGCGGCATCGATTCGAAGGTTTACACCGGCTATGCTTTCGGTATGGGCGTGGAACGTATCGCCAACCTCAAGTACCGCGTGAAGGACCTTCGCCTCTTCTCCGAGAATGACAAGCGTTTCCTCAACGAGTTCGCTGCCGCCCATTAATTGTTAATTGTTAATTATTCATTGTTAATTGATTAATGGACCTCATCCCCAGTTTCGCCGTCGATCATACCAACCTGCAGCCTGGCATCTACGTGAGCCGTCAGGACGAGGCAGGAGGTGTCGTCATCACCACCTACGACATCCGTATGACTGCGCCCAACCATGAGCCGTGTCTCAATCCTGCGGCCATCCATACCATCGAGCATCTCGTGGCAACCTATCTGCGCAACCTCGATGGCTGGAAGGAGAACATCATCTATTGGGGGCCGATGGGTTGTCTGACAGGCAACTACCTCATCATGAAGGGATATTATTCCTGTGATGAAGTTCGGCAACTGATGATCGGCGCGTTCGAATATGTGCGTGACTACGACGACGAGGTTCCCGGCACCACACCAGCCACCTGCGGCAATTACCTGATGCACGATCTGCCCATGGCCAAATATGAGGCAAAGCGTTACCTCGAAAGGCTGAGAAATCACTTCTGTTCGGAATATCCGGGAGTCGAACGACCCGAGGATGCCAGCGGGAAGGTGTTTTTTGATGCGTAATGCAAACGAACGAATGAACACGCTGTGAAACGATATCCATTTTTTATAATATGTAGTCTGCTCTTTATGCTGCCGGTGGTAGCCTGGGGGCAGACTACTGCTTTTTCGGAGTCGCATACCCCTCGGTACCCGCGCGTCAGGCCCAAGGAGGGCGTCAAGTGGTGGAAGATGCTCTACGATGGAGGAATGACACGCACAGCCAGCAGCCAATGGTATATGGAGATCCCCGACGGCATCAACGACCTTTCGGTGATGAATTTCGTCGATGGCTACAGTTTCGGACCCCATGCCATCTTCGGCTATATGTCGCCCTCACGTCAGCGTTTTGAGGTGGAGGAGACTGTGCGTTGGGCAGTGAGCCGTGAAGCCTGGCTTGCCAAAGGTGCCTTGCGCTGGTATTCCCCCGTTGAACGTGCCGTGATGGTCGAACTGCATGGAGGACGACATACCGAGGACTACGACCACGACCCGACGATGCCGATGTCGCAGTCGCTGCTCGCAACAGGTATCTTCGGATGGAATCATTACAAGCTGCTCGAACGCACCGATGCCGGTTTGCGTCTGGCTTTCCCCGTTGGCAACGACCTTGACGTAAAGATGCACCTTGCCTGGGAACGTCGTCGCGAGATGGAGAATCATAAGTTGACCACCATCTTCGGCACACATGGACAGGACAATGTGCCACGATTGAGGGTAGGCAAGACCGCCAGCGAACTGATGCTCTACGATGGGGAGACCGACGGCGACATGGCGCTGCTCAACCTGGAGTTCAATTACCAGTTCGGCCAGCAGCACGTGGTCTTCGACGATATGACCTGCCTGAGCCGTTCGTCCTATCCGCGCTTCTCGCTGCTCACCGACCTGGGTATGGGCAAATGGCACTTCGCATCGTTCGACCTTCGCATCAGCGGCGACAACAACCTTTCGCGCGGCGAAGATGAACTGAGTTATCTCGTCAGTGGAGGTGCCATCTACAAGCACGGCGACCTCAGCCTTACCGATTGGCATCACCTCGACGCCTCGCGATTCTGGTGGCAGAAGGACAATGCGCTTTCGCGTTTCGTGTTGCTCGACAATTACGAACTCTCCACCGACCGCTCCTGGATGGAAGGTCATATCCAATGGGCGTCCGACCGTATGCTGCTCACCTGGCTCACTCGCAATGGGATGTTCCTCAAGGAATATGTTCAGGCCCACGTCGTGAAGGTTCCCACCCATCGTCCGCATTGGGAACTGCAGTATGGCATCGACCTTTTCCGTTTTTGGAAATTCGGCGTTGCTGTCGGCTTCGACGATATGACCTGCCGCGGTGCCGCCTTCACCATGTCGCTGGATATCAATAAGGCAAAGAACTTTAAGAAGGATTCTAAGGGATTCTAAGGGACTTTAAGGGATGCTAAGGGACGAATGTTCCTTGGGTCCTGTTCTTGTCAAGGCGATGCTATTGTCCCCAAATATCCCTAAATATCCCTAAATATCCCTTAATTTCCCTAAATATCCCCAAATTTATCATTATGACCCCTTTAGCAGAAAGAATGAGGCCAAAGAGCCTCGACGGATATATCGGACAGAAGCACCTGGTGGGACAGGGCGCTGTGCTGCGTCGGATGATCGAATCGGGACGCATCGCCTCGTTCATCCTCTGGGGCCCTCCTGGTGTCGGCAAGACCACGTTGGCACGAATCATCGCCCAGACCCTCGATCTGCCTTTCTATACGCTCTCAGCCGTAAGCAGCGGCGTCAAGGAAGTGCGCGAAGTGATCGAGCGAGCCAAGAAGGATCGTTTCTTCCTGCCCAATGCTTCGCCAATCCTCTTCATCGACGAAATCCATCGCTTCTCGAAATCGCAGCAGGATTCGTTGCTCGATGCCGTCGAGCGTGGTGTCGTCACCCTCATCGGCGCCACTACCGAGAACCCTTCGTTCGAGGTGATTCGCCCCTTGCTGAGCCGTTGCCAGGTCTATACCCTCCAGCCGCTCAGCAACGACGACCTTCTTGGCCTAATGGAGCGTGTCCTGAAGGAAGACCCTGTCATCTCGAAGCGAAAAGTCGAGGTGAAGGAGACCAGCGCCCTGCTGCGCTATGCAGGAGGCGACTGCCGCAAGTTCCTGAATATCCTCGACCTCGTCTGCGGTGAGTATGCCGACGATGATTTCGACTATGCCGATGACAATGACGACGACGAACCAACTGATAATGACGACGACGAGTCGGCAGGCACTTCGAAAGAGGAACCCACCATTGTCATCACCGATGCCCTTGTCGCCGAAAAGCTCCAGGCCAATCCGATGGCCTACGACAAGGATGGCGAGATGCACTACGACCTGGTGTCGGCCATGATCAAGTCCATACGGGGCTCCGATCCCGATGCTGCCATCTACTATATGGCCCGCATTATCGAAGGAGGGGAGGACCCTGTCTTCATCGCTCGTCGTCTGGTCATTTCGGCCAGCGAAGACATCGGTCTGGCCAATCCCAATGCCCTCCTTCTGGCCAATGCTGCCTTCGATGCCGTGCAGAAGATCGGGTGGCCCGAAGGACGCATCCCCCTGGCCGAAGCCTGCGTCTATCTTGCCTCTTCGCCCAAGAGCAACGCCTCCTACCTTGCCATCGATTCTGCTTTGCAGAAGGTGCGTGAGACGGGCAATCTGCCTGTGCCCCTCCATCTGCGCAATGCGCCCACCAAACTGATGGCACAGGAGGGTTACGGCAAGGGTTATATGTATGCCCACGACTTCCCCGGCCACTTCGCCTATCAGCAGTATCTGCCCGATGCCCTTGTCGCTGTGGGAGGAATGCAGCAGTCGTTATTCTATCATCCTCAGCCTAATGCCAGATTCAAATAAATAGTGGCTAAAAATATTCATTTTTCCCCCATTTTTTCAATATTATTCGAAAAAACTTGACAATCTCGAATTTGTTTCGTATTTTTGCGCGTCAATACAAACCCCTAAAACTACTTTTTATATTGACAATTTCAAACATACAATAAACTTAAAAGTATGAAAAAGTACAACTTCTATGCCGGACCATCCATCCTGAGTCCGTTTGCAATCAATGAGACCGCTAAGGCAGTACAGAACTTCGCAGGCACTGGCCTCTCTATCCTTGAGGTCTCACACCGATCCAAGGAATTCCAGGCTGTTGTCGACGAGGCTAATGCGCTCGTGAAGGAGCTGCTCGATGTTCCCGAGGGCTATGAGGTCCTCTTCCTCGGCGGTGGCGCCAGCCTCCAGTTCTATATGATGCCTCTCAATCTGTTGAAGACCAAGGCTGCTTATCTCGAGACCGGTACATGGGCTTCCAATGCCATCAAGCAGGCCAAGTTTGTCGGCGAGGTGGAGGTTGTAGCAAGTTCCAAGGACAAGAACTTCACCTATATCCCTAAGGGCTTCACCGTACCTACTGATGTAGATTATTTCCACTACTGCTCCAACAATACCATCTATGGTACCGAGATGATTGAGACTCCCGACGTTGCCGTGCCCCTTTGCGCCGACATGTCGTCTGACTTCCTCTCTCACCCCGTTGATGTAAGCAAGTACGATTGCATCTATGCAGGTGCCCAGAAGAATGCTGGTCCTGCAGGTGTCACCATCGTCATCATCAAGAAGGACAAGGTCACCAAGGAAGGTCTTCCCACCATGCTCGACTATCAGACCCACATCAAGAAGGGTTCGATGTTCAATACGCCTCCATGTCTCCCCATCTTCACCGTCCTTCAGACCCTCAAGTGGTACAAGGAACTCGGCGGCCTCAAGGCCCTGGAGCAGCGTGCCATCGAGAAGTCGACCATGCTCTATGACGAGATTGACCGCAACAAACTCTTCCGTGGCACAGTCGTTGCCGAGGACCGCAGCCGCATGAATGTCTGCTTCGTGATGAACGATGAGTACCAGGAACTCAACGACGCCTTCTTCAAGTTCGCTTCCGAGCGTGGTATGGTTGGCATCAAGGGCCATCGTTCAGTGGGCGGTTTCCGCGCATCGCTCTACAATGCTATGCCAAAGGAGGGCGTAGAGGCTCTCGTTGCTTGCATGAAGGAGTTTGAAGCTACCATCTAATAGTTTAGGTTATGGGTATCGTTCAGAAGATTGATATCCCCAACATCCTGGGGACTCCCGGACGTGAAACCAAGTCTATTCCGTTGTTTGAATACAATTATCCAAAGTCAATGAAGATTCTTATTGCAACCGAAAAGCCATTTGCTGCAGCAGCAGTAAAGGCTATGGAAGAGATTATCACCGGTGCTGGCATCGAAGTGGTAAAACTCGAGAAATATACTGAGAAGCAGCAGCTCCTCAATGCTGTGGCTGATGTCGAGGGTATGATCATTCGTTCCGACAAAGTCGATGCCGAGGTGCTCGACGCCGCCAAGAACCTCCGCGTGGTGGTTCGTGCAGGTGCTGGTTACGACAACATCGACCTGGCTGCTGCTACAGCCCACAATGTTGTGGCAATGAACACTCCTGGCCAGAATGCCAATGCAGTTGCCGAACTCGTTTTCGGTATGCTCCTTTTCCAGTGCCGCAACCAGTTCAGCGGTGCTGCCGGTACCGAACTCAAGGGCAAGACCCTGGGCCTGCATGCTTTCGGCAACGTGGCTCGCAATGTGGCTCGCGTCGCAAAGGGCTTCGGCATGGACGTCTATGCCTACGATCCCTTCCTCACCCGCGAACAGATTGAGGCTGGTGGCGTCAAGGCTGTCGATTCGCTCGCCGAACTCTACAGCACCTGCCAGTATGTCAGCCTCCATTGCCCCGCAACCAAGGAGACCATCGGCAGCATCAACTACGACCTGCTCAAGGATATGCCCAAGAATGCCTGCCTGATCAACACCGCCCGCAAGGAGGTTGTCGATGAGGCTGGTCTGATGAAACTTATGGACGAGCGTCCCGACTTCCGTTATATCGCTGACGTGAAGCCAGGTGCAGCCGATGAGTTTGTGGCCAAGTACGGCACACGTGTGTTCTTCACCCCCAAGAAGAGTGGCGCACAGACAGCTGAGGCAAACAGCAACGCAGGTATCGCCGCAGCCAAGCAGGCTTGTGGTTATCTGAAGGAAGGCATCGATCGCTTCCGCGTAAATTGATGGCCAAACTGTTCAACGAATTCGAGCCGTTCCTCAACGATTGTGAAACATACGTTTGGGAATGGTATATCCCGGAGCACAAGGTACGCTTCGGGATACCTTCGTTGAATACCCCATGGCTCGACGACAAGGAGAAGAACATCAAGCTCGACACCATGCTCGAGCGTGTTCATCCCGACGATATCCAGAAGGTCCTCGTGCGTCACACTTCGCCCCTTTACAAGAGCGACAAGATGTTCGAGGTTGACATCCGCATCAATGTGGCCGCCGAACTGAAACCCGACGGACAGAGTTCGGGCGAATACGAGTGGTATGGCTTTCGCGGCAAGACTGTGAAGCGCGACCGTATGGGTCGTCCCACTTATGTCCACGGCATCGCCATCAATCTTGATCAGCGCTATCGTGCACAACTGAAACTCATCAACCAGAAGGAGCATCAGTTGCAGCAAGCGCGTCAGCAACTCGACTATTCCACGGGTATCATCCAGGAGGTGGGCGTCTTCTTCCGCAATCTTGCCGAGAATGCCAATCTCTTCATTTCGTCCGACGGCATTTCGAAGTCAGAGGATATGCTGATGCATCTTTCCTCGCTCAAGGATAAGGTCAGTCATCTGCTCGAACTCACCGACAAGTTCAAGTTCACCGTCGGAGGTAATGAACACTCCGACAGCTATGACGTGCGGCCTCTCGTGTTGTGGGAACACCTTGCCGAACTCCAGCAGGTCTATTCGCTGAGGGCTGGCAATCGTGTGAAGTTCTATTTCGCCAACCTATACGACAACCAGGTCATCTACGTCGATGTGAAACTCCTCGACCTGCTACTCGACAATCTCATCAACCCGCAGTTCCAGTCGCAGGTTGCTGGCACAACCACTATGAGTTATGTCGTCGATCAGGCAAGGGAGGAACTGGCCATCTCGGTCACTTGTGTGGGCACGAGTACCACCGAGGCCGAGACGCACACTACATACACCGAGTCGGGTCTTGTGCTGAGTGTCTGCCGGCTTATGGCTAAGCGATTGTTTGGCGATGTGCAGGTCATTCAGCAGGATACGGGCAAACTGAAATACGTCATCACCCTTCCTCTTGATGCGAGAAAGGTAGCCAATCAGTTGTCGTTCAAGCATATTGATGACCACAGTGGAGAAAAGCCTGAAGATGTGCTTGACGAGTTGAATCGCGAACACGATGCCGAGGCTGAAGAGTTGCTCCAGAGCCGTGCGTCATTGCCTCATGTCCTCATCGGCATGCGCGACAATGCCAGTTTGTACAGCAACCAGCACCTCTTCGACGTCACTGTGACGGCCAATACCGACGCGTTTCGCGAGGAGTTTGACCGACTTGATCCCGACATTGTCTTCCTCGATTCAAGTCTGCCGGGTAACCTGATGGTCTTCGACCTGATTGCCTATATGCATGCCAAGGCACCCGAGACACCTATCATTATCACCGATGATTACGGACAGCGTGCGCTTCACAAGCGCATTCAGCAGCTTGGGGCACGTTATCTCCTCAACAACCCCTTGTCCCTTCGCAAGGTTAATCTGATGATCAAGAAATATCTGAAGTAAGATATACAAAGGTAACGTCCCTTAATATCCCTTAGTATCCCTAAGAATCCCTAAATATCCCTTAGTTAATATGGCAAAAGTTCGTCCTTTCAAAGGTTTTCGTCCATCCCCCGAGTTGGCACCCGTCGTTTCTTCACGTCCTTACGATGTTCTGTCGTCGCAGGAGGCCTACGATGAGTGCAAGGGCAATGAGAAGTCACTGTATCACATCATCAAACCCGAAATAAATTTTGACCCGATTGCCGACGAGCACGACCCCAAGGTCTATGATGTCGCTGTCGAGCAGTTCAAGAAATTCAAGCAGAATGGTTGGCTCGTCCAGGACCCTGCTCCTTATTATTATCTTTATAGCCAGACCATGGATGGTCGCACCCAATATGGTCTCGTAGTTGCTGCAAATGTCGACGACTATCTCAATGGCGTTATCAAGAAGCACGAACTTACCCGTGCCGACAAGGAGGAAGACCGCATGAAGCACGTGCGCTGCCTCTCAGCAAATATGGAGCCCGTGTTCTTTGCATTCCCTGACAACGAGGTTCTCGATCGCGTCATTCGTGAGACTGCCGCTCGTCCAAGCGTCGAGCGATTCACCTCTGCCGAGGGCTTCATCCACGAGTTCTGGGTAATCGACAACCCCGATACCATCCAGACCATCACCGAGGCTTTTGCTGCCATTCCTTATCTCTATGTGGCCGACGGACATCATCGCACCGCAGCTGCAGCTCGAGTAGGACAGGAGCGTGCTCTCCAGAACCCCAATCATACGGGCGATGAGGAGTACAACTTCTTCCTGGCAGTGTGCTTCCCTGCCGGTCAACTCAAGATTATGGACTACAACCGCGTGGTGAAGGACCTCAACGGCCTTACCAGCGAGGAGTTCCTGGCCAAGGTGGCCGAGAACTTTGTGGTTGAAAAGATGGGCGCTGAGATCTATCATCCCGTTCGTCTCCACAACTTCAGCCTCTACCTCGATGGATGTTGGTACAGCCTGACTGCCAAGCCTGGCACTTACAACGACAACGATCCCATCGGCGTGCTCGATGTCAGCGTCTCTTCCGACCTCATCCTCGATCGTATCCTCGGCATCAAGGACCTTCGTCGCGACAAGCGCATCGATTTCGTAGGTGGTTTGCGTGGCCTTGGCGAACTCAAGCGTCGTGTCGATAGCGGCGAGATGCGTGTGGCACTTGCTCTCTATCCCGTTTCGATGGATCAACTTATGAACATCGCCGATTCGGGCAACATCATGCCACCCAAGACCACCTGGTTCGAGCCCAAACTCCGCTCTGGTCTCGTGGTTCATTCCCTTGACTAAGGGATTTTCACGACTCTAATGTCAATTGTCACGAATTATCGAATTATTTGATTCTCCAAAGACTAATTCTTTAACTCGCTAATTCGTGAAAAATACAGAATAATCTTGAACCAATTCAAATACATAGTCAAGTTTCTGATTGCTTTGATTACTCAGTCCGACCAGGCATGGAGTTACCTTGCCAATGCCGAGACTAAGGAATCAAAGCCTGCCTATATGCTGTGGAACTACTTCTATCCGCTGTTGGGCATCATGTCGCTTGTCATCTTCCTCTTTGCCGGCTGGCGCAGCCCAAACCCCGAGGTGAGCTTCGACTTCCAGTACGGCATGACGAAGATGGTTCCCGTCCTCGTAGCATATTTTGTTGGTCCCTATCTGGCAATGATGCTCATCAAGACGATGCTTGTCAACATCTTCGATTTGCCCCATCCCGATAAGGACCGACTCACCAACTTCGTGTTCTACAGCACTAGTTTCCTTATGGCTATCGAGATGCTGATGGCGGTATTCCCCGCTTTCCGGTTCTTCGAGTTCATAGCGTTGTATCTTGTCTATATCACCTGGAACGGTTCGCACACCTATATTCGTGTGGCTGAGAAGAGGCGCTGGTTGTTCGGCTTTATGTCGTTCCTCGTCATCTTCTTCTCGCCCAGTCTCATCCAGCACCTCTTGCAGTTCCTGCAGGGATGAGCCGATTCTTACGTTTTTGATTGAACTATGGCAAACAACAATAAGAAGAAAGGGGCGGGCAACGCGGCCGTCAACATCCGCAACAAGCGAGCTACCTTCGACTATGAGATTCTCGATACCTACACCGCCGGCATGGTGCTCACAGGTACCGAGATTAAGTCGTTGCGTGCAGGCAAGGCTGGTCTGACCGACTCCTACTGCCTTTTCGACCATGGTGAACTGTGGGCAAAGAATGTCTATATTGCCGAATATTTCTACGGCACCTATAATAACCACAACGCCCATCGCGACCGCAAACTGCTCCTCACACGCCGTGAATTGCGTGGCCTGCAGAACAGTTCGAAGGAGCCAGGTTTGACCATCGTCCCCCTTCGGCTTTTCATCAACGAAAAGGGACTTGCCAAACTCGATATCGCCCTTTGCAAAGGCAAGAAGCAGTACGACAAGCGCGACACAATGAAGGATAAGGAAGACCAGCGTGCGATGGATCGTGCGCGCAAAGATTACGGTAAATATTGATGGAACAGTATCCCTCACAATTGCTGACCAGCGCCATCGACGAGTTCGCCAAACTGCCCGGCATCGGTCGTAAGACGGCGCTTCGCCTCACGCTCCACTTGCTTCGTCAGGAGCCTGAGCGTGCCATTCATCTTGGAGAATCGCTCATCCGTCTGCGCAAGGAGGTGCGTTACTGCAAGTGTTGTCACAACCTCAGCGATTCCGACCTTTGCCAGATTTGTGCCAATCCCAAGCGTGATGCTGCCACCGTCTGTGTGGTCGAAAATGTCAAGGAAGTGATGGCCATCGAGGCCACACGTCAGTTTCAGGGCCTCTATCACGTCCTCGGTGGGCTCATCTCTCCGATGGATGGCATCAGCCCCCAACAACTTGAGATTGACAGCCTCGTCGAGCGCATCCGCCAAAGCCAGACCGAAGGACAAACGCCCATCAACGAGGTGATTCTCGCCCTCTCCACCACCATGGAAGGCGATCTCACCAACGGATACATCTTCCGCCAACTCCAGCGGTTCCCCCACCTTAAGGTCACCACCCTGGCCCTCGGAGTAAGCGTAGGCGACGAGATTGAATATGCCGATGCCGTCACTCTCGGCCGCAGCATCCTCAACCGCACCCCATTCTCCCTCCAGAGCCCAGCGTCCTCTTATTAAACCCCGACGTCCTCTGGTCGTCCCTTGGTTGTCCTCCGTGTCTCTCCCAGTCGCCCTCGTTGTCCCTGTCAGCAGCCGAGTTTAGCTGCTATGTGTTCCAAGCGTCCCGTCGCAGCCATCTATAGCTGCCCTCATTATAAAGATTCCAATGAAAATATTCCCCCTCGCGGTCCTCACCGCATTCATCTCCACCACCGTCTTTGCACAATCCGTGCAGCAAGTCACCATCGGCGACAACTTCGATTATGGTCTCACCTATAGCCTGCCCATCACCAAGATTCAGATCCAGGTCTCAGCCCACTGCACCAAGGTCGTGGCCGGAGAGTTCGCTATGTATGCCGAGAAGTATCTCGGCCTGAAGGATGTGGCCCAGCAGGACCAGGTTTTCTGGGAAATCACCCAGATTCAACTCCGTGGAGTCGCTAAGGCCGACAGTGCCCGCACATATCATATCTATTTCAGCGACAAGGCCGCCCTTCCCACCTTCTATCTCACCGACGACCGCTGCCTTTGGGCCATCAATCAGAAGCCGGAACAGCCCGCTCCGTCTGTTGAGATGCCTTCTCAATCCCAAAAGACTACTTCCCTGAAGTTCAAGCCCACTGACGTGATGACGAGCGACCTGCTCAAGGCCGGCAGCAAGGCAAAACAGGCTGAACTGGTTGCCGAAGAGATCTTCAGCATTCGTGAGAGTCGTTCCGACCTCATCCGAGGCGAAGCCGACAATGTGCCCAATGATGGCGCACAGTTGCAACTTATGCTCGACCATCTCACCGCCCAGGAAGAGGCCCTGCTCTCCCTCTTCGTCGGCACGACCACTGAGACTGACGTAGTGCGCACTTTTGACTACGTTCCCACCGACGAGGTGGAACGTGAACTCGTCTTCCGTCTTTCGCGAGAACTCGGCTTCGTTGCTAACGACGACTATGCTGGTGCTCCCTTCTACGTCGGCGTTTCCATTCTTGAGGACAATCGTATGTCCGAGATGGATGTCAATGCTCGCAAGAAACTTGAGAAGGGTATCGCCTATTGCGTCCCCGGTAAGGCCCGCATCACCCTCTACAACGCCAAGTCCGTCCTTGCTGAAGGTGACATCCCTATGGCCCAGTTTGGCCATGTCGAGATGCTCCCCCAAGGCCAGTTCACCAACAAGAAGCGCCCCTGTTCCGCCCTCTTCATCCCCTCCACTGGCGCCATTAAACTCTTCGAACAAACTGACGCCCAGTAACACCCCTCGTCCTGTATGGCGCGATGCCATCGCGCCTCTCCACGTTCCCTTGGTCACCCTCTGTTGTTCCCGTCAGCAGCCGTGTTTGGCTGCTTCGCGTCCCTGCCCTGGCCATCCTTGGCCGCCCTTCTCAGCGTCCTTTGGCCGCCCCTCGTGTCCCTGTCGCAGCCATCTATGGCTGCCCTTATCCCTTAGTCCCTAATGAAAAAATATTGGATCCCCCTTCTCACCAGCCTCCTCGTAGCTGCCGTCCTCTTCGTGGGCATCAAGATCGGCGAAGTTCGTATGGCCAACGAGATACATGTCTATCAATCTGAACGTAACGACTTAAACAAGATGAGCCGTGGAGGCCTCACCAGCAGCGAGGCCTCTGCCAAGCTCGTCTATCTCTTTGACCTCCTGCGTGACCGCTACGTCGATACACTCGACCTCCAGAACCTCGTCGAGGATGCCATCCCCACAATCGTCGAGGAGCTCGACCCGCATTCTTCCTACATCTCGCGCGAAGATATGTCCGCTGTCACCGAACAACTCGAAGGCTCGTTCAGTGGTGTGGGCATCCAATTCAATATTCAGCAGGACACCGTTATGGTCATTCAGGTGATCTCCGGTGGCCCCTCCGAAAAGGTGGGCATACTGCCCGGCGACCGCATCGTCACCGTCGATGACTCCCTCTTTGTCGGTAGGAAGATCAATAACGACGTGGTACTCAAGACCCTGCGTGGTGAAACTGGTTCTGTAGTCAAACTCGGCATCCGTCGCAACACCGCTTGCGATCTGCTCCATTTCGAAGTTGAGCGTGGCGAGATTCCCGTCAACAGCGTCGTTGCTCAATATATGGAGGGCAATATCGGCTACATCAAGATTGACAACTTCGGACGAAATACTTACAACGAGTTCTTCACCGCCCTCGTCAACCTTCGCGCCCATGGAGCCAAGGGCTATCTGCTCGACTTCCGTGGCAATGGTGGTGGCTATCTTGAGATTTGCATCGCAATGGTCAACGAGTTCCTTGGCGACAATCAACTCATCGTCTATACTGAAGGTCGTTCTCAACCACGTCAGGATCACAATGCCGACGGACGCGGCAACTTCCAGAATGATCCCGTTGTCGTCCTCATCGATGAATGGTCCGCTTCGGCCTCTGAAATCTTTGCTGGTGCTATGCAGGACAACGATCGTGCCCAGATTGTCGGTCGTCGCTCATTTGGCAAAGGACTCGTCCAGCAGCAGTTCGACCTTTACGATGGTTCCGCTCTGCGCCTCACCATTGCACGCTATCACACTCCTTCGGGCCGCTGCATCCAGAAGCCTTATTCGATGGGGGAGGGAGAGGATTATCAGATGGACCTCATCAATCGATACGAGCGTGGCGAGTTCTATAACCAGGACTCCATACACTTCGCCGATTCGCTCGTTTATACCACTTTGAACGGACGTACGGTGTATGGCGGAGGTGGCATTATGCCCGACTACTTTGTGCCCAGTGACACCACCTACGTATCGGCATACTACAACAAGTCCATCAGCTTGATGTATTCCTTCGCATTCCAGTACAGCGACAATCATCGCTCGACCGTTACCGCCTACAAGGATTTCAAGTCTTTACAGCATTATCTCGAAAGCCAGGGCCTCCTCAATTCCTTCATCAACTTCGCATCACCAAAGATTGGCCGTCCCACATCTCACGAATTGCAGCGGAGCGGTGCCGAGATGGAGCGTCTTATCATCGCCTACATTATGCGCCAATGCAAGGACGAGAACTACTTCTATCAGGAGTTCAACAGCAGCGACAAGACTTACCTCAAAGGCCTCTCCCTCTTCAACGAATAGTCAGCGGTCTCCACTTGTCCCCGTTGCAGTCATCTTTGTCTGCCCTCATCCCTCGTGTTAACGTCAGCAGCCAAGTTCAGCTGCTCCTAAAAATACTCCTCCTATGCCCACCAAACAAGAACTTCTCGATCACCGCTATCTGCGTATGGCCGCCATTTGGGCCGAAAACTCCTACTGCAAGCGCCGTCAGGTAGGTTGTCTCATCGTAAAGGAAAAGATGATCATCAGCGACGGCTATAACGGCACGCCTACAGGCTTCGAGAACGATTGCGAGACCGAAGACAATCGCTCCAAGCCCTACGTTCTCCATGCCGAAGCCAACGCCATCACTAAGGTCGCCAAGAGCCACAATTCGAGCGATGGCGCCACACTCTACGTCACCGACAGTCCTTGCATCGAGTGTTCCAAACTCATTATCCAGTGCGGCATCAAGCGCGTCATCTACGCTCGTGAGTACCGTCTTACCGACGGCGTTGACCTCCTTCGTCGCGCCGGCATTGAAGTCATCTTCAAGCCCATCCCCGAAATCCCTCAGGATGGTCCAGCCACTAAATAATCGTAATATAATACAAAGGCACAAACAAATAACAAGGGCGATTCCTAGTGGGGAAGCGCCCTTTGTAGTTATGTGATCAATAAATATATTTAATTTGTTGCGAATGAGGTGACGAGACCCTTTTCCATCAGAATGGGGAGTACGTTGGCTGAGGACTGGCGGCTGCGCTTGTTGTGGATGGCCATGTATTGTTCAAGTAATGGGGCATCGTCGTTGAGGAGATTTTCCATGTATTGGTCATTCATTCGTGTTACAGGGATTTTGCCCTTCACATCGGCATCGTTGTCGACGAGGTAGCAGACGGTCTTGCTCAAGAACTCATTTCCTATCATGGTGCCAATAGCGGCTGCACCAAGACCTACTTTTGCGGCTTTGTTGTCAACACATACGCTGGCGATCTCGAGACCTAAGCCTAACAGGAAGGATCCGTCATCGATCTTGTAAGCCATCACGCAAACCTTGTTCTGGTCGTAGCGAACGGCCTGGGTGTAACCAGAGACGTCGAGGCATACGCCGTTGTTGCGCAGATTGCGACAGTTGACGAACAGTTGGTCGCCGTACATCACGGCAAAGGCTTGCTTCTTCAACACCTTGTCGGCAGCTTTGTCGCCTGTCCTGAAATAGTAGTGGTTATCTAAGCTCTTAAGTTGGCACGCTTGTATAGTGCGTCCTTGTGTTAATTCTTCAACAGGCTTCCAGTTTCCGTTGACGAAATCTGAATAACTCATGCAATACTTTGCTACTCCGGCTTGTGCCATTACTGCGAGACAGCAGAACCATGCTAATACTAATGCAATTTTTTTCATAATGTTTTTGTTTTTTATTGTTTATAATATCTTGAATTTTGTTTTGTGTGAATCATTTTCACGGTGCAAAGGTAGGAGGTTTTTCGGTGGGTTCCAAATATTATTCGGGATTTTTGGTTTTTGGTAGCGACAAGAGAGGGAATGAGCGACAGGCTCGAATGGGAGTGCAGGAATCTGTCGTTCCGAGGTGTATATTTAACACGAATTATCACGAATTGACATGTGTTTTTTGAGAGAAAAGGTAAAATTGGCTTAAAGATTCATTGTTGGACTTAAGATGAGCTGCGGATAGGCGCTGTGGATTGAACAGATTTTTATATAGTGACGACTATACAGATAATCTGATAAATCTGCATAGAATTCTGCAGAGTATTAGATGTTAATGACCGTAAAATGAGTTGGCAAGGGTTAGACGAACATAAGTTCGCGGATGACTTCGTCGGCGAGAGAGAGGCCGGAGGGGGTGAGGGAGAGGCGGTCCTGGTGAAGTTGGAGAAGATTGCGATGGATGAGAGAGTCGATGATGGCGCGGAGGGAGGAGAAGGATGATGATTCGGGAAGGATGGATTCGAGGTCGTGGAGGTCTATGCCGCGAGCGGTGCGGAGGCCGAGCATGACGCGTTCGTTGTAAAGGTCGAGGTCGGTGAGGATCTCGAACTCCTCGTGACGAATGCCTTTCAGATAGGAAGATACGTCGGGAGCGTTCCAGCTGCGTCGGTTGTGACCGTCGTAGCTGTGGGCGCCTGGTCCTAAGCCGAGGTAGGGGGTGGGAACCCAATAGGAGGAGTTGTGACGCGAATGGAATCCGGGGAGGGCGTAGTTGGAGATCTCATATTGTTCGAAACCTGCGGCATTAAGCTTGGTGCGGAGGAGGGCTGCCATCTGGAGGCAGGTCTCGTCGTCGCAAGGGGTAAGCTCGCCTTTCTGGACGAGGGTGTGGAGGCGGGTGCCGGGTTCGACGCTGAGGTTGTAGGCGGAGATGTGCTGGGGACGGAGCTTCAGGACTTCGTCGATGCTGTATTCCCAGGACGCGAGGGTTTGGGTGGGGAGGCCGTACATCAGGTCGAGGCTGAGGTTGGTGATGCCGGCATCGCGGAGGAGGTGGACGGCCTGACGGACGTGGGCGGCGTTGTGGCGACGGTGGAGAAGACGGAGCTCGCTATCGACGAGCGACTGGACGCCGAGGGAGAGGCGGGTGATGGAGACCCCCTCTAATCCCCCTGCATAGGGGGAGGAAGAGGCAGACATAGATGGCTGCGACGGGGAGGCTTGGCAGCCAAACTTGGCTGCGACGGGGACGAATGGGGCGAAGAGGGGGGAGGAGGCAGCCATGGATGGCTGCGACGGGGACGGGAGGGGCCAGGTGCCGTCGATGAAGTCTTCGGGGTTGGCTTCGAGGGTGATTTCTTCGCAATGGGAGAGGTCGAAACGGGAGGAGAGGGCGCGGAGGAGGGTGGCGATGTGGGCAGGGCCTAATTGGGAGGGGGTGCCGCCTCCGAAGTAGATGGTGCGGACGGGGGTACGGAGGAAGGACTTCCGCTCGTCCATCTCGCGGATGAGGGCCTCGACGTACTGGGGGGCCTTGTTGCGCAGGGTGGTGGAGTAGAAGTCGCAATAGATGCAGCGGGAGGCGCAGAAGGGGATGTGGAGGTAGATGGCGGACACAGGGGAACGGGGGAAGAGGGCGGCCATGCACGGCCGCAACGGGGACAGGGCGGCCAAAGATGGCCGCGACGGGATACGGGGGTACGAGCGGCCAAGGGACGGGCGCGATGGGAACAATGGGGAGGCGCGATGGCATCGCGCCATGCGGGACGAAGGGGGCGGGGTTACTTGATTATGGTTTTGCGGCCGTTGATGATGTAGAGGCCGGGAAGGAGGGAGCCGGAGTCGGGGAGGGAGATGGGCTTGCCGAGGATGTTGAAGATCTGGGCGGAGCGGAGATCGGGGGTGGGGTCATCGATGGTGATGGCTTCGATGCCTGCGGAGGGATCGTCCTGGCCGTAGATGTTCACCTTGGTGTAGATGTCGGGGTCGAGAATCTGCCAGTCGGTGCCGTTGAAGTAGTAGGGACGGGCGTAGTAGGAGACGTTCTTGTTGAGGGAGTTGAAGTCGAGCTGGAAGTCGAGGGTGACGGTGTGCGTCTCGCCGTCGCCGGGTACAGCTGCTGGACATTCGTACTTGGCCAAGGGTGTCTGCGTGGTGGGGTTGGAGCTCTTGGAGTAGAACCAGATGGCGAAGGTGCCTTCGTAATCGGAACCGTGGTTGGACGCCTTGATAGTGGCGGTGACGGAACTGTTGCGATAGATACGGCCTTCGTTGTCGCTTGAGGTGATGTAGAGGGCATCGTGGAGCACGAAAGTGGCACCACCCTGCATGTCGGCTTCGACGGTGAAGGTCTGCTTTTGGTCGATGGCCTGCTCGGTGGCAGCGTTGACGTTCCATGGTCTGAAGTAGAGGGTGGATGTCCATTGCCCCGCCTCGGTGAATCGATAGGTGAAGGAGATGTCGGCCGATTCGCCTGGAGCGATGGTGAGACAACCATTGCTTTCGGAAATCCTGTTGCTGCTCTTGGTGGGTGAAGTGAGCTGCAGCAAGAATTCACCGTTGATGGTCTCATTGCTGCGGTTGGTAACGCGTGCAGTGATCTGTTCGGTGCGTGTGGCTACCTTCTGCGTCTCGAAGCTCCACAAGGAGGCCTCGATATCGCGATTGACCTTGGGACGTGAGATAGAGACGTTGTTGCCGCTGACATCGAGCTGAAGGTAGCTCTCGTATGTGGTGCGGCCCAAGTGGATAAAGTCCCAATCGTCGGAGTTCTTAGGCTCGAAGTAGAGATAGGCTTGGTAGGAGCCGTCGGAGAGACTGGAAGGGATGGTGTAGGAAGCCGAAAGGTTGATGCCGGAGATGGAGCCATCTTCCTTGACGCCCTGGAGACTGATTGACTTGAGGCTCTTGCGGTTGATGACGTTGCCCTGTTGCATGATGACGATTCCGCAGTCGCCTTCGATCTTTATGCCAGAGAAGTTGTAGATAGAGCGAACGGTGATGTTTACCGAGCTCCCCTTGGTGGTGGAAGACTTACTGGACGAGAATGTGCCATTGGCTGGGAAGTAGAGGGACGTGCGATAGGTACCAGCACCTTCAGTGGGGCTGATGTTGACCACGGCATTCTGATCCTCACAAAAGCCGTCATCCATCCTCATGGCACCTACACCCACGCCGTCCGGATTGAGCACGGCTATGTCGTAATAGGCGTTGTAATTACCATTCCAACCCCAGTTGACATAGTAGCGTCCGGCAGAATCGAAGCCTTCGAGGACGAAGGCATGACCGGAGTCTTCCTCGATGTAGGAGCGGCCAGTGTAGAGCACGGGACGGCCTTCTCGCAACTCATTTTGCAGGATGGATACCCATTCGTCGTAGGAGTAGCCTTCGCGCAAGATGCAGGTGGTACGGCTGTTGAAGCCGAAGTTCTCGACGAAGGCACGGTCGATGAACGGGCTGGTGGTGCCACTGCCATTGGCAGTGTAGTACATGTTGACGGCTACGCCACAATGGTAAAGGAGCTTGGATACTTCGTTCTGCTCGGCACTGGAGCCCTGGTAGTTGCGGTCGAAGGTGAGTGGCATGAGTGAATAGTCGTAGGTCTGTTCAGCAAAGTTGACCGATAGTTCCTTCGAATAGCTGGTACCGCTGGACTTGTACGTCCAGGTGTAACTGTGCTGCCCTTGACCGACGGTGGGCTGGCGATAGTAGCGGAATATCTGTCCCATGGCGGTGGCTACGCATCCCGTGGGGCAATGCTGGCTGCCGATGGTCGGGGTCTGGAGAGCGTAGGCGCCCGTCTGATTCCACGCTATGCCACCGAGGAGGGGAGCTACGGCCTGGGTAGTGGCCTTGATCTGCGCCTCGGTCTCGGCAGCTTCGGGATGCTGCTCGAGGTAGGCAGTGCGACGGCTGATGGCATCGAGCCACCAGCGAAGACCTTCGGGCAGGGATTCGTCGATGTCGGCGGGCAACTGTCCTGCACCATAAGCAAGGACAGGACGGGTGAGGGTGGTGCCCGAAACAACGACAAAGGCGTCGTTGGCGACGTCGTTGAAGGCATAGAAGGACTGGGTGGACGCATCGACCTGAGAGCCGTTGCGAGCAGCACGACGCATGGAATGGAATTCGACAGGCTGACCGGCCTTTTGGCCCAGGAACTCACGAGCGATGGACTGTGCTTCGTCGAACGAGCGGTTTTCGGCATGGAGCAATCCTGCCGAGAGCGCCAGGATGCCAAGTATGGTTTTTCGGTTCATTGCAAATGGAATTTTTCGATTAAGTGGGGACAAATTTAATGTATTTATTTGACAAATGCGTACATTGGCATCGAAAAAGTGCATTTTCAAGCTTTTTTTCCTCTACTTTCTTGAAATTGTCAAGGAAATTGTCTAATTTTGCGCCACTTGTTTGTAGAATATGGCTGTCAGCTACCTCCAAATTGATAATCTTACCAAGTCGTTCGGCGACCTGGTGCTTTTCGAGAACCTTTCGCTGGGCATCAGCGAGGGTGACCGCATCGGCCTCATAGCCCGCAACGGCAGCGGCAAGACGACGCTGCTGAACATCATCATGGGCATCGAGGGGAAGGACGAAGGCACCATCGTGTGGCGCAATGACCTGAGGGTGGAATACCTCAGCCAGGACCCGCAATTCCCATCGGACATCACGGTGGGGGAGGTTTGCCGCTGCGTGCGCCGTGGCAACGAATGGGTGGTGGATGAGACGAAGGACCGGCAGGAGGTGCTGACCAACAGTTCGGAGCTGACACGCATCCTGAGCCGCCTGGACATCACAGACCTCGAACAGAAGGTGGGACAGCTAAGTGGTGGGCAGCAGAAACGCCTGGCTCTGGCACACGTACTGATCGACAACCCGCAGCTGCTGATACTCGACGAGCCGACCAACCACCTCGACCTGGAGATGGTGGAGTGGCTGGAGGACTACCTGAACCGCAGCCGGTCGATGACCCTGCTGATGGTGACTCACGACCGCTACTTCCTCGACCGCGTCTGCAACCGCATCGTGGAACTTGCCGACAAGCAGCTCTATACCTACCGAGGCAACTACAACTACTATCTGGAAAAACGTGCCGAGCGCATTTCGGCACAGCAGGCACAGGTGGACCATGCGCAGAACCTGCTACGCAAGGAACTGGACTGGATGCGCCGTCAGCCCCAGGCACGCGGACACAAGAGTCGTTCGCGCATCGAGGCATTCTACGAGCTGGAACAACGCGCCAAGGCTCGCTATGAGGAGCAGCGCATGCGATTGCAGACACGCAGCACCTATATCGGCTCGAAGATCTTCGTGGCAAAGCATGTGAGCAAGGCATTCCGCGACCATGAGCCCGCCAAGGTGATTCTGAAGGACTACAACTATACCTTCGCGCGTTACGAGAAAATGGGCATCATCGGTGCCAACGGAACGGGCAAATCGACCTACCTTAAGCTCCTCTTGGGCAAACTGCAGCCCGACGAAGGCAGTTTCGAAGTGGGCGAGACGGTTCGCTTTGGCTACTACAGCCAGGATGGCATCGCCTACGACGAGCAGAAGAAGGTGATTGACGTGGTGCGCGACATTGCCGAATACGTGCTGATGAGCGATGGTTCGAAGATGTCGGCCTCGGAGTTCCTGAAGCAGTTCCTCTTTACGCCCGACAAGCAATATTCCTACGTCTATAAGCTCAGTGGAGGAGAGAAGCGAAGGTTGTACCTCTGCACCATCCTGATGCGTTCGCCCAACTTCCTGATCCTTGACGAGCCGACCAACGACCTTGACATCGTGACACTGCAAGTGCTGGAGGAGTATCTGCAACACTTCGGTGGCTGCGTGATTGTGGTGAGCCACGACCGCTACTTCATGGACAAGGTGGTGGACCACCTGCTGGTGATGAAGGGCAATGGCGAACTGCAGGACTATCCGGGCAATTATACCGACTATCGCGAATGGAAGACGCTGAAGGAACAGGAGGCTGCCGAGCTTGCCCAAGGGGGTGGAGTGACAAAGTCGAATACAGCACCCGTGTCGTCGTCGGTGAAGCCAAAGACGCAGAAGGCGCCCAAGCTCACCTTCCAGGAGAAGCAGGAGTTCCAAAGGCTTGAACGGGAACTGCCGCAGCTTGAGGCCGAGAAGGCGGAGATTGAGCAAATGATGAGCAGCGGGACACTGGGGGCAGAGGAACTGATGGCGAAAGGCAAGCGCATCCAGGAACTGATCGAGATCATTGACGAGAAGGAGCTGAGGTGGCTGGAGCTGTCGGAGAAAGAGACGTAGCCCCCCTTGAACTCTTGAACCCTTGAACCCTTGAACTTTTGAACACATATTAGATATATATGAAGAAGATTTTCTTAGTCCTTTCCGTTTTGGCACTAATGGTGTCAGCAACATCGTGTAAGACCTCGTCGAAGGTGGCAGACAAGGCTGTGGAGCAGCGTGATGCGAAGCATGAGTTTCGCGGAGTGTGGATACAGACAGCCTGGCAGGACCGCTACCAGAACAAGTCGCCCGAAGCGTGCCGCAAGTACCTGTCGCAGCTCGTCGAGACCCTTTATCAGACGGGCTTCAATGCCATCATCTTCCAGGTGCGTCCCGAAGGTGATGCGTTCTATCGCAGCAGCTACGAGCCCTGGAGCCGTTTCCTGACAGGCCAGCAGGGCAAGGCACCACAGCCGGAATGGGATCCGATGGAATATCTGATCAACCTATGCCACGAGCGCGGCATGGAGTTCCACGCCTGGATCAATCCATACCGCATGTATATGTCGAAGAACTTCAACCTTTCGAGCAATCACCTCTACAGGCAGCATCCCGAGTATTTCGTCGTCTTTGACGAAAGGCTCTACCTCAATCCCGGACTGCCCGAGAGCCGTGCGTGGATTCGCTCGGTGGTGATTGACATCGTGAAGCGCTACGACGTGGATGCCATCCACATGGACGACTACTTCTATCCTTATCCGGTGGCAGGCAAGGAGTTCAACGACATCGCCACCTTCCAGGCCTATGCTCCGCAGATGGGCTTCAATGCGAACAGTCGTGCCGACCTTGGCAACTTCCGTCGCCGTAGCGTGAACATCCTCATCAAGTCGGTGCACGACGACATCCGTGCCCTCAAGCCGTGGGTGCGCTTCGGCATCAGTCCTTTTGGCATCTACCGCAACGAGAAGAGCTGGGAGGGAGGTTCGAAGACCAACGGCACACAGTGCTACGACGACCTCTATGCCGACGTGCTGCTGTGGGCGCAGTCGGGATGGATCGACTACGTGATTCCGCAGCTCTACTGGGAGATTGGACATAAGGCAGCCGACTACACCACGCTTTGCGCCTGGTGGGCCAAGAACATCCCTTCGCCCTGCCAGCTCTACATCGGCCAAAGCATCGAGCGCAGCCTCGACGGAGCAGCCAACAGCGCTTCGACGCCCAAACTTACCGTCAGCAGCAAGAACTTCCTCGAGAAGGTCAACCAGGCACGCGGTGAGAAGAACATCAAGGGTAACTGCTTCTGGTATGCCTACCAGGTGGAGGACAACCAGTTCGGCGTGCGCGACTTCCTGAAGCAATCGGTGTATCCAACCCATTCGATGCCACCGACCTTCCCCAACCTTGACGACGATGCTCCCGGCAAGGTGAAGGACCTGGATGGTTCGTTGGTACGCAAGGGCGAGAAGGTGGGCCTGCATCTCAAGTGGGCCGAACCGAAGGCCGACAAGAAGGATCAGAACGACCCTATTTTATATTATAATGTCTATCGTTTCGTGAAGGGTGAGATGGTGAACACCCGTGATTTGGACCATCTCTACATGCAGGTGGCTTCGCCCGAACTGATTGACTACGACATTGCCAATTCGTCGAAATACACCTATGTGGTAACCGCTGTCGACCATTACAACAACGAGGGCAAGACGGCGAAGAAGACGTTTAAGATTAAAATTAACAATTAATAATTAACAATTAACAATTGTTGGTTTGAGCCGAATTCTTTAGGCGAAGATAGCATTCATGAGAATATTATTTGCAGATAGCGGGAGCACAAAGACCCATTGGGCCCTTGTGGAAGAAGTGCCGGGGTTGCCCAAGATGATACGCACGGCACAGACGCAGGGGCTCAATCCGCTGTATGTCACACCCGAGCAGATCACCTCGGCATGCCGACAGGTGCTTGCCGACGTGGGAGAGGGGTCGATGGGCGTCGATGAACTCCGTTTTTACGGGTCGGGATGCAGCGGCGAAAGGCTTGCCATGGTGGAGCGCGCACTGCGTGCAGCCTTTACTCCGATGACGAAGGTAATTGTCGATTCGGATCTGATGGGCGCTGCACTTGCCTTGGAGACCAAGGGCGAGAAGAAGCCTACTGAACCGTTTATCGCTTGTATCATGGGCACGGGCTCGATTGCAGCTTTGTTCGACCCTGTCACACGCACTTTGCAGCCTATGCCAGCGCTCGGATATGTGCTTGGAGATGAGGGAAGTGGGGCATGGTTCGGCCGACATCTGCTTGGCGACTACCTCAAGCAGCAGATGCCTGAGAAGGCACGTGAGGCATTCGAGGACGATTTCGGCAAGATTAGTGCCGAGAGTGCCATCCGCCACGTGTATCAGATGCCTACGCCCAACCGTTATCTGGCGACGTTTGCCGCCTTCGTGGGACGACATCTGGAGTTGTCGTATGTGGAACGCTTGGCCTATCGTGGCGTGGAAGCATTCTGGCAGCGCAATGTGTCGCCCATCGACCGGCTTGATGACGGTATGGAGGTGCGTGATGTGCGCCTTGTCGGGAGCCTTGCATGGAGTCTGCGCCCCATGATCGACAAGATTGCCGAAGTGCATGGTTATGTTGTAAGTCAAGTGATTAAGGACCCGATAGAAGGCCTTATATAGTGTGATTTTTGCATCATACGGGTAGCAAAAGGACTTCATAATTAATTTTTTTTAGCAAAAACAGGGTAGAAATGTTTTTTATTTGAAAAATAATTCATATCTTTGCAGCCGATTTTCGAGAATCCACTTTATGATTTTTGCAAAAAATGGACTCGACGAAAGGTTATTAATCATCAAAAATTAAAATCAAATTATTAACTATCCATTTAGTTAATGGCATTTACACCTCACAGCGGCGGTCCTAACAGACCCAAACCAAGCGGCGCACGCCCCAAGGGCCCGCGCCCCACCATGCAGAACAACACTACCAACAAGGACGAGCATCGCATCAACGAGCGTATTCGTGGCGTGAAGGAAGTTCGTCTGGTAGGCGACAACGTTACGATGGGCATCTATCCCATTGAGGAGGCCATGCGTATCGCCGAAGAGCTGGAACTCGATCTTGTGGAGATCAGTGCCACGGCCGTCCCACCTGTATGCAAGGTGATGGACTATCAGAAGTTCTGCTACCAGCAGAAGAAGAAAGCCAAGGAGGCCAAGGCCAACGCAGCCAAGGTTGTCGTAAAGGAAATCCGTTTCGGTCCACAGACCGACGACCATGACTACGAGTTCAAGCTCCGTCATGCGAAGGAGTTCCTTCAGGAGGGCTCGAAAGTGAAGGCATACGTCTTCTTCAAGGGTCGTTCGATATTGTTCAAGGAGCAAGGTGAGGTATTGCTCGCCCGCTTCACGCAGGATCTGCAGGATTACGGCAAGCCCGACAATTATCCACCTACGCTGGAGGGTAAACGCATGATCCTCATCTTCTCGCCCAAGAGCGGCAGTCAGAAGAAGAAGGAACAGGCCCCAAAGCCTGAAAAGAAGCAACCGACCGTTGAGATCAAGGGCGGCAAGCCCGAGGCTCAGCGCGACGTTACTGAAACCAATCCGCTTGCAGCCGCCCTCAAGGAGGCCGGCCTCAAGGGGGAGGAGTAAGAGTGCAAGACCGTCCGACAGGACACGTCATTATATTCAACTTTATTTAACAATCAAACAAAATGCCAAAAGTTAAGACTAACTCCGGTGCCAAGAAGCGTTTCCCGCTCACCGGATCAGGAAAGATCAAGAGAAAGCACGCTTACAAGAGCCACATCTTGACCAAGAAGACCAAGAAGCAGAAGCGTAACCTTACTGGTTTCTCCATTCTGGACAACGCCAATAAGACCAACGTTCGCGAGCTCCTTTGCCTCAAGTAATCAAGGGTTCTTCCGAGTCTTTTCTCAAATCTATTAACCAAACAGCTGTACTAAGTGGGCAAACGAGCCCCGCGGCGTTTAAAAAAACTTTTACACTATGCCACGTTCGGTAAATCACGTAGCGTCACGTGAAAGACGCAAGAAGATTCTCCACCTCACCAGAGGTTACATTGGTGCCCGCAAGAATGTGTGGACCGTTGCTAAGAATACCTGGGAGAAGGGTTTGACTTATGCATTCCGCGATCGTCGCGCCAAGAAGCGCAACTTCCGCGCACTTTGGATTCAGCGTATCAATGCTGCTGCCCGTCTTGAGGGTCTCAGCTACTCGAAGCTCATGGGTCTGCTCCATGCCAATGGCATCGACATCAACCGCAAGGTCCTCGCTGACCTCGGTATGAATCACCCAGAGGCTTTCAAGGCTATCGTTGACAAAGTCAAGTAAGTATCGCCAGATTGAAGGCAATCGCCAAAAATACCGCCTATTCTCTTCGGAGAACGGGCGGTTTTGTTGCATATATACTATAAGTATATCCTTGCTCGAGGGAAAGCGGAGGGAAATCCTTAATTTTAACATTTTCTTTAACAAAAGTGTTAAAATTTTGCATACGTTAGTGAAAAGCTATAGGAATGTCGTGGAAATTACTTATCTTTGCACCGATTATAAGGCAGAGCGAGGGACTTGTCTTCATTCGCCCTCCGATGTTGAGTTAATTAAGGTAGAAAGAATGTTATTAGCACACAATAACTATTATTAATACAAACAACTTAAACAACAACAAAATGAAGAAATCATTACTGACCTTAGTAATGGCGCTCTTTGCGAGCGTGATGCTTATGGCACAGGTGACCACATCGGCGTTGTCGGGTATCGTTACTGACGACCTTGGCCCGGTAATTGGTGTGACTGTGCAAGCTATCCATGTTCCTTCAGGTACCCGTTACGGTACGATTACCAACGAGAAGGGTGCATACGCCATCCGCGGTATGCGTGTAGGCGGCCCTTACGAGGTGATCATCTCCTACGTGGGTGCGAAGACGCAGAAGTTCGAGAACGTCACTCTCGAACTTGGTGAGACCTTCAACCTTAACACCAAGCTCTCGGAGGATACCGACCTCCTCGAGGAAGTTGTCGTTGTAGGTACTGGTTCGAAGTTCAACTCGGTGAAGACGGGTGCTACGACCAACATCAATCTGAGCCAGATTGAGAACATGCCTACTGTGAACCGCAGCCTTACCGACTTCACCCGTCTGTCACCTTACGGTGGCAACGGCATGAGCTTTGCCGGTACTGACGGTCGTACAGCCAACTTCACCGTCGATGGTGCCAGCTTCAACAACGACTTCGGTCTGAGCTCGAACCTCCCCGGTGGCGGCAACCCCATCTCAATCGATGCCATCCAGGAGCTCCAGGTAGTCGTTTCGCCTTACGACGTTCGTCAGACTGACTTCGTAGGCGGTGGTATCAATGCCATCACCAAGTCGGGTACGAACACCTTCAAGGGCACGGCCTACGTCTATCACAAGAACGAGAACATGCAGGGCGATGCCGTGCGTGGCCAGCAGTTCAGTGGTGCTCGCGACAAGAACCGTGAGACAACCTATGGCTTCACCCTGGGTGGTCCCATCATCAAGGACAGGCTGTTCTTCTTTGCCAACTTCGAGCAGATCAAGAAGCCAACCGTAGTAAACCGCTGGCGTGCCTCGACCGATGGCCAGATGGATGCCACCAACTACGTTTCGCGTACCACTGAGGCTGACATGAAGACCGTTTCGGACTTCGTGAAGAGCAAGTATGGTTATGACACCGGTTCGTACACCAATTATCCTGCTGATGAGGAGAACACCAAGTTCCTGATTCGCTTGGACTGGAACATCACCAGCAACCACCACGTTGCCGTTCGTTACAACTATACGAAGAACAACATCTGGAACAACCCGAATGCTTCGTCGATGGACGGTGGTACCCGTATGTCGGGCGCTCGTATGGGCCAGTATTCGATGGCCTTTGCCAACACTCTCTATTCGATGGAGAACCTCGTGCACTCTTGGTCGTTCGATGTGAACAGCCGCTTCACCGACAACCTCAGCAACCAGTTCATTGCCACCTATTCGAAGAAGGACGATATCCGTGGCTCCAACTCTTCGGAGTTCCCACACATCGATATCAAGAAGCCATATAATGGCAATGACCAGATCTACATGGCCCTTGGTTATGAGCTCTTCACCTGGAACAACGGTGTGCATGACAAGGTGTTCAACGTGAAGGATGATGTCACCTACTTCCTGGGTGCTCACAAGCTCACCGCTGGTGTGAAGTACGAGTACAAGATGGCTGACAATGCCTATATGCGTAATGGTACGGGTTACTATCGTTACAACACCTTGGAGGACTTCCTCAATGGTGCTACTCCCGAAGTCGTTGCCCTTACCTACGGTTACGATGGCGAGACCAATCCAGCTGCCCGTGTACAGCAGCACACTGTAGGTTTCTACCTCCAGGATGAATGGAACGTGAACGAGAAGTTCAACCTCACCGCTGGTGTTCGTTTCGACGGCCTCTTCTTCGACGAGAACGACCTGATGACCAACAAGGCCATCTATGACCTTACCTATTACACAAATGATGGTAAGGAGCGCCATGTCGATACCGGCCGCTGGCCCGATATGCACGTGACCATTTCTCCACGTGTCGGCTTTACCTATGACGTATTTGGCGACCGCAGTCTCAAGCTGCGTGGCGGTACAGGTCTCTTCCAGGGTAACCTGCCACTGGTATTCTTCACCAACATGCCTACCAACTCGGGTATGGTACAGTACCAGGCTGCCATCACTGCTTCTGAAGCAGCCAAGCGTGGTTTCTCGATGGATGCCTTCTCCGGAGGTCTCGTGACCGATTCGGAAGGCAAGCCAACCATCAACGCCCTTCGCGACAAGCTCATCAGCCTTGGCTATCCTGCAACCATCAAGCCTGAGGACGGCACCAAGCCATCATCGATCTGCGGTGTAGATACCAAGTTCAAGCTCCCACAGGTATGGAAGACCTCTTTGGCCGTTGACTACCAGTTCCCCGTTGACTTCCCATTGTCGTTGACCGTTGAAGGCATCTACCACAAGGCCATCAACCTCGTGTCGATCTCCGACTGGGCTATCCCCAGTGTAGGTGGTTTCGCCCGCTTCAATGGCGTTGACAACCGTCCTATCTATCCTGCCGGCTTCCGCACCAACACCAAGGCATTCATCCTGGAGAACACCAGCCGTGGCTACGGATGGTCGTTCAGCTCCACCCTCAATGCATCGCCTGCTGAATGGATTGACCTGATGGTTGCCTATACCCACACTGCCAACAAGGAAGTAACCGGTATGCCTGGTTCGGCTGCTGAGTCGGCCTTCACCTATGTGCCCACCTACGAGGGACCCAACAACATCCCCGTTCACAACTCGCAGTATGTTACTCCTGACCGTGTTGTTGCTTCTGCTACCATCAACGACAAGAGCGGCAACCACTATAGCTTCATCTACGAGGCATCGCGTGGCGGTTACAACTATTCGTACATGATGCTCAACGATATGAATGGTGACGGCTACAACTACGATGCCATCTATATCCCAACCGACGAGGAGGCTAAGAACGGCCAGATGCGTTTCGTCACCGACGATGACCGCGACCGCTTCATGGCTTACGTTCATGAGGACAGCTACCTCAAGAGCCATCAGGGCCAGTATTCTGAGGCTTACAGCATCTATACTCCCTGGCTCCATCGTGTAGACTTCAGCTACAAGCATGACTTCAAGTTCAAGGTAGCCGGTCAGAAGAACATGATTACCCTCAGCGCCGACATCAAGAACGTGATGAACCTCTTCAACAACAAGTGGGGTGTTGCCAAGTGGCTGAATCCTGAGATTGGCACCGAGGCACGTATCCTCAAGTACGAGGGTGTGGATGCCGACGGCTATGCTACCTTCTCTACACCGGATATCATCAATGGTGAAACGGAGACCTTTACTCCCAACTACAGCCTTGGTCAGTGCTGGTATATGTCAATCGGTATCAAATATACATTTAATTAAGGTTATACATCTATGAAACTCCACAAATATCTTCTGATTGCCCTCGCAGCAATCACTACCGTTGGCACATGCGTAAGTTGCGATGAAGACGACAAGGTTACGCTGCTTGACGAAGTACAGGTTTCATCGTCGTACGTAACTTTTGCAGCAGGCGGCAGCACCAGCACCATTACGCTGAAAGCCACCGACAGCTGGTCGTTCGACCAGAGCACCGTTCCTGCATGGGTTACCATCAATCCAATGTCGGGAGGCGCAGGTGAGACAAACGTATCGTTCACTGCTGGCCCTGCAGCCGACACCCAGTCAGCCACTGTTATGCTTAATTGCGGCGGCAAGACCCAGCGCATCAACCTCCTGCAGCAGACCGAGAAGCGCGAATTGCCCATCTCGACTTGCGCCGAAGTAAATGCAGGAGCCGATGATGTCACTTATCGTGTACGCGGTGTCTGCACAGCCATCGCCAACACCACTTATGGCAATTGGTACATCAATGACGGTACAGGCGAAGTTTATATCTATGGTACACTGGATGCAAAGGGGAATGAGAAGAACTTCCTCAGCCTTGGCATTGAGGTAGGTGACGAGATCACAGTCGAAGGTCCAAAGACTACCTACAATGGTACTGTCGAGCTGGTCAATGTCACCGTTGTAAACATCAGCAAGTCGTTGCTGAAGTGCGACTCGACCTATGTGAATGGTGTAAAGGGCTACGAACTGCCTCTTGAAGGCGGCGAGATCAAGGCTTACCTTACCAACAAGGCCAATGGCGTGACCGTGAACATCCCCGATGATGCCAAGTCGTGGCTTTCGGTTACCGGTATCGACATCAAGGGCACCTCGAATGTGGTTACGCTCCTCGCAGCTCCTAATGCAGGTGGCGACCGCAGCACTACCATTTCGTTTGTGACTACCGATGGCAAGAAGACCTACACAGCTGAGCATGCTATCTCGCAGAAGGGCGCTATCCTTGAAGTTCCTGTATCGGAATTCCTTGCAGCTGCCGAAAACGATACTCAGTATCGCATCACCGGTATCATCACCAGCCTTTACGCCAGCGACAAGCAGGGCAAGAGCTTCACGCTGCGAGACTACTCAGGCGAAGTGCTGATCTATCGTGCAGAGGGCTTCATCGAGTCGGGTGCCAAGGTAGGCGATATCGTTACCGTAGTGGGCAAGCGCACTTCCTACAAGGATACTCCTCAGATGGGTACTGTTACCTTCGAGGAGCTGAAGTATGCCGTAACCGAGGTTTCGATTGCCGACTTCATCGCCAAGGAGGACAGCAAAGAAGTCTATTACATGATTTCCGGTACTGTTGGCCCATCGGTAGGTGATGGTACGAAGTATGACCTCGAGCAGTATGGTAACTTCAACCTGACAGACGAGACCGGTTCGGTATACATCTATGGTGTTACCGATGGTTGGGGTGGTGCAAAGGGCACCTTCAAGAACCTCGGCATCGTAGAAGGCGACAAGATCACCATCGTTGCCTACAAGACTTCCTATAAGGGTCTTGTTGAGGGCGTAGGCATGTTCTTCTCGAAAGAAGTTGCTGAAGCTGGCGAGTAAATCGATAGAGTCTCAGACTCAATAATAGTTAGCCATCCGGGAAAATTCTCGGATGGCTTTCTTTTTTCGTCCAATAATTTGGACATATCGGTAAAATGCCTTATCTTTGCACCTGAAAAAACCATTTAAAATTGCTTCTATGAAAAAGACAATCTTCCTCGTTCTATCATTTGTGCTGCTGGTGTGTGGTACCGTTTTTGGACAAGGCACGACACAATTGCCTAAGGGCGAACGCTATCTGGTGGTGGTCAGCATGGACGGATTCCGCTGGGATTATAACCTGATGTACGAGACACCGTTCCTCGACAGCCTGGCCCGAGCAGGTGTGGATGCACGCATGCGTCCGTCATATCCGAGCAAGACCTTTCCCAACCACTATACCATAGCTACGGGCCTTGTTCCCGATCATCATGGCATCATTGCCAACAACTTCACTGAACGCAAGACAGGACGACGTTTCAGCCTGAGCAACCCAGAAACTAAGTTCGACGGCGCCTTCTATGGAGGCGAGCCCATTTGGATTACGGCGCAGAAGAACGGCATCAATGCCGGCATCGTCTATTGGCCAGGATCAGAGGTAGAGCTTCAGGGTATCCGTCCCTACGTCTATCACAAATATGACGACAACCTGATGCCTTTTGACAAGCGCATCGACGAAGTGAAACGTCTGCTGACGTTGCCTGAGGCAGTGCGTCCACACCTCGTGATGGTTTATTTCAGCGAACCTGATGCCACGGGGCATGACAAGGGTCCTTACGCTCCACAGACTCGCAAGGCGGTGAAGACGATGGACAAGATGATGCGTGAACTTTATGGCGTACTTCAGGCATTGCCGATTTTCGAAAAGATTGACTTCATCGTCACCAGCGACCATGGTATGACACGCACTTCGCCCGAACGTGTGATTCGCTTGTCGGACTATGTGAAGCCCGAGTGGATTCATCATGTTGATTATTCGGTTCCCAGCTGGCTCGATGCCAACAAGGTCGAGGCCAATGGTGTTGTGCTGGATTATACCGATAGCATCATCGATGCACTCAAGGACGTGCCTCATCTGCACGCGTGGCGTCGTTCGGAAGTGCCTGCCTATCTGCAGTTCGGTACAAACGAGAACATCGGTGACGTCATCCTCAACACCGATCTGGGCTGGGTTGTAGGCGAGAAATACGAAGAGACGACGGGTACGCATGGCTTCGATCCGTTCTTCCCCGATATGCACGTCAACTTCCGTGCCATCGGTCCGGATTTCAAGACAGGTTATGTGAAGGAGGACATTTTCCAGAACATCAACGTCTATTCCCTGATGTGCCATCTGCTTGGGCTTACGCCTGCACCGAATGATGGCTGTCTGGAGGTGGTTAGCGATATGCTCAAATAGGATCTTGTATTATGATTATTCATAGGCATGGAACAATAAACCTGCTGACTTTATAAATTATGAAACGTGTCGTCATTTTATTATTTGTAGTCCTATTTGCTGCATCATCAAGCATCGAGGCTCAGCATTCGCCAGAGCGAGATTTTCCTCATAGCGATGAGTATCTTAAGGAGCATTATACAAAGCGTGAGGTGGACATCAAGATGCGTGATGGAGTAAGGCTCCATACAATCATCTATGAGCCGGTCAACAACACCGAGAAGCATCCTATCTTGATGACACGCACCTGCTATAATGCAGGTCCTACGGGCGAAACCTTCAATTGGGTGCTTCGCAGTCTTGGTTGTGCGCCTTATATAGATGCAGAGTATATCTTGGTCTATCAGGACGTGAGAGGCAAATGGCATTCGGAGGGAGACTTCGAGGATATCCGTCCGTTCAAGGAGGGGAAGAAGCTCTATAAAAAGGAGAAGAAGAACATCGGTCAGACCGATGAAGCCAGTGATACCTACGATACCGTGGAATGGCTGATCAAGAATACCAACAAC
>CACXTQ010000038.1:4663-34330 GCA_902770595.1 uncultured Bacteroidales bacterium | reverse complement strand
CTTCGTCGGGCGTGCAGAAATAGATGTAGAAACGTCCCTCTTGATAACGCAGCGCAGGCGCCCATGAACCGCCGGCATAATGCTTGTTGGTGTCCCATCCCGGATAGTCGAAACGGTCATAGACCTGCGTCACGACACGCCAGTTCACCATGTCGTCTGACTCAAGGATATGCATGCCGATGAAGTGGAAGTCGGAGGCCACCATGTAGTATTTCTCGCCTACACGGATGACGTCCGGATCGCTGTAGTCGGCAGGAAGGATGGGATTGATGTAGGTGCCGTTGAGCTGGTCGCCCCACTGCTGCTGTATCTGCTTGGGTGCCTTGGGTTGCGCAGACAACGAAGCAAGAGGGGCAAGACACAGCAGGAGTGTCGATAGAAGGAAAGATGCCTTATTCCTGAAGTGCATATTAGACAAAAGAAAACGCTAATTCGCTAATTCGTGATAGAAGAGCCTTTGAGTTACAGTTCGACAGCATAGACATTGTCAAAACCTTCGAAGTTGGCTCGGAAGATTATCCATTTGTCATCGGGACTGAAGTGGACATTGGGCTCGAGGTTGTAGTTGTGATACTTCATATTGACCAGTTTCTCCGACTGGAGGCTGTCGCACACGATGGTGTAGATGGAATCCTGTGAGGTGGGGAAGGAGCCGCCCAGGGAATTGCGCGTCATCGGATAATCGTAGCGGAAGATCCACTGGTCCCTGTTGGAATGTGCAACCGATGTCTTTGACCCGCCGTCGCCAGCCAGGAAGCTCTCGTCCCACGACGTGGTGTAGTGAACGGCCCATTCATCGCGAAGCAGTGGGTAGATTTCCTCGTGCAGTGTCTCGACATCGACCTTGCCGACGTAGAACGTGGTGCTGCGCGGCTTTTGCAGGTCGAAGTAGATGTAGCGGCCATCGGCACCGAACCATTCGTGACCGGCAATCTCGCGATAGACGGTACGTTTGTGCATCAGCACAGGCTGGCGGGCGGGCTTGTCCTTCAAGCCTGCTCGGTCGAGTTCCTTGCGAGAACGGATGTCGATGTTCCAGATGCGATCGACCTTATGCCAATGTCCTTCGTGGCAGAAGAGCAGGCGGTTGGGATCGGTGGGAGAGAACTGCAGATGGTTGAGCCAGGCGTTGTCGGTCCAGATGTCGCTGAACTCGCCTGTCTTTGTATCGATGGTGAAGATGGTCTTTTCGAGTTTGGCTTCGAAGATGAGGTTGAAGAAATCGCCCTTCTTGGGATGATCGCGCAGGATGAGTGCTTCTTCCGGGTTGTCGAAGGTGCCAGCGAGGCGTGTGCCATCACAATTGACGGCAGCGATATGTCCGGTGCGACCAGCGGGGAGCTTGGCAACGAGGCGTGTCGCCCCATCGACGATGGAGCAAGCAAAGATGCTGTCGCGGCGCTGGAAGAAGAGTTCGCGGGTTGCGGGGCAAACGATTTCGGTCGAGACACCTTGTGCCTCGTGGGTCACCTGCCGGATTTCGAAAGTCTTGAGGTTGACGGCATACATCTGCTTGATGACGCCCTGCGTGCCATTGCCTGCCACCATATCGGTCGAAGCCTGAACTACGTCGGTGCCTACAAAGAGCATCTCGTCGCCGACGAAGGGATGGTTGTGGAAATAGAACGAGCGATTGGCACCTGCGCGACGTGTGAGTTTGACGATGCGATGGCCTGTGTCGATATCAATCCACTCATCGGGCATCGCTTTGCCTCCTGTCTCGAGGACGGGAATGCCTTGGGCAGAGATGACCGCCGGAACGAAGAGAAGCAGGGAGAGGAGAATGTGAGATTTCATGGGAGGATGTGGTTAATTGGTATAGAATCTGAGGTGGACTAGATTGTCTAGATGCTCTAGATTTTCTAGATATTCTAGAAGCTCTAGAAGCTCTAGATATTCTAGATGGCTCTAGGAGCTAAAAACGATAGTTGCTATGACCGCTTTTCAGGCGGCCATAGCAGCATATTAAGTGATGGGTTATTCCTCGGGTTTGACCTCGGTAGCCTCGGTCTCGTCTTTCTTGGTGCCCAGGTAATCGGGGAGTTTCATGCCAGCCTGGTTGAAGAGGTCCTGCAGGGGCGGGATGCTCTTGTAGAGGCCCGATACGAAGTTGGCTGTCGAAGACTTGCCTTCGCCACCATTGCCCGTATCCCAAACGGTAACCTTGTCGATGTTGATGCCCTTGATGGCATCGACCTGCGTCTTGACGAGTTCGGGAAGTTTTTCGAGGAGGAGCAGGGTGTAAGCCTTGTTGGCATCGCCTGCAGCCTGGATCATCTTGTCGTAACCGGAAGCCTGCTTGGTAAGAACCTCGAAGAGACCCTTGGCTTCGGCTTCCATCTTGGCGAAGATGGCCTGAGCCTCACCCTTGGCGCGGGTGGCAGCAGCCACACCTTCACCTTCGGCCTTGGTCTTGATGGCGTCGGCTTCACCTTTGGCCTTGATGGCAACGGCATCGGCATCACCCTTGGCGCGGAAGGCAACGCTGTCGGCTTCACCTTTCGCATTGACACGCTTGCGCTCGGCTTCGGCTTCTGCAGCCACGATGAGACGCTGCTTCTCGATTTCCTGAGCCACGATGACGTTGGCCTTCTGGGTGGCCTGTTCGCGTTCGGCACGTGCCAACTCGGCTTTCTGCTCGGCAACGTACGACTCTTCAAGAGCCTTGGCAGCTGCGATCTTCTCGGCAGCGGTAGCACGGCGCTGAGCCTCGGCTTCACGTTCGCGGAGGTCGGCCTGCGAATTGGCGATTTCGACCTTGGCGTTGTTCTCGCCCTTGATGGCTTCGGCATTGGCGGCAGCCACAGCCTTACGGGTCTCCATCTGGAAGTGTGCCTTGCCGGTTTCGCCCGACATCTCCTGTTCGGCAACCTTGGCCTTAGCCTCGTTCTCCTTCTCGGCAACCTTCACCTTGGCTTCGTTGATGGCCTTGGCAGCAGCTTCCTGCCCGAGGGCCTCGATATAGCCCGATTCGTCCTTGATATCGGTGATGTTCACGTTGATGAGTTTCAGACCGATCTTCTTGAGCTCTATCTCGACGTTCTTCTTGATGTTCTCCTGGAAGACGTCACGGTCCTGGTTGAGTTCCTCGATTGACATGGAGGCGATGACGAGACGGAGTTGGCCGAAAAGAATATCACGAGCCATGTCCTGAATGTCGTTGGCCGAAAGACCAAGCAGACGCTCGGCAGCGTTGTTCATCGAGTCAGACTCGGTGCTGATACCCACGGTGAAGCGGCAGGGAACGTCGACGCGAATGTTCTGGCGCGAGAGGGCATTGGTGAGGTTCGCTTCAATAGAGATAGGGGTGAGGTTGAGGTAGGCGTAGTCCTGGATGATAGGCCATACGAACACGCCACCACCATGTACACACTTGGCTGAGCCTTTGCCCGTAGAGCCATAGACAACGAGAATCTTGTCGGAAGGGCAACGACGATAGCGCTTCAAGAGGGCAGCCACAATGACAATCACCACGAGGATGAGAATCAATGGAAGTAATGAAGGATCAAATAGCATATTGTTATTATTTTGAGGTTAATTATTTTAGGAATGGTTGGTATAGTGACTATAGTTAATATAGTGACTATAAAGTTGTTTTAGAAGTTGCTGGTAGTAAAAGCTTCTTCGCCCTTGGGGTTTGGACCATAGACATTATCGCCTGGCTGGGAATCCTGGCAAGCAAGGTAGATGAACCAGATGGCACCGACAAGCGATGCAAAAGGCACGAAGACGCTCAGCAGGTTTCCACCCCAGTAGGTCATCGACCACCAGCCTGAACGGCCTGTGTCGTGCATACGACGAATCTGCACTGCGATGATGGGCAGCAATGTGGCCAGCGAGAAGGCAATCAAAGCGATGCAGGCAGGTGAAGTGATGGCGCCGAAGAAGATCTCCTTGATGGCTTCTACATCCTGAGGATCACCACCGCGCTGGATGAATTCTCCCATTGGCCCCATAATACCTGTCATAAGCCAGATGTAAAGGACTAACTGAATCAGGGTGATGAAGAGGAAGAAGTACCAGTGCTCGGAACGACGAGCACGACCACTAAACGTTACGTACTTGGAAAAGCAAGTTTTTACGGCTTCTGTAAAAGACATAATTTGATAGTATTATTGGTTAATAGAATAATCGGAGTTTTCGGAGTACTCAAATCTTTTCGACCAGGACGGTCTCTCCTTGGACGATTTCCTTGATGCGGACTTTGGCACCTGTGGGGATGTCGGTGTCGCTGAGGGCTTCGAGCTCATGCGTGGAACCATTAAGCGAAACGGTAATCTTACCGGTCTGCTTGCGGTTGCCTGGAATGCGGAGATAGACGTCGGCAGGGAGTCCGATGGTTTGCTCAACACGGAATGTGTTGTCGCGGTTGAGTTTCATCATCTGGAAGAGCAGGAAGGCGATGAGCGACATGAAGATGAGGCCCACGACGGCAGCCAGCAGTCCAAGCAGGACGTGGTTGGGGATGTAGTTCCAGCAGAGCACGCCTGTCCAGCCGAAACCAAGAATGAAACAGATGACTGACTTGACCGATACGAGATGGAAGCCAGCGGCATCGAAGGCAGCATCGCCACTCTCGGGAATCTGGTCGGGTGCGGTGGACATATCGACATCACTATCGGCGTCGAAACCGATGAAGGTCATGATGGCCTGAATGATGAAGATGATACTCGAGATTGCTGCGAGAATCCAATAGACTTGCAGCATTCCATCCATTGATTTGAAGGTTTCAAACATAGCAGTAATAGTTTTAGTGTTTTTTTGTACTGCAAAGATAATGTCGTTGTTTAAATGCGCGTATCTCTTGACAACGTTGTCGAGAAAAAACAATTATTTTGCTTATTGCGGTGTAAAGATAGTTAATTTTTAGGGTAACTTTCCTATTTTTTTTCACTTTTTGGTGTCATTCACTTGCATTTCTACAAAAAATGATGTTACTTTGCAACATGAAAGTGTCGAAAATGCCCCCTACTCCTTGTGTGATGGGCATCATCAACGTAACTCCTGACTCGTTCTATGAGGCCAGCCGCGTACAGGAGCAATCCGTCTTACGCGAGCGTGTGCGCCAAATATTAGACGAGGGAGGAGCGATAATTGATGTGGGTGCATATTCGACCAGACCGGGTGCTCTGGACATCAGTGCCGAGGCAGAAATGGAGCGTCTTCGCTGGGCCTTGCCGATTGTTGTTGACGAGGCTGAAAAGTGGCACAACGAGCATGATGGCAATGGCCCGAAGCCATTGATCAGCGTCGATACTTTTCGCGCTGCCGTAGCCGAGAGATGCGTTACCGAACTTGGCGCAGACATCATCAACGATATCTCGGGCGGTACGCTCGATGAGGAGATGTTCGACGTCGTGGCTCGCACACGCGCCATCTATATTCTGATGCACAGCCGGGGCACGCCTCAGGACATGCAGCAACGTACCGACTACGCCGATGGAGTGGTGGACGAGGTGATTCGTTTCTTCAAGGTGCAGGTGGGGAAGTTGTTTGAGAGGTTTGAAAGGTTTGAGAGGTTTGAAGGGTTTGAGAAGCTTGAAAGGCTCGAAAACGTGGTCCTCGATCCCGGATTCGGTTTTGCCAAGACCTTGGAGCAGAACTATGCATTGATGAAGGGGCTTGACAGGATACGGGAAGCATTGCCCGACTATCCGCTGCTGGTGGGTGTGAGCCGAAAGTCGATGGTTTACAAACTGCTCGGAACGGATGCCAGCAATGCCTTGAACGGCACGACGGTGCTCAATACCTATGCGCTGCTTCACGGAGCATCCATCCTGAGAGTTCATGACGTTAAAGAGGCTGTAGAAGCCATAAAGATATGTGGGAATTTGGCATAAAAGACTTGATAGACATTCTGGGCGTTGCCGCTCTGATGTTCTACCTTTATCGTTGGTCGAAAGGAAATGGCACGATTGTCATTTTCAAGGGTCTTATTGCCATCATCGTCCTTTGGGTGGGCTTGCGATTCTTCGAGTTCCGACTGTTGGGCGGCATCCTCGATCTGGTGGTTTCTGTCTCGATGGTCATTCTGGTCATCCTCTTCCAGAACGAGATACGTCAGGCTTTGATTCGACTGGGTTCGCGTCACCAATGGAGCAGCATGCTGCGATTCTTTGGCAAGGAGGAATTGGCAAAGAATGACGACACGAAGTGGGTCGATGCTGTGATTCTTGCCTGCCAACATATGTCGGAGCACAAGGTGGGAGCGCTTATCGTAGTGCAGCGCTACGATGATGTAGAGCCCCTGATCTCTCCGCCGGGATGTGAGATGGATGCCATCGTTTCGGCCCGTCTCATAGAGCAGGTGTTCTTCAAGAATTCGCCGCTTCATGATGGCGCGATGCTGATACGCAACGGACGCATAGCCCAGGCTGCAGGCGTTCTGCCCACCAGTCGCAACCGTCGCATTCCCGCCGAGTTGGGCCTGCGTCACCGTAGCGCCTTGGGCATATCGGAAATCTGTGATGCGCAGGTTGTCGTGGTAAGCGAAGAGACCGGCGACATCTCGCTTTGCTATCGTGGCCGCATCACACGCGGCATCTCGCAGGCCAAGTTGCAGAAACAACTTCTGGATGGCAAGCCACATAAAAATAATTAACAATTAACGGTTTACATTTATAAACCTGTCCCGATGGACTTAGACAGTATACATTTATTTGCTCCCAATGTTGCAGCAATCGTCTCGCTAGTGATAGCCGTCGTTCTGCTTTTGGCTTCGGCATGCATCTCTGCATCCGAAGTGGCTTTCTTTTCTCTATCACCACGTGACCTCGACAAACTTGACGAGGACGAAAACAATCGAGATGGACTTATCCAGGAACTGCTTGAGAAGCAGGAGAACCTGATGGCAGCCATACTGATAGGCAACAACTTCGTGAATGTTGCCATCATCATGTTGTTCAGTTACTTTTTTGCCCAGGTGATGCCTGTGAGCGATAATCCGGGATGGCTCATTTTCGTGAGTCAGACCATCATCCTGACTTTTCTGCTGCTTCTTTTTGGCGAAATACTCCCCAAGGTATATGCCTCGCATCATGCCCTGTCGTTCAGCAGGAGCGTGAGCCCCATCATGAAATTCCTCACCAAAATCTTCCATCCCTTCATTCTGCTGCTTGTCAAGAGCATGGGCGGACTGAACCGTCATCTGGCAGACAAGATGACCGACGACGTGACGATGGACGACCTGAGCGATGCCCTGAAGGTGACTACGCAGGTGCACAACGACGAGAAGAAGATGCTGGAGGGCATCATCGAATTTGGTGACAAGACGGTGAAGGACGCGATGACCACCCGCTCGGAGATGGTGACCATCGACGTTGATATGCCGTTCAGCAAGGTGCTGACGAAGGTCGTCGATCAGAAATACAGTCGAATGCCCGTCATCGAAGAGACCGAGGACCACATCAAGGGCATCCTTTACATCAAGGACCTGCTGCCTTATTTGAATCGTGACGACAAGTTCCAGTGGCAGACCCTCATCCGTGAGCCTTATTATGTGCCCGAAAACAAGCCTATCGACGACCTGCTCGACGACTTCCGCCAGAAGCGGCTTCACATGGCCATCGTGGTGGATGAGTTCGGCGGCACTTCGGGACTGATCACCATGGAGGATGTGCTCGAGGAAATCGTCGGAGAGATTCACGACGAATATGATGAGGATGTGCAGACGTGGCAGAAGGTGAATCAGAAGGAGTGGATCTTCGAAGCGCGCACATCGCTCACCGATTTCTGCAAGGTGACGGGTCTGGACCAGGACGATGACCTGGGTGAAAAGGCCGACAACTGCGAGTCGATTGGCGGCTTGCTGCTCGAGATCAAGCAGAACTTCCCGCGTGTTCACGAAGTGATACGATTCCGAGGAATAGAGTTTACCGTCTTGTCGATGGACAAGCGTCGCATCGATCGTGTTCGCATAAAACTGCCCTAAGATGACAGCACCCGATTATATCGTTTGGAAGATTACGGAAACCGAAGAGGAACTGCGTGCCAGCCTCTCGCATCCTGAGTACTTTGAAGCAAAAATCAGGAACCTCAAGCCCGGCAGTCGTCGGCTTATGGAGATTCTGTCGGTCCGAAGGGCTTTGAAGGAACTCATGTATGGCGAAGAGAAGCGTATCGTTTACGATCGCTACGGCAAGCCTTCGATCGACGAGCCTGATGCACCCTTCATCAGTTTCAGTCATACGAAACAGTATGTTGCCGTTATAACTTCCGATGTGCCTGTCGGTATAGACATCGAACGCAGGGGCGACCGCGTGCAGCGTGTTGTGCCCCAGTTCCTGACTCCCGACGAGGTGACAGTCCTTTCCTTGACTCCTGATATCGACCTGGCTTTTCACCTGGCATGGAGCGGCAAGGAATCGGCATTCAAGGTCTTGGGTCAATCTTTTTACGACCTGAAGAAACTTACTTCCATCATGTGTGTCGATATGGAGCGGAAACTGATTCTGTTACATGTAGAAGGCAGGGAACTGCTTATGCGCATTCACTTTGATTTTACTGAAGACTATGTCCTGACTTGGGTCCAGGATGAGGTTGATTCAATTAACAATTAACAGTTAAATAATTAATAATTAACAATTAACAATTAATAATTAACTGTTAGAAGCTAACAATTAACAATTCAAATTGAGAGATATTATTGCCCTTTTTGGTCTAATGTTGTGGGCAGTGATGCTGACCAGTTGTGATGGCATCATGAGCGGCATCTACGACGAGCCTCCCGGAGGAGGTTCGAGCGTCGTTGCTGTGGGTGATACCATCAGCGGATCGATATACATCGAAGCCAATCATTGGGACGAATGGTTCTACGTTGATCTTCATGCTATCCGTGATGCTGTCACCGCAGCGAATGCCGGTGAGGCGATGGATTCTTCCTGCCTGCGTTTCGACCCGTATAAGGTGCCGAGGACGTTGACAGGCGAATGGGATGGTACGTCGAAGATATATACCTATCGCTTCCGTGTCATTACTGGCGAGGGTTTGGACGACAACGAATTGCTGGATGTCGTCGAGGTTGACAAGCAGCCCGAGGCTCCATCGTGGGACTTTGCCATTCATCGAAACAACAATCGCACGAATGGAGGGTCTGCCATTGAAACCACCTATTCGAGCATGGACGAATTGCCCGTCAATTCGGCAACACTCTTGAACCAAATGGCTTCGGCCGGCAAGGACACCACTTTTGTCGGCGACATATATACCGAAATGGAGGTATGGGTCGATCAGTCCACGATGCTGCAGGAGATTATCCCCTGCCAGAGCATCATGGTCAATCAGGTGCTTTCGCGCTGGCTGACCATGAAGATTCCTCCCATGCCGCCCTCATTCAACCACAACGGACACGTCTTCCTGCTCAGGATGAATGACGGCACTGTGGCTGCCTTGCGTTGCGCCAACTACATCAGTGCCAAGAATCTGAAATGTTGTCTGACCATCGAATATCTTTATCCCTATTGACGAATATGAAACGACAGTTAATGTTATTTGCCCTGTTGGCTTCATGTTCGGTTGCAATGTTTGCACAGGGAGCCAAGAGCGGGTTCTACAAAACCCGAGCCGCCGCCGATTCGGCATATCATCGTTGGGAAGAGGAACCTGTGTGGATGGAGCAGGTGGTCGTGACCGGTACGCGAACACCCAAGAGCCTGAAGGACGTGCCTATTCAGACACGTCTGATCACGTCGTACGACATCCAGAAAGCCGATGCCACAAATGTGGAAGACCTTTTGCAGCAGGAGATGCCTGGCGTGGAGTTCAGTTATGCCATGAACCAGCAGACCCACCTCAACTTCTCGGGCTTCGGTGGACAAAACGTGCTCTTTCTCGTTGATGGCGAACGTCTTGCCGGAGAGACGCTGGACGACGTCGATTTCACACGTCTTAACATGGCAAGTGTGGAACGCATCGAGATCGTGAAGGGTGCAGCTTCGGCGCTCTATGGATCGAGTGCGGCAGGTGGCGTGATCAACATCATCACCAAGGAACCAACAAAACCTTGGATGCTCAATGTCAATACCCGCGCCTCTAAGCATAACGAATGGCGTTACGGAGCATCGTTGGGCCTGAACAGGAATCACTTGCAGAACATGCTTTCGTACCATGCGACCACGATTGACAACTTTAACTTCACTAGTGGTCCGAAACCCTTGGCCCGCACTATTACCAATTTCTATGGTGACAATACGTTCAACGTCAAGGACCAGTTGATATGGCGCCCCGTCAGCGCCTTCCGACTCACTGCCAAAGCCGGATATTTCTTCCGCGAACAGGTGCGAAGCGAGACCATTCCCGAGCGTTATCGCAATTTTACGGGAGGACTGCGTGGCTATTGGGATATCACAAGGCATGACAACCTGGAGGTATGCTATAATTTCGACCAATATGACAAGTCGGAATTCCGTAAACTCAATGATATTGAGGTACGTAACTATTCCAACGTCCAAAATTCCCTTCGTATGCTCTATAGCCACAGTTTTGAGCGAGGCGATGTCCTCTCTTTGGGTAGTGACTATATGCACGACTATCTGATGAACCGCAACTTCACGGGTGGTCAGCGCGAGGAAGATTCGTTCGACTTCTTCGGACAATTCGACTGGAGAGTCGATGACAAATGGGAGGTTGTGGGAGCAATGCGCTACGACTATTTCAGCGATGGCAATCAGCATCGTGTGACACCCAAGTTGTCGGCACGTTACCAGCCTATTGGCAGTGTGAATCTGCGTACCAGTTACGGTATGGGTTTCAGGGCACCCCGGCTCAAGGAGAAATATTACAATTTCGACATGGCGGGAATCTGGATTATCCAGGGCAACGAGGATTTGAAATCCGAATTGAGCCATAACTTCAATGCCTCGGTCGAATACACCAAGCGTCACTTCAATCTCACGGCAGGTGGCTACTTCAACAGCGTCGATAATCGTATTGCTACGGGTGCTCCCTTCGTCGATGCCTCCATTGACCCCGCAAGGCCCGACCAGCTTTATCTGAGTTACATCAACCTCGAGAACTACACGACCTTCGGTTTCGACGTGACCACGCAGATCAAGTGGGACAACGGATTGGGTGTGAAACTGAGTTATGCCTATGTGCATGAGGAGCTGCCCCAGGATGAGCAAGGCGAGTCGATCAACAACCAGTATATCCCAGCACGCTCGCACTCGTTGACGGCACGCTGTGAATGGGATAGGCAGTTTACAGCAAGCTATGGCCTGAACATCTCGATCAATGGGCGTGCGATGAGCGGGGTGGATAACGATGAGTATGTCGATTACCGTTCGAAGGATGCCAATGGCAGACTTTTGAAGAAGACGATTCATTACAATCCATATTCGATCTGGAAGTTGACGTTGGCGCAGCGCATCGGTCCGGCCATCAGGCTCACCATTGCAGCCGACAATGTCTTCAACTACAAGCCCGACTACTACTATCTCAATGCCCCGCTTACCGATGGCATCACCTTACAGGTGGGAATGAGCATCGACGTTGAGAAGTTGTTCGAAAAGTAAAAAATTTGGACAATTAGCCTTCTCCATTTGCCTATTTTGGTCAATAATTGGCATGAAATGAATCCGCAAAGCAGATTTTCGAGTCGAAATTTTGTTATGCGGATTTTTTTATGTATATTTGCCCCAATTAAGTTAATCCCTTTGAATATGAAAAACAAATGCTTTCTGTTGGTGGTTTTAGCCATTCTATGCAGTTTCGGCGTTGCCGAAGCGAAGAGAACTTTACCATATCAGAACCCCAAACTCTCTGCTGAAGTTCGAGCACAGGACCTGCTCAGTCGACTAACCCTTGAACAGAAGGTCACCTTGATGATGAATGACAGTCGCGCCATCCCCGAACTCGGTATCCAGGAATACAATTGGTGGAGCGAAGCTTTGCATGGTGCTGCTCGCAGTGGTGTGGCTACTGTCTTTCCTCAGGCCATCGGCATGGCAGCCTCTTTTGATCCCGAACTGTTGGAGCAGGTGATGGACATCGCCAGCACCGAGCAGCGTATCAAGTATATCCAGGCACGTCGCGAAGGTTTGGTAAAGCGATACAGTGGCTTGACTGTCTGGACTCCCAATATCAACATCTTCCGCGACCCGCGTTGGGGACGTGGACAGGAGACTTATGGTGAAGATCCATTCCTGACACGCGAGATGGGTCGCGCCGTCGTTCTGGGCTTGCAGGGCGATCCCAAGACGAAGGTTTATGAGCAGGCTGGACCCGGCAAATGGCGTCCATACGACAAACTGCATGCCTGCCTCAAGCATTATGCTGTGCATAGTGGTCCGGAATACGAGCGCCATAAGTTCAATGCTGCCGACATCAGTCAGCGTGACCTTGCCGAGACCTATCTCTATGCGTTCGAGAACCTCGTGAAGACCACCGATGTGCACGAAGTGATGTGTGCCTACAATGCTTACGAAGGAAAGCCTTGCTGTGGTTCCGACCAACTGTTGACTCAGATTCTTCGCAATGAATGGGGCTACAAGGGCCTTGTGGTGAGCGACTGCGGAGCCATCAACGATTTCTATTCTCCGAGATATGAGAACCACCAGATCTTCCCTGGTGATGCTGCTGCCTCGTCGGCAAATGCCGTTTTGAGCGGTACCGATGTAGAGTGCGGAAGCGCCTATAAGACCCTGCCCGAAGCCGTCCAGCGCGGTCTCATCAGCGAGGAGGAAATCAATGTTTCGGTACTGCGTCTGCTGACCGATCGTTTCCGTTTGGGCGAGATGGATAGTGACGAACTTGTTTCGTGGAACTATATCCCCGAATCATCGCTTGCCTCGGAGGAGAGCAACGCGATTGCCCTACGGATGGCTCGCGAGTCGATGGTGCTTCTCCAGAACAATAGGAATCTGCTGCCCTTGAAGAAGGGGACGAAAATTGCCGTGATTGGTACCAATGCCACCGACAGTGTGGCTCAGTGGGGCAATTACTATGGTACGCCACGTGGTACAGTCACTGTGCTCGACGCTATGAAGAAGACCTTTGGTGAATCGAACATTATCTATCAGAGTGGTTCGAACCTCGTGACCAGTGATGTCTTCGAGAGTGCATTCAGCAAGTGCACAGGCTTGAACGGGCAGCGTGGTTTCACAGCAAAATATTGGAACAACCCACGTTGTGAGGGAGAACCCGTAGTTGTGCAAGACCTCACTTCCCCCTGGCAACTCAGTACGGGCGGTGCCACAGTATTCGCTCCTGGTGTAAACCTCCGCGATTTCTCGGCGAAGTATACAACAACGTTCCATGCCGACAAGTCACAGGATATCGTGCTCGATGGCTTCATCTGTGGACAAGGCGTCTATCTTGTCAACGGTGACACCATCCAGAAGTTCCGCACCAATCATGGTCCTCGTCCTTACAGCGCAACCATCGCCGTGGAGGAAGGCAAGGACTACAATATCGAGATCGATTGGGCTTATACCATGGATGATGCTCAAATCAACTTCGACTTGGGTGTCATCAACCAGATTGACTACGACAAACTTGTGGCAGATACGAAGGATGCCGACGTCTATGTCTATGTAGGTGGCATTTCTCCCAAACTTGAAGGTGAGCAGATGATGGTTCCATACGAAGGTTTCCATGGCGGTGATCGCACCACCATCCAATTGCCCGCCGTTCAACGCGAGACGCTCAAGAAGCTCCACGAGACGGGCAAGCCCGTAGTCTTCGTCTGCATGAGCGGATCGGCCATCGGTCTTGAACCTGAGACCAAGACCTGCAATGCCATCCTTCAGGCCTGGTACGGTGGTCAGCAGGGTGGACAGGCTGTGGCCGATGTCCTTTCGGGAGACTATAATCCCGCAGGACGTCTTCCTATCACCTTCTATCGTAGTGATGATGACTTGCCCGACTTTGGTGATTATAACATGAATGGGCAGAAGGGTCACACCTATCGCTACTTCAAGGGTGAACCTCTCTTCGCATTTGGCGAGGGTATGAGTTACAGCACCTTCAAATATAGCGATGCACGTCTGTGTCGTACTACTTTGTCCAAGGCAGATGGCGAAATAATCAATGCCCGTTATTCGCTGCTTGTCACGTTGAAGAATACCAGCCAGCGTGATGGCGAGGAGGTTGTGCAGGTTTATTTGAAGAGGAACAACGACGAAGAGGGCCCAGTGCGTTCGTTGCGCGGCTTCAAGCGTGTCTTTGTTCCAGCTGGTGATTCAGTTAAAGTTGAAGTGCCTATCGAAGACATTAGTACCTACAATCCGGAAACGTGCAAGATGGAAGTCGTTCCTGGCGAATATACCCTTTACTATGGCTCTAGCAGTCGCATGAAGGATCTGGACTGGGTCGTATTGTATTTGACAGAAGATAAGAAAAAGAAGTGAATAGTCTATTAGAAAAACTGGACGGCTTGAAGAGTCGGTTCGAGGAGGTTTCGCTCCTCGTGACCGACCCAAATGTGATTGCCGACCAACAGCGATACGTTAAGTTAACACGCGAATATCGTGACCTGGAGCATATCCTCCAGGCGCGCAAGGAATATGTCGAGGCCTTATCGGGACGTGATGAGGCACGCGAACTTATGCAGACTGAGAGCGATCCTGAGATGAAGGAGATGGCTCGTGAGCAGTTGCAGGACTGTGAGGCACGCATACCTGAAATTGAAGAGAAGATCAAGGTGCTCCTCATCCCTAAGGATCCCGAGGATGCGAAGAATGCTGTGCTCGAAATCCGTGGTGGTACGGGTGGCGACGAGGCGGCATTGTTTGCCGGCGACCTCTTCAAGATGTACCAGCGCTTCTGTGAGTCGAAGGGCTGGACGCTCTCTGTGCAGTCGTACACTGAAGGCTCGGTGGGCGGCTTCAAGGAAATCATCTGCATGGTGACCGGCGATTCTGTCTATGGCACTTTGAAGTACGAGTCGGGTGTGCATCGCGTACAGCGTGTGCCCGTCACCGAGACGCAAGGACGTGTGCATACCTCGGCTGCTACGGTGGCTGTGCTTCCCGAAGCCGATGAGTTCGAGGTGCACATCAACGAAGGCGAGATCAAATGGGATACCTTCCGAAGTTCAGGAGCCGGTGGACAGAACGTCAACAAGGTGGAGTCGGGTGTGCGTCTGCGCTACATGTGGAAAAATCCCAACACGGGCGTTGTCGATGAGATTCTGATTGAATGTACAGAGACGCGCGACCAACCGAAGAACAAGGAGCGTGCCCTCTCGCGTCTGCGTTCCTACATCTACGATAAGGAGCACCAGAAGTATGTCGATGACATTGCCAACCGGCGCAAGACACTCGTATCGACAGGTGATCGTAGTGCCAAGATCCGCACCTACAACTTCCCTCAGGGACGTGTCACCGATCATCGCATCAACTACACGATTTACAACCTTCCTGCCTTTATGAACGGTGATATCCAGGACTGCATCGACCACCTCATCGTGGCTGAGAATGCAGAAAGGATGAAGGAGAGCGAGTTGTAAATTAACAATTAATAATTAACAATTAACAATTTGGGTTGGGTAGGACTAAAACAATTCGATAATTCGATAATTCGTGATAAAGAGAAAGATAGAATGATCAAGAATATAATATTTGACTTTGGCGGCGTTTTGCTCGACCTGCGTCCCGATCGTTGTATCGCGGAATTCAAGAAACTCGGCATTCCCGAGATTGATCAGATGCTGAGCCTTGCGCATCAGCAGGGTGTGCTCGGCGATATGGAGCGAGGGATGTTTACGATTGATGCATTTTGTGATGCCATGCGTGCTGCCCATACCGGAGCCTTTGAGCGCACCGGTAAGTTTCGCAGTTTGATGCCTTTCATCAAGGACGGCTATCCCATACCGGCTCCTACCAATCGACAGATTGCACTGGCGTTCAGTTCGATGTGCGACGGCATTCCTGCCTATCGTCTCGATTTCATCAATCAGCTGAAAAAGGAGGGCTTCCATGTGAGTGCCCTCTCCAACACCAATACGATACATTGGGATTACTGCCTGCGCTACTTCATCGAGGCAGGTTACGACCCGCGTGAACTCTTCGAAAACACCTGGCTCTCGTACGAGATGCATCTTGTCAAGCCTGACCCGGCAATCTTCAAGGCCATCCTCGAAGAGTCGGGCTATGTGCCCGAAGAGACACTCTTTGTCGATGACAACCAGCACAACTGTGAGGTGGCAGAAACATTCGGCATCCACACTTTCTGCCCACCCATTCGCAGAGACTGGACCATCCAGATACGTCAACATTTACATTAAGTAACAGAATAAATACACACTATGAATGCTAATCTGCCGAAGCCACTCTGTGGCATCATCCCTCCGCTCGTTACTCCGCTCAAGGACAACGAGACACTCGACATCGCGTCGCTCGAACGCTTGATCAACCATCTCATCGAAGGTGGCGTCCATGGACTGTTTGTCCTTGGAACGACAGGCGAAGCCCAGTCGCTCTCCTACAAGATGCGTCACCAGATGATCAGCGAGAGTTGCCGCATCAATGCGGGACGTCTTCCCTTGTTGGCCTGCATCACCGACACTTCCATCGTCGAATCCATCAAGTTGGCCAACCTTGCTGCCGATTGTGGAGCAGCCGGACTGGTTTCGGCACCGCCTTATTATTTCGCCACCGGACAACCAGAGTTGGCACAGTTCTACGAGGAACTGGTTCCTCAACTGCCTTTGCCGCTCTTCCTTTATAATATGCCTTCGCACGTAAAGGTGAATTTTGCACCTGCTACCGTAGCACGTTTGGCCCAAATGCCCCAGGTAGTAGGCCTCAAGGACTCGTCGGCCAATGCCGTATATTTCCAGAGCGTGGCCTATGCTGTCCGTCAGTCGGGCCGTGAGGATTTCGCCATGCTTTGCGGACCCGAAGAGATTACGGGCGAATGTGTCCTGATGGGAGGCCATGGCGGCGTGAATGGCGGTGCCAACATGTTCCCCGAACTCTATGTGGGCATGTACAATGCGGCCAAGAGCGGAGACCTGGTAGAGTTGCGTCGTCTGCAGCAATACATCATGCAGATCTCTTCGTCGATCTACAGCATCGGACATCATAGTTCCAGTTATCTCAAGGGACTCAAATGCGCTTGTTCGTTGCTTGGCGTGATTGACGACGACTTTGTGGCTTCGCCCTACTACAAGTTCTTCCAACCCGAACGCGACAAGGTGCAGGCTGCCCTCGATCGTCTCCCGATTCGAAACGGCAAGTTGGACATATTCTAAGTGAGTAAGGTAGAATATTTCTTCTAACTTCCTATTGCAACAATATGAACATCATAGATTTCATCGTCTTCCTCGTCTTCACCGGTGGCATTGTCCTCTACGGTTGCAGTTTCTTCGACAAGAAGGCTTCGTCGAAGGACTTCACTACGGCAGGCAAGAGCATCCCTGGTTGGGTGGTCGGCATGAGTATCTTCTCTACCTACGTCAGCTCCATCAGTTATCTGGGCAATCCCGGCAAGTCGTACGCAGGCGATTGGAATCCCTTCGTCTTCGGTCTTTCCATACCCATTGCCTCTTATTTTGCGGCCAAGTACTTTGTGCCTTTCTACCGCACTGGAGGTTCGGTGAGTGCCTATTCCTTTCTCGAAGACCGCTTCGGAGCGTGGGCACGTTTCTATGCTTCGGCCTGCTATCTGCTTACCCAGATAGCCCGTATGGGCTCTATCCTGTTCCTGCTGGCCATGCCGATGAATATCCTGATGGGATGGGACCTGCGTACGGTAATCATCATCACGTCGATAGCCATCATCGTCTATTCGATGCTCGGTGGCATGAAGGCGGTAATCTGGACCGAAGCCATCCAGGGATTTATCCTTATTGCTGGTGCCCTGATCTGCCTTGGCGTACTGCTCTTCTCGATGCCCGAAGGACCCATGCAGACGTTCCGCATTGGTTTCAATACGTTGGATGAATTCGGACGCTCGAAGTTCTCGTTCGGTTCGTTCTCGCTATTCGACCTGCGTCATTCCACGTTCTGGGTTTGCCTGATTTATGGAATCTTCATCAACCTGCAGAACTACGGCATCGACCAGAACTATGTGCAGCGCTACCATACTGCCAAGACTGAACGTGAAGCAAAGCATGCCGCCCTCTTCGGAGGTTGGCTCTTCATTCCGGTCAGTGCTGTCTTCTTCCTGATTGGTACGGCACTCTATGCCTACTATCAGGTGATGCCCGACCCGCAGGTGGATGCTTTCAATGCAGCAAATAAGCCCGATTACGTCTTCCCGTATTTTATGGTAAACGTGCTGCCAACTGGTCTGACAGGACTGCTGATTGCCTCTGTGTTTGCAGCAGGAATGTCCACGGTGGCTACTTCGGTGACTTCGTGTTCGACCATCATACTGACCGACTATTGGACTCGATTGCGTCGCAAGGTTCATCGCCCTGGCCATACACATGACGATGGGGTAGGTGATCGTGAACATCTCATTGTGCTCAAGGTTAGTTCGGTGGTCATTGGTACGCTTGGCATCATCGTGGCCTTGGCACTTGTTAATGTCGATTCGATACTCGATGCATGGTGGAAGCTTTCGTCCATCTTCTCCGGAGGTATGCTCGGCCTGTTCCTTTTGGGTTACATGGCCAAACGTGTCAAGAACATCCATGCCCTGCTGGGCGTCATCTGCGGCTTTGCTGTCATCGCATGGATCTCGGCTTGGAAGTGGCTTGGTCTGCCCGATCCAGGTCTTCACGAATATCTTGCCATTGTCCTTGGAACGATGACCATCTTCCTGGTCGGCTTCTTCCTGGCCCTCCTTTTCAATCGAAAGAACAAGAATTAAATATTAATTGATAATTATTAATTGTTAATTGTTATTTGTTAATTGTTAATTGTTAATTATTAATTGTTAATTGACAATGTACTACGTCGAAAAAACTATGGAGATCTCAGGCTCCCATTACCTGAGACTGTCACATCAGAGCAAATGTGAGAACCTGCACGGCCACAACTGGATCGTGAAGGTCTATTGCAAGTCACGCGAACTGAATGAAGACGGTATGGTGGTTGATTTCACCGAAGTGAAGCGCATCGTTCACGGTACGCTCGACCATCAGGACCTTAATGCTATCCTTCCTTTCAATCCCACCGCCGAAAATATTGCCCGCTGGATTGTCGAGAAGGTACCTAATTGCTATAAGGCATCCGTGCAGGAGAGCACAGGTAATGTCGCAATTTATGAGCGTGACGAATAATTGTTAATCGTTAATTATTGATTGTTAATTGAAAGTCAACGAGATTTTCTATTCGCTGCAAGGCGAAGGCCATTACACCGGAACGCCTGCCGTCTTCGTGCGTTTCGCAGGGTGTAACCTGCGTTGCTGGTTCTGCGACACCGATTTTGAAAAAGGTGTTGAGATGAGCGAAGACGAGATTGTTGAGGCTGTGCTCCAATATCCTACGCGATATGTGGTCCTCACAGGCGGCGAACCCACCTTGCAAATCACAGCATCGTTGTGCGACAAGCTGCATGCCCATGGGCTGTATCTGATGATGGAGACCAATGGCACGCGTCCTCTGCCCGAAGGCTGCCAAGTCGACTGGATTACCTGTTCACCCAAGTTGATTGATGTCGAAGAGGGGATGCGCAAGATTGCCACCATTCGCCTTCGTCATATCGATGAACTCAAGGTCGTCTTCGAGGATAGTCCGACGCAGGACATGGCGCTTTATGAGCAAATCCCTGCCACCGAGTACCGATTGCAGCCTTGTGACACCCAGGATCCCCTCAGCAATCAAGCCATATTGAACAAGACAATAAAATATATACTTCAACATCCGAAATGGAAACTTTCACTCCAAACCCACAAGATTCTGAACGTCCGCTGACGTCGCTCGAAACCGAAGGTAACGGGCAACGTCCCCAGCTTCAGCAGGCGTCGCCTGTGACTGACGAACAGTTGCAGGATGCCATCCGTACCGTGCTCCGAGCCATTGGCGAAGACCCGGAGCGTGAAGGCCTGGTCGATACGCCCGACCGTGTCGTCCGTATGTGGCGAGAACTCTTTCGTGGCTATGATCCTACCCAGAAACCCAAGATAACCACTTTTGATAACGATGCACACAACACCGAGATGGTCTTCGACACCGGCGACTTCTACTCGATGTGCGAACATCATATGATGCCGTTCTTCGGCCAATACTATTTTGCCTACATCCCGCAGGATGATGGGCGTATCCTCGGTATTTCGAAGATTGCCCGCGTTGTCGGCTACTGCTCGGCACGCCTGCAACTTCAGGAACGTCTTGCCCACGACATCATCGAAATGCTCAGCGATGCTCTCGACAACCAGGTACAAGGCTTTGCCATCGTCCTCAAGGGTATGCACACCTGCAAGACCATGCGTGGCGTGAAGAACAAGGGCAACATGAATGTCAGTTACTTCACAGGTGTATTCCGCACCAATCCTTCTTTGCGCGAAGAGTTCTACCACCTGATTGCTATGCAATAGATTATTGCCGTACATACATTTGCTTGTAGTTTTTCAAACTTGTCAACGATGTGTCGCCTGCCAATGCTTAGGTTCTCACTGCTAATGTTTCTGTTCATTGCAGGTGTAGCCATATCTTATGCCCAATCGCAACAGCAGCTCGATTCCATACTGTATGTTCTTGATAGGACGATACTCGAAAAGCCTATCTACGACCGACAGAAACGAAACAACATACAAGACCTACAGCTAAAGTTGCTCCGTACGGAAGATGTGTCCGAAAGGCGACGTCTTATGCATGAACTCTTCAGCATATACCGTAGTTTCCGTTTGGATAGTGCGCTTTACTTTGCTCGGTTAGGTTCCTCGCTTATAGCGTCTGATGACGAGGCATCGAAGGTGAACAATGGCCTCGATATCGCTGAGGCTCTCAAGGGTTTGGGTTACTATTCTCAAGCCAGAGAATTGCTTGATGCCAGCCGCGGAAAAGTAGGAGAGGAGCATATGGTGTATTATTACCACCTATATTATTCCATCTATCATTCGATGCATCAAAACTCGGAACTTGAGGAAGATCGTCTGCGGTTCAGGGACTCCCTGTTGTTCTATCGTAAGCAGTTGCAGTCTGTTCTTCCTCCCGATGATATAGGCCACGACATAGGTGAGGCGCATCTTTTATTGTTTGAAGGCAAGCCACAGGATGCCCTCCAGCTCTTAAAAGGAAGACTAGCTAGTGATGCTGATGGTATGGGCGAAACACTTCTCTCCGTCACCTTCGCCGAGATTTACGAGGCTTTGGGGATGAATCGAGAAGCGGAGTATTTCTATGCAGTCAGCGCAGTGGATGACCTTCAGCGTGCCACCAAGAAATACACCGCTCTACAGCAATTAGCTATCCTTTTGTTCCGCGATGGTGATGTGGATCGTGCCTACCGTTATCTTACCTGTGCACTCGAAGACGTCACCTTCAGCCGCATTCATTGCCGCATCACGCAGATTGCCCAGTTCCTGCCGATTATCACTAGTGCCTATGAACGCAAAAGTGAGACCGCATCTCTTCGAAAGCTTTGGCTTTCCATTGCCTTGGGTTTGCTACTGCTCATCGCTGTGTTCGGTGTATGGATTCTGCATCGAAGAAGTTCTCAGTTGCGACGTCTTAACGTTAAGTTACATAGCCTTTATCAGGAAATTGCCGACGCCAACCGGCAGTTGATACAGATTAATGCGCAGGTGGAGGCTGCAAACGGACAGCTTGCCGATGCCAATCGTATAAAGGAAGAGTACATCGGACAGGTTTTCAACCTGTGTTCTGCCTATATGGACAAACAGGAGTTTCTGCGTCGTACCATATATAATAAGGTAAAGGGGAACCAGCTTTCCGAAGTTATCAAGTTGGTGGGCGACAAGAGTCAACAACAGGAGGATCTGCGTGATTTCTTCCGTAACTTTGATGCCATTTTCCTGTCTCTCTTTCCCGATTTCGTTAAGGAGTTCAATGAATTGTTGCGTCCTAACGAGCACGTGAGCGTCAAGGATGGCGAGTTGCTTAGCCCTGAACTCCGAATCTATGCCTTGGTTCGTTTAGGGATCAATGATAGCACAAGGATTGCCTCTTTCCTGCATTTCTCGCCACAGACCGTTTATAACTATCGACTCAAGATGAGGGCCCGCACTGATTTGTCGCGTGAAGAGTTCGTTGAAGCAATCCAAAGCCTCAAATAAACACTTACTCGAAAAGAAGGGGTAATTTCGTGCAAGTTATTGAAAGCCAATTGGGATATATCCTAATTGGCTTACTTTTTTACCTACTTTGTCCCGACGATTCAGCTTTGTTTTAAAAAAACTCAATATCTTTGCAGCGTGAACCGCAGAATTTACGAAAAACCTTTAATAACCGAATACTTACTAATACTATTTCACATATAAATATTACTAATCTATGAACAAGACAGCTTACACCGTATTGCGCAGAATGCTTCCTCTCGTAGGAATGCTGCTGTGTTATGTTGCCGTTGGTCAGAATGTCACCGTACAAGGACGAGTCGTTGACCAGACTGGCGAAGCAATTCCTGGAGCCAACGTCTTGGTCAAGGGAACTACTAATGGAACCCTTACCGATGCTGATGGCAATTATTCTCTTACGGTTCCCAACAGGAACTCCATCCTCGTCTTCAGTTTTCTGGGCTATCAGACACAGGAACTCAGTGCCGATGGCCGATCGATGACTGTGACTATGCATGAAGACAGCCAGTTGCTCGACGACGTTGTCGTCATCGGCTATGGTCAGGTCAAGAAACGTGACGCTACGGGCTCCGTGCTTAGTGTCAAGGCCGAAGAACTCAACAAGGGTAGCATCGTTAGCGCTCAAGATGCCTTGATGGGCAAGGTGGCCGGTGTCAATGTTACGCCATCTTCGGGTGCCCCAGGTTCAGGCGCTACGATACGTGTGCGCGCTGGTTCCTCGCTCTCAGCTTCCAACGATCCGCTCATCGTTATCGATGGCGTGCCGGTCGATAATAGTTCGATCAACGGCTCAAGCAATATCATCGGTTCTATTAACCCCGCCGATATCGAGTCGTTCACTGTCCTTAAGGATGCCTCGTCAACGGCCATCTATGGTTCTCGAGCATCGAATGGCGTTATCATTATTACGACGAAGAAGGGTAAGATCGGCAGTCGCAAACCTGCTGTCAGCTATACCAACAACTTTACTATCAGCCAAGTCACCCGCACGCTTGATGTACTGAATGCCACCGACTACAAGGCTGCATTTGCCAAGTACGCCAACGCACCCGCTGACTTCGCTCTTGGCGATGACGATGTTGACTATCAGAAGGAGATTTATCACAATGCCTTTGGTCAGGAGCACAACGTATCGGTTAGTGGTGCTGTCGGCAATATGCCCTATCGTGCTAGCGTGGGTTACACTAATCAAGACGGTATCATCAAGACCAATAATTACCAGCGCACCAGCGCTTCTGTGGGGCTTTCACCCCGATTCCTCCAGGATCATCTCACTTTCGACATCAACGTCAAGGGATCTTATGAGGACAACAAGCCCGTGACCAGTAGTGTCGTAGGTGCAGCAATCGCAGCTGACCCTACTCGTCCTATCCATGCAACCTACCCCGGTGGCATTGGCTGTGGTTACTATACTTGGATGAATGGTGATGCACCTATGGCCATAGCTCCCGACAATGCGTTGGCACTCCTCGAGCTTGATAATCGAGAGAACAAGGTGACCCGCTCAATCGGTAATATGGCAATCGACTACAAGATTCATGGTTTCGAGGATCTTCGATTTAACCTTAATCTTGGCTACGATGTGCTCAAGTCAACCTACGACCGCTCTGTTCCACAATTTGCTCCTCAGATGTACACCAGTAACCAGAAGGACGGTACCGGCCTCGAATATACCTCGAAGCAGAACAAGCGCAACACGTTGCTCGACTTCTATACCAACTATACCCACACATTTGCTTATGAGCAGCATCTCGACATAATGGTTGGCTACGGTTGGCAGCGTTTCTGGAAGAAATTCAACGATGAGAATCTCGACCCGAAGGGCGTGGAGTTGTCTTCACCTACCCATTCCGAGAGCGAATACTACCTTCTTTCTTGGTATGGCCGTCTGAACTATAGCTTCGCTGACCGTTATTTGCTCACTGCTACCTTCCGTGCCGATGCCTCTTCGCGTTTCCGCAAGGAGAACCGTTGGGGTTACTTCCCCTCTGTCGCTTTGGCTTGGAAGCTCAAGAATGAGGCCTTCCTCCGCGACGTCGAGGTAATCGACGACCTGAAGATCCGTCTGTCGTACGGCCAGACCGGCCAGCAGGATATCGGCTCCGACTATCCCGCTCTATCCACCTATACCGCCTCCTACGATGAGTCGCGCTACCGCTTCGGTAACACATGGTACACCACTTATCGTCCTGATGGCTACGATCCGAACATCAAGTGGGAGACCACTTCCACCTATAATATCGGTTTTGATTGGGCCGTCCTTGATAGCCGCCTCGGAGGTTCAGTCGATTACTACTTCCGCGAAACTAAGGATCTCCTGAACAACATCGCAGTACCTGCAGGTGCCAACTTCACCAACGTCATCTACACCAACATCGGTTCAATGGAGAACAAGGGCCTTGAGATTGCATTCAACGCCGTACCTGTCAAGACGCGTGATTTCGAGTGGCGAATGGGTATCAACTTCACATGGAACGACAGCAAGATCACCAAGCTCAATACTATCGATACTGAGGACAATTACGTGAAGACTGGTAATGCCGGTGGAACAGGCAAGTATCTGCAGGTACAGATGGTCGATGAGACTCCTTATACCTTCTTCCTCTTGCGTCAGGCCTACAATGAGGATGGTTCACCAAAGGACGGTATTTATCTCACCGAAAGTGGCGAAGAGACCACCTCCGAGGAGGATGCCTTCAAATATGTCACAGGTCATAGCTCTCAGGCTCCTTGCTTTGCTGGTCTTAATATGAAGTTCCTCTATAAGGACTGGGATCTTGGCTTCAACGGACATGGCTCGTTTGGCAACTACGTCTTCAACTACGTCAAGGCCAGCGAATCGCTCGACGACCTCTACAGCTCTCAGGGCACATCGTCCAACATCCAGCACGAGACGCTCGAGACTGCATTTACCCAACAGCGTCTCTACACCGACTACTTCCTCGAGGACGCCTCGTTCTTCCGTCTCGACAACATTACGCTCGGCTATTCCTTCCGTCATCTTTGGAACAAGACCAGCTCGCTGCGTCTCTCTCTCGCCGTACAAAACGTATTTACCATCACTGGTTACAGTGGTATGGATCCAGAAATCTATAATGGTATTGACAAGAATGTCTATCAACGTCCACGCGTATATATGTTCGGCATGTCACTCAATTTCTGACCTTGGAATGTAAACATTGATAAATTTGAAACAATATGAAACGCTATATCAAACTCTTCTGTGTCGCCGTTTCGCTTCTCGTGACCACCTCCTGCACCAGCGATCTCGACACCCTTCCGCTCGATGACAACCAGCTCACGAGCAACGATGTATATGGTACCGTCAATGGTTATCGTGGCATGTTGGCCAAGTGCTATGCTTCGCTTATCCAGACAGGTCAGAAAGGTGGGGATGGAGGCGATGGTGATGTCAATGGCATCGACGAAGGCTATTCCGGCTACACCCGCTGCCTCTTCTACCTGCAGGTTGCCTCTACCGATGAAGTGCTCTTCCACGCAGGTGGCGGTCATGGTACCTTGTCCATGTATCAGATGAACTGGAACTCTTCGGTCAAGGTCATCAGCTATCCATACTATCGTCTCTATATGGCCATCAACTACTGCAACGAGTTCTTGCGTAACAGTACTGAAGCAAAACTAGAGGAGAATGGCGTCTATGACCAGCTCAAGAACGACTATCTTACCTATCGTGCCGAGGCTCGTCTCATCCGCGCCTATTGCTACAGCATGATTTGCGACCTCTACGGTTCAGCACCTTTCGTCGATGACAGTCAGGACCTCGGCGTCATTCCCGAGCAAAAGACGCGTCGCGAGCTTTTCGACTATGTCGTAAATGAGGTCAACGATCTGATGGGTGATCTTCCAGCAGCAGGTCAGAAGGAATATGGACGTGTAGATCAGGCTGCTGCATGGTTCCTTCTCGCTCGTCATTATCTTAATGCCGAAGTCTGGACAGGCACCGCGCAGTACGACAAGGCTTATCAATATGCCAAGATGATCATCGACTCGGGAGCTTATCCTTTGGCCAGCGACTGGCGTCACATTTTCCTAGCCGACAATGACACTTGTTCTGAAATAATCTGGGGCCTCGTTCAGGATGCCGACAATGCACAGGGTTCAGCAGGTACCAACTTCCTCATCAAGGCGCTTGCTAATGGTGCTATGAATAATTGGTATGCTACTGGCATCGGCACACGAGGTTGGGGCAATGGTCGCGCCAAGGTATCGCTTGTCGATAAGTTCGACCTGCACGACCAAACCTTCGACCCCGACGATCCATGGGGTGATAACAAGTATGACAAGCGAGCACAATTCTTTGACAAGCTTGACGGACAGCAGAAGGAGACCTGGACAGAAGGCAAGGGCTTTGAAAAGACCTTTACCAAGGGTTACAGCATTATCAAATGGCGTAGCGTGAAGAAGGATCGTTCACAGGGTGCTGGCGACCCGGGAACCGTCTATTCCAGCATTGATTATCCACTCTTCCGCACGGCCGATGCCTATTTGATGGCAGCCGAGGCCATCCTTCGTAATGGCGGTGGTTCGAAGGATGAGGCACTCCGTTACGTCAATGAGGTGCGTGAACGTGCCTATATGTCGGGCAAGTACGGTACAAGTGCCGTGAGTGGCGACATCACGTCCGATCAGCTCACTCTCGACTTTATTTGCGACGAGCGTGCCCGAGAGCTCTATACTGAAAATGTGCGTCGAACCGACCTCATCCGCTTCGGCAAATACACCAAGGGTTACAACTGGGACTGGAAGGGCTCTGACGGCCAGGCGGGTAACTACAAAGGGCAGGATGTGGACGACAAGTACAAGCTCTTTCCGATTCCTCAAGATGAGTTCACTGTCAATCCCAACCTGACGCAGAATCCTGATTTCGCCAACTAATAAATAGCAACTATTGTGAGAACACTCATAATAACCCTCATATCCCTTCTCGTTGTTGGAGCTTCGGCACAAACCACTTTCGAGGAGGTAGCTGCCACACCTGAAAAAAGCGGTGGCGTCTATTATGCCTATCCGCTCGACTTCGCCCCACAGACACCCGCGCCCAAGGGTTACAAGCCTGTCTATATCAGTCATTATGGCCGTCATGGCTCACGTTATTTATTGAATGACCGTGATTACAAGTGGGTGATCGAACTTCTGCAGCAGGCCGCCGATGTGCAGGTACTCAGTTCTCTGGGTCACAGCGTTCTAGAACGCTTGCAGGAAGTGTGGAAGGAGGCTGAATTCCATGGTGATGAGCTGGCACCATTGGGCGAACGGCAACATCGTGGCATTGCCGAACGTATGTTTGCCTCTTTCCCCGAAGTCTTCAAAGGCGATGCCCGCGTCTTTGCTCGCAGTACCACGTCAATGCGTTGTCGCAACTCGATGGATGCTTTCGTCGATCGTCTGCGTGAACTCAATCCCCGCTTGCAGATTCGCCATGAGACCAAGCGAGTTTATATGAGTTATCTAAACTATCATTCTCCTGAACATATGTCGTTCAACGACGGACCATGGAAGGAACTCTACCGCAAGTTCCAAGCTGAGCACACCCATCCCGAACGGATGATGGAAGCGCTCTTTACCGACCCTACTTGGGTGCGTTGGAACGTCAATCCCGATGAATTGATGTGGGGCTTCTATTGGATCGCTAGTGATATGCAGGACATGGAGTGCGACATTTCGTTCTACGACATCTTTACGCCTCAGGAACTGTTTGACTTATGGCAGTGCTTCAACTTCCGCTTTTATGCAGCTGATGCCGACTGGACCGACAATCATGGCATGGCGCTCAGAAGTTGTCATCCCTTGCTTCGCAACATTTTGGAGTGTGCCGATGCGGCGCTTGATCCCAATAATGTCGATAGGGTAGTGGCTGACCTGCGTTTCGGACATGATGGCAATGTCATTCCGCTTTGTGCCCTACTGGGGCTGGATGGTTGCACAGCCTCGACGTCCGACCCAAATGACTTTTATAAAGTGTGGAGCGACTTCAAGGTGTCACCGATGGGTGCCAACATACAGTTGATTTTCTATCGCCGCAAGGGATCGGACGATGTGTTGGTGAAGTTCCTTCATAACGAACTCGAAACCTCGATTCCTGTTGTTACCGATTGTTTACCTTATTATCACTGGAATGACGTGCGTGCCTATTGGCTTTCGCTCCTTCAATAGTACAGCCTATAGGCTGTCAGTTTCTCATTTGTTTCGGTTTTTTCGGGCCTCGGACTGCAAATCCGGGGCCTTTTTTGAGAAAAATTGTAATTATATTTGGACGATTCGAAAAATCTTGTTATATTTGCCGCGATATAATAAGGGATTCCTTTGACTCCCAATACCCATAACTTATAAACCACACTATCACTATCATGAGCAACTATCCGAAAATCGGTATTCGTCCGACCATCGACGGACGACAGGGAGGCATCCGCGAAAGCCTCGAAGAGAAGACCATGGCCCTGGCACACGCAGTGGCCGACTTGATTAGTTCAAACCTCCGCAACGGCGACGGCAGTCCTGTGGAGTGCGTTATCAGCGACACCACCATCGGCCGTGTGGGCGAAAGTGCAGCCTGCGCCGAGAAGTTCGAGCGTGAAGGCGTCGGAGCAACCATCACCGTTACCAGTTGCTGGTGCTATGGATCCGAAACCATGGACATGGATCCCACACATCCAAAGGCCGTCTGGGGCTTCAATGGCACCGAACGTCCGGGTGCAGTCTATCTGGCTGCGGTCCTTGCAGCACACGCTCAGAAGGGTCTGCCGGCCTATGGCATTTATGGTCACGATGTACAGGACCTTCCCGACAACACCATCCCTGCCGATGTGGCTGAGAAGATTCTTCGTTTTGCCCGTGCAGCACAGGCAGTAGCCACCATGCGCGGCAAGTCTTATCTGAGCCTTGGTAACACCTGTATGGGCATTGCCGGTTCGATTGTCAATGCCGATTTCCTGCAGCAATATCTTGGTATGCGCACCGAGTATGTCTCGCTCGTCGAGATCCTGCGCCGTGTCGATTTCGGCATCTACGATCCCGAGGAGTTCGAACGTGCCATGGTTTGGGTCGAGAAGTATTGCAAGCCCAACGAGGGACACGACTACAACGAGGATCGTCCTCTCTTCCCAGGTGTGCCCATGACCACCTACAACGGCAAGGGTAAGGGCAAGAATCGCGAAGAGAAGGATCAGGACTGGGAGTTCACCGTGAAGTGCATGATGATTATCCGCGACCTGATGGAGGGTTCCAGGAAATTGCTCGAGATGGGTTACAAGGAGGAGGCCATCGGCCACAACGCTATTGCTGCTGGTGTGCAGGGCCAGCGCCAGTGGACCGACTACAAGCCCAACTTCGACTTCCCCGAGTCGCTGATGTGCACCAGTTTCGACTGGAACGGCATCCGCGAAGCCAAGGTGCTTGCCACCGAGAACGACTTCCTCAACGGTATGTCGATGCTCTTCGGCCATCTGCTCACCAACCGTGGCGTGATGTTCTCCGACATCCGCACCTATTGGAGTCCCGAG
>CACXTQ010000038.1:0-4613 GCA_902770595.1 uncultured Bacteroidales bacterium | reverse complement strand
AGGAGGCTTCATCCACCTCATCAATTCGGGTGCTACGACACTCGATGCCACGGGTGCCATGAGCGATGCAGAAGGCAAGCCCACCATGAAGGAACCTTGGAACATGACTTGTGAAGATGCAGAGGCTTGCCTCAAGGCTACCAGTTGGATGCCAGCCGATCGCGACTATTTCCGTGGCGGTGGCTACTCGTCGCACTTCCTTACCCGTGGCGGTATGCCGATGACCATGCTTCGCATCAATCTTGTTGCCGGCCTCGGTCCTGTGCTCCAGCTCGCCGAAGGATGGACCGTCGAACTGGATCCCGAAGTCAACGATATCCTCGACAAGCGTACCGACCCAACCTGGCCAACCACTTGGTTCGCTCCACGTCTTGACCCGACGAAGGATGCCTTCAAGGATGTATATAGCGTGATGAACAACTGGGGCGCCAATCATGGAGCCATCTGCTACGGTCACGTCGGAGCCGACCTCATCACCCTTTGTGCAATGCTCCGTATCCCCGTCTGCATGCACAACGTCGCCGACAAGGACATCTTCCGTCCCGCCTGCTGGAATGCCTTCGGTATGGACAAGGAGGGCGCCGACTATCGCGCTTGCGCCAACTTCGGACCTCTCTACAAAGTGAGCAAGAATTAACTCAAAAAGAAAAGAAAAATGAAGCAAGAAAAGTCTGGAGGAATCCTCCACTACGCAGGGAAGAACTTCTTGTTCCCCTTTATTCTCGTGACCAGTTGTTTTGCCCTCTGGGGCTTTGCCAACGATATCACCAACCCGATGGTGAAGGCCTTCTCGAAGATCTTCCGCATGTCGGTGACCGATGGCACGTTGGTACAGGTGGCCTTCTATGGAGGCTATTTCTGCATGGCTTTTCCTGCTGCTGCCTTTATCCGCAAATACTCCTACAAGGCAGGAATCATGCTTGGCTTGGCTCTCTATGCTACGGGAGCCTTGCTGTTCTTCCCTGCTCGTCAGATAGGTTTGTTTGCTCCATTCCTCATCGCTTACTTTATCCTCACCTGCGGATTGTCGTTCCTTGAGACGTCGTGCAATCCGTACATCCTTACCATGGGTTCGCCCGAGACGGCCACGCGCCGTCTCAACATGGCGCAGGCTTTCAATCCCATCGGTTCGTTGTGCGGAATGTTTGTTGCGATGAATTTCATCCAGAATCGTCTCAACCCTATGACCACGCAGGAACGTGCCACGCTGAATGATGCGGAGTTTGCGGCCTTGCGAGACTCCGACCTTGGTGTGCTCATCAAGCCCTATCTCATCATCGGTATCGTCATCCTGGTGATGCTCGTCATCTTTGCCATTTCGAAACTGCCCAAGAACGGCGAGACAGGCGAGAAGATGCATCCCCTTGCATCCATTCGCCGACTGCTTCATATCAAGCACTATCGCGAGGGTGTCATTGCACAGTTCTTCTATGTGGGTGTGCAGATCATGTGCTGGACGTTCATCATCCAGTATGGCACCCGCATCTTGTTGCAGGAAGGCAACTACACGGGCTTGGAACGTTTCATCGGAGGTCTGTTGGGCGCTGATATGAGTGGTGGTATGACCGAGCGCAATGCCGAAGTATTGAGCCAGGGTTACAACATCATGGCAATGATTGGCTTCTGTACCTCTCGATTCATCTGCACCTATCTGATGAAGTTCATCAATCCCGGTCAGCTGCTCAAGATCCTCGCCATTGTCGGCTTCATCTTTGTACTGGGTGTCATCGGCTTTGATTCGCGCATGGGTCTCTATTGCCTTATTGGCGTTTCGCTCTGCATGAGCCTGATGTTCCCGACCATCTACGGCATTGCTCTCGAAGGTTTGGGCGACGATGCCAAGTTCGGTGCTGCCGGTCTCATCATGGCCATCCTGGGTGGTTCGGTACTTCCTCCTCTCCAGGCAAACATCATCGACATGGGCACCATTGGTGGCTACCCAGCTGTCAATCTCTCCTTCATCCTTCCCGCCTTCTGCTTCATCGTTGTGATGATCTATGGCCAGCGAAGCTATAACAGGACGAAATAGGTTTTTCGCTACTCCCTGAAGTCAGATGGTGGAGCACCCAGATACTTTTGCACATAGTGGCTGAAGTAGCTGGGGGAGGAGAAACCATAGAGATCGGTCAGTTCGGTGAACGAAAGTTTCTTGTCTCGCAGTTGGCGACTGATGTCAAGTATTGTAAATCTGTTAATCCAGTAGTTGGCAGGGAACCCTGTTACTTTCTTGCACACCTCCGACAGATATTTCGATGTGACGCAGAGTTTGTCGGCATAATAGCCAATCTCGCGGTTCTGTCTGAAGTCGCCACGTTCGAGTAAAGCCATGAAGCGATCCATTAGGTCTGCATATTGCAATGTAATCTTCTCATTTCCATACAGCGAAGCATGGAAGTCAAAGAAAACGATGATCATACATTGGATAGCATTGATCATGGCATCACGATGGAAGTTATGGGTCGAAAGGGCTAATCGCCGTTTGATATAATCAAAATCAAGAGCGCACACTTTCTGTTGATCCGGGGTGAGGTGCATGATCGGGTCATTGAACAAAGCTATCGACCCTTTCATCCCGTAATTGGTTTGGGGTGTTGACACTTCGATGAACTCGGGCGTAACATATACTACATCCACTAGGAAGTCATTGCTCTCTTTGACTTCCTCCACAAGATCCCCTCGTCGGATGATAAGACATTCTCCGGCCGTCAGCCTATACACATTATTGTTATAGGTGAATTCACAGGAGCCCCTATGGCAATAGGCATGGCACAGATACTCGGCAAATTCTCCTTTGCCTATGTCGGCCAACGTGTTGGCAATTAGTATGTCTTTACGCTCGTTCATAATGCAATTGGTTGTTCTGTAACTTCTCAAATAAAAGAAACCTTCATTTGACGTCGCAAATATAGAAAAATAATCTGAAAAAATCCATTCTTTGATGTTTTTTTTCAGATTATTTTTATTTTATGTTATTTTTTTAAGCAGAACAATCGATTTCATATCCATATCGGGAAGGACTCGTCACTCGCACTCTTTGAGTATTTCGATGATTTCATCTGTGGTGAGTTGTTTGCAACAGCCGGGGGAAATGATAGTGCTTTCGGCAATGGCGCGGATAGTTGCTTCGTCCAGTGAGATTCCCATTTCTGAGAAGGTGGTGGGCAGACCGACTTCGCGGATGAGGTTGGAAAGGAAGTCAATACCCTCGTCGGCGTCCTGTACCAACCAGACTTCCTGCGCCCAGCGGTTGAACTTTTCTTCTGCACTCTTGTAGATATGGCGATAGAGAATAGGATGGAGTACAGCCAATCCCTGACCGTGATTGCAGTCGGTATAGGCTCCAAGCTGATGCTCTATCATGTGGCATTGGAAGTCAGTCACCTTGCCGAGTTTCAGGATGCCATTTTCTCCCATTGCCGATGCCCACATCAGTTCTGAGCGGGCAAAGTCGTTATCGGGATTGGCGAAGATGGCCTTCAGGTTCTTGATGACGCTACGTTGCACAGCCTCGTTGATGCGGTCGCTGAGATTGCATGTGTGTGGATGGCCGAAATAGGTTTCCATGCAATGGCTCAGCGTATCGAATGCTCCGCTGATGACCTGCATCATCGGCACAGTCTTCGTTAGGTCTGGATCAAGGATAGCAAAGTCGGCAAATACACCCCACATGGCTCCTTTAACTTTTTTCTCTTCGTCGGTAATCACGGCTCCGTTGTTCTGCTCCGAACCTGTGCCGCTGGCGGTCACGACTACACCAAGGGGAATCGGTTGATTGCCCGTTGCCACAATCTTGCAGCAGTCAGACACAGAACCGCCGCCAACAGCCAGTATGAGGTCTGCTTTGATTTCCCGTGCCAACTGCTGCCCCTCCTGCACCTTCTTCAATGTCGGATTAGGCATGATGCCACCAAAGTCTGTCACTGTCTTCCCTGCCTCGTTAAGCATTGCCACGATGCGGTCATACAATCCCGTGCGTTTCAGCGAACCGCCACCGTAGGCCAGCATCACGTTCTTTCCATATTTCTGCAATTCTTTCTTCAGCGAGTCCTCAAAACATCCCTGTCCGAAATGGATGCGGACGGGAAACTGATAGTCAAATCTGTTCATCTTCTCTCCGTTTACAAATTATGTTTCTCCAACCATTCCGCAATGAGGTCGGCAATTTCGGCATTGTTCTTCTCCTGGAACATGAAGTGGCTGTTGCCGAAGATCTGTTTCTCGGGCAGATAGATGACCGTGGCGTCGCCTCCGTCAGCATTATACTGCTTGGCAAAGTCGCGGCACTGGTTTAGCACCATCTTCCAGAAACCTGTCGAATGGATATCCTCGGGGCCATTCTCGATGTAGTCACCAAAGAGGAACAGCATCGGAACCTTCGCAGCTACGAATTTCTTGTAGGTTTCACTGCCTATCTCGGGAGCAAAGCCCGGTTCCACGGCGATGATGGCGGCCATATTGTCTGTGTCCGTCGCCCAACCCACGCGACCGCCCTGCGAGTGGGTCACGTAGATGCTCTTCCTGCCCGTCATCGTCTGCACATCCTTCAGCACCGCGGTGAGTGCCTTGCCGAACAAAGGTTCGTCATAGTTGCCCGTGTTCGGAGTCATCTGGCA
>CACXTQ010000037.1:0-30182 GCA_902770595.1 uncultured Bacteroidales bacterium | reverse complement strand
AGTTAAACCTTGTAACGCCGATGGTACTGCGAAAGCGGGAGAGTAGGAAGCCGCCACCTTACATGAGACTCGAGTTGCTATAGCTCGGGTCTCTTTTTTTGTTGTCATAACTCTTCTATTCGTTATAAGCATCCTGACGGCCGACAGAGTGCTTTATTCTGCATCAGAAAGCATTCTGTCGGCCGTCAGAGTGTTATTTCCATTCGCGCAAGCATCGTGTCGCGCGACAGAGTACTCCATCCAATCGCGCAAGCATCCTGACGGCCGACAGAGTACTCTATCCAGTCGGAGCAAGCATCCTGACGGCCGACAGAGTACTCTATCCGGTTGGAGCAAGCATTATGACGGCCGTCAGAGTACTCTATCCGGTTGGAGCAAGCATTATGACGCGAGACAGAGTGCTTTATTCGAACGGAGTAAGCACTGTGACGGCCGACAAAGTGCTTTGTCCAATTGCGGAAGCATCGTGACGGCCATCAGAGTGTTCCTTCCAATCGCGCAAGCATTCTGTCGGCCGTCAGAATGCTTAAAGATGTAGAAGATCGAAAATTTGTTATCAAGATCGTTTTTCCGACGAAGGAAGATCTTTGGTCATAAATATCGATAAGCTATTTCTCATCGTCGCATGTCCCCCAACGAACGTAAGCGGACATCATTCCGTCGTCGTATGTCCCCCAGCGAACGTAAGCGGACATCATTCCGTCGTCGCATGTCCCTCTACGAACGTAGGCGGACATCATCCCGTCGTCGCATGTCCCCCAACGAACGTAGGCGGACATCATCCCATCGTCGCATGTCCCTCTACGAACGTAGGCGGACATCATTCCGTCGTCGCATGTCCCTCTACGACCGTAGGCGGACATCATCCCGTCGAATCATGTCCCTCTACGAACGTAGGCGGACATCATCCCGTCGAATCATGTCCCCCTACGAACGTAAGCGGACAACTTCCTTTCGAATCATGTCCCTCTACGAACGTAGGCGGACATCATCCCGTCATCGCATGTCCCCCAACGTACGTAAGCGGACATCATTCCGTCGAACCATGTCCCCCAACGAACGTAAGAGGACATGCTGCGATAAATGGAATTCTTTGTAGATCTTGAATCAACCAATACCTTAGAACTTCTTCTGCTTTTACACCAAAAGTTGGTAGGAAAATGTGTTGACCACACTTCTTTGTTTAAAAAAACACTCTGCCGATTCCGGCAGAGCGTTTCACACACACATATTATTAACTATAACCAAACCTTCTTAGGAGTTACATTGCATGATTATGATTATCCATGATCATTGCACCAATTCTCAATGCTTTATTTTTCACAGTGCAAAGATAGGGCGTATTTCGCAACTCTGCAAACTTTTTCCTAAAAAAGCAATCTTGATATAGCGTCACAATAGACAAATGGCGACAATCCCCGCCAACCCCTTCAATATCTGTCGCCCCGATGTCAATACTTTTTGTTTTTTGTAATAAAATTAGCGAAGGCGCAGCACCATACGATGCCGCGCCTTCGGTTTCAGCGGATGGAGCGAGAAAGGACTGACTTATCTATCGTCTGCCGAGGAAATGGTCAGGCTGTTTCAGGGCAACACAAAATGTTCCTCTTCAAAACTAATATCTGTCACCGATTCTACACAAAACATCCCAGCTCCTCCTTCGACGTTCGAGGTTATTCCGGGTTCGGTGTCGAAGATTGTACCTGCATCAAGTGTGGTATAGACGGCGAGTGACTGAAGATAGTAGTACTCGGTTTCGGTGATTGAATAGATACGGATGGTCACATGTTGGGACCAGTCCCTTGAGGAAGCATAATAGGGATAAGGCAGGTCGAGGCGCAGATCATACCTGCCATCAGCGAAATAGACATCGCGGAAGACATGATACTTGTTCTCCACCCCTGCAAGCCAATCGAATTCTATAGGCAGGTCGTCCTGCGAATCATTCTCCGATTCAGTTAAGGCCGGATCGGAGGAATATGAGAACTGGTCATGATCGGCATCGGCGACAATTGACTGTTCTTCTGTTGCGGTTTGGTCCGAAGTCTTTTTCAAAGACAAGATATCCTTGTAAACTTCGACACGAAAATAGTGTGTCTGCTTGGAATCATATCCTTCAGGCTGTCGCAGATGAACAAGATAGCGTGTGTGGCGTTCAAGGTTTTTATTGCTGGAGCTGCGTCTGACCCTTACCGTCATGGTGTCAAGCCCCATGATGATGATCGGCTTGGGAACCCTGACCCGTGCATTGGCATGGATGCTCCCATATCGCGCAACGATGGCGATTTCGTCATCAGGTGCGAAGCCTTTGGCAGAAAACATCAGAGAGCCTCGTTTGTCGGCAATGCCTGAATAGGCAACCATGTCATTTTGCAGGATGCTGACCTCAGCAGCTGACGCATTTTCGGCGCGGGCAAGCCCCGTTGTCCGTATATGCACCTGCTGGGAATCTGCACCCGCTGTGATCATGGCATTCACGACCAGACGTGGCTCTTCCTTTTCGTCCAGCACACCTGCTTCTCTTTCGCAGGAAGCAAGCAAGATGAGGACCAATGGCATCAAAAGGACTCGTTTCATATCAGAATCTATAGGTGTAGGAGAAAGATGGAAGAATGGGGATGACGGTGAGTTGCTTCAGGACTCGCACATCCTTCTCGATCATGCCCTGTTGTTCCCCATTCGGATCGGGGACATGCACAGTCCTGGTGGTCGTGAAGACCATATCCTGATTCAGGTGACAATAGGCATTCATGAGACTGACGTTCCAGATGCCTTCGCCTCGCCGCTTGGGGCGATGGAAATTGATTGACAGGTCGAGCTGGTGGGTCGGCGAAAGCCGGTAGTTGTTGCGATGACTGTAGTAGTCGCCTCCGATCAGATTGCCTCCAGGCTCTATGTATTCTGTCTGTTGCTTGGACACGGTAATCCATGCTCCCGATGCGAAATACCAAGTCGCATTGATGTCGATGTGGTCAGTCAGCTGGTGATTGATCCCAAGATGGATGACATGACGGCGGTCGTAGCGATAGGGAAACTTTTTGCCGCTATTGATTCGACCATCGGGGAACCATCGGTCTGATTTCGACAATGTATAATTGGCCATTCCCGTAGTGCGTCCTGCAGTTTTGATTGCACTGAATTCCAGACCGTAAGAATTTCCCCTTCCCCCGATGACCTTGCTTTCCCAGCCCTTCGAGTTGCCGAAGAAACTGGCTCCGTCGATGACATCAATCACATTGTACAGCTCCTTCCAGAACGCATCGACACCGAATTCCCAACCCTTCAGCGCAGTGTGGTTCATGCCGACGGTCCACTGTTGGGCCGACATCGGCTTCAAGGTTTTGGTCACTGGTACCCACAGGTCGCTCGGCGAAGCAATCTGCGACGATGTGATCTTGTGAACATACTGATGCATCATTGAATAGGAGGCCTTGGTGCGAAATCCTGGTTTCAGGATATGGCTTATCGAGAGCCTTGGCTCCATAGCCGGATAGGTCTTCGCCAATACTCGGAACAAGGCTGCTCGGATGCCAGCATTCACCTGCCATCGGGAGCCAATGTTCATGTCGTCTTCGGCATATATCGATGTCTCGTGGGCTCGGATGGATGCGTTGCCGCTACTGAAGGTTTCATCGGTGTCGTTGCTGCCAGCCTCGAAAGTCTTTACACGATAGGACTGGTGCTCGGGACGGAACTGATGCTGAATATGCTGGATGCCGTAGCGCAGATGATGGGAAGCGCCAAGATGATGGTCAAAGTCGATGGATGCTGAAAGATCGTCGATTCCCGACTGGTATTCAAGATTGGAGAGCTGACGGCCAATAAGACGACCCTCGTAGTATTCCTCATTCTGGAATCCTGCAAGATTAGACATCCGGAAACGATTGTATCCGACCGAAACGTTGGCAAATAGCCCAGGGCTGAAGATGTGGTTCCATCGCAACTGGTAGAGCGTATTGCCCCAATGCAGGTCTTGTGCGGTCTTGTCTGTGGTTCTGCTCTCCTTGTATTCGCTCTTGTTCTTGTCGGCGACATCCAGCACGTCCCTGCCGCGATAGAAGCTGATGTAGGCACGATCGCTGTCCGATATCCTGTAGTTGATCTTCGCGTTCAGGTCATAGAAATACAGGCCGAGGTGGTCGATCTCAGCATCGGTGATGCCTTGGAAGGCATTGAACAGCCAGTCGGCGTAGGTTCGCCTTGCCGAGAACAGGAATGAAGCCTTGTCCTTGCGGATGGGACCCTCCAGATTGACATGCGATGACAACAGACCTATCGAGAATGTGCCGTGGTAGTTGCACATATCCCCATCTTTTGTCCTGACATCGGTGACGGATGAAAGTCTGCCGCCAAAGCGAGCGGGGAATGAGCCGCGGAAGAAATCGACATGTTTCACGGCATCGGGCATGAATGCGGATTCGAATCCCATCACGTGATCGACATTATAGAGCATCATACCGTCGAGTAAGAACAGATTCTGGTCTGTATCGCCACCGCGCACACTCATTCCTGCCTGTCCTGACATCGAGGACTGTACGCCAGGTTCGTGATGCAGCGTCTTGATTACGTCGGCTTCGCCTAACAGTGCCGGCATCTTCATGATTTGCTGGACCGTGATGGTCTTTGCACCGCTCCGGCTGCTCAATGCCCCTGTCTCTGGCCTGTCGGAATCCACAACAACTTCATCCAGCGTTTGACTGGGCTTCAATCCTATCGTTACCAAAGTGTCCTTGTCAAGACGGATATTTCGCGAGTCAGAAGCATATCCGATGTAGGAAGATGTCAGGAGATTTTCGCCTTCGGGCAACGTGATGCTGAAGTATCCGTACTCGTTGGTGAAACAGCCTGTTCCGAGGGTCGATACATGGATGTTCGCACCAATGAGGGACTCCTTGGATTCAGCGTCGATTACATGGCCGTGAATCGTATAAGTATGGGATTGCGTCGATGCATCATTGTCCTGCTGCCTGCTCTGGGCCGTGGCACCGAGGGGCAGAAGGAATGACGCCAGAAAACAGGGCACGAACTTATTCATTGCTTGCCCGACTGCTTGATATGAACCATTTCGTATGACTCCGATTCGCTGGAAAAGACGGTTATATAGTCTTCACGGACAGCGTTTGTTCCATTTGGCTGAATGGATAGATGCAGGAGCTTCTTGTTGCTCGAATCGACAACTGCACTATACCACACTGTTTCAAGCTTGTTGCGTTCGAGCGTAGAGAATCGTTCGGTGTTACTTAATTGGAAATTCTTGTTGTTGCTCGTCATCTGGATGGTCTCATTTGCACTGACATCATAATTGCCACCCTCACTGCTCACATAGAATTCCATTTGGTCCAGATGAAGTGGGTCTAATGCAATCACATGCTCCTCATTGCAACTTAATACGAAAAGGAGGAATGAGACCAGCATTATAGCTGCAAAGAAGCGAATGAACAGATTTCTAAACATATCAAAAAAATATTAATGCTTATCCGTTAAAAGGAGATAAACTCTTTTATGGCCGATGAGCGTATGTCTAACTATGGCGCAAAGATAGCTAGTATCGTTGACTAAACCAAATTATTGTTCAGTTTTTATCTCTTTTTAACGGATAAGCAAAAAAAAACAATATGATATAGTCATTGTCGCCTTATGGTCTGAACCAACGCCATCACTCCACATTAGTATTTTATTAGTGAATAATAACGTGAATTGCGCTGCAAAGATATAAAAAAAGAAAGAAAAAAGCAAAAAAAATACTGTGCAAATTTTGTGCAAATGCAATGCACAAAAAATGCACAGAGGAGTAAAATCGTTCAAATGGTTGATTCTTAGAGGGAATCTATAAAGTCTTGCCAGGAATTAAACCCAGAATCATCGTGGAGCGCCTTTTTATATAGGCGAGCCCTTAGCGAGTAAATGGCATCGTTGGAGCGACTTACAGCTACTGCTATATCATTGACGGAGAATCCGAACTTCATCAACAGCGAGGCTTTCCATTCTATTTCAGAGAAATCATAAACGCCTTTCAGGTTGGTCAGAAAAACGGGAAGGCACTTCTGAAGGGTCTGCTCGACCATCTTCCATTCTTCAGGTTTCAACTCCTTTCCATTCCTGCATTTTTCAATGATCATCTGATAAGTGTCTGAACTGCGAAGCGCACTCATTCCGGCATCAACCACACTTTGGCGCTTTTCCTTGTCCGCCTGCATGGAAGCTAACAAATATTGCAATTGTTCATATCGTGAAGCTAAATTCCGACGTTTGTTTCTTTCAAAACGGAAGATGTAAAACAATGCAATAAGCAATAGCCCTGCGATTACAGACAAGTACCATATTCGTGACTTCAAGGCCTCTTGACGGGCCTTGAGACGCAGGTTCTCCTGTTCGCGGAAATGGTAATTATAGAGGGAGTTAGAGAGGGCAATCATCTCCTCATCACGCAACTTGCGCACCTCCAGTTCAAGCTTGGAGAATTCTGCCATATATCGGAGCGCTGCCTTGGCATTGCCACGTTTTGTCTCGTAGTCAGAAAACCATAGAGTGGCGTTCTTGCGAGCATATACGGATCCCATTTCATACAACTTCTTGAAATATGGAACAGCCTTTTCGCTTTCGCCTATCTTCCAATAGTATTCTCCATACATATTGCTCATAAATTGAAAATTAGCACGGGTAATACGAGGTTGGAAAGTCTGTAGACACTTCGCCACCTCATCAAACCTCTTTAACCAGATAAGGCATTGGCATTTCTGGGCGGTGAGAAGATCCAGATTGATGCTGTCGCTATATTCAGCAGCTAATTGTGCTGCTAAATCGAAATAGTGAATCGCTTGTTCGTTGTCTCTCGCAGCCGATAGTACACCTCCAGCATCTTTTAAATCCAAAAACATCCCGATGGTATCAAGGACGAGACTATTGTAAGTATAGGCTTGGTTGAAACAATCAAGTGCCTCTTGGTAAAGATGTTGGTTCCTAAGAAGGTAACCTTTTTGGGCCCAAATAATGCCTTTCAGTTTTTCATATCGCTTGGCATTAGCAGCGGGAAGCTTTTGAAGATTGAGCTCATTCAATGAGGTTTGAGCCTTCTGGAAATAATCGATGGCCTGGGGAGCATCGCCAAGCTCACGATAGACGCGCCCTGCATAATAATAGGCTTCGGGCAGCTTGTTGGGGTCACCTCCGTTCTCATAGTATTGCAGGATGTCGAGAATCAGGCTGTCGGAAGTCAGGGGCAGGTCTGCCTTGTCCTGTGCCTTCAGAGTCATTAAGTCATATAAATGACGAACAGCAGGCTGAGATATTGTCATCTCAGCCTCCACACTTCGAAGCAATGCCACCGCACTGTCGGGATTGACATACGCCAAGCTATCGGCAGTCTCGAGAACCGCAGGATACTGCGGCCCTCGGCTGCATGAAATAAGAATGATAGGCAGAATGGCCGTGGTCAGCAAAGAAAGATGCTTGTTCACTTCTGATGGATGATGTCTTCGATGATGTCGAGTTGTTCGGCGCTGAACGACTGGGAGTCGAGCACGCGGAGGTCGTCCTCGAGCTGGGCGACGCTGCTGACACCGATAATGACGGAGGTGACTTCGGGGCGACGCAGACACCAGGCAAGTGCCATGTCGGCCAATGACTCGCCGCGCTGTGCTGCCAGTTCTGCCAGGTCGCGTATCTGCTGGAGGAGGGTGGGGGTGAGGTCATCGGGTGTGAGCGCCTCGCGACGCGACATGCGGCTGCCCTGCGGGATGCCGTTGAGGTAACGATCGGTGAGCAATCCCTGCTGCAAGGGACTGAAGGCTACGTAGCCTACGCCTGCATCGGTGGCACTGGCAAGGATGCCTCCCGTGTCGTCGTCCTGATAGAGGATGTTGTACTTGCCTTGATAGCAGAGGCAGGGCACATCGCGCTCACGCAGGTAGCGATAGGCGAACTCGGCGGCTTCGAGCGGCCAGCGTGAGATGCCGACATAGAGCGCCTTGCCTTGGCGAACAATATCGACGAGCGCCTGCAGGGTCTCTTCGAGCGGTGTGTTGGGATCGTAGCGATGGCTGTAGAAGAGATCGACGTAGTCGAGGTGCATGCGCTTCAGACTCTGGTCGAGCGACGACATGAGGTACTTGCGCGAGCCCCAGTTGCCATAGGGGCCGGGCCACATGTCGTAGCCTGCCTTGGTGGTGATGAACATCTCGTCGCGATAGGGACGGAAGGAGAGGTCCATCATACGGCCGAAGGTCTCTTCGGCGGTGCCGTAGGTGGGGCCGTAGTTGTTGGCAAGGTCGTAGCACGTGATGCCGTGGTCGAAGGCATAGTGCATCATGGCCTTGCAGTTGGCGAAGTTGGAGATGCTTCCGAAGTTGTGCCAGAAGCCGAGGGAGAGCGCCGACATCAGGATGCCGGAACGTCCGGAGCGGCGATACTGCATCAGACCGTCGTAGCGGTCGGGGTTGGGGGAGTAGATGGGGTCGATCATGGGATTGAGGGAGGTTATTAGGAGACCCCCTCAATCCCCCTGCTTAGGGGGAGGACTTGATTGTCGGTGTTTGGTTCTTCCCCCTAAGCAGGGGGATTAGAGGGGGTCTGGTTTATTTGTTTTCAGCCTTGGCGGCTGCGGTGTCGGCGTGGAGGGTGGGGTAGGCGATGCGGGCGTGGTTGATGGTGATGAGCTGGGAGATGAAGACTTCCTGACACTGTTGGAGCTCGTGCAGGGTTATGTCGGCATCGTTGAGACGACCATCAGTGAGGAGTTCGTTCGTGAGGCGCTCCACCAAATCGCGAATGCCCTTACGGGTAAGGTCCTTGAGGGAGCGGGAAGCGGCTTCAATCTTGTCGGCTATCATGACGATGGCCTGCTCCTTGGTCATGGGGTCGGGACCGGGATAGGAGAAGAAGTCGTGGTCGGGCTCCTGGTCGGGATGCTCGTTGCACCACTTGATGTAGAAATATTTCACCTGTGAGCGTCCGTGGTGGGTGCGGATGAAGCCCAGGATGTCTTCGGGCAACTTCTGCTTTTCGGCGAGGCGGATGCCGTTGGTGACATGCTTCTTGATGGTCTGCACGGCATCTTCGATCGACAGTTCGTTCAGCGGGTTGTTGAGCTGCTGATTCTCGGTGAACATGTTCGGATTGGCGAGTTTGCCGATGTCGTGATAGAGGGCGCCGGTACGCACCAGGGCGATGTTGGCACCAATCTCCTTGGCGGCAGCTGCCGAGAGATTGGCCACATTGAGCGAATGGTTGAAGGTGCCGGGAGCCTCTTCGGAGAGGCGGAGCAGCAGACCTTTGCCCATGTTGCAGAGTTCGACCAGCATCACGCCCGACGTGTAGCCGAAGATGTTCTCGAAGCTGTAGATGATGAGGTAGGACAGCAGCAGCAGGATGGCATTGAGGACCATCATGGTCGCGATGGACGGTGAGATGCTTGCCAGGGTGGCCTGGTTGGCAAGGGTAAAAATAAGATAGGTACCCAAATAACCGATGCCTGCAAAGAGGGCGGTATGCATCAGTTGCTTACGGTCCTGCAGACCATCCTTCAGGCTGAACACGATGACCATGCCGACGATGCTTTGGATGATGACGTATTCGAAGCGGGAGGGCGCAATGAAGGAGCAGAGCAGCACCATGACCATATGGCAGAAGAATGCCGTGCGCGAGCCGAAGAAGGTGCTGATGAGGATGGTGACGATGCCGATGGGCACCAGATAGACCGAATTAATCTCCATGTGACTGGCGATGGACGTCAGGATGGCCATGATGGTGATGGAGCCGATGATGACGAAGATGTTGGCCTGGCGGATATAGATATGCCTGCGATAGAGCCCAAGGAAGACGAGGATGCTGCTGAGCAAGAGAGCGACAATGGAAAAGCGCCCTATCCATTCCCAGGCAAGGCCTGATGAAAGGCTGCGACGGTGCTGCTGCTCCTTGCGATAGGAATTGATGATGTCGAAGGTGCGTGGGGTGACAATCTCGCCGTTGTCGATGATGCGGCTTTCGGCAAGCACTACACCGCTGGTGTAGCTGACTTGCTGGCGCAGACGCTTGTATTCGAGGTTCATGGCAGCGGTGTCGCTGACGAGATTGCTGCTCAGGAGCCGCTGAAGGGGCAAGGTTTCGTATTCCTTGGCAAAGAGCGAGTCGCCGCGCAACAGCTCATAGGCCTGCATTTCGGTGAGGAGCGTCTGCTTGGGTACGGTAGTGACCACGTCGCCATCGATCAGGATAACGTCGGCAGAATGGATTTGGGCCAATCTTCCCTGCTCCTCGCCGGTGATGACACCCTGGCGATAGATCTGCTCAAGCGTCTGCTGTAGATGGGTGCTTGCCTCGGCAGGAAGTTTGCCACCCGTCTTCTGGAGCTGACGTAGCGCATCCTCGCTCACCTTGTTGTCGAAGGTGTAGCGGGGGATGATTTGATTGCGGATACTGTCCTCGATCTGCATCACAGCGGAGTCGCTGCGGAGAATCGGGAAATCGTAGGGCGCGATGAGGCGGGCATAACGCCACGGCTTGCCCACTTCATACTCATAGTGGAAATTCTCCTGACGTGGAAAGCACCACGTGATGATGAAGATTGCCAAGAGGAAGAAGAGGGTGCGGACTACGATCTGGCGGGTAGTTAGTTTTTGCTTGGGCATAGAAGGGGCTGATGAGGGCAGCCAAAGATGGCTGCCACATAGACAGGGTTATAAATCAAGGGTTTTCTCGATGTTGCCAGGCTGACCTGCGGGGCGGGCCTTGGAGGGCTGGCGGCTGACGGCGCGAAGTTGACCGAGGTCGGAGAGCTTGCGGTTGTAGGCGGGCAGATGCTCGAGGCGTTCGATGAGTTCCTCGTTGGTGAGGTCCTGCTCGTCGAGGACGTAGTAGGCCTTGCGCGTGTCGTCGAGCAGCATGCGGTTGGCAGTCTCTTCGCCATAGAAATGACGGATGGCCTCGATACCGTCGATGGGGTCGGTGGCTGTGCGTGGTGTGGGAGCAGGTGGCGTCACAGGTGTAACTGGAGCAGTTGGAGTAACTGGGGTTACCGGGACTGCAGTAGCTGCAGGAGTGACGGGAGCAGCCGGTGCTACGGGTTCGGGCTGGTTGAAGAGGGAGGGCTCAGACGAGGGAACGGTCGGGGGAACAGGAGCAACTGGAGTCACTGTAACTGCCGGTGCTGCCGGAGTTACTGGTGTAGAGGGGGTTGTCGGAGCAACGGGTGTAACAGTTGGTGTCGGCGTTGGTGTCGGTGCTGGTGCAGTCTCGGGTTGAGCGACACGGAAGGAGGTCTGTCGGAGCTGCTCTTCGAGGGCGGCAATCTTTTCACGAATCTCGCGCTCCTGCTGTTCGAGTTTCTTGCGCTCGATTTCGGCTTCGATGGCGCGGATGATCTTGAGTTTCTTGTCGCAAGCCTGCTGGTAGGCTATGTCGAGGCGTGCGATTTCGTCATCGAGCGAATCGTCGATGGTGAAATTTTCGGCCTTGACGGCAGCATCACGAAGGGCAGTAAGCAGGATGTCGGCAGCCTCCTGATAGCCGTCGAACTCGCCAACCTGGTTCTTGTGTTCGGCGATGGCTGCACGCAACTGCTGCTGCAGTTCCTTGACCTTGTCCTCGAGCTGGGCACCGACGATGATGTCGCCGGTGTTGTGGTTCATGGCGAAGCCGCTGGCAAGAAGGATGATGCGCACATCCTCACCAAGGTCGTCATCGTACATGGCACCCCAGATAACTTCGATGTCGCTGTTGAGGCCATCGACAAAATGGTTCATCTCGGCGATCTCGGCCATGGAGATTGGGTTCTGGTGGCTGAAACAGAGTTCGAAGAGCAGGTGCTTGGCATCGGTGATCTTGTTGTCCTGAAGAAGTGGGGACGTCTTGGCTGCCTCGATGGCCTTGCTGAGGCGGTTTTCGCCGTTGGCGCTACCGGTGGAGATGAGTGCCACGCCACCGTTGCGGAGGGTGGTGGAGACATCGGCAAAGTCGAGGTTGATGTATCCGCGCTTGTTGATGATGTCGGAGATGGACTTGGCGGCAGTGGTGAGCGTATCGTCGGCCTTGCTGAAGGCGTTGCCGAAGTTGAGGTCGGGGTAAATGTCGATGAGGCGATTGTTGTTGACCACGAGAAGGGCATCGCACCACTTTTCGATGGACTTTACACCTTCGAGCGCCATGAGGATCTTCTTCTTGCCTTCGAACTTGAACGGGATTGTGACAATGCCGACGGTGAGGATGCCGAGTTCGTGGGAGATCTGTGCCACGATGGGTGCGGCACCGGTACCTGTTCCGCCACCCATGCCTGCGGTAATGAAGACCATCTCGGTGCCATCGGACAAAGCCTGGCGGATGGTTTCGGCATACTGCTCGGCGAAGTTGCGAGCGATTTCAGGCTTGGCACCTGCACCGAGTCCTTTTTCGCCGATTAGGAGCTTGTTGGGGATGTTGGAGCCTTCGAGTGCCTGCTTGTCTGTATTAATAATGAGGAATGAGACATCCTCGATGCCGGTTTCATACATATGCTCGACGGCATTGGAGCCGCCGCCACCTACACCGACCACCTTGATGATGGAGTGGTTCTCTTGGGTAGGCTTGAAATCGAACTCGAGAGCTGCATTGTTGATATCGTTCTGATTTTCCATATATGCTGAATGTTAAATTATTTCTGACCAGTGAAAAGATCCTTGACGAAGCGTCCGACGAATTCGCCAAAGGTGGTGGAGGGACGTACCTCCTCTTCGGGTTCCTTCTCGGGTTGGGTTTGTGGCTTCGGATCGGTTTGGGGTTCGGGCTGCACTACCGACTCGGGTTCGGGCTCGCGATCGGGGATTTCGAGCGTTGGCTCGTTGTCGTCGGCAGGAGCAGGTTGTGGTGGTGTGACGGGACGAGTGACAGGTGTCGGACGTGGCGTCTCGACCACTGGGGTAACTTTGGGTGCCTGGCAGTCCTCGGTGCAGAATGAGAGGAGGGACAGGAGGTTGGTGAGATCTGGTTTACGGTCGCTGTTCAATAGGGCGGGCACGTGAGAGGCACGCATTTCGACCTGCGGGATGGAAAGGCGACGCAACAGGAGAGTGGTGATGCCATTCTGATAGGCAGCACCACCAGTGAGGATACAGCCTGCGTCGAGCTTGTCCTTGAAGCCTGATGCTTCGATCTGATGTTCGATGTTGGCGGCAATCTCCTCATAACGGCAGAGAGCGATGTTGTTGAGCTTGCTCTGCGGGATGGGGAGTGCCCTTTCGGCAAACATGGCACTGGGGGCGTTGCCGGCGGGAGATTCGGGTGTCACCTCCTGCGAGACATCGCTCCAGTCGCGCTTGATGCGCTCGGCATCTTCGTAGTTGCAGCCTGCCGACTGTATGTCGTATGTAACACTTTCGCCACCCAATGGAATGACGGCAAGGTGCTTGAGTTCACCGTCCTTGTAGATGGAGACGGTGGTAGTGCCAGCACCCATATCGACAAGGATGCAACCACCCTGGCGTTCGGATCTTGTGAGAATGTTGGCTGTGGCGATGGGTAGGACGATGATATCGACGATGCGGATGCCGGCGCGGTCCATGGCGGCACGGATGGACTCACGGATGCGTTTCTCACCAACGATGAGCTGATGCTGGTTGTCACTGATGGGCTGGGAGTTGAGCACGTCGTAGTCGGGAATCTTGACCGATGGTTGCTGAACAAGTGAATGGAGCGACATGCCGCCCACGCCGACATAAGCTGCGGCGATGGGGGTGCGCATGCGATTGCCGAGTTTCTGTATGAGAGCGCGGATGTGCATGGCCGTCTTTTCGATATTGACAATACGGCCATGGCTGATGCAGTCGGACGAAACCTCGCTCTCGATCTGTATATTGGTGAGGGTTCCGTTCGACAGATCCTTCTCGGCTGCGATGGCCAAGATGCGTGAAGAGCCTAACTGGATGGCACAGGTAAGGGTGGACATGGGGGAGGGGAATATTTAGGGATATTTGGGGATTTGAAGGGATATTTGGGGATATTAGGGACAATACAATCGGTTGGTAGGGAATGGGACCCAAGAGACATTTGTCCCTTATTATCCCTTAAAATCCCTTAGAATCCCTTGATTTATTATTTTTCTCCTACGACCTGGCCATGGAACTTGACGTTGATGGTTTTGTAGAAGTTCCAGCCCTTGCGGGTGAGGACCTTGTCGTAGAATGTACGTACATTATCGAGTTTTTGCTGGGTGTCGTCGAACGAACCGATGAGGATGGTGTGGTCACCGATTCGCGGGATGAGTTCGGCATCACCGTTTTCGCGAATATAGATCTGCGTGATTTCGGCCGACCAGAAGTCATCGCCCTTTAGGAAGAGGGCGAAGTCGTGGAGGGGCTGGATATGGCGTGTCTTGACAAAGCCCGTGACGAGAGGCAACTGGATGGCTGTGCCAAACTGGGCAGGCATCATGGCGCCATCGCGATCGATGTAGAAATCGGACATAGAGTGTCCGTCGCCGGCATTGACAAGCGTCGAGCTCTTGACACGCATGATGGGATTGCGCTGTTCGATGTCGATGCGCAGAAGGCTATCGGGCGTGTGATAGCACGAAGCATGGCGTACCAGGCGGTTCTTTTCCTCGATGTACTTGGCAAGTTCAAGAGTATTGACCTCGGAGTATGACTTGCCCTTACAGCGGAATCCCGGCTTGCCTTCGACGAGCTGGCGAATACTGGCCTCCGTGACGAAGTGGGCATCGTCGCTTGGATAGTCGATGGTAATGAGCATGCCACGATAGCGGGGTTCGTTGCGCCAGAAGCCATAGAGGTAGCCGGCTCCCAGCAGGTAGCCTAAGAGGAGGGTGACGCCTATTGCCTTGAAGATGGTTTTGACCATATATATTATTTATGTGGCAACCAAGCTTGGTTGCCTCGTTAACAGAGGATAGGGCGGAAGAGGTGCTTACAAATCAGCGAGGGCTTCGGTGGCAGGAGCAACGAGGCGCTCGATGTCGACACCGGCGCCCATCATGACGAGGACATCGAGCTGGTGGGCCTTGCGGAGCGAGACGAGATGGGGGACAAGGGCGGATATTTCGACCAACGACTTGTCACGACTGTGAATCTTGTCGAGGAGCCACTGCGAGGTGACACCTGGCATGGGTTGCTCGCGTGCCGGATAGATGGGCAGGAGGATGGTGCGGTCGGGGATGGCGAGCGCCGAGGCAAAGCCATCGACCAGGTCGTGGGTGCGACTGTAGAGATGAGGCTGGAAGCAGAGGGTCAGGTGACGCCCTGCAAAGAGCTGTCGTACGGAATGGAGCGATGCACGGATCTCGTCGGGATGATGGGCGTAGTCGTCCATGACGACGAGGTCGGGGCGCTTGATGTAGAAGTCGAAGCGACGCTTGGCTCCGCCGAAGCTCTTCAATCCCTTGCGCAGTTCATCTTCGGTGCAGCCATTGAGCCAACAGATGGCGAGGGCTGCTGTGGCATTGTCCACATTGATGGGTGCGGGGACACCGGGTTCGAGGTCGCGGAAGATGTGTTGTCCCTCCTTGATGACAAAGTCGAAGAGGATGGTGCCGTTGCCGATGCGGACATTGGTGGCATAGAAGTCGGGGAGTTCGCTATCATCGAGCCCCGAAGTATCAGGTACGACGTCATATTCAGCATAGCGCACTTCGGCATTCGGTCGGCAATCGACCTTGATGCCACGATGCTTAAGTAACAGGCCTCCGGGACGGATGAGTTCGGTGAAATGGGCGAACGACTCGCGATAAGCCTCCTCGGTGCCGTAGATGTCGAGGTGGTCGGGATCGCACGAAGTGATGACGGCCATATAGGGCGAAAGCGTGTGGAACGAACGGTCGAACTCGTCGGCCTCTATGGCAACCAAGTCGCTCTTGTCGCTAAGCATGAGGTTGCTGTCGTAAGGCTTGAGGATGCCGCCGAGGAAGGCGTTGCAATCGACGTGGCTCTGCTTGAGCAGATGGGCTATCATCGAACTGGTAGTGGTCTTGCCGTGGGTGCCAGCTATACAGAGTCCGCGCTTCTGACGCGTGACGATGCCGAGCAACTGGCTGCGCTTCATCACCTGGAAGCCGTTCTGCTGGAACCAACAGAGCTCGCTATGGTTCTTAGGGATAGCGGGCGTATAGCAAATGATGCACGTGGCAGGATCCTTGAAGGCAGGATCGACGGCATCGATATTGTCTTCGAAATGAATGTCGATGCCTTCGCTGATGAGGGCATCGGTGAGTGGTGAGGGCGTCTTGTCGTAGCCTCCCACCTTGTATCCGTTGGCATTGAAATAGCGCTCAAGGGCGGACATGCCAATACCGCCGGCGCCTACGAAGTATATGGATTTCATTTGTTCTTGGCTTCTTGGATTACAATCGCTGCCACAGCATCGGCAGCTCCGAAGTGTGCCATGGCATGGGCGTTCTGCTCCATCGTGGCGATGCGCTGCTTGTCACCGACCAGTTGGATGGCTTCGCTGACGAGTCGGGCAGGAGCCTCCTTATCGGGGATGAGTATGGCGGCATCGCGGTCGGCGAGGGAGCGTGCATTGGCCGTCTGATGGTCTTCGGCTGCTGTGGGTAGAGGAACGAAGATCGCTGCCTTGCCGATGAGGCTGACCTCGTTGACGGCACCGGCACCCGAACGTGAGATGACGATGTCGGCGGCACGATAGGCTTGCGCCATGTCCTTCACGAAGACAGTGGGATGGATGAGGACAGTTTCGGGAGAACCATCGGCACCCACTGGGTGCATGGCAGCTACGGCGCGTTCCCACTTGTCGCCATCGGCCTTGCCCGTCTGCCAGAGCACCTGCACACCAGCCTTCTGGAACTGGTCGAGTCCGGCGCAGATGGCATTGTTTATGCTGCGAGCGCCCAGACTGCCGCCAGTGACGAAGATGGTGGGCCGATTGGGGTCGAGCCCAAAGGCACGGCGTGCCTCTTCGACAGTGGACGTGCACTCGAGGAGGGCCTGGCGCACAGGATTACCGGTGACGACAATCTTGTCGGCGGGGAAGAAACGCTCCATGCCGGGATAAGCTACGCAGATACGACGTGCACCGTTGGCCAGTTTCTGGTTGGTGACACCCGCAAATCCGTTCTGCTCATGCAGAATATAGGGCACGTGAAGCGCAGCAGCGGCCTTCAAGGCTGCTGCACTGGCATAACCGCCCACGCCGACAGCGGCATCAGGTTTGAAGTCGCGGATGATCTGCTTGGCCTGACGAATGCTCTTCCACAGGTCGAACAGCACCATGAGGTTGCCGGGATGGAAGAGTGGGCGGATGAAGCCGCGCACTGGCAGTCCGATGATCTTGTAGCCTTCGGCAGGCACCTTTTCCATTTCCATACGACCCAAGGCTCCGATGAAGAGTATCTCGGCATCGGGTTGCGCCTTGCGGATGGCATTGGCTATTGAGACAGCGGGAAAGATGTGGCCACCCGTGCCACCACCGCTAATGAGGTATTTCATTCTGTTTCGGTATTTATGTTAACGGATAATGCATTCTCAGAAAGGGAGGCTGTTTCGGCTTCCAGTTCGGCACGCTCCTGCTGCTCCTGACGGATGAGGCGGCTCAAGGCAAGGAGGATGCCGAAGGAGATGCTCGTACCGATGATGCTCGAACCACCACGACTGATGAGTGGTAGGGGCTGACCCGTGACGAACATCGCCCCGGTGCAGACACCAATATGGATGAGAGCCTGGATTACTATAATGAGCGGCAGGCCTAACATCATAAGCCGAATGTAAGGACTCTCGGTGCGTCGCGACAGCACATAACATCGGATGAAGAGAGTGAGATAGAGCAGGAGCACAAGGGTTGCCATGACCGGTCCACCTTCTTCGAAGATGATGGCGAAGATGTAGTCGGAGAACGCTTCGGGGAGGAAATCACGCATCTTGCTGTTGCCGATGAAGCGTCCGAACGGATAACTGTTGGCAATGGCCATGTGGGAATAGATCTCCTGGCTCTTCTTGCCATTGATATCCTCCTCCCAAAGAGGCTTGCCGGAATGGTCGTAGATGCGGTTGGACCATGTGATGACACGGCCCAGGACCTTGCTGTTGGCAATGCCGCTTTCGGCCTGTTCCATCTCGGCGGTTCGGGCATTGCGTTCGCCACCATGGGTCTCATAGACGACACGCAGGGCAGCCAAGCCGATGACGGCAACGATGACGGCAACGATGATGGTCCCCCAAAGGTAGCGACCATTGACACCTCCTAGGAACATGATGCCGAACGATGCCATACAGATGATGAGGGCACTCGAAAGGTTCTGCGTGGCGATGGGAAGAGCCACCAGACCGATGATGAGCAGATAGGTCCAGAATCGGCGTATCGGTGTGCGGGTGCGGAAAAACGGGATGATATGGAACGTGGCATCGCGTGCTGTGACGAGGGCGCAGAGCACCATCGTGACACCGAGTTTGCAAAGTTCGACAGGCTGGAGTCCGGCGATGGAACGAGCAGCGCCCTTCTGCTCCGTACCCACGAAGATGGTGGTGATGCAGAGACAGAATCCTAAGAAATAGATGAGTTTGTCCCAAGCACGGATGGCGGAAAGGCTCATGCTCTGCGAAATAAGCAGGAAGACGGCGCCGGCCAGCAGGAAGGTGACATGGCGAACCGCAGGGTCACTGGCGTAGCCCCCCCGGAAGGTGAGCTGGCTGGTGGCACTGAAAATTTCGACCACAGAGATGCAAAACAGGAATATGTAGATACCCCATATCCAGTAATCGCCTCTCATGATGCTGCCCAAGAAGTCATATTGGCTACTTGTTTCGACGTTGGCAGTGTCTTGTTCTTGCATTCGACAATATATTTTTTGAAAAAGATGATTGTTATTGCTGTTGCCATTCCTTGACGATGGCCTTCATCTGGTCGCCGCGGTCTTCGTACGACTTGAACAGGTCGAATGAGGCACAACATGGCGAAAGCAGTACGACATCGCCGGGACGGGCGAAGGCTCGGCATTTTTCGAGGGCCTCGCGCATCGACAAGGCATCGGCTACGGGTTTGCCCATGCCATCGAAGAAGGCGTGGAGCTTCTCGTTGTGCAGTCCCATATAGACGAGGGCTGTGCACTTGTCGCGCACCAGTTGCTCGATTTGCGTGTAGTCGTTGCCCTTGTCCTTGCCGCCTAGAATGAGTACGGTAGGTTTCTTCATTGACTCGAGGGCGTACCAACAGGAGTCCACATTGGTGGCCTTTGAATCGTTGACGTATTCCACACTATCGACGTAACCAAGGTTTTCGAGACGATGTTCTACACCCTTGAAGGTGGCGAGGGCTCGGCGTATGGCATCCTTGCGGATACCGCTGAGGCGTGCAGAGAGCGTTGCTGCCATCGTGTTGTAGAGGTTATGTGGGCCAGGCAGAGGCAGTTCGTCGAGCGGAATTTCGGTGGTGTCGGCCGAAAGGGCAGCATCGAGTACATTGATGACGAGGTTGCCGTCCTTGACGTAAGCACCAGGGACGAGAGGACGGTTGCCCATCTGCTTCAAACTCAAACCGGTGAACGGAACAAGCTGGGCCTTGAGCGGTTCGATGTGTCCACTGAAGGGATACAACCGGGAGCCATCGGCAGCCAGCAAGTCGGGGCGCTCGTTGTTGGTGCCCGTATAATCTTCGCCTCCTAATGGAGCATGCAGACGGCGTTCGAGTTCTCGCATTACTGTCTTGTCGCCATTCCAATAGATGACATGATCGGAAGTGGTGAGGTTCTGGACTATGCGAAACTTAGAGTTGATGTAGTTCTGCATCTCGTGGTCGTAGCGATCCATATGGTCGGGAGTGATGTTCATAATCACTGCGATGTTGGCGCGGAACTTGTACATGTTGTCCAACTGGAAACTCGACAACTCGATGACATAGTAGTCGAAGTGCTCGGTGGCCACCTGCAAGGCAAGCGACTTGCCCACGTTGCCGGCCAGTCCGACATTGAGACCGCTGGACTTGAGGATGTGGTAGGTCATCATCGTGGTCGTGGTCTTGCCGTTGGAGCCGGTGATACAGATCATTTTCGCATCAGTGTATCGACCCGCAAACTCGATCTCGGAGATGATGGGTGTGCCTTGCTGCATGAGTTTGACGATGAGCGGGGCAGTGAGAGGCACGCCCGGGCTCTTGATCACCTCGTCGGCATTGAGGATGAGTTCCTCGGTGTGAGGATGTCCATCCTCGTAGGGAATCTGGTACTGCTCGAGCAGCGCCTTGTATTTGTCCTTGATGGGCGACATGTCGCTGAGGAACACGTCGAATCCCTTTACTTTTGCCAGAACGGCGGCACCTGTGCCGCTTTCTCCGGCGCCTATGATGGCTATTCTTTTCATTGCTTTATATTATCTTACCTTGAGTGTCATGATGGCAAACGATGCCAGGATGATGGTTACAATCCAGAAGCGGGCGGTCACCTTGTTCTCGTGGAACGAACTCTTGGGCCACTTCAATAGAATCTTGTCCATGGAGTGTAATTGTGTCAATTGCTCGGTCTTCAGACGGAATGCATCGTGGATGGGAGCACGGTTGACGAAACGGTACTTCTTGCCGATGGCATTGCCCCGGCGTGCGACGAAGTTCTGTCCCATAACCGAAATGCTTTCGATGAGGAAGATGAAGCAGATGATGGGCAGGAGCAGTTCCTTGCGAATGATGATGGCCATGACGGCTATGATGCCACCGATGGGAAGCGAACCCGTATCGCCCATGAAGACTTGAGCAGGGAAGGCATTGTACCAAAGGAAGCCGATCAATGCACCGACAAACGCGGCGCCGAAGACTACCAGCTCCTGACAACCGGGGATGTTCATGATGTTGAAATAGTCGGCAAAGCCAGCATGGCTGGAGAAATATGCCAGGATGACGAGCGCTACGCTCATGATGGCCGAGTTGCCGGCACAAAGGCCGTCCATGCCGTCATCGAGGTTGGAGCCGTTGCTCACTGCCATGATGATGAAGGTGGTAACGCAGACGAAGAAGATCCAACCTGCTGCCTGTTGCCAACTGCCAAGGAACTCGAAGAATCCGGCATAGTCGAGGTTGTGGTCCTTGACAAAAGGAAGTGTGGTGAGCGTGGACTTGATGAGATGACCGCCTTCGCGCATCACGGCATCGGGAGCAAGCCAAAGGGTGAGACCGACCCCGAGTCCGAGCAGCGCCTGCCCGAGCAGTTTGACGATGGGGCGCATACCATTCTTGTTCTTCTCGCGATAAGCAGGCGAGGCACCGCTGAATTCGCTAATTTTCTTGAGAAAAAATGGCATGCGGTCATACTGTTTGCTATGACCCTTGAGGTAATCATCGAGGAAGCCGAGCATACCGAGCCAAAGAGTGGTGAACAGCATCAGGAGCATGTAGATGTTGCGCAGACGCCCCATCAGCAGGCAGGGAACGACGGTGGCTACTATGATGATGATGCCGCCCATGGTGGGGACACCGACCTTTTCGACTCCATAAGGGTCGATTTCACGATTGCGCTGCGCTTCGGTCCTGTTCTTGCGACGCATATAGCGGATAAACCATTCGCCGAACGACATGGAGATGATCAGTGCCAGGATGAGTGCCGTGATGGCACGTGTCGACACATAACTCCACATGCCGGCTCCCGGCAGGTCGAAGGTGTTGTTGAGATATCGAAAGATGTAGTATAACACTTGAGTAGAGGATGGGTTTAGTAGTTTCGTTAATTATTTCATTTTTCGCCAATGGGATTCAAACCCATGGCTTCGCGTACCACCTCGTGGTCGTCGAAGTGGTGTTTTACGCCTTTGATGATCTGGTAATCTTCATGTCCCTTGCCGGCCACGAGAATGACATCGTCGGGCCGGGCCATCATGACGGCAGTACGGATGGCCTCGCGACGATCGCAGATGGTGATGGCCTTCTGACGGAGTTCCTCGCTGTCGAGACCTGCCTGCATGTCGTTAAGGATGTCCATAGGCTCTTCGAAACGTGGATTGTCGCTGGTGAGGATGAGGAGATCGGAATGGACGGCCGACTCATGAGCCATGATGGGACGCTTGCCCTTGTCGCGGTTGCCACCACAACCCACCACGGTGATGATTTTTCCTTTGACCTTTGCATCGAGGATCTCGCGGATGGTACCAAGCACGTTGACCAAGGCGTCGGGGGTGTGGGCATAGTCGATAATGGCCGAGAAGCCCTTGGGCGAACGGATGGACTCAAAGCGACCGTTGACGGGAATGAGTTCCGACATCTTGACGAGCAGGTCATGACGGGTGATGCCTGCCGTAAGTTTCCTTGCGTTCTCGTTCTGCAGAATCTCGCAGGCTGCACCATAGACGGCGATGAGGTTGGAGGCATTGAATCGTCCCACGAAATTGGTCTGCACCTCCTGTCCGTCGATGAGGAGCGACATGCCTTCGAACGATTCTTCGATAATCCGGGTGGTATAGTCTGCCATGGTGCGCACACTGTAGCTGCGATGACGAGCCTTGGTGTTCTGCAGCATCACTTCACCGTTACGGTCGTCGAGGTTGGTGATAGCAAAAGCCTCTTTCTTCAAGCCATCGAAGAACTTCTTCTTGGCATGTAGATAGTTCTCGAACGTCTTATGGTAGTCCAGGTGGTCGCGTGTCAGATTGGTGAAGATGCCGCCATCGAAGTCCAGGCCGCCGATGCGTTGCTGATCGACGGAATGGCTCGATACCTCCATGAAGACAAAGGCACAGCCAGCATCAACCATCTGTTGGAGCAGGTCGTTGAGTTCCTCGGGATAGGGAGTGGTGAAGGAAGCGTGGACAGGGCGGTCGATTACGTAGTTGCATACGGTCGAAATCAGTCCGCAGGGGTATCCGAGCTTGGAGAAGAGCTTGTAGAGGAGGGTGGCAATGGTGGTCTTTCCATTGGTGCCGGTCACACCGACGAGGGTCAGTTGTTCCGACGGATAGCTGTACCAGGCAGCAGCAAGAAGTGCACGCGCCAGATTGCAGTCTTCGACAATGATGAAAGCGGGTGCATTTTCGAGCGAGGCTGCCAGTTGAGAGCCTTGTTCGTCCCACCATGGCCTATCACACACAATAGCTACAGCCCCGCTCTCGATGGCCTGGGGAATGAATGAGTGCCCATCGACTGTGGCGCCATGTACGGCAATGAAGAGTGCGCCTGGAGTGACTATGCGGTTGTCGGTCACGACGGCGCTGATCTCGATATCTTTTGTCCTGGCGCCTTCAAACTGGTAGGAGAGGCGCTCCAGAAGTTGACTGAGTTTCATTTTGGCAATATAAATCTTGTTTTATTTCAATGTTATGCTGATGGTTTGTCCCTTGGTAAATGAAGAACCTGCAACGAGCGATTGGCTGGTTACCTTGCCGTGCCCTGAGATGTTGACACGCAGACCTGCATTCTCGAGCATGAAGAGAGCATCGGCGGCTCCCATGCCATGAACATCAGGCACTACACCCGGCTTGACGTTGTTGAGATTCACATCGTGGATGTCCAACTTGTCGAGCACGTTGTCGAAACCTAATTCGTTGGTAACTTCCCTGGTGCGCAGCATAGGACCGCGTTTTGCCTTAGGAAACATGCCGTAATTGGCGACATTGGCCGAGTCGGGCTTGATGTCGTTCACCGTGAGGTAGATGCTGTTGGCATAAACCTGTTCGGCAAAATTGCGGAAAACGGGTCCGGCCATATAGCCGCCGCCTGGACGGCCGAAATTGCCGCCTGGACGAGCATCGATGACAACGATGCCGGTATATTGGGGATTGTCGGCAGGGAAATATCCTGCGAACGAAACATAATGGCCATTTCCCACGTAGGTGCCGTTGGCATAGCGTTGAGCCGTGCCTGTCTTGCCGGCAATCTTCACCTTTTTCGAATAAGCACCTGGCAACCATAAATTACCATGAGCGGTTCCGTGCTCCACAACGCCTTCAAGAGCATGTCGCACGGCTTTCAGCGTAGAATCCTTGCAGATGCTCGGATTGATGACTTCGGGTTCTCGATGATAGAGCACCTGTCCGTCTTTCACAACACGGTCCACGATATATGGGCGCATCAGTTTGCCATTGTTGGCAATGGCGTTGTAAAAGTTAAGCATATACATGCCTGGGATGCGTGTCTCGTAGCCATAGCTTATCTGTCCGAGAGAAACCTTGCTCCAAGTGGCATCACCGACCTTGCGGTTACGCGGACGCTGGGCACCCTGGAACTCTACATTGAGGTGCAGGTCTTCGAAGATTTTCATCTTGTCGATAAGGTCGAGATAACGCTGAGGATTACGGTCGTAAGCACCTGTCGTAAGCTTGGCCAGCGAGATGTTGGACGACTGCACCATGGCTTCGTCGGCTGTCACCTTGCCCACAGGATGGTCGTCGCGTATCTCCTTGCCATGATAATTCCATGAGCTAGGATGGTCATGAGTGTTGCCAGTATCCACCTCAGTATCGGGAGTGATCTTTCCATCGTCGAGGAGGACCGTGTAACTGACAGTCTTGAATGTGGAACCTGGGTCATAGAGGTCCATGACAAAGTGATTGTAGTCCTCGACGCAGTAGTCGCCTCGACGCTGCAGGTTCGAGATGGCCTTGATCTTGCCGGTCTTGGTTTCCATCACGGCGGCCCAACCTCCTGCGGCATTCAGTTCGAGGATGCGCTTGTTGAGCTCGAAGTCGAGAATGCGCTGCATCTCCATGTCGAGGGTGGTATAGACATCGGCGCCATCGACAGGCTCCCGCTGGACGATGGTCTGTCGATAGAGTTTCACCTTTTGAGTGAAACCGATGCCAGGTTCGCCATTGAGCAGGCTGTCGAAGGTTTGCTCCAGACCATTGCGCCCGTGACCTTTCATGTTGCGGCGTACACCGTTCACGATACGGAAAGTGTCGGTGGGGAAAACACCGCCGATGGTCGAGGCTGCCATACGACGCTCGCCATAGGGACGCTTTCGGTTGGGGCGGTCTTCGCTGAACATGCCGATGTGGTTGCGGTTCTTCGAAAAGAACGGAGCCTTGTTGCGGAGCTCCTTGTATTCGAGGTAGGAGATTCTACGCAGGGCGAGGTAGCGACGGTTGCCTTCGCGATAAGCCTTCATCATGCCGAGGGCATGTTCGGCAGCAGTCTTCCTCGGGTTGAGTTTGTGCATCCATTGTGCCGCAGGGCCGTTGGAACCGAAATAATACTCCATCGTGTCCTTGGGCAGTAGTTTGGCTGTTATTCTAATCTTCTTTTTCTTCACCGTATCAGTGATTGTCTTGTACCACTCCTGATCCTTGTTGCGGAAGTCGAAGAAGATATCGTATTCGGGAGCTGAGGCGGCAATCATATCGCCCGTTTCGCTGTAGATTACGCCACGTATCTGCGGGATGCTGACGCTATCGCGCTTCAAGTTGCTGACGAGTCGCTCGTAGTGGGGGCGGTCCACCGTGAAGGTTTTTGTGGCACATGCAATGATGGCCAGAACGTAAAGCAACAGTACGCCCAGCACGACGCCGAACCTTGTACTGAAGGATGGCGTCCAACCTAAAAGGTATTTGTTGATCAGTTTCTTCAGGACCCCCATGGCTTATTTGATGATTACTGCAGGTTCGTCACTTTCGATTAGATTCACATCGCTGTCTGCCACCTTCTGCTTGATGACTTCGGGGCGATTGCGGAGTGTCAGGTCGCCCCATTTCTCGATGCTGGTGTAACGCACGTCATTGCGCTCGTTCTTAAGGCGAGCGATGGCGATGATGTGGTCCTCGTATTCATAGCGAAGTTGGATGTAGCTTATCAGCAGAATGATTACGATAATAATCTTTTGGAAGTGCTGTTCGTAGAACTTCTTGCTGAAGAGCGGGTTCTGGTCATCGCTGATGACCTTTCCAGCTTCGTCGATGATGTTGAATTTCTTTGCCAAAGTCTTTGCGTAGTTAATTGTTTGCTAATCTCTCCGCAATGCGGAGTTTGGCGGAACGTGCACGTGGATTGCGTTCCACCTCCTCTTCCGAAGCTTCGATCACCTTGTTGTTGACGGCCTTGAGGGGAGCGATGATCTTTCCGTAGAAGTCCTTCTGTATTTCGCCGTCGGCCTTCCCTGAACGTATCACATTCTTGACAATGCGGTCTTCGAGGCTGTGGTAGGTCATCACGACGAGTCGTCCGCCTGCGCGCTTTTCGGTGGCAGGTCTCAGAAGGCCGATAGTCGCTGTCAGCATCTCTTCGAGGGACTGCATCTCGTGGTTCACTTCGATGCGTAGGGCCTGAAAGGTCTGGGCGAGCTCTTTCTTCTCGGCTTTTGGACTGATCAGGGGCTTGATGGTCGTCATCAGGTCACCCGTGGTGAGGATCGGTTGCTGCACACGACGTTTGACGATGGCTTGGGCCAAGCGTCGGGACTGCTTCAATTCTCCGTAAAGGGTGAATATTCTCGTCAATTCCTTATCATCAGCCTCGGCCAGCAGGTCAGCTGCTGTGCGTCCGGCTCGCGTATTCATTCGCATGTCGAGTGGAGCATCGAAACGGAAAGCGAAGCCTCGTTCGGCATCGTCGAGGTGGTGGCTCGAGACACCGAGGTCGGCCAACAATCCATCGATGTGATCCACGCCGTAATATCGCATCCAGTTCTTCAGATAGCGGAAGTTGGAGCGAACGAAGGTGAAGTTTTCCGACGTACCGCCGATGTTTTGTTCGGCATCAGGATCTTGGTCGAAACTGTAAAGATGTCCTTTGGGGCCAAGTTTTGAGAGGATGGCGCGGCTGTGTCCTCCTCCGCCGAATGTAACATCGACATAAATGCCATCCGGGCGGATTTGGAGACCTTCCAGACATTCATTCAGCATTACGGGTACGTGATATCCTTCTATATTCATTTTTCCTTCACATACGCGCGAATACGCGATTTTCGAGGCGCTAAATTACACTTTTTTTTCTACTAAAGCAAATAAATCACGAAAAAACAATCAAAAATCGCACTTTTTTTCAATATTCTCATGCATTTTGTTGTTTGGAACGAATTTTTTTGGTAATTTTGCAGCCATTATTATGTGTTTTCATCTCTTGTCGGAAAGCTTATTGAAATGAGTAATAAAACATCTGTCAACCCGGGGAACTCTCGCGCAACATTTGGCACACGACTGGGTGCCTTGGCCGCTGCTGTGGGTTCTGCCGTGGGTTTTGGTAATATCTGGAGATTTCCTTACATGACGGGTCAGAATGGCGGTGCCGCCTTTCTGGTCATCTATGTCGTCAGTGTACTGATATTGGGTGTGCCGTTGCTGATTGCCGAATTTTGCATCGGCAGGTCTGCCCATCGAAATGTGGTGGGAGCTTTCCGAAAGGTCGCTCCCGGCACGCATTGGTATCTTGTGGGCATCTTGGGGTTGCTTGTCGCTTGTCTCATCCTTGGGTTCTATGTTGTACTCTCTGGTTGGACCTTGCATGCCACTTGGCAGGCACTGACCAACACGATGAATGGCGATGACTTCCATAGTTTTGTCAGCAGTCCTATCGAACCACTTTTGTGGACTGTTTTGGCTATCGTTATCAATGTGGCTATTCTGCTCGGAGGTGTGCAGAAGGGCATCGAACGTGCTTCGAACATCATGATGCCCATTCTTGCCGTGCTGCTTCTTATCCTTGTCGGTAACAGTTTCTTCCTTCCCGAATTCCGCAAGGGCATGGAGTTCCTTTTCGTGCCCGATTGGGACAAGGTGAGCGGACGCACGTGGATCGATGCGATGGGCCAGGCCTTCTTCAGCCTTTCGGTGGCGATGGGCATTATGGTAGCTTACGGATCTTACCTTTCCGACAATACCAAGATTGGCAAGACAGCGCTTCAAGTGGCAGGTCTTGACACGCTTATTGCAATTCTGGCGGGCATTGTCATCTTTCCTGCCTGTTTCTCATTCGGTGTGGCTCCTGGTGAAGGTTCGGGCCTTGTCTTCGTCACACTTCCTCAGGTCTTCAATTCCATGCCTTTCGGCTGGATAATGGGATTGCTTTTCTTCTTGCTGGTCACGTTGGCCGGCCTCACTTCGTGCATGAGCATCTTTGAGGTTCCCATCTCGTTCCTGCAGGAGGAGTGCCATGTGTCGCGCCGAAGTGCTGTGATTATCAGTGCTATCTGGTCACTGGTGCTTGGCATCGGTTGTTCGCTGTCGATGGGCATGTGGAGCGGCTTCACGATAAATGGTGACGTGTTGTTTGACTTCCTCGATCATATCACAGCGCGTTACATGATGCCTGTCTGTGCATTCTTGACGTCTCTTTTTGTGGGCTGGTGGCTCGAAAGGGAAATCATACGCAATGCCATCACCAACTGGCGCAATGATTCGGGTTGGTATCTACGTCCCTTGATTATCCTGCTGCGCACTGTTGTGCCTATTTGCATCCTGCTTATTTTCTTGAGCGGTTTGGGCCTGCTTTGATTCTTTATTGTTCATTTTTATTAGTAGTATTTAATAGTTGGGTAACGAGCGAGCGTTATTTGTAACCAAGTTGGGTGGAATCTTGGCTGCTGTCGGTTCGGCTGTCGGACTCGGCAACATCTGGCGTTTCCCCTACGAGACAGGCCAGAATGGAGGGGCTGCCTTTCTTCTGGTCTATGTGCTGTGTGTGCTTATGCTGGGTACACCGCTGATGCTGGCCGAGCTCACCTTGGGACGTGCTTCGCATAGCAATGCCGTGGGCGCATTCCGCCGACTGGCACCTGGTACTTTTTGGTGGGTGACGGGATTCTTCGGAGCCGTGGGTGTGCTCATGATTGTGGGTTTCTATTCCGTGGTGGCAGGTTGGACGCTCCATTATACAGTAGTGTCGGTGCTCGATCGGCTGAAGGCGCAGGATTTCGGCGCCTATTCGCAAGGAGCATGGCTGCCCTTTCTTTATATGACAGGCTTTGTGTCGCTCAATATGCTGATTCTTATGGGAGGAGTGCAGAAGGGCATCGAGCGTTGGTCGAACATACTTATGCCCATCATGGGTGCTCTGATGTTGGTGCTTTGCATCAATTCGTTGTTGCTTCCAGGTGCTGTCGATGGCCTTAAGTTCCTGTTTCATCCCGACTTTAGTCGAATCACGGGTAAAGTCATTCTTTCGGCCATGGGACAATCGTTCTTCAGCATCTCTATGGGTGTCGGCACTCTGCTCATTTACGGCTCCTATCTGCCCAATAGCACAAAGATGGGTAAGACTTCGCTTTTCATTTGCCTCGTCGATACGCTCATTGCAATCTTGGCCGGCATCATCATCTTCCCAGCTTGCTTCGCTTACGGTATTCAACCCGATGCAGGACCAGGTCTTGCCTTCATCACTTTGCCCAGTGTCTTCGTGCAGATGCCAGGCGGCTACATTTGGAGCATCATCTTCTTTGTTCTATTGGCTATAGCTGCGCTCACATCGAGCATTTCGATGATGGAGTGTCCCATTGCCATCCTGCAGGAACAGTTGAAGGTGAGTCGCCGTCGTTCGGTTGTCATTGTCACGTTGATAGCATGGGTGCTTGGCACCTGCTGTTGCTTGTCGTTCTGCCCTGAGTTTGCGGGTAGCCTGACCTTCTGGGGCCTGTCGTTGTTCGATATCTTTGACAAGGTGACTGCCAATTTCATCCTGCCTCTTGGTGGATTATTGATGGCTGTCTTTCTTGGCTGGAAAATGGATCGTCGGCTGTTGCATGACACGCTTACCAATTTCGGTCATGATCGAGGAGGCTATATCCCTCTGTTCATGTTCGCTGTGCGTTATTTTGCGCCTATATGTATCCTGCTCATCTTCCTAAGCGGTTTGGGCTTGCTCTAATGTTAGCTTGTGCCAGCTTAAATTGTTAATTGTTAATTATTAATTGTTAATTGCAATGGAACAATGGCTTGTTGAAAACCTCGGCTCTGATGGCTCCCACCTCTCTGGAGGTATCCGGCTGCTGATAGTGCTGATTATCATCGTCGTCTCGTTCGTCGCGTATTTCATTGTCAAATATGCGGTTATACCCATTATACAGAAGATCGTCAAGCAGACCGAGACGCAATGGGACGATATCCTGCTTTCCGAGCGTGTATGTCGTTCATTTTCGCACATCGTGCCTCCCGTCATCATGCTGATAGCCTTGCCTTACGCCCTCAAAGGATCCTTTGAGGTGATTGTGGTGCGTCTGCTTCAGGTCTATATCATCTTCGCCGTCTGCTACTTTATTGCCGCATTCATGCGTGGTATCTTTGACATTTTTGTCCATGTGAAGGAACACAAGGCGGGCTCGTTGAAGGGCATCCTTCAGACGTTTCAGATTATTGTCT
>CACXTQ010000036.1:0-49225 GCA_902770595.1 uncultured Bacteroidales bacterium | reverse complement strand
CGGCCACCTTGCCCCAGGTCTTTTCGTATTTGAAGTCGAGTTGCAGGTTCTGTCCCTTGTTGTCGCCTGTCTGCTCGGTGTCTGTGCCGGTGTTGCCCGACTTCAGATAGTTGATGCGGTGCGACGACGACGTCTCGCTCTGCTTCTCTCCGCCGTAGAGCACATCACCGCCCATGGCGAAAGGAGTGTTCTCGTCACGCAGTCGGTTGCCCTTGTCGTAATTGAGGTTCAGACCCACGCTCCACGAGGTGTTCAGTCCGTCGCCGCGACGTCCGCTGTTGCGGTTGCCGCGCATCGACGAGTTGCGCATCACCTTCTCGCCCATGTCGCCGAAGCCCGTGTTGTTGGTGTTGTTTGCATTCACCACCAGCGCGTTCTGGTTGTTGCCACGGAAATATCCCAGCATGCCTTTTGTCTCGAAACGGTCGTCGATGCCGCTGCCGTCGCCCCATGCACCTGCTGCATTGCCGAAGTATCCGCGTCGCATCTTCGGTTTCAGCTTGAAGTTGATCACCTTCTCGCGTTCACCGTTGTCGATGCCTGTGAGGCGGCTCTCCTCGGTCTTCATGTCCACCACCTGCACCGACTCGAACATGTCAGCGGTGAGGTTCTTCGTCGTGGCCTGGATGTTCGAACCGAAGAACTCCTTTCCGTCCACATAGACCTTCGTCACCGTCTCGCCCTGTGCGGTGATGCTTCCGTCGGCGTCCACCTCTATGCCTGCCAGGCGTTTCAGTAGGTCCTCGGCGGTAGCATCGGGCTCCAGTTGGTAACTGCTGGCATAGTATTCGATGGTGTCCTCACGAATCACCATTGGGGGAGGAGTAGCCGAAATGACGGTCTCGCCCAAAAGGCGATGTTCTTCTTGCATAAACACGTCACCCAGAGTAAACGACTTCTGCCTGTGATGCAGCGTAAACGTCTTCAGCGTTTCCTGAAAGCCCACGTACGTAAAATGCACCAGCACCTTCTGCTGCGCCTTTCTTGGCTTGAGCAGTCCGTCCAGTCGCGAAGTGTGAAGGGTGAAGTTGCCGTTATGGTCAGCAAAAGTGCCCACCACGAAAGTCGAGTCGGGGAGTGTCAATAGTCGAATGGTAGCCCCTGCCAAAGGTGTGTCGTCCGTAGCCGAAGCCACGCGTCCTGTGATGTTGAACGCATACGACACAACGCAACTGCTCCACCCAACCAGGATGAAGCAGAGGAGTAACAATCTGCGTCCCAATGGGAACGATTGATAAATCTTCATATCCGCCCTTTTAGACTCCCTTTTTGCCCTCAGGTTTAATTCAAACGTAACAATATCCCGCTCAAACAGCTATTCAACAGTATTAATGGCCATTATCACTCGACTCTACAAAAGCTTGATCCCGCTTTATTTCCTCCTAAGATTTCCTCAAAGATTTCTAGCGAAGCTATAAACTCTACGGATTTAACGGATTTAACGGATTTCTTTTGTTGTGTCGAGCAGATAATCTGTTTAATCCGCTCAATCCGTAGCGCTTCATTAATGGTCATTAACGGCCCATTATACGGTCATTAACGTTAAAGAATAGGGGTCGAACTTATTTTTATGTATAAGAGGGGGTCCCTCTTTTCTGGCCTTGCCTTTTTTTTTATATTCGTGAAGATTCGCACGATTCGTGGTCTATTAACAACCTCCGCATCATTTCAGCGCGAACTTCGCACTCTGCACATCCGCACTATTCGTGCCGATCATCACCTCGAACTCACCCGGCTCGCACACATATTCAAGCTCGCCGTTGTAGAACTTCAGCAGATCGGCATCGATGGTGAACGTCACGATGCAGCTCTCGCCCTCCTTGAGGGTAACACGCTTGAAGCCCTTGAGTTCCTTCACAGGTCGGGTCACGCTGCCCACGAGGTCGCGGATATAAAGCTGTACGACCTCGGTTCCCTCACACTTGCCGGTGTTGCTGACTGTCACCTTGGCCTCAATCTCGCCATCCTTCGTCAGCTCGTTGCTGCTTAGGGTGATGGGAGAATAACTGAAGGTGGTGTAGCTCAAACCGTAGCCGAAGGGATAAAGCGGCGTGTTGCTCACGTCCATATAGCAGCTCTGGAACTTCATGAAGGCATCGGCCTGTACGGGACGACCCGTGTTGTAATAGCTGTAGCTCATTGGCAGTTGTCCGACATGACGTGGGAAGCTGGTGGTGAGTTTGCCCGAAGGCACGACGTCGCCGAAGACGACATCGGCAATGGCATCAGCAGCCTCGCTGCCACCGAACCATACCTCAAGGATGGCGGGGATGTGCTCGGTTTCCCAATTCAGGATCATCGGACGACCTGAGAAGTTGAGCAGCACGATGGGCTTGCCAAGTTTCACAAGCTCGACAAGGAGGTCATGCTGTGCATCGGGCATTTCGATGCCTACACGGCTCGAACATTCTCCTGCCATCTCCGAAGCCTCACCGCCGGCAAAGACGATGACGTTGGCCTGACGTGCTATGGCAAGTGCCTCGGCACGCATAGCAGCATCGCTGCGGTTGTCGCGCATCTCACGTCCGAACATGGTGGCATCAGCCTCTGCCTGGGCGTCGTACATCAGGTTGCAGCCCTTGGCATAGAGCACCTGTGCCTTGTCGCCCACAGCACGCTTCAGACCCTCTACCACGGTGCTGTAGCGTTCGCTGGTGGCAGCTACGCTCCAGGTGCCAGGCATGTTGGCACGGGTGTTGGCCAAAGGTCCGATAAGCGCAATCTTGCCCTGACGCTTCAAGGGAAGGATGTTGCCCTCGTTCTTCAGTAGCACGAAGCTCTCGCCGGCAATCCTGCGTGCCTCACGGCGATTCTCTTCGGTATAGACCTCCTTGGCATAACGTGTGGTGTCGCAGTAGCGGTAGGGGTCTTCAAACAGCCCAAGCTTGTACTTCGCTTCAAGGATGCGGCGACAAGCCTGGTCGATATCAGCCTGTGTGGTGCGTCCCTCCTTGAGGCTCTCGGCCAGCGTGCCTACCAGGCCGTCGCTCACCATGTCCATATCCAGTCCTGCATGCAGGGCCAGGGCACTCACCTCTTTCAGGTCGCCCATGCCGTGGGCAATCATCTCGTAGATGCCGGTGTAGTCGCTTACTACGAAGCCGTCGAAGCCCCACTGCTTGCGCAGCACGTCGGTCAGAAGCCAGCGGTTACCTGTTGCAGGCACACCGTTGACGATGTTGAAGCTGGCCATATAACTGCCGGCTCCTGCATCGCAGGCAGCCTTGTAGGGTGGGAAATATTCGTTGTACATGCGCCAAAGGCTCATGTCCACGGTATTGTAGTCACGTCCTGCTTCGGGTGCACCATAGAGGGCAAAGTGCTTTACGCATGCCATCATGGTGTTGGCGCTTGTGAGGTCACCCTGCTGATAGCCGCGCACCATTGCCTCGGCGATGCGGCTTCCGAGGAAGGGATCCTCGCCATTGCCTTCCGAGATACGTCCCCAGCGTGCATCATGGCAGATGTCCACCATCGGGCTGAATGTCCAGCAGATGCCGTCGGCTGTGGCCTCCTGGGCAGCTATCTGTGCCGAACGTTCGATGGCTTCCATATCCCAGGTGCACGAAAGGCCCAGAGGAATGGGGAAGACGGTCTCATAGCCATGGATCACGTCCATGCCGAAGATCAAAGGTATGCCGAGGCGGCTTTCTTCGACAGCAATGCGCTGCAGTTCTGCTACGCGGCCTGCACCCTTCAGGTTGAAGAGTCCGCCAACGCGTCCTGCACGGATGTTTTCGGCCACGTTGCTCGACTGTGCAGCACCGGTCACGATGTCACCGGTCACCGGCAGATTCAGCTGGCCCAGTTTCTCTTCGAGGGTCATCTTGCCCATCAGGTCGTTGATGAACGCATCCATCTCGTTGTCCGACTTGTTGCCCGAACAACTTGCAAGGCCCAGCAACAGGGCCAAACCCCATATTGTTTTTTTCATAGCCAAATTCTAATTGTTAATTGTTAATTGTTAATTGAAAACCCCAGTTTCTTCAACCCCTCCTGCACCTCCGGACAGCTCATGAAGAGCATCCAGAGCAGACCTGTACGATAGTTCTCGATCATGGGTGCAATGGTCAGTTGGTCGATGGCCAGATAGCGGGGTAGTGTCCAGGAAGGATCCAGCGAGAAGGCATCGTATGGGCCATATTTGCCCCAAAGGAACGACTCCATCGAATGGAAGCGACGCAAGGCTGCCATGCTCTGTTCGGGTGTGTAGGGGAAGCTCGAAAGGGCTGCAGTGGGAGTGATTACGCCAAGGTCCTGATTGGGCGCATGGGCTGCATAACCATCGGGCGAATAGCTGGCGGTAAGCCCCCAGCAATCCTTGCCGTAACCCTTGTATCCCTTGGGATTATCTACGCAGTAGGCATAGTTGGCAAGGGCGTGGTTGGCTGTGACGTGCCAATAGTCGGCATACTGGTCCTTGAGACCTCTCGGACAAAGTCCGATCCAGCTGTAGTGTGCCCAGAACAATGGACCACCATTCGTCTCGGCACCGTTGTGCTTCACGTCGAGCGGATAACCGTAGGGTGCAGCATCGCTCTTGATGCCTCCGCTGCGTGCCCAACCCTCGTGATAGCATTCGGCAGGCACCGAGTGTGTCGGACTTGCTGCTGCGAGGATGTAGGTGATAAGGCACTCGTTGTAGCCCTCCAGCGGGAAGTTCATCTCCCAGCCGTAGTTGGGGCTCCAATGCCAATAGATCACGTGTTGTCCTCCGCGGGTGTACCAGTCGAATTCCATGGCCTTCCAAAGTTCGTTGATCTTGTCGATCACGTAGGCTTCTGCCTCGACGTCGGCCTTCATATACTGGCGCACGCAAAGCAGCGACTGCATCAGGAAGCACGACTCCACGAGGTCACCGCCATTGTCCTTCGTGCCGAAGGGGATGGTCTTGCCCGAAGGTCCGTCCATCCAGTGCGACCACACGCCATGATAACGGTCGGCCTTCGCCAGATAATCGACGATGCGGGTCAGTCGTGCCACGCCTTCTTCACGCTTGATCCAGCCGCGATCCATGCCGACAATCAGGCCGGCAACACCGAAGCCCGAACCTCCTGTGGTGATTGTCATCTTGTCGTTCGATGGATAGATGCCATCGAGGTGAATACGCTCGTAGGCCAGTCCCGAAGTCGGGTCGGCGCCTTCCCACATGTAGTTCAGGCACTGTCGCTGCACTAGGTCGAGCAGTTCGTCGGCACTCAGTTCGGTGGTCTCGCCTTCCCCTTGACTCGCTTGCTCATGCGTTCCGCCGCACGAGCAAGCAATCAGAGCCAGGCTTGCCAGTCCTATCAGTAATTTGTGATATTGTTTCATGCTAAGTGTCTTTTTATCTTTTTCACGAATTTTATTTTTCTTATCACGAATTATCGAATTATCGATTTTTTTTTTAGCTCTCTACGGATTCACCAGATTAAACAGATTATTTGTTCGGTCGCACAAAAAGAAATCCGATAAATCTGTGCAAATCCGTAGCGCTTTATCTAATTCTCAAATTCTCTACGGATTCACCAGAAACAGATTATTTGTTCGGTCGCACAAAAAAAAATCCGATAAATCCATGCAAATCCGTAGAGCTTTATCTTAATTCGTGATAGAAAATTCGATTATTCGGGATCCTCACCCAGCTCAGGCGTATTGATGATCTGGTTCGAAGGAACCGGGATATATCGGCTGCCCTCGTTCCAGCCATACTTGCCAAGCACGCTGGTAGCCTGACCTGTGCGGCAGAGGTCGGTGTAGCGCAAGCCCCACTCGGCACAGAGCTCCACACGACGCTCTTCCAGGATCTGATCCACCGTGACACCGTTCACCGAAGGCATCTGGGCACGTGCACGCACCTGGTTGAATGGTGCATCACCGTTCTTGCCCTGGCGAACCTTGGCCTCGGCATTCATCAGCAGCACTTCGGCATAACGGATAAGGCGCACGTTGTTGTTGCGGCCCCATTCGCTGTTGCCGGCTGTCATCTGGTCGAAGGGAACGTAGCCCTTGCCGTCGTAGATCTGTGCGATTTCGGCAGTGCGGTCCAGGTCGCCATTGATGGTCCAGCCTTCGCGGGTGGTGGTGCCTGCCACGAGCAGCGAAGTCTCCTTGCGGATGGTCTCGCCACGGTTCTCCATCAGTTCGAGGAACTTGGGGCTGTAGCGCATGAAGGTCCAGCCGCCGATGCCGTTGCTCCAGTTGCCGGCAGCGTCAAAGAGGGTGAGACCTGCACCACGGAAGTTGAACCACTGGTCAACGCCTACATAGTCGCCGCTGGCAGTGCCGAAGTCCGAGCACTGCACTTCCATCAGGCTCTCGTTGCAGAGCTTGCCGGGGATCTTGAAGAGGTTGTAGTAGTCGGGGTAGAGCTCGAAGCCGCCACCATTGACGATGTCGTCGGTAAGGCTCTCCACTAGAGGAAAGTTGCCGGCAAGCAGCGCTGTGCGGGCAGCAAGAGCCTCGGCTGTGTACTTGGTGAATGCACCTGGACGTGACATCTGATTGGGGCGCTTGGCCTCCATGCCGGCAGCTGCCTCCTGCATCTCGGTGATGATGTAGTCATAGACCTTTTCCACCGTGCTGCGACGGAACGAGTTCTGCGTGTTGTCGCGATAGATGACGCAGGGTCCGAAGTTGGTGACGAGCTGGTAATAGGCCCAGGCACGTACCACGCGTACCTCTCCCTTGTATTGCAGGTAGTTCTGGTAGTCGGAACTGCCTGTGCTGAGGTTCTCGGCATACTGGTCGAGCGCATCGATGTTCGAGTTGCAGTCGATGATGATGTTGTACATCGTGCTCCACATGTTGCCTACTGCCCAGAAGGCATTCGGGTTGGTGTAGCCGCCGGGATAGCCGAACTTGAGGGCATCGCCCTGGTCATCGGCACGGCCTGACGACATGTCGTCGTCACGACCCATCCAGATCATGGCATTGGCCCAGTGGATGCCCTGTGTGCGCAGGGTGGCATAGGCACCCGTGGCAGCCTCGTGCATGGTGCTCGCATCGGTGTAGTCGATGGCATCCACGTCGATAGTGTTCTCCGCATCAATGTCGATGTAGTCGGTGCAGCTGGTCAGTGCCAGCATTGCAGCAGGGAGTACATATAGTAAAGTCTTCATATTTTTCATAACTTGTTGGTTGTGGGTTATGGGTAATGAGTGATGGGTTAGAAGTTAATCTGCACACCCAAAGTATAGGTTGCGGAGAGTGGATAGACCTGCGAATCCCAACCGTCGGCATCGCTCACCTCAGGCGAGAAGGTGTTGGCCGAGAACCAGGTGAATGGACGGTCGGCCGAGAGGCTGACGCGTGCGCTGGGCAGGGTGTAGCCGCCCATCTCGATGTTCTTGAACGTATAGCCGAGCGCAACGTTCTGCAGACGGAAGTAGTTGGCGCTCTCTACGAAGTAGCTGGCATTCTGGCTGTCGCCTACGTTCCAGCTCTTCATTAGGGCCTTGGCCGAAGGATCGGTGTTGCTCGTTCCCTCGCCGTGCCAGCGGTTCTCGAACTGTGCAAGGTCGAAGTTGTAGTTCTGGGCAGCATAGCGCAGGGCGCGCTTGCGGTTCCAGAGCTCACCGCCTGCCTGGCCGTAGAAGCTGATGGCAAAGTCGAGGTTACGCCACTGTACGGCTGCATTCAGTCCGTAGGTGATGTCGGGCACGTAGCTGCCCAGGGCCTGCTTGTCGCTGCCGTCGATCACTTTGTCGCCGTTCACGTCTTCATAGCGGAAGTCGCCGGGCTCGAGGCCGTTGGCAACAGCCACGGGGTCGGCTGCCACTTCGGCGGCATTCTGATAGACGCCCAGCACCTTGTAGCCATAGTAGCTGTTCATCTTCTCGCCCACGATCTGATAGACCTTTCCGTTGGTCTGCACCTGCTTCACGCCGTCCTTCAGGCTCTTCACCTCATTGTGCAGCCAGCCGAGGTTGGCGCCAATCTGGTAGCTGAAGTCCTTGGTGAGACGCTGGTTCCAGTTCAGGGTCATGTCCACACCCATGTTGAGGATCTCTGCCCAGTTGCCTGCCACGGTGGTGTTCTGCATTGGGCGAGCGGGACTGATCACGGCGTCGCTGGTCAGACGATAGTACCAGTCGATGTCGCCGGTGAGGTGGTTGTTGGCGGTGGTGAAGTTCAAGCCGATGTTGGTCTCGTTGACGGTCTCCCAGCTGAGCCAGCTGAAGGTCGAACCGTTGATGTAGCCGTCGAGGGCGTTGTTGGTGCCGAACACGGCACGTGCCGTAGCGCTGGCTGCATAGCCTGCACTGGCAGCAATCTTGTCGTTACCGAGCTTGCCCCAGCTAGCACGAAGCTTCAGGTACTGGAAGAGGTCCTGGTCCTTCATGAAGTCCTCGTTGGTGATTACCCAGGCAGCACCTACCGAGGGGAAGAAGCCCCAAGGCTCGTTGTACTTCGAACTGCCGTCCTCGCGGAGGGTTACCATGAGCAGGTACTTGTCGGCGTAGTTGTAGTTGAAACGCGCGAAGTAGGAGAGGGCACGGTAGCGGAAACCGCCGTCACCCAGGGTGATGCCTTCCTTGTCGCCCAGCGAGAGGTACTTCCAGCTGTCCTGTCCCTCGGGTACGTTTTGTGCGGTGCCCCAAAGGCCATCATAGCTTTCCTGGCGCAATGAGGTGCCGAGCATGGCGGTCAAACGATGGTCGCCCCACTGGTCGGTATAGGTCATCGTGTTGTCCCATACGTAGTTGTTGAAGTTGCTGTCGCTCTTGGTCAGGCTGGTGGTCGAAGTCTGCTGCACAGTGCCCAGGTAGTACTGGGGAGTGAATGCCGTGGCACGTGTGGTCGAATAGTCGTAGCTGTAGCTGGTGCGGAAGTTCCACTTCTCGGGAATGAGATTGAACTGTGCATAGAAGTTGCTCAGCACCTGGTAGTTCTTGTTCTGCGAATCGAACAGCTCGGCGGTGGCTACTGGATTGTAGAAGTTGTTGCTTACGCCGATGGTGTTCGGGCTGGCATAACCGTCGGTGTAGATGTCGGCGGTCGTCTTGTCATACACGGGGAAGATGCCGGGCATGTTGAATGCCTGCTCCCAGGCTGCATTGTTGGGCAGTACCTGGGTGCTCTGACTGAACACGCCGTTCATGCCTACGGTGAGCCAGTTGAAGGCCTTGTACTCAAGGTTGCCGCGGAAGTTAAGGCGCGAATAGTTGTTGTCGGCATCCATGATACCGTTCTGATAGAGGTAGCTCATGCCCACGCCGTAGTTGGCCTTGTCGGTACCGCCGCTGATGTTCAGGCTATGGTTGGTGATCACGGCTGTGCGAAGCAGTTCGTCGTACCAGTCGGTGTCTGAATTGTACTGGTTCTGCTCGAAGTTGCCGCCGTACTTGGCCACGCTGGCCTGCAGCATTGGCAGATAATCGGCAACCTCGCTCTCACGCAGCATCTGTGCATACTGGCTCGAATTGCTCATCTCGAGCACGTTGGTGGCCTTCTGCATGCCTACGTAGCCGTCGTACGACACCTTGGCGCGTTCGTTGTTCTTGCCTTTCTTCGTGGTGATGATCACCACACCGTTGGCAGCACGTACACCGTAGATGGCGCTGGCGCTGGCATCCTTCATGATGCTCATTTCCTCGATGTCGCTGTTGTTAAGGAAGTTGATGTTGTCGTAGAACATTCCATCCACCACGTAGAGTGGGGTGGTGTTGCTGAACGAACCCAGACCACGGATGGTCACCGTAGGTCCGCCACCAGGCACACCGCTGTTCACGATGTTCACACCGGCAACCTTGCCCTGCAGGGCTGCCATGGGCGAAGAGGTAGGCACGCTGACGATGTCCGATGCCTTCACCGTCTCGATGGGTGCGGTCAGGTCCTTCGACTTGGCGGCGCCGTAACCGATCACCACAGTCTCTTCAAGGTTCTGCACGTCGGGCGACATGCTGATGTTCATCGTTCCGCCCTTGACCTTCACGTTCTCTGTCGTCATGCCAAGGTAGGAGCAGGTCAATGTGGCATCCGAAGCCACACCGTCGAGTTCGTAGTTGCCGTCATAGTCTGTGGTGGTCACGATGTCGGTACCTGCCACGCGTACTACAGCACCCAGCAATGGTTCGCCGAACTCATCGAGCACGCGACCCTTCACCTTGCCCAGGCTCTGTGCCATCATCGACACGGGGACCATAGCAAGGACAAGCAATAATGCAAGCGTTTGCTTTTTCATACTTAATTGGATTTGGTTGTTTATTAATATATATATGTATAGGTTGAGTGTCCTGTTCGTGTAGTTGCCCTGACTCTTCTTCACTTGCCTTCGCTATTCGTGAAGATTCGTTCAATTCGTGTTCTTCTTTCCTCCATCCCAAGTCACCAAAAATAGAATTCTCAAATTCTCTAATTCGTGATAAAAGAATCGCGACCCGGATGGATCTTCCCCCTATGCAGGGGGACCGAGAGGGTCATCTTCTTCATAAAGATTTCCTCAATGATTTCTAGCGTTAGCTATAATGATGGATCTTTTGGTCTCCTTTTTCTGGCGAAGCCTTTTTTCTTCCTCCAGAGGAGGACTTTTTTTCTTTGGAAGGTGTAGCACATCGCAGATGTGCGCTTAGTATTAGGGTAAGACAGATAGGAGAGCTCGCTCTCATAGATGGCTGGCACTAATACTAAGCATCGGGGACGCAGTCCCTACACCTTCCAAAGTATTTTTTTCATATCTTGATTCATTTCTCGCTGCAAAGGTAACCCCTTTCGAAATATCATCCAAATTTTCCACTACGATTCTACTACGCTACATTCTGTACCCACTACGCTTTTACTACGTTCATTTTTGCAACTTATTGTCAATTATCGACTTGAATATCGAAAAAAATACGCAAAAAATTTTCTTGTTTCAATAATTATCCTTATCTTTGCCCCGAAAATACATCATATTTATAAATACTGTTACTCGCCATGAAGCTCCGTCACCTCCTCCTTTGGCCCCTTCTGTCTGCCGTTATGGCCCTGCAGGCAGCTGGCTTTCGGCCCATCATCACCAACTTTACGCCCACCGACTACGGATTCTCCACCGGTTCGCAGGTATGGAGCTGCTCGCAGGATTCCAATGGTACCGTCTATTTCGCCACCAACAAGGGTCTGCTTGTTTTCGACGGTTACCAGTGGACGTCAGTCTCTTTGCCCGACAATACCATCATCCGTTCCGTTAAGGCAGTGGGCAACCGCATCTATGTAGGCACCTACGAGGACTTCGGTTACTTCGAACGCGATGACTTCGGCCAACTCGTTTATACTTCACTTCTTCCCCTCATCGGTGATTTCCCGATTGAACTCGAGGAGCCCTGGTTCATCCTGCAACAGGGCGACGACATCTATTTCCAGACCTTTGCTTCCGTCTTCCGTTACGACCCGACCGCCAACGACGGGCAGGGGAGCGTCACCCCCATCAACATCACCGACAAGCATCCGCTCTACCTGCATCTGATAGGCGGACAGCTTTGGGCACAGCTCATCGAAGGTGGCTACTACCGCTTCAACGATCACGACTATGTGCGGGCCATTCATCCCTCGATCTATGGCAACAGTCGCATCGTGGCTGGTTTTCTGCTCCGTACCACGGGCGATATGCTGCTCTGCACCGAGAATGCTGCCCTCTTCCTGCATCGCCCCGCTTCGGGGCTCACCATTCCCTATCGCACTTCCATCGACGAACAGCTGCGCCATGCTTCCATCAACCGTGCCGTCATCACTCGCGACAGCACGCTCGTCATCGGCACCATCCGCGATGGCATCTATGGCCTCGACCTCAACGGGAAACTGCTATGGCATTACAACGTGGCCGACGGTCTGGTCAACAACTCGGTGCTCAACCTCTTTTGCGATGCCGACAACAACGTCTGGGCATGCCTCGACAACGGCATAGCGCTCATCCATTGCGGTATGCCCATCACCTGCCTCAAGCCTTCGCTCGCCCATCAGTCCATCGGCACGGTCTTTGGGTTGCAGCTCCATCATGGCGAACTTCTCATGGCCACCAACGAAGGCTTCTACCACATCCCTATCGATGCCGACCCTGTTTCCATCACGAAAGGGGAGGGTCGGGGAGAGGCTTCACTCATCCCCGACACCGAAGGGCAGAACTGGCACATCACCCGCATCGGCCGTCAGTTGTTCCTCGGCAGCAACCGCAGCACGTTCATGATCGATGCCGACCACGGCTACAGGCTCACTCCTGTGCCCAACACCGATGCCAGCAGCACCTGCCTCAAGCAATGCCGCATCTGGGACCAGGATGTCCTGATCGAATCGTCCTACAACGTCCTGCGCGTCTATCGCCAGCAGCAGGGCAGTTGGACCTTCAGCAACGAGGTCGAAGGGTTCTCGTCACCCATCCGTCATTTCGAGGTCGATCACGTCGGTCGCATCTGGGCAGCCAATATGCAGAAGGGTCTCTTTTGCATCACGCTCGACCGTGACCTCCGTGCCGTCGATTACCTCCGTACCTTCGAACGTCTCAGCAGCGACGAGGGAGGTGCCTCCACCTGCCATGTCATGAAGGTCTTCGGGCGCATCGTGCTGAGCGACGAACAGCAGCTCTACACCTACGACGACGTGTCGCAGTGCATCGTCCCCTACGACCCGCTCAACCGTCTCCTCGCCAATACCCAGGACATCTACAATGCCACCGATGCAGGCACCTACGGCGTTTGGTTGGCTGGTCAGAAGGGTTATGCCCTCATCGACAAGGAGGCCGACAGCCTCTGTCTGCGCCAGTACATCCCCGTCTCATCGCTCGGCATGCTGGCTGGCGACAGATGCGCCACCGTCTATCAGTGCGGCGACTGTGCCTATTTCAACATGTCGGGAGGCGTGGTGCGTTACGATTTCTCTGCCCGTCGTTACCACCCGCTCATCGAGCCTCGCATCGCCATCGCAACTTCCTACTTCAACGAGAGCAACGGCCAACGGCACGACATCCCGCACCAGGCGCTCATCAGCGGAGAACCCGTCATCGAACCCAACCTCAACCTCCTCTTTTCCTATCCCGAGTACAACGGACGTGACGTTTCCTTCCGTTATTCCCTTCCCAAAGGTACCCACCGCGACATTCCCACCACCGACCGGCAGCTGACGCTCAACAACCTGAAGCCCGGCGCCTACACGCTCCAGGCCGAAGCGATTGGTCCTACTGGTCAAACCCTCGACATGCTCCAGCTGCATTTCCGCGTCCTCCAGCCTTGGTATCTCCGTTGGTGGTCCATCCTCCTTTTCCTGGGCGTCATCGGCATCGTGGCATGGTTCTACGCGCGTTGGAGCATACGCCGTGCCATCCTCCGTCAGAAGCATCAGCACGAGCAGGAGAGCCGTGAGCAGCGCATCATCATGCTCGAACAGGAACAACGTATCGCGCAACAGCAGCGGCAGATACTCGAGACCGAGCTCTCCACCAAATCCAAGGACCTCGCCACCCTGGCCATGGACGTCTTCTCGAAGGAAAAGGTCATCGAGAACCTCCGCGAATCGATGCAGGAAGAACAGAAGAAGGGCAACATCTCGGTGCGCGAGATGAATGCCCTCCTCAAGCGCATCCAGCAGACCGAAGGCAACCTCGAGTTCTGGAGCATCTACCAGAAGAACTTCGACCTTATCCACGAGCACTTCTTCCGCAACCTCCAGGAGCGCTATCCATCCCTCACCTCCAGCGACCTGAAGTTCTGCGCCCTCCTTCGCCTCAATCTCTCCACCAAGCAGATCGCCACCTTCACCAACCTCTCCGTCCGCGGCGTCGAAAGCGCCCGCCTCCGTCTCCGTCGCAAGTTCTCCCTCTCCGCCGACCAGAACCTCGTCGACTTCCTCATCAGCTTCTAGGCTTAACCCGAGCTATGTTTTTTCATATTTTTTATTCGAGCGATTTGCCTGATTTGTGGTTCCTATTCGAATCCAAAGAACTCCTTCAGCCCTTTCTTCTCTTTCAGGTCATCAATGGTGAAACCATATTTTGACGCTGAAGCAAGCGTGATGACGCGTTCAAGGAATTGGTCATACGAGAGGTCGAACCATTCAGCAGGTATTTCCCTGTCGATGGTGCCACCCCCATAGTGGCTTCCTTCAATCCACGACTCATCAAGTTCCGCTTCATATGTTCCGTCATCACTCTTGTTGAAGCAATACCACGAAACGCAACTTTTCTTGTCCTCGCATCCCATTTTCGCTTCCCGGCGATAGATCATGAATTTTACCTTATGTACCATATTTTATGAAATCAAAATAATGCACCAAATACGACATCCAAAATTCTATTTAGCCACTCTGGAAAGAACCAGAAGAAAATGATGATGAAGATGGACCCTATTCTTCCGCAAATCATGGTGAACTTCGGCGAAGGCTTTCTTCCCGTTATTATCTCGAACAGCGCAAACATGATAGCCCCTCCATCAAGCGGATAGATGGGGATAATGTTCAGTATTCCTAAAATGAGAGACACTGAAGCCAACGGCATTAATAAATCATAGCTGCCTCCTGGTATGAATTGCATTGCAATATACAGAATGACAAATGTGGCAAAATTGAACAGCACTCCAGCTGCTGAGATGAGCAGACGTTGCCACGCGGGTTTATCTCCGATGTTGCCATCCCCCTGCGTTGTGAACATGGTAATACCACCTAAGGGAAGTATTCCTAAGCTCCATACGATATTTCGACACCAGCCACCTTCTGGCACTTGTTTCGGCCTGTAGGTTAGAAAAGGGATAAAGAACACCTGCATCACCTTGATGCGGCATCCGAATGACGTACCCATGATCACATGGCCCAGTTCGTGAATAAGAACCACAATGGCCAGATAGATGTAGAAAATCCAGTCAACATTTCCTTCACACCACCAATACCAGAAAGCCACACCCAAAGCAAAGGTAATCCAATTGAATGAAAACCCCTCTTTAGGTCCTTTGTTCTCATTCAGTTCGAGATTCATTTCTTCTGTAGGCGCTTGGTTATACTCTGATTGATTATTGATTATTTCATTCTCTTCCATTTTCTTTTATTTCTATTGAAAAGATGCGGCAAAGATAAGGATTTATTTTGATATTCACAAATTAAAACTGGAAAAGTTTTACATCCATCCGTGCTCTCTCGGCAGACAGGAATTTCTTCGATTCCCTCTTCAGCTTTTGAATCAAGTCTCCGCCCTATGTCGAATTTGAGAATTAAAGAATAAAAAAGGATGAAAAAAGCCCCTCTATCCACTTGTTTGGGGAGATAGAGGGGCTTTGGGGCTAATACGGATACGTAGTACTCACTCGGCGAGGGTGAACCAGTCGTCGGGGGAGAATTGAAGGGCGCGGATGAAGAGTTTGGCGCGTGCACCGTATTCGGAGTCGTATGCATGGGAGATATAGTACCAATTGCCGTCGGGTAGCTGATAGACAGAGCAGTGACCGACACCGTAGTAGCGCTCGTCGTGGCCTACGAGGAGAGTTCCTCCGCCAAAGGCGAGGTCTTTGCCATCGCGATCGAGATAGGGACCAGCGATGGATTGGCTACGTCCGTAGGCGACCTTGTAGGTGGAATTTTTGCCTCGGCAGCAGTAGTCGTGGCTCACGAGAAGATAGTACCAGTCGCCACGCTTGAAGATGAAGGGAGCTTCGATGGCGTTGTCGCCAGCTTCGATGGTATCCTTACCTTCGACGGTGATGGGGACCTCGCTAATTTCACGGTGGCGATTGATGCGACGTGCAACGGTGATAGGTTCGCCGAGAGGTGTGCGAAGATCGGCATCGAGCTGCTGGATCTGGATTCCGTCCCAGAAAGAGCCCCATACGAGATAGTCTTCGCAGAGGTTTGGGTCGATGGCGTTCCAGTTGGTGACGCCTTTGTGAGAGACGATAACTGGACCTTGGTCACTCCACCTGAAGTCGGGAGACTTGGGGTCGAGGGTCTTGTTGACGGCGAGGCCGATGGCACTGCCGTTCTTGCCAAAGGTGGAGCAGGAGTAGTAGAGGTACCACTCGCCGTTGCGGTAGCTGATGTCGGGTGCCCAGGTGTGCCCCCAATAGCCGGGGACGGTGTCCTTAGCCCACTGAGGGATGGCTTCACGGTCGAAGACGGAGGGTTCCTGACGCCAGGTCTTCAAGTCAGCGGACGACATGACACCTACGCCTACACCGGTGGAGAAGATGTAGTAGCGGCCGTCTTCGCCGATGGCGAGGACGGGGTCGTGCACGTCGGGATAGTTGGGATCGAACTCCGGACGGGGTGGGCGTTTCTCACTGCTGCAGCTGAGTAGAAGGACGGCGGCGAGGAAGGGGAGGAGTGTGTTGCGGGTCATGTGATGGGGGTTAAGAGTTATAGGAGCAGCCATTCTATGGCTGCATACAGAACAATAGGGGGAAGCTATTCGAGGAGGTGCATGAAGAAGAGGACGGCGGCGATTTTGCGATCGACGCCTTCGGCTTTTCCGATGGTTGCGTTGTTGGCATTGCGAACTGTGCCGTCGGACTGGACTTTCCCGATGGTCGCGTTGTTGGCATTGCGAACTGTGCCATCGGATTCGACTTTTTCGATGGTGGCATTGTTGGCGTTGCGGATGATGCCGTCTGAGTCAATCTTGCCGATGCGGGCGTTGTTGGAATTACGGATGGTACCGTCGGATTCGACCTTGCCGATGGTTGCGTTGTTGGCGTTGCGGATGGTGCCGTTGCTCTCAACTTTTCCGATGGTGGCATTGTTGGCATTGCGCAGGGTTTGGGCTTCGAGGGGGGCAGACACGAGCAACAGAAGGGAGAGGAGGAGGGGAATGATGTGTTTCATAGGGGTGAATGGGCAGCCATGACGGGGCTGCATACTGAACAAAAAGACTAGGGCTGCGGCTGAACCGCTGCTTGCGGAGAAATGCTAGGAACCTTATTTGGGACCGCGCTTTGTGGTGACGAGGATGGCACCGTTAGCGCCACGAGAGCCATAAATAGAGGCTTCCTTGAGGACCTCGATGTGATCGACATCGTAAACGCTGATGAAGTCAAGGCTTTCGACTATCATACCATCGACGACGAAGAGGGGTGTCTGGTCAGCATAAAAACTGTTGGTGCCTCGGATGTTGAGTTCGGCGTCCTGACCGGGACGACCGGTCTGATTGACGACAAGGCCGGGGACGCGTCCTTGCAGGGCCATGGTGATGTTGGTGTAGCCTGAGCGGACAAGGTCTTCGCCTGAGATGCCGCTGCTGATCTCGAGGCTCTCGCGTTTCTTGACGAAGCCATAGCCCCAGTTGACGAGTTCTTGATCTTCCTGTGCCTGCAGTTGGTCGCCGAGACGTACGCGGAGACTCTTGCGGCCTTCGACGGGGATGTCGTAGGTGCGTTTCTTGAAATAGATGTGGATGGTATCGGTAGCAGCGACGTCGGTCAAGCCGAAACGGCCCTGCTTGTCAGAGCGGGCTACGCGGCCTTTGGATATATAGATGCGGGCGCCCTTAATGGGGGCGCCGGAGATGTCGGAGACGATGCCATTGAAGGGAACACCCTGCTGCTGGGCGGCAAGGGGGAGGGAGAGGAGGAGGAAGATGAAGAGGAGGAGGCGGGTCATGGAAGGGATGGGGATGAAGGGCAGTCAAACTTGGCTGCGGCATTGACAAGAGGGATGAGGACGACCATTTATGGCCGCTCTCAATATTTAGACACTAATGATGGGGAAAGGTTTATAAGATGGGCGCTTTTTTTCGAGGTTTTGGGGTAATTTTGAGGGTGATTGAGAGAAGAATGGGGCGGAATGGGTGGAAAATGGGGGAAATGTTTGGAGGGATGGGGATTTTTGTGTATTTTTGCGGGGAAGAATTGATAAAATATTTTTAGAATAGACCTTTAATATATATAAAAATATGAGATACAAGGGATCAGAGGAACGGAAGTTCTCGACGCTGGGGCGTCGGCTGAAGAAGGTAATGTTAGAGAAGGGACTGACGGTGTCTGCAGCAGAGTCGCTGACGGGGGGCACGATTGCATCGATGATAGCGCAGATACCTGGATCGTCGGCATACTTCAAGGGCTCGGTGACGAGTTATGCTGTGAGTGTGAAGGAAGAAGTGCTGGGCGTAGACGTGAACGTCGGCGGGGTGGTGAGCGAAAGCACGGCGCAGCAGATGGCGATGGGCGTGGCTCGCCTGCTTAAGAGTGACTGCGCAGTAGCCACCACAGGCATTGCCGGACCGGGCGGTGCAGAGCCAGGAAAACCGGTGGGTACGGTGTGCATTGCAGCCATCTGCAAAGACCAGTGCGTGAGCTCGACCTACTACTTCAAAGGGAGCCGAGAGGCTGTTATTTTGCAAAGCGCAGATGCCGCTTTGGACCTTTTGCTTACTCTTTTACAGCAAATTGAATAAAAAGAGAGTTGATAATTTGTTCGCATGCGTGAGAATTATTACCTTTGCACCCGCGTTTTGAGGGGTGAAACTCATTGCGCAGCGATTTTAACAACCAAATTAAAAATTGGACCGCCCGACTGTCAGGGTTTCCATTAACCAGTCCGATTTTTTGCAAAGGTGGCTTCCATCCGCCTTTCGGCGGTTGGAAAAAAGATTTACAAAAAACAAAAAAACGAACAACAATGTCTAAGATTTGTCAGATCACTGGTAAGAAGGCAGGTAGTGGAAATAACGTTTCACATTCGAAGCGTCGCACAAAGCGCATCTTCAACGTCAACCTGCAGGTAAAGAAGTTCTACGTTCCTGAGCTTGATGATTATATCTATCTCAAGGTTAGTGCGGCTGGTATCCGTACCATCAACAAAAAGGGTATTTCTGCAGCCCTGAAGGATGCAGGTTATGTTATTGAATAATCTAAAGCTACAAGAATACTATGGCAAAGAAAGTTAAGGGCAATCGCGTACAGGTTATCCTGGAGTGCACCGAGCAGAAGTCGAGCGGCGTAGCTGGTATGTCGCGTTACATCACCACCAAGAACCGTAAGAATACAACCGAGCGTCTTGAGCTGAAGAAGTACAACCCATTCCTCAAGCGCTACACCATCCATAAAGAGATCAAGTAATCCATCCTACGGATATTGAATATTAGTTAATCGATTAAAATTAAAGTTCACAGACTATGGCAAAGAAAGCAGTGGCCACTCTCCAGACTGGTGAAGGCCGTACCTACAGCAAGGTCATCCGTGTGGTTAAGTCTCCTAAGACCGGTGCTTACATCTTCGAGGAGGAAATGGTTCCCAACGAACAGGTTAAAGCCGCTATCGCAAAGTAAATTTGCAAAACACCAAATATTAAGGACTGTTGCAGCGTTGCAACAGTCCTTTTTTTGATAGGTTCGGTAGTCATTTTATGTTATAAAACATATTTTTCCGTCCATTTTGATGAAAAAGTGAGAAAAATATTTGGTGGGTTTCGAAAAACCCCGTATCTTTGCAATGTGTTTTTCATGGTATAAGATTTAAGGTTAGTGAAGATGGTCGTCGTGAGACGGCCCTCTTTTTTTTATTCTTTCAGGTCGGGAAGACCTAAAGCAGTTCGATTTCGCCATACTGCATGACGCGTTCGCAGTAGATGCAGCGCAGCGACTTCTGATTCATATCGAAGACCTCCATCTTGGTTGGGATGGGTTGGTGATTGGTGACACACTTGGGATTGGTGCACTTGACAACGCCGATGATTTGCTTGGGGTACTTGACGTACTTCTTCTCGACAATCTGGTAATCCTTGATGATGTTGAGCGTGACGTCGGGGGAAACAACGCTGAGACGACCGATTTCCTCATCGGAGAGATAGCGGTCGGCAATCTTGATGATTCCCTTTCGACCGAGGGTGATCGAATCAAGGTTGGTACCGATGGTGATGGCGCCCGGATGGTTGTAGAGGTCGAGGATCTGAACGATCTTGAACGTCACGTTGGCGGGGATATGGTCAATGACGGTGCCGTTCTTGATGGCACTGACTTCTAATTCTTTCTTTTCGCTCATTTCAGGTCAATGTTAAGCATTCGACAAATGATGGCCTCACGGGCATAGAGTCCGTTCTGGGCCTGCTGGAAATAATAAGCCTTGGGATTTTCGTCCACGTCGTAGGCAATCTCGTTGACGCGTGGCAGCGGATGGAGCACGCGGAGGTTGGGCTTGGAGCCTTCGAGCATCGCATTGCGCAGTGTGTAGACGTTCTTGACCTGCTCGTACTCGCGGAGATCGCTGAAACGCTCCTTCTGAATGCGCGTCATATAGAGGATGTCGGTGTTGGAGATGGCGTTGACATCGAAGACCTCGCTCTCGTCGAAATAGAGGTTGTGACGGTTGCAGAAGTCGCGGTAGCCGTTGGGCATGCGCAGCAGGTCGGGAGCGATGAAGTGGAAGCGTGGGTTGAAGAACGAGAGGGCCTGGACAAGGGAGTGGACGGTGCGACCGTACTTGAGGTCGCCAACCATAGTGATGTCGAGGTCGTCGAGTGTGCCCTGAGTCTTCCAGATGGAGTAGAGGTCGAGTAGGGTCTGCGAGGGGTGCTGGTTGGCACCGTCGCCTGCATTGATGATTGGTACGTTGGTTACTTCGGAGGCATAGCGTGCTGCTCCTTCGAGGTAGTGACGCATGACGATGACGTCGGCGTAGTTGGACACCATCTTGATGGTATCCTTGAGTGTTTCACCCTTAGAGGTGGAAGAGGAGTTGGGGTCGCTGAATCCGATGACACGTGCACCGAGGCGGTTGGCAGCGGTCTCGAATGAGAGGCGGGTGCGTGTGGAAGGCTCGAAGAAGAGCGTAGCCACAACCTTGCCTTCGAGAAGACGCTGGTTGGGGTTTGCCTCGAAACGAGCGGCATCGTGGAGCAGGGAGAGGATGTCGCCCTTGCTCAGATCGGTGATGGAGATGAAGTTGTTCTGCATAGTATGTGCACTATTTTCAGTTGGATTTGTTTTGACTGGAAAGCATGTTCTTGAGTTTTGGCGAATAGATCACCTTGTAGTGGTCGGAGTCGGGATCGCTACAGATGAAGTATGCCATAAGGGTAGTGTCGGCCTCGAGGATGCGGAGGGAGCGCTGGCTTCCGAGCACCATGAACGAGGTGGCGAGGGCATCGGCAGTGATGCAGTTGGGTGCAACGACCGTGCTGGATAGGATGTCGTACTGCGCGGGGTAGCCGGTGTGGGGGTCGATGATATGGGCATAGCGGCGACCATCCTTGTAGTAGAAGTTACGGTAGTTGCCCGAGGTGGCAACGCTGCAGTCGGTGATGTGCATAATGTCGCGCAGGACGTTGGTGGTCATGAGCGAATCTTCGATGGGCTCGTTGATGCCCACGCTCCAGAGCTTTCCCTTGGAGTTGTGGCCACCACAGGTGATTTCGCCACCGATCTCGACCATAAAGTTGCTGACTTCTCGACTTCTCAGGTAATCGGCTACCACATCACACATATAACCCTTTGCGATGGACGAGGCGTCGAGGATGACACGCGGGTCGTCCTTAAGGACATGCCCATCTGGGGTAAGGTGTATCTTTTCGTAACCCACGAACTGAAGGATGGAATCGACGGTGTGCTGCGACACGCCATCGGCATTCTTGAAGCCGAAGCCCCAGAGGTTGACAAGCGGAGCAACGGTGATGTCATAGGCACCCTGTGTGAGCTCGCTCACCTGGAGGGACTTTTCGAGGACGGTGCGCACGTAGTCGTTGACGATGACGGAGGTGTCACAGCGGTTTATACGCGTGATGATGGATGTGTCGTTGAACATTGACAGCGAGCCGTCGAACTCGCGGAAGAGCTGCTTGATGTCGTCGTGATAGTCAGTGCTGCCTTCGTACTGGATGTGATAGACAGTGTGGAAGACCGTGCCTTCGAGTTGCGTGAAGGAACCGGGCTCATTGTCGGCCTGCCTGGTGGACGACTGTCGATGCATGGCGATGCCGAGGATGCAGATGGCTGCGACGATGTAGATGAGGAGTTTGGCGGTACGCTTGCTCATAGGAAAGGGGGGTTAGAAAATGTCGTAGAAGAGTCGGAAAGAGAATCCGATGTGGGACTTGTTGGGACCATAGCCAGGTACGAAGAATGGTGTGCCATATTGGGTTCCACTCTGCGTGATTTTGGCCTTAAAATAGAGGTCCCAACCGAGGGAGATATGCTTGACAATCTGCACCTTGACCATACCGCCAACTTCGACCCACTGGGTGGTGTATTCCTGGTCGTTGATGGAGATGGGACCGAAGGAACCCCACAGTTCGTCGGCATAGTAGAGATTGGAGATATCGGCCTTGTTGAACGACAGTCCGTAGCGAAGGAAGACGAGGTAGAGATCGTTGGGACGGGTACTGTTGTAATCGATGTTGTAGGCGAAGCCGATTTTGCCGAAGGGGGCGAGGTTGGACTTAAAGTTGAATTCCTGCTTCTTACCTGTGCCGTACTCCAGACCGTTGTCGGAGGTTTCATCGGCTATGCCCATGCCGAAGGAGGCCAAGGGGAAGAAGCGATGGTGGAAGTCGGCCATCACCAGTGCTTCGAAGGAGGCATGCTCAAAGTAGAACGTGTAGAGCAAGGGGTCGAGGATATCGACCGAGACATTGAGGCCGTTAAAGAAGCGATAGCGGTACTTCTGGCCTTCGGGCAGCACATCGGGCAGTTCCTTCTGTTCTTCGGCCTTGATTTCGGACGAAACGGGAATGGAACGTCCTTGCGCCAGCAGCATGGGGCTGTTGGTGAGTAGTAGTGCGGCGAGGGCCAGCGTTATGGCGTAGCGTGGATGGAACATTCCCGTGGATTAATATTCGAAAATGAGGTTTGTTGCCTCTCCATCGGCGACAACATTGTTGTCGTTGATGATTAGGTTGCTGATGAGGTGACGGGTGAAATGCACATTATCGATACGGAAGAGGACAGTGCACCCGCACTCCATATCGAGGAACCGAGGTTCAACGGTATAGGATATATCGACGGTGTCGGAGGTGGTGTAGAGGTCGCCGTAGTCGCTGTAGGAGCAATCGAGAATCATGGTGGTGTGATTGCCCTTGGGGTTGAGTTGCAGTTCGACGTCGGTGAACTGAGAAAGAGTGACCTTGTAGCCGAGGGTGTCGGAAAAGCATATAAGGCCGATGGAGCGCATCGTTCGGCCACTGGTGGAAGTAAATGTGGTGGTCATGTAGGCTTCGCGCACCTGTTCACAACCGTTGTCGCATGCGCACAGTAATACTTGGATGCAGCATGCACTCAAGAGGAGGCGTAAGGCCTTGGAGAGCGGGCGTGACGACGTGTCAGATGGTTTCAGCAATGTCATACTTGTTGCGTTCGGCCGATGTGCGTGAGATGAGTTCGCCGAGGAATCCGGCGAGGAAGAGTTGTGCACCGATAATCATGCTGGTTAGGGCCACGTAGAAGGCGGGCATATCGGTGATGAGCGTGCCAGTACCGGCGGTGCTGAGCACGTAAATCTTGTGGCAGACGATGTAGAGGATGGCAATGAAGCCGATAAGGAAGATGATGGTGCCCCAAAGGCCGAAGACGAGCATAGGCTTGGCTCCGAAACGGTTGAGAAACCATAGGGTGATGAGGTCAAGATATCCGTTGACGAAGCGGTCGAGACCAAACTTGGTCTTGCCGTATTTGCGTGCCTGGTGCTGTACAACCTTTTCGCCGATCTTCTTGTAACCGGCATTCTTGGCGATATAAGGGATATATCGGTGCATGTCGCCGTAGAGCTCGATGTGCTTGACGACTTCGCCGCGATAAGCCTTGAGACCGCAGTTGAAGTCGTGTAGGTTGTGTATGCCCGAGACGGCGCGCACGGTGGCATTGAAGAGCTTGGTAGGGATGGTCTTCGAGAGTGGATCGTAGCGCTTCTTTTTCCAGCCGCTGACGAGGTCGTAGCCTTCTTCCTTGATCATACGGTAGAGTTCGGGAATCTCGTCGGGTGAGTCCTGGAGGTCGGCGTCCATGGTGATGACGACGTCGCCCTGTGCCATGCCGAAGCCGACGTGGAGGGCAGGAGACTTGCCGTGGTTGGTGCGGAACGACATGCCGTGCATCTGGGGATATTGCTGATGTAGTTGCTTGATGACCTGCCAGGAGTTGTCGGTCGAGCCATCGTTGCAGAAGATGACTTCGTATGAGAAGCTGTTGGCCTGCATAACGCGGTCAATCCAGGCGGCGAGTTCGGGAAGGGACTCGTCTTCGTTATAGAGGGGGATTATGACTGAGATGTCTAGCATATATGGAGAAAAGGGGTTAAGAAGGGTTGCTTGTCTGGGGACGTTTGCGGACAATGAGAGCGATGGGAATCATGAGGACGATGGAGAGGAAGAGGTTGTTGGAGAGGGTGGTCATAGCCGTCTCTATGGGGGTGAGGACGGGGGCCTCCTTCAGAGCCTTGATGGCCTCTTCAAGTCGGGGCATGTATCGCTCGAAACTGCCTGAAGCGGCAAGTGTCTGCTGAACGTTTTCGTACTGCTCGATGGCAGCCTTCTGAAGGGTGTGGAGATTGCCGGGCTTGATGTACTGATTATAGACGTAGATGAAGAGTGCCTCGATGAGGCTAGCATAGAACATGAGCTGGACGCCGAACGACCATGCCTGGATGCCGCGAATGGCGTTGTAGAGAATTTCCCTACGCAATTTGCGGAGAATCCACCATAGGGCGACTGGGGTGACTAGCATCATCGGGAAGATGAGGAGGCTGAGCACGACGTTGCTGTACATGGCGTTCTTGATCAGATATTCAAGGATGAACCATGCAGCTAGAGGCACGGCCATCTTCATCAGATAATTGTTGACTATAGTGGCAAGAGTGTTCATACTTTGTCTTCGAATGTTCGAAAATTGCGCTGCAAAGATACAAAACTGTGGGTAAAAAAGGAAATTTTCGGTTAGAATTAGCTTTTTTTGTCTGAAAAATTTGGCAGAACCGAAAAAAGACTGTACATTTGCAGTCGGATGAGTGTCATACGGCATGCTCCTTCTAATCCCCCAGGGCTTGACCGCAGCAAGGGCGTGAGGTTGTAGCGGCGCGATGTGAAGAGCTCATCCATTTTTTGTTTTAAAGCATTGCACCTACTAGGGGCAATGCTTTTTTAGTATCCCATCATAGCTCCCCAAGCCGTGTGGTGGTACGCAGCGAGGAGACCTGCAGCGTTGCTGGCGTATGTTCCAAAGAATTGGCGATAGCCGGGCTCGTTGGCGAGGTGAAGGGTCTCGGGGAGGGTGACAGCCATTCCGCAGTGGTGATCGATGATGATCTCGCTATAGAACTGCGAGCTGTGATACTCCTTGAGGACGATGTGCTGGAGCGCCTGAATTGCTGCATGGGCATTGGCTGAATCGACTTCGCCCAGCCAGTTAATGACATCCAAGATGTCGTAATAATAGTATTTGTAGTGGACGCTTCCGCCACTGCCGTTGGATTCACGACCGAGAGGCTGGAAGTAGTCGAGCCAGTCGGTGATTGTAAGGGGATCGGCTATGGCAAGCGGTTCGAGACGGCTGGCATTGCTGCGTATGAGCTGCTGGTAACTTGAAGCAAGCTGGGGGATGAAGGTGAGGTCATATAGCGAGACACTTGCACCTTTTTTCGAGGCACCATAGGGCGCATTCTCGTCGAAGTAGCATCGCATAGAGTAGTCGAGTGCCTCAGAAAGGTCGGATGCAGACTTGCATCGAGAGAGCTTGGAGAAGACCTTACGATAAGGCATGCCTGCACCCTGTACTTCGAGCGAACTGGCGACAAGATAACGTGCTACGTCGCGCAACTCGTAAGCGGCTTCGGCATTGCCCATGTGGCAGCAGTCGGCAATGATATAGTCAAACTTGGGTCCTTGGCGCAAGGCTGCAGCCAGATCCCACAGTTCGATGCTTCCGACGAGGTGGTCCTGATTAGTCTGATCGTAACCGAATGCCTTGCGGCACGGGGAGTCGTAGTGATGATTAGTCGTGAGGGGTACCCATCCTGCTGCATGGGAGGCGAGGACGAGGCCTTTGATGGGCGTATTGAAACGTGTGAACGTGGTCTTGATGACTGACGCGAGAATGTCGGGGTCGGCCATGTCGATGTCCTCGCTCCAGGTCTGCAGTATGATGGTGTCGAGTCGCTGAGCAGCATTGCGATGCACCCAGTAGAGTTTGGGCAGGTCGTCGCCACTCTGTTTGTTGTCCTTCATAACAACGAGATTGAGTGCGCCCACTTCGACGCTGTCAAGTATGGCCCGATGGGCCTGGCGGACATTGTTCTCGAGCAAGGAGGAAAGGTTATTATCGCCCACCATATACATCAGGACGGTGTGGTCGGCTACTTTCTCGTAGTCAATTTTCGTCACGTCGTCATCGTCGTGCTTGCATGACGAACAAGCAACGATGGCAAGCATTGTCAGAATGCCCGCCATCAGACGTTTGAGAGGGTGCTTGGCGTAATACATTATATTATATATGTATGGTCTTGTTGAGGAGATAATAGTCGAGGATGGTCATTGCGGCCATTGCTTCGACGATGGGTACAGCACGGGGCAGGACACAAGGGTCGTGACGACCGCGCGCTTGGAGTATGGTTGCTTCGCCTTGGCGATTGACAGTTGGGATGGGCTTGAGGAGAGTTGCCACAGGCTTGAATGCGCAGCGGAAATAGATGGGTGCGCCATTTGAGATACCTCCTTGGATGCCGCCGCTATGGTTAGCTTCAGTCTTGAGTAAAGTTTGATTGGAGTCTCCAGAGGCAGAAGCGGGCAGGAAAGTGTCAATCATCTCGCTGCCGCGGCAACCGCATTGGGCAAAGCCCATGCCGTATTCGAATCCCTTGCATGCATTGATGCTGAGCATTGCAGCACCGAGGGCAGCATTGAGGCGGCCGAAGACGGGTTCGCCGAGACCAGCAGGAACGCCTTGGATAACGCAGGTGATGACGCCACCAATGGTGTCGCCATCAGCCTTGACCTCGCGGATAAGTTGCTCCATGAGGGTGGCACAATGGGCATCGGGGCAACGGACCGCGTTATTCTCGATGAGCGAGAGGTCGTACTTCGTCCAGTCGTTGTCGAGACAGATGTTGCCAACTTGGCTGGTGTAGGCCTTGACATCGATACCGAGGGTGCGCAGCGCCATCTTGGCGAAAGCACCGCCGACAACGCGGCTCAGTGTTTCGCGTGCTGAACTGCGACCACCACCACGATGGTCACGCAGGCCGTACTTCTGTTGGTAGGTGTAGTCGGCATGACTGGGGCGATAGACATCGCGAAGGGTATCGTAGTCGGACGAGTGCTGGTTGGAATTGCGTACCTCGAAGCCGATGGGGGTGCCTGTGGTCATACCTTCGAATACACCCGACAGCACTTCGACGTGGTCGGCTTCGCTACGAGCCGTGGTGATGGCCGACTGTCCGGGACGACGTCGTGCCATCTCGGCCTGCAGGAACTCCATATCGACGGGGATGCCAGCGGGCATGCCGTCGATGACGCCACCCACGGCAGGACCATGGCTCTCGCCAAATGTCGTCAGTCGGAATATGTTGCCGAAAGTATTCACCTCAAATACGTTATTTACAACCACAGCCACCGCCTTTGCAGCCATTGCTACTGCAATCGCCGCCTTCGCAGTTGTTGCCACAGCCGCCACCGCAACCACCACAATCACCACCACATCCGCCAGTCATCTGGCGCATGTACTCGATCTTGTCTTGTTCGGTGGCTTCGCGTACCTCTTCGACCTGTCCCTTGAAGTGCAGATGCATGCCTGCGAGGGGATGGTTGATGTCGCAGAACACTTCCTTGGCGGTAATCTTCTGGACGGTGGAGGGGACGATGTCGCCATTCTGGTTCTGGAGAGGTACCTGTGCACCTTCCTGCACCATATCGGCTAAGAACTTGCCCGTCTTGGGGTCGGTGAAAAGGTGCTTAGGCAGGGCGATGACCTTCTCGTCGTCGTATTCGCCATATGCTTCGGCAGGGGAGAGGGTAAAGTCAAAACTGTCGCCCTTCTGCTTGCCTTCGATATTCTTCTCAAAACCTGGAATCAATTGCCCTACTCCAAAGATAAACTCAAAAGGTTGACCCGGATGGGTCTCCTCGATATCTTCAATTTCTGGTGCTTCGTTGGGATTTTCCGGAGCTTCGTAGCCTGTCAACTTATAGGACACGGCCACATGCTTGCCTTGTTCGATGATCATATTACTTATATATATTTTTTATCGGGTGCAAAGATACTAATTATTTCCAAATTCACCAAATAATTGGAGGAATTTGTCTTTTTTTTGTTTTATTCTCCTTTATGATTGGCAAAAATACCCCTATTTGTCATTTTTTGACTACAAAACTTTTTTTTTCTTTGAGGATTATTTGGAAATATGAAAAAAAGACTGTATTTTTGCGGCATTAAAATGCGTTCCATGGGAAAACGTGATTCCTGATCGTCATTCATTCTTAAAAACAACAATGGAAGGGCAAGACCTATTAAGCCTCGCAAAAGGACGTAACTACAATGCTGAACTTCGTGCCGAATTGGCCAAGTTCGGCCTTCGCCGTATTGGCAGTAATCAATGGATAAGCAAAGCCACGGCAAACAAATATGAATTGGTGCTGAATGAAGCAGACGGAGAAAAGGTCGTCTCTGGTGTCGACATTGTCGATAAGGACCAGCGTATTCATCTTATGGATGTGAATGAAAAGCCAGCAACAGCCGAAGGTTTGGCCAACACCAATATTGCCGTGCATCATAAGACGTTGGGCGCCATCCGTAGGCAGATTGAAGTTACCTATTGGTATGTCGAGCTGATCGACCGTTGGAATGCCGAAATTGATATGGACAGTCCGTTTGGCCGTGACTTGAAGCAGAAGACAGGAGGACGGTTCCTGAACTGGTTCGATTTCCTCTGTCTGCCCGACCCATTGGCAAGTGGAGATTATCTGTTTGGCACCATTCAGCAAGGCAAGGCAGCATCGATACATTCGTGGCTTGACCTTCCTGATGGAAGATATCTCGTTCCGACTGACGGTACAGAAGAAGGAGCTATGAAATCGCTGGAGTGCGGACTGGAATTTCATAAGATGGAGCAAGAGCAATTTGCCACGGCAGCCGCTGCGGGGCAATATGCCATCAAGGCTCTTAATAACAGTAAGACCACCTATGCCACAGCGATTAAAAAACTGTTGGGCAAGGAAAATGGGCTGATTTCGCGTAACGACTTCTATAGGAATGATAAAGGAGAGATGTGCCGCATTGTGGTTAATAGAACAGATGCGGGCTTGGCGGTGGCCGATGTCCCCGTAGGAACCACAGTGTCGGAATGCATAGATTCACTGCTTGCACCTTTTATTAAGGCCAGGGCATTCGAATCTATCGGGAAAGAAGAAGAGTATAATTATTAGATTCTGTCACTACGGTCGTAAAAGTCATGGGCTGACCTTTCGGACTTCTGATAACCATCCTTATTCCGGGCATCTTCATCGAGATGCTCGGAAATTCTTTTTCGTGACCATTTGAGCATCTGCAGGCAGAGATAGATGAGGAAGGCAAAGAGGAGCGTGTAGACGAGAGGAGAATTATCGACACTCATATACATCAATATGAAGTCGTAGAGCGTGTGGGTGATGACAGGAGCGAGGAGTGCCCAACAGAGGTTGTTGAACTTGTTCTCGCTTTCGAACCAATATTTGGCAAAGAAGTAGCCCATAAAGACACCGTTGTAGTAGTGGCAAGGCACTGCGAGGAGCGCACGAGAGACACTCACGCCGAACCAGTTTTCGCCTGCCGCACCGAGGTATGCCAGGTTCTCGAATCCTGCGAAGCCCATGCTGACGCAGACGGCATAGACGATGCCGTCCATCTTCTCGTTGAAATACGGGTTTTTGCGCACCACCAAGAAGAGCATGATGAGTTTTGCCAATTCCTCGGGAATGCCTGCTCCGAAAAAGGCGAGACGGAAGGCTCCCGTCATCGTGGAGTAGGATTTGGAGAAGAAACCAAGCGCCTCAAAGGGTGTGCTGAACAGCATGGACACAAAGATTGAGCCGATACCGAAGATGATGGCACGCTTGAGTTGGTCGAGCGGTTCTGGCTGCAGGAAGTCAGCGCGATAGATATGATAAACGAGAAGAGCGGCGGGAAGAAGGCCGGCGAGGGTGATTAGAAGCATAGGGGTGAAAGAGGGGAGGGACAGAGGATGGCAGCCAGAGATGGCAGCGACAGGAACGCGGGGCAGCCATACACGACTGCTGACGGGGACAAGGGGGCTATATCCCCAACATTTGCTCGAGACGGTTGACAGCGAAGGTCATGTCGTTGGCAAAACGCTTGTGGTCGAGGAGAAAGTCGGGGCGGCCTTCCGAAAGGTCATCGTAGAGTTCCTTGGGCATGCTGGTGACGAAACCTGCGATGGCGTATTCGATGTCATCTTTCTGCCAGTCCATGTTGGAATAGCGATAAACCCGCAACTTCTGGTGCAGGAGACAATAGGCCGTTTCGATACTTTCCTTGGTAATCATGGCTATGAGGGTGTGAACCATAACTTGGCGGCAAAGATAGCCAATTCTTTCCATTTGGCCAAATTATTAGGTAATAATTTATATTTGTGTATAACTTTTTTGGTGGGTTGGGATTTTTTTGTTATTTTTGCAGCCAAAAAAAGAAACATGATACAGCAACTTCATGGCTATTGGCCCCGGATTGGAGAGGGCACCTTTGTGGCAAAGACGGCAGCAGTGATCGGTGATGTAGTGATCGGTCGAGAGAGCAGCGTGTGGTACAGTGCGGTGATTCGCGGTGACGTCAACCGGATACGTATTGGTGATCGTGTGTCGATACAGGACTGCACTTGCCTGCATTGTGCAGAAGGCGACGCTTACATAGAGATTGGCAACGATGTGACCGTGGGTCACAATGTGTGCCTGCATGGATGCAAGATTGCGGACAAAGTGCTCATCGGCATGGGAGCGACGGTGCTCGACAATGTGCGAGTTGACTCGGGGTCGGTGGTGGCAGCAGGAGCACTGGTGCTGTCAGGCACTCACATCGGCCCGGGCGAACTATGGGGTGGTGTACCCGCCAAACTTATCAAGAAACTCGACCAAGAGGCCATCGATCGCATCATTACACCCATGCCGCAACACTATCAGTACTGGGCTGCCGAATACCTCAAGGAACAGGCTGCTGCGGCACCAGATTTGAGTTTGGATTAATCTTAGATGTTATGTGCGAATGCCAAACGATGGTGTGAGAGACGTGAAATCTTCATGTTTTTGAAAAATGTCCGTTCGATGTTTGGTCAATTGGAGGATTTGCACTATCTTTGCGCCGCTAAAACAGAGAAAGTTGTCACGTGAGTGACGTCAAAGATAAGGCGGTTATAGCACAAGGGCTCACAAGGGCTCCACCTCTTACCATTCCGAACAGAGAAGTTAAACCTTGTAACGCCGATGGTACTGCGAAAGCGGGAGAGTAGGAAGCCGCCACCTTACAGGAGTCTGGACAGCTATAGTCCAGACTCTTTTTTGTACAATTATGGAAGAAATACAGAATACTACATCAACCAGTGAAGTTACGAGCCGTTTCTCGTCGTTTGAAGAACTCGGCATCCAGTATCCCCTGCTTCGTGCCATCGAGGAACTTGGCTACGAACACCCTATGCCCATTCAGGAACAGATCATTCCCGTCATCTTGAGCGAAGAAGGACGCGACGTGGTAGGCCTGGCTCAGACAGGTACGGGCAAGACCGCTGCCTTCGGCCTTCCATTGCTGCAGAGCGTCGATATTGTTCCCATTTACAGCGATTACCAGATCAAGAAGGATTTCAAGACCGGCAAATGGATGGATCCGGAGGATGCTCCGCAGCCACAGGCGCTGGTGTTGGCACCTACTCGTGAACTTTGCCTGCAGATTGCTTCTGACCTGCAGGACTACTCGAAATACCTGCGCGGCATTGCCATCCTTCCCGTGTACGGTGGTTCGTCGATAGGCAGCCAGATTGGAGCCTTGAAGCGTGGCGTACATGTGGTAGTGGCTACACCAGGCCGCCTGATTGACCTTGTGAACCGTGGAGCAGTGCGCTTGAATGAAGTGAAGACGCTGGTGCTTGATGAGGCCGACGAGATGTTGTCAATGGGCTTCCAGGAGGATATCGAGACTATCCTTTCGAACCTGCCCGAGAAGCATCGCACGATGCTCTTCAGCGCCACTATGCCGAAGGCAATTGCAGAGATTGCTAAAAACAATATGCACAATCCCGTGGAGGTCACCATCGGCCACAAGAATGAAGGTGCAGCCAACGTGAACCACGTGTATTATCTCGTGCATGCCAAGGACAAATATGCTGCCCTGAAGCGCATTGTGGATTTCTATCCGAGCATCTATGGCATCATCTTCTGTCGCACCAAACTTGAGACACAGGAGATAGCCAAGAACCTGATGGACGAAGGCTACAACTGCGACGCATTGCATGGCGACCTTTCGCAGGAGCAGCGCGACCTGGTGATGCGCAAGTTCCGCACCCGACATCTGCAACTGCTTGTTGCCACTGATGTGGCAGCTCGTGGACTGGATGTCGATGACTTGACACACGTCATCAACTATGGTTTGCCTGACGACATCGAGGTCTATACCCATCGTTCGGGTCGTACTGGCCGTGCAGGAAAGAAGGGAACGTCAATTTGTATCGTTCACATCAAGGAACGTCGTCGCCTGAATGACATCGAGCGCATGATCGGCAAGACCTTCGAGAAGGGGTTGATGCCTACCACTGAGCGCATCATCGAGAAGCAACTCTTCGGCCTTGCCGACCGACTGGAGAAGGTGGTTGTGAACGAAGAGGAGGTCGAGAAGTATCTCGATCCAGTGCTCAAGAAACTGGGATGGCTCTCGGCCGAGGATCTGGTGAAGCGCATCGTTTCGTTGGAGTTCAACCGAATGCTCGAGTTCTATAAGGGTTCGGAGAATCTCGATATTCCCGAAGAGAAACCCAAGCGCGAGAAGAAGGCCACTGCCCACACCGGTGAAGGAGCACGCAACGCTTCGTATGCGCGTGTTTATAATGGAGCGAATACGCAGGCCGAGCCAGGTTATGCAAGACTATTCATCAACCTTGGCAAGCGCGACGGCATCTTCCCCAAGCAACTCATCGGACTGATGAATGCCAACGTGCATCATCGCATCGAGATGGGACGTATCGACCTGCTGACCAACTTCTCATACTTCGAGGTGCCCGAGCAGGATGCTCGTTTCGTCATCAAGGATATGAATGGTGCCGACTGGCACGGACGCAAGGTGGTGGTCATGCCGGCTAATGAGGAACATCACGACGAGGAAAAACCATCGAAAAAGAAGTGTGCCCAGCGTCTTGACGAGGCCGAGCACCTGCCTTTCGAGAAGTTCCGTGGAGAGAAGGGACGTAAGAGAGGAAAAAGGTGATTGGAGCAGCCAAACTTGACAGCAACGAGAAATACGAAACAAAATAGGCAGCCATTTTGGGCTGCCTATTTTGTTTCGGCGGTGAGTGTGCCGTCGGCTGTTTGTATCGTTAGGGTGGAGCCTGGGGGTACAGATGCTGCTGACTTGACGGCATGACCATCGAGGCGAGTGATGGTGAAGCCGCGCTTGAGGATGTTGTCGGGTTGTGCCAGTTGTATGGTGCGGTCGATGAATTCCAACTTGTCTTTTTCGCGCTGGATACGTTGACGCGAAAGCATTTGGATAGCCTGTCGGAACGTGTCGAGTGTGTTGCTCCCGTTGCTGAGCATTTGTCGACTTGCACTTTGAATCCTTTGACCGATTATGTCCAAACGGCTTATCTGTTGTGCTAGCATTACGTGCGTGTTGCGTACGACGTTGCCCAGTCGTTGCAAGTGTTGACGTTCGAGGTCCATCCTTTGCTGCAGGTTGTCCTTGATTTCTTCGTGGAGGTCGAGGACTTTTTGCATCTGCATGTACAGGGTGTCAATGAGGAGGGCAGCGGCGGCAGTAGGCGTCTTGACCGAAGTGTGGGCCACATGGTCGAGCACTGTCCCGCCTCCACGGATGATGACAACTACATCGAATAGGTCCTCGACCTCGTTGATTCGGTCGAGTGCAGCGATGACCGAAGGCTCGGTCTGCTGTCCCTGCATCGTGGCGGGGAAAAGGTGGGCGTAGAACTTCAGACCGTAAGCATTGTTGGAGAGCTGTTTTATGAAGTCTCCATATCCAGCTGCCCCTTCGGCACTGATGATGGCTATTCTTTGAGGAAGAATGGGGAACGTGAGTTCTCGGTTCATGTCGATGATGCCGTCCTCCTTGAGCTGACGGAGTATCTCCATGCGGCGTCGTGCCATCTCGCCTAGGGTGTAGGTGGGGTCGATGTCGAGGATGTTGAGGCTAAGACCATATTGCTCGTGCATCGTGACCTGCACAAGGATCATGACCTTGAGACCCGTAGCGAATTGTTGCCCTGTCTGCTGGACGAAACTGTCGCGCAAGAGCCACCAGCGGTTGGACCATATCATTCCACGCACAGAAGCCAGAGTCGTGCCACGTCGGGGTTCCTTCTCGACGAGGGTCATATAGCAATGGCCATTAGAAGCTACACGCACGTCAGAAAGCTCCGCAACGACCCAAAGAGGATCGGCGAAGCCTTCGTTCACCACAGCAGCAATGCGACGGGTGAGTTCGTGAAGTGACAACGGGTCTTTCTCGTCACCCTGCTGCACCTTTGAAGCCCGGAGTGCCATCGCGATTATTCGAAACGCTCCAAGCGCCTACGGACGTAGTCGGCCAGGAACTGGGCAGTATTCTCTTCTCCTCCCAGTTTGGTCACATCGACACAGAGGTCGTATGAGTCGGCCTGTCCCCATGTCTTGTCGGTGAAGAAATCGTAGAATCGCGAACGTTCGCGGTCGTTCTTGACGATAAGGTCATCGGCTTCGTCGGCAGTGATGCCACGCTCCTTGCAAAGGAAGCGGATACGGTATTTGTAGGGCGCATGGATGAAGAGTTTGATGAGGTTGGGCTCTTCGCGCAAGATGTAGTCGGCAGTACGACCTACGATGAGGCACGACTTCTCGGCAGCCAACTGTTTCAAGGTGTTGCTGAGCATCACAAAACTTTGTGAAGAGCCGAAGAGGTGAGGCGAGCCGATGCGACCAGCCAAGGCATAGTCGAAGAAGCCAGGAGCCTTCTCGTCATGCTTGGCCACATATTCGGGATCGAGGCCGCTGGTGCGTGCAATTTCGTCGATGAGTTCACGGTCGTAATAGTCGATGCCAAGGATTTCGGCCAGTCGTTTGCCTGTCTGCTGGCCGCCGCTTCCAAACTGGCGACCCAGACTGATGATTACTTTTTTTTCGAGCATGGTTTAGATGAAACCTTAAAATTATGTTTAAGTGTGGCAAAGTTAGTGGATTTTTTTTGTTCTGCCAAATATTTTGTTCAAAAGTTTTGCAATTACTGAAAAAATGTGTATCTTTGCCCCAAAATTTACGAAAAATAAAAAAAGAAATGTTGTTAGAAATTACTTGGACTGCCCATCCGGTCATCTTTCAGGTTGGCTGGTTTGCCTTGCGCTGGTATGCCCTGATGTTTATCGTGGGCTTCTTTATCGGCATCAAGATCATGGAGTGGATCTATCGACGTGAGGGTCTCGATCCCGAGCGTGTCTATTACCTTTTCCTTGCTACCTTTATTGGCACCATAATTGGAGCTCGCCTTGGGCATTGCTTCTTCTACGATCCCGATTACTATCTTGCCCATCCGCTTGAAATCTTCAAGACCTGGAAAGGCGGGTTGGCCTCGCATGGTGGCACCATCGGTGTGATTCTGTGTGTGCTCTATTATGCCAATAAGGACCGACTGTCGAAGTTGTGGTTGCTCGATCGACTCTCGATAGCTGTGGCTCCGGTGGCGTGTCTGATTCGTATGGGTAATCTTTTCAACCACGAGATCTATGGACACGAGACAGCCCTGCCTTGGGGCTTCCGATTCATCCAGAATATTCCTCAGTGGGAGCGCGGAGCAGAGCCCATTTTCTGCAATCCCTCGCATCCTACGCAGATCTACGAGGCCTTGGCCTATCTTGCCGTCTTCTTCGTTTGCTGGTATCAGTACAAGTTCACCGATGCAGGCAAGCATCGCGGTGTCATCTTCGGCACCTTTATGATCGGTATCTTTGGCTCGCGTTTCTTCATCGAATATCTGAAGAACGTTCAGGAGGCTTTCGAAGAGAATATGCTGCTCGACATGGGGCAACTCCTTTCCATCCCATTTGTTCTGTTGGGCATTTGGCTCGTCTGGCGTGGTTTGAAATCGCCGGCCGTAGAGGGTTATAGTCCCATTGTGCACAAAAGATAGAACCTTTAAGTGATTGTCAATAAATCCCTTATTTGTTAATTGAAATAATTAACGTATGAACTACAACGAAATCGGCAAGACCGGTATGAAGGTCTCGCAACTCAGTTTTGGAGCTTCGTCGCTGGGAGGTGTGTTCCATAGTGTCAAGGAAGCTGATGCCCTTGAGGCAGTTTTTACTGCTGTTGAATTGGGCATGAACTTCATCGACGTGAGTCCATATTATGGCCACTATAAGGCTGAGACGGTGCTTGGCAAGGCCCTCAAGGAGATACCTCGAGGCAAGTATTACCTTTCGACCAAGGTAGGACGCTACGGCAAGGATGGAGTCAACACATGGGACTATTCTGCTAAGCGTGCAAAGGAGAGCGTATATGAATCGATGGAGCGTCTCAATATCGATCATATAGACCTCATCAATGTGCACGACATCGAGTTCCAGGCTGGTCTTCCGGGTGGACTGCAGAAGGTTTGCGACGAGACGTTGCCTGCACTTTGCGAATTGCGCGACGAAGGCGTCGTTAGCCATGTAGGCATCACCGACCTGCAACCCGAGAACATCCGCTGGGTCATCGAACATGTTCCAGCAGGAACGGTTGAGGCTACGCTCTGCTTCTGTCACTATTCGCTTAACGACGAGTTGCTGAACGAATATTTCGACTTCTTCGAGCAGCACAATGTGGGCATCATCAATGCGTCGCCGCTTTCGATGGGATTGCTGAGCACACGTGGCGTGCCCGACTGGCATCCCGCACCCAAGGCACTTGTCGAGGCTTGCCAAAAGGCTGTGGCTCATTGCAACTCCAAGGGTTATCCGATTGAGAAATTAGCCATCCAGTATGCCATTTCTTCGCCTCGCATCGCCACGACGCTCTTCTCGTCGGCCAATCCTGCCAATGTCGAGAAGAATTGGCAGTATGCCCTTGAACCCATTGATTGGGAGCTCGTCAAGGAGGTTCAGAACATTATCGGTGACCAGATGCGTGTGCGCTGGAAGAATAGTTGATTTTCAATTAACAATTAATAATTAACAATTAACAATTGTTGGTTTGTCGACATGATTATTATTGATGCACATAGCCACTTGTGGATGCGCCAGAACACGATTGTTGATGGCCAGCCCATACGCACTCTTTCGCCCAATGGCTCGCGCAGCACATTCTTTGGAGAAGAGGTGCAGATGCTTCCTCCGTTTATGATTGACGGACAGAACAGTGCCGAAATCTTCCTCAGCAACATGGACTATGCCCGGGTAGGTGGAGCCGTGGTGGTACAGGAGATTATCGATGGCATGCAGAACGACTACCTGTTCGAAGTGATGCAGCATCATCCCAATCGGTTCTTCTGTTATGGCATGCCCGAGCTGCGTCCTGTGCAGCGGCGTGCTCGTGGCCTTATGGACCCGCTGACGCAGACTAAGCAGCTTTTTGAGAACGGGTTCCGTGGCATAGCATTACCGGGACATCGTCTGTTCGCGCCAGGTGAACTGGAGATCAACAGTCCTGAGATGATGGACGTCTATCATTATCTGCAGGATAACAAGGGCTTCCTCTCTATCTGTCTTTACGATGGCGATTATCACGTGAAGCAGATGGAGGAGATTATCCAAACTTGTCCGCGACTGAAGGTCGTCATCGGACATTTCGGTATGGTCACCCGTCCGGGTTGGCAGGAGCAGATAAAGTTGGCACGCTACGATAACGTCTACGTGGAGAGTGGTGGCATTACGTGGCTCTTCAATTCGGAGTTCTATCCGTTCTGTGGTGCTGTGCGCGCCATCCGTGAAGCTATGGATCTGGTGGGCGCCGACAAGTTGATGTGGGGTTCCGACTATCCACGCACCATCACTGCCATAACCTATAAGATGTCGTACGACTTTGTGCTCAAAGACCCTGAGCATTTGCTCACCGAAGAGGAAAAGCAGAAGTTCTTGGGGCTCAATGCTCAAACGCTCTATGGTTTCGATAAGATTCCCGAGTTACCTTACATAAAGAATATGTCAGAATAGTTTTTCCCTTTATTAAAAATGAAAACTTTACGAATACCTTCGTTACAAAAGATTGAGGTTGTTGACCTCCCCAAGCCGGTAGCAAGAGAAGGCGAAGTTCTCCTTAGGCTTAAGTATGTTGGTTTCTGTGGCAGTGACCTTAATACTTTCCTCGGTCGCAATACTATGGCCAAGCCCAACGTCATTCCCGGTCATGAGATTGGTGCTGTGATCGAGGCACTTGGAGAGGGTTGCCCGGCTGATCTTCATGTGGGTCAGGTGGTCACTGTCAATCCTTACACCAATTGTGGTCATTGCGCTTCGTGTCGCAATGGACGCTACAATGCCTGTCAGAACAATGAGACACTTGGAGTGCAGCGCGACGGTGCGATGCGCGAATTTATTGCCCTTCCTTGGCAGAAGATCATTCCCGTGAAGGGTGTTACCCCACGTGATGCTGCCCTTATCGAGCCTATGTCGGTAGGATTCCATGCTGTAAGCCGTGGACAGGTGTCGGACATCGACACTGTGCTTGTGCTCGGTTGTGGCATGGTGGGTCTTGGTGCCATCATCCGCAGTGTTCAGCGTGGTGCCACCGTCATTGCCGTGGATTTGAGCCAGGAGAAACTCGATTTGGCCATTAAGGCAGGAGCTGCCTATGGCATCAATTCGACCAAGGAGGACATCCTCACCAAGGTGATGGAATACACCGACGGTATGGGTGCTGACGTGGTGATTGAGGCTGTCGGTTCGCCGATTACCTACGTTTCGGCTATCGATGCCGTATCGTTCACTGGACGTGTTGTCTGCATCGGCTATGCCAAGAGTGACGTATCTTTCCAGACCAAGTATTTCGTGCAGAAGGAACTCGACATCCGCGGTTCACGCAACGCAACACCCGACGACTTCCGTGCCGTCCTGAATTATATGCATCACACACAGATGCAGATGGAACCCTTCATCAGCGGCATCATCCAGCCCGAAGAGGCTCAGCATGCCCTCGAAGCTTGGGCAGGGGCTCCCGGCAAGGTGTTCCGCATTCTGGTGAAGTTCGATGAATAATCGGATAAACGATTCCACGTTTCATCTTAAGCCTCTCCAAATGAAGGAGGGGCTTCTTTTTTGGCGTGAGTCCAATTCACTAAAGTAAAGTGGACCTATGCGGTAGGATCATACATATTTGGTGATTCAAAATTGTATACTCCGACTGCGGCATACATATTTGGTAATTCAAAACTGTATGCTCCGACCGTGGCATACATATTTGGTAATTCAAAACTGTATGCTCCGACCGTGGCATACATATTTGGTAATTCAAAACTGTATGCTCTGACCGTGGCATACATATTTGGTAATTCAAAACTGTATGCTCTGACCGTGGCATACATATTTGATAATTCAAAACTGTATGCTTCGACCATGGTATACATATTTGGTAATTCAAAACTGTATGCTTCGACCATGGTATACATATTTGGTAATTCAAAACTGTATGCTTTGACTGCGGCATACATATTTGGTAGTTCAAAACTGTATTCTCCGAATAAAGATAGCAGATAAGCCTCTGCAAGAAATATTATTCTTCGCGAAAACGCCTCATATTTTAATATATAGTATACACTCAGTGCAAAATTGTGTTTTTTTTCAGCAAAATGTACAATTTTTGTGGTATTTGGAACCATTTTATTGAAAAATTTAGTATCTTCGCACCCGTGTTCGTGTCTATCAACGATAAAAGTATATCATCATAATGAAAGGCTTAGTAATGTCATCAATGCTCATGGCCGGTCTGCTGACCGGATGTGCTGTGAATCAGAAGGAAGAGGTTGCACCCGAGGTGCAGCCCTGGAGTGTGGACCGTTTTGCCGATATCGAAGTGCTTCGCTACGAAGTGCCGGCCTTCGAGGAATTGCCTTTGGCTCAGAAGGAACTCATCTATTACCTAACTGAGGCTGCCCAGTGGGGCCGCGATATCCTTTGGGACCAGAATTGCCGCTTTAACTTGCCTATTCGCAACATCTGCGAGGCCATCTACCTGAACTATCAGGGCGATAAGACCGATGCGCAATGGAAGGCTTTCGAGCAGTACATGAAGCAGATATGGTTTGCCAATGGTATTCATCATCATTACAGTTCTGCCAAGTTCAACCCTGAGTTCACGCAGGAATGGTTTGAGGCTCAGATCAACCAGTTGCCTGAGACTGTGAAGAATGAGGAACTGCAGCAGAATTTGGCAATGCCAGACCTGATGCGTGCCATTTTCGACCCTTCGTTTATGGCCATCAAGACCAACCAGGCCGATGGCGTGGATTTGATTGCCACTTCTGCCAACAACTATTATGAGGGTGTGACACAGAAGGAGGTAGAGAGGTACTATGCCAAGTTGAAGAATCCGAAGGATATGACACCTGTGATGTACGGCTTGAACTCGAAGATGGTGAAGGAGAAGGGCAAACTCGTCGAGAAGACTTACAAGGTAGGCGGTCTCTATAGCCCCGCCATCGAAAAGATTGTCTTCTGGCTTGAGAAGGCCAGCGCTGTTGCTGAGAACGCAAAGCAGAAGGCTTCGATCGACGCACTTATCCAGTATTATCGCAGTGGCGACCTGAAGGACTTTGACAACTATTCGATACTTTGGGTAGAGGACCTTCAGAGCCGTGTGGATTTCATCAACGGCTTCATCGAGAGCTATGGTGATCCATTGGGCCTACGTGGCGCTTGGGAGTCGATCGTGAACTTCAAGGATTCGGCCAACACAGCTCGCACCGAGATCATCTCGAGCAATGCACAGTGGTTTGAGGACCGTTCACCTGTCGATGCACGTTTCCGCAAGCCTGTGGTCAAGGGCGTGACTGCCAAGGTCATCACCGCTGCCATCCTGGCTGGCGACAGCTATCCATCGACACCTATCGGCATCAACTTGCCCAATTCCAACTGGATTCGAGCCCAGCACGGTTCGAAGTCGGTGAGCATCGACAACATCACGGCTGCCTACGATGCTGCTGCCCAGGGTAATGGCTTTGGTGAAGAGTTTATGTGGAGCGAGGCGGAGATTGAGCAGGCAAAGCAGTATGCCCACTATGTGGATAATGTTCACACCGATCTTCATGAGTGCCTGGGCCATGCCAGCGGTCAGTTGCTGCCTGGTGTTGATCCCGATGCATTGAAAGCCTACGGTTCGACCCTTGAAGAGGCTCGTGCCGACATCTTCGCCCTTTATTACATGGCCGATCCCAAACTCGTTGAACTGGGTGTAATGCCCAATGCCGATGCCTACAAGGCTGGTTACTATCAGCAGATGATGAACGGCCTGATGACTCAGTTGGTTCGCATTAAGCCAGGCGATAACCTAGAGGAGGCACATATGCGCAACCGTGCCCTTATCGCCTATTGGACTCTTGCCTTGGCTCAACAAGATGCTGAGGAAGATGGCGGTGAGCCCGCTCTCTGCTTTGCAAAGCGTGACGGCAAGACCTTCGTCAAGATCAATGACTATGACAAGCTTCGCACTTATTTTGCCGAGATACTTGGCGAACTCCAGCGCATCAAGAGCGAAGGTGACTTTGAGGCGGGTCGCATGCTGGTCGAGACCTACGGTGTGAAGGTTGATCCCGAACTTCACAAGGAGGTCCTCGAACGTTATCAGTCGCTCCACATTGCTCCCTACAAGGGCTTCGTCAATCCACGTTATGAACTCGTGAAGGATGCCGATGGCAAGGTTACCGATGTGAAGATTATCTATGGCTCGGAAACTTATCCTGAGCAGATGCTTCGTTATAGCAAGGACTATTCGGTGTTATAAATTAGCTCTATTTAATGACTCCTCATCAACTCAGCGCCATCCACAAACTCTTCCGCAGCAGGCAGAACATCTTTACGAGTTCTTTGCTGCGGCAGCATGGCTATGTCTATAAGGTGGCTTTCGGCTGCTCGTTGCCCGATATCAAGGATTTGGCACTGATGGTGAAGAAAATGCTTTCCGATGCAGAGTCGCCACTCTATGGACTTGATATTACTGATGTTGCTGAGGCTTTGTGGGCTGAAGATGATATCCGGGAGTCGAAGATGCTGGCACCGCTGCTCTATCCGCGCGGTACGATGACGGTAGAAACTGCGGAACGTTGGGTACAGACAATACCTACACCCGAAGTGGCTGATGTGGTCTCGATGTATGCTTTTCAGTTCGGGATTGGGCAGGAACTCATCCAGCGTTGGATGGATGCAGAGTCGAAGATGATGCGATATTGTGCCAGGAGCCTCCAAAAACGATTGTCATGAAAAAAAAACAACCCGAAAGAGTGGCTGAGGCGGTGAATCGCAAACGAGACCAGATCACCAAGAATCTTCGTACCGACACGGTGGCGCCCGAATATGACGAGGCATTGCGAATCATGGAGGACCATCTCCGTAGCCGTAAAAAACGTTGCACCATTGAACGCAGATTCATCCTAAAATTACTCTATCAACTGAATTCGCCAGTCGATATCTATACACTCCACAAGATGGTTTGTGCCGATGAAGGCGCTGTAGCATTGACAACGGTCTATAATACGCTCGATTTGTTGGTGGAGTTGAAATTGGCAAGCAGACTTGAGTTGGTAAGCCGTGGCATGACATTCTTCGAAAGAACGCTAGGTCAGGACCCTCATGGCTTCGTGATCTGTGAAAAGTGCGGCAGCATAAAGGTCCTTCGCAAACTGCAAGTGCTGCAGAAGTTCGAGCCGCAGTTGCCCAAGGGATTCCTTCCCGAAGCTTATACGCTGCAGATTCATGGCCTTTGTGCCAAATGCCAGCGTGCAGTTTCCAAAAAAACGAATAACAATTCACAAAATAACAATTAACAGTTAACAGATAACAGTTAATCATTAACAATTAATATTTTACAATTGATGAAAGTAGATGTATTGCTCGGTCTCCAATGGGGCGACGAGGGAAAAGGCAAGGTGGTGGATGTGTTGACCCCGATTCCAGGGCGGTCCTAATGCTGGTCATACCCTCGAATTCAACGGAGAGAAGTATGTGCTCCGTTCCATTCCATCCGGTATCTTCCAGGGTGGTAAGATCAATATCATTGGCAATGGTGTTGTGCTCGATCCACTTCTTTTCATGACTGAAGCAAAGGAATTGGCTCAGAGTGGCCATGACTTGACGCAGCGTCTTTATATCTCGAAGAAGGCACATCTCATTCTGCCTACCCATCGTCTGCTCGACAAGGCCAACGAAGCAGCCAAAGGTAAGGCCAAGATTGGTACTACCGGCAAAGGCATTGGACCCACATATACCGATAAGGTTAGTCGTAACGGATTGCGTGTAGGTGATATTCTCGACAATTTCCAGGCGAAATACGATGCTGCCAAGAAGCGTCACCTCGAAACCATTGCCAGCCTGAACCTGCTGGCTATTGCCAAGGGTGGCGAGCCTGTCAGCACCGAAGGACTGGAGGATCTTGAAGCCAATTGGATGGAAGGAGTTGAATATTTGAAGCAGTTCAAGTTCATCGATTCTGAGCATGTCATCAATTCGTATCTCAAAGCCGGCAAGAGCGTGCTTTGTGAGGGTGCTCAGGGCTCATTGCTTGACGTCGATTTCGGTTCCTATCCTTTCGTCACCTCTTCCAACACTGTCTGTGCAGGTGCATGCACCGGCCTTGGTGTGGCTCCCAATAAGATAGGGGAGGTGTTCGGTATCTTTAAGGCATATTGCACCCGTGTTGGCTCGGGTCCGTTCCCCACAGAGCTTTTCGACGAAACTGGTGCCAAGATTCGTGCCATCGGTCACGAGTATGGAGCCGTCACTGGTCGTGAGCGTCGTTGCGGATGGATTGACCTTGTTGCACTCAAATATACCATCATGATCAATGGCGTGACCCAGCTCATCATGATGAAGAGCGACGTGCTCGACGGCTTTGAGACCGTGAAGGCATGCACCGCTTACAAGGTGAATGGTGTGTTGACCAACGAATTCCCATTCTCGATTGATGAGGGTGTGGAGCCTCAGTACGTCGAGATGAAGGGCTGGAACACCGACCTTTCGAAATGCACGTCGGAAGATGAGTTCCCGCAGGAGTTCAAGGATTATATCGCTTTCCTCGAGAAGGAACTCGAGACTCCTATCACCATCCTCTCCGTTGGTCCCGATCGTGAACAAACCATCCTCCGTGGAAGGAATAAGTAAGGTTAAGATGAAGGGTTAAGAGGATTGTTAAGAAGTGGTTGCTACCTGACCCGTATGGAACTTTTAATTATTCACAACCGTTTCTTAACCCCTCCTAACCCCTCCTAACCCGTTCTGTCTGTTGCGATGCTATCGCAACCCCTCTTAACCCCTCCTCACCCCCCTTCCCCTCCATATCGTCTGTCACTAAACTTTGTGTATATGTCTCTTAAATTCTCAAATCTCATTGCCCTGACGGCAGTTCTTTTGTCGTCGGGTGTGCTCCATGCACAGGAGCAAAAGGATCTCAATTACTGGTCGCAGGAACTGAAAAGCCGCATCACCCTCAATGGTTATGCCCAAGCAGGCTATACCTATATGAATTATGATGGGCGCAACAGCAACACCTGGGACGTGAAGCGTACGTTGCTTTGGGCCAAGGCTCGTATCACCGACCGTTGGTCGTTCCTCTTTATGCACGATTTCAATAGTCAGGTGCAGGAGTTCTACACGGATTATCGTGTGACCAAAGGCAATGAACTGACTATCCGTTTCGGACAGTTCAAGAACCAGCTTTCGATGGAGAACCCACTTTCTCCAGTCGTATTGGAGACAGTAGATGTCTGCTCGCAGAGTGTCACTTATCTCACGGGATGCGGCTCTGATCCTCTCTTTGGTATCAACTATGGTCGTGACCTGGGTATCGATCTCTTTGGTCAACTTTTCGATGGCAAACTCTTCTACAACCTCGAGTTCCTGAATGGTCGTGGTATCAATGCCAAGGATCCCGACAACCGTAAGAACGTGATAGTTAAACTTGACTATCGTCCGATTCAAGGATTACGTTTCGCTGTCTCTGCACAGAAGGGCTATGCTACTTCGCTGGTTCCTATGTCAGTGTATATCCCCGTAGAGAATGCCATCGCACAAGGCGAAATCTATCGCAGGGATCGTTGGACAGCAGGTGTTGAATACAAGGCTGGCAGCAACGACTTTTGGAAGAATCGCAGTTGGTCAGTGCGTGGCGAAGTATTGGGCGGTCGCGATGGTAAGACCAATTCTTGGGGTGGATATGTGACATCCACCATTCCCTTGGCCGGTCAACTCGACATGGTGGCTTCGTTCGACTACTTCGATTATGCCAAGGGTTTTGACCGTGAGCGCACTGAGGTCATTGCTGGTCTTCAGTATTGGTTCTTCACCAAATGCCGTTTCCAGCTGCAATATACCTGGGCGTCATCGTGGACCGATGGCCTGAATACTGCATGGGTTGACGACGCTTGCAGCCGTGTTCAGATTCAGATGCAGGTCGCTTTCTAAGTACCCTAATACCGGAATGCCGGATTATTGGGATAACGATTTCTACTTTTCAATTTCTTCCTTATCATGTTTATTAAAATTCTTCTTACGATTCTTTTCTTCGCCATCACCATTGGCGTAGGAATCTACAGCCGTAAGCAGGCTCGTTCTGTCGATGGCTTTGTGTTGGGTGGTCGTAATGTCGGAGGCTGGCTTACGGCATTTGCCTACGGAACGTCTTATTTCTCGGCTGTCGTCTTCGTGGGCTATGCCGGTCAGTTCGGTTGGAAGTATGGTTTGGCCTCGTCGTGGATTGGCGTTGGCAATGCCGTCATCGGTTCGCTGTTGGCGTGGCTCATCTTGGGTCGTCGCACAAAGCTGATGACCCAGCACATCCAGTCGCGCACCATGCCCGACTTCTTTGGTACACGTTACCGTAACCAAGGCTTGCGTGTAGCTGCTTCCATCATCGCATTTGTCTTCCTGATTCCTTACACCGCTGGTGTTTACATGGGTATCTCGAAGTTGTTCGAGATGGGCTTTGGCATCCCCTATACCTATTGTGCCTGGATCATGGCTATCCTGACGGCTTGCTATGTAATCTTGGGTGGATATAAGGCTACGGCCATCAATGACTTCATCCAGGGCATCATCGCCGATGACCTTGCCCATGATAAGGCTGGCCTGTATGCCAATTTCAAGGCTGGTGATTTTGCTTCATGGTTTGGTCCGAATGTAATGAGCTTGATCGGTGTGGTAGTGCTCACTTCATTGGGTACATGGGGCCTCCCGCAGATGGTTGGTAAGTTCTACTCGATTTCCGACGAGGGAGCTATCCGTCGAGGCACTATCATTTCGACTATTTTCGCTTTCATCGTAGCCGGTGGCTGCTATTTCTTGGGTGGTTTCGGACGTCTGTTTGTTCCTACGGCTTTCAATGCTGAGCGCGGCAAGTTCGTCTATGACAACATCATCCCATCGATGCTTGAGACTCTTCCCGATGCACTCATCGCCTTGGTTGTACTCCTCGTGCTTTCTGCTTCGATGTCGACTCTGGCTTCGCTGGTGCTCACATCTTCGTCGACCATGACGCTCGACCTCATCTATCGTGACAAGAAATCGACCGATGATGAGGTGCGCGAAGGCGAAATCGATGATATGATTGCTGAGAAGATCGAGCGTCGTAAGGTGGTCATCATGCGTGTGCTCATCGTGTTCTTCATTGTCATCTCGCTGATGATTGCACTCAATCCTCCCCAGTTCATTGCCCAGCTGATGGGTATCTCGTGGGGAGCTTTGGCAGGTGCCTTCCTTGCTCCGTTCCTCTATGGTCTCTACTGGCGTGGAGTTACACCTGCTGCTGTCTGGGCTTGCTTCGTGTGGGGTGTTGGTCTGACCTTGGTCAATATGTTGACAGGCAACGCTATCCTCAATCCAATCGATTGTGGCGCTGTTGCTATGGTAGGTGGCTTCATCGTGGTGCCCATCGTATCATTCTTCACTCCGAAGTTGAAGACTGACAAGGTCGATAAGATCTTCGAATGCTATAAGAAATAACCTACATCAGCGCGTCATATTCCATTGGCGCTTGTTTGCGATAGGCGAGAGCGGTGCATGAAGCAACGGTTTCGCCTGTCGCTTTTTTTATGGTGACTTGTGCGAAGGGAATCTTCTTGTGGTTGACTGTCTCCACGGCTTCGGCAATGAGATGATCGCCCAGCAAGGCGGATGAGACGTAGGTCACCTGGTTCTCTAATCCAAGCGTGAGTAGTCCGTGAGAATTCATGACTGCTGCAATGGCAAGGTCGGCCAATGTGAAGATGGCGCCTCCTTGGCAGACGTTGCCGCCATTGAGATGTCGTTCTTCGACGGTCATTTCTGCCTTGGCATAGCCTTCGCGTATTTCGGTGAGTTGGATTCCATTGGTTTTCGCAAAGCGATCGGTCTTGTTGAGTCGTTCTAAAAGAGTCATTTCAGTATCGTTTTTTGTATGATATACCTGTTTTTTCGGCGCAAATATACAAAAAATACATGAATCGCAAAAAAAAAGCAAGTATTTTTTCGCAAATACTAAAAAAATGATTATCTTTGCGCCCAATTGAAACCAATTTTCCTTTTAAATAAATATATTTTATATGAAAAGGCTTCTATTAGGTGATGAGGCTATCGCTTTGGGCGCATTGCATGCTGGACTCTCTGGCGTATATGCATACCCGGGTACCCCATCCACAGAAATCACGGAGTTTATTCAGGGCGATAAGTTGGCCCGCGAACGCAATGTTCATTCACGTTGGTGTACCAATGAAAAGACGGCGATGGAGGCAGCGCTTGGCATGTCGTATGCCGGCAAACGTGCGCTGGTCTGCATGAAGCATGTCGGCATGAATGTTTGTGCCGATGCGTTCGTCAATTCAGCTATTACCGGTTGTAATGGTGGCCTTATCGTTTTGGCTGCCGACGACCCTTCGATGCATTCCAGTCAGAACGAACAGGATTCGCGCTTCTATGGCAAGTTTGCCATGATCCCGGTCTTTGAACCATCTAATCAGCAGGAGGCTTACGATATGGTAGAGGAGGCATTCGAATTAAGCGAGCGCCTCAAGGAACCAGTCCTGATGCGTGTCGTGACTCGTTTGGCCCATTCACGTGCTGCTGTCGAGGTTCATGAGCCAAAGGCAGAGAATGATCTTTGCCCTGAGACCGATCGTACACACTGGGTGCTCCTTCCTGGCAATGCCAAGCGTCAATATGCTGCCCTCATCGAGAAGCAGCCTGTCATCGCCGAAGCAGCTGCCGATAGTGAGTTCAATCGTCTGGAACTCTGTGAGGACGAACCCGAAAACAAGACCGGCATCATCTGCTGCGGTATCGGTTATAACTATGTGAAGGAAGCCGTAGGCGATACGATGAACGTCCTCAAGGTGTCGCAGTATCCGCTCCCCGAGAAGGACATTGTTGCACTTGCTGCAGTTTCCGAGAACCTGCTTGTTGTCGAGGATGGTCAACCTGTGGTCGAGGAACTTGTACGTGGTATGCTCGGAGCCGATTATTCCGTATATGGTCGTCTGACAGGAGCCCTTCCACGCACAGGCGAGCTCAATCCCGACAATGTTGCCAAGGCTTTGGGTGTCGAGAGCAATAAGGTATATGACCCAAGTCCTGTGCTTGCAGGCCGTCCACCACAGTTCTGTCAGGGTTGTGGACATCGTGACGTCTACAATGCTATTCGTGAAGTCGTTGCTGAGTTTGGCGACAGGGAAAGCTCCAGAGCAGGCGCTTATCGATGAAGCTTGGAGGACACTGTTGCTTTCGCAGCATCATGATTGCTGGATCGTTCCTTACAACAGGCTTAACAAGCGCGGGAACTGGGCTGAGAATGTGACGCTTTGGACCGCCGCCTCAGAGGATAATTGCGATTCCGCGATTGATGCCATGGTGGCTTTTGAGCCTTCCATCGGAGCCTCATCAATCGTTGCGTAACTAATAGAGGTTGTATAAATACCATTCATAGAAGCTTCAAAGTCCTCAAGTAAAATTTGTTCTTTAGCTTTCGACCTTGATAACAATCTACCTGCACCATGAGGAGC
>CACXTQ010000035.1:0-32349 GCA_902770595.1 uncultured Bacteroidales bacterium | reverse complement strand
GATGGGATGGAAGCGACAAATGAAAGCTCGCTTTCAGATGGCGATTGCAGCCTATACATCAGTGCTGCTATCAAGCAGCACCATCTTCATGAATCCATTTTTCATCTTTTTTGAAAATCAAGAAGGTGTGAAGTTGATTAACTTGATCTCGGCATAGAGACGTGATTCACCATCCTCCTTCTTCGACTCGCGAACTTCGCAGAGGAACTGAAGGTCGCCCTCCATGCCCACAGAGAAGGGGGACTCGCGTGTGTCGCTGAACACAGTAACGGGTATTGAATCCTTCTTGTAATCACGACTCTCGAACAATACCTGTCGGCGATAGCCTGCAGTTACGTCGTTGCCGAACTCATCCTTGACGATCATGCCATTCTCTTTCTTGGGGTAAGCAACCGGTTCACCGATCGCTACCAACTTCACTTTTTTTACTAACATAGCTTTTAAGTTTTAATTATTTTTTTTTTAATTCCGGAATATGTTTCGTAATAATTTAGTTCCTTCAGTTTGTCAAGCATGGTCGACATCAGCTGGCCATAGACGAGGTTGTATCTCTGCAGAAATTCTTCGTCTGGTTCCTCCAGTTGCTGCACAGGCAGTGAACACTTGTAGTAGCCTCCCTGATAAAGGTCCTGTTCGTCCCAATAACGAAGTAACATGAAACTGAGCAGACTGTTTAGCTCATGGTTCTGGATGTACTTCTTCCTGTAGATATCAACCATGGTATGTCTTGGAGGCACCATGCTTTTGTTTTCATCGAACTTCAAGAGCACATAGCTGAAGGCATCCTTGTCTGTATCTCGAAGCTTGATGAGGTGGTTGACAATCTCTTCGAACGTTTCAGGCATCAGAGTCAGGATCAGGTCAGCCATCGCCTTGTTCTTTTCTTCCAATGTTGATTTTCGTACCATAAATCAATTTCTTTTTATTTGCCGCAAAGATAAGAATAAATAAAGTGCGAATCTGAAAAGGCCCTATAATTCATCATTTTTTCATTTTTTCAGGGCCTTTCTTGAATATGTCAAGAAAAATTTTATGAGCCTCTATCAGAACACTCTTGGGTAAATTCCTTGCGAAATTGTTTTTGATGGTTTTGTATGATTTGATATCAATCAACAAATCCATTTTGAGCAATAGCATAGCAATGTCTATTTTGTGGCAATCGTACTCAAATACATTGCCTTTCTGATACAGATAGTTGATCAACTTAATCAAATTGTTCTCCTTGAGCTTCTCCGTATCTTTTGACACAAGCCATTGGCGGATGCGGTCGTTCTCCCATGCTCTTCCGAAAAAGAAGAGCACGCGAGTTTCGTTGTATTCAGCAGTGATACTTCTGTTACACGCGAGTTCTACAATAATCATACAAAAATGCCTTCTTGTTAATTGCAAATTTTTGGGCTTCATACTCGTAAAAAAACGAAGTAAAAAGCCGGTACCGGTGCATGACGTTACTTCTTCCGCCACGCAGTTAATACTAATGCACGGGACGTCTCCCGTGCACGGTTAAAAGAAATTATTAGGGGTTAAACAAAAAAATATCCTTGCTTCGCCGTGGGATCCTTTCCGGCTCAGCAAGGATATTTTAGGTTTGGCCAAATTGTTGACCAATATGAAAGGCCTCGGCAGCGGCCGAGGTAAATATAGGGTGGTCTTTGCTATTTTTGTCCTGTTTGTAACCTATTAAGGCAGACAACAGGTTCCAGTTGATCATTAATTTTGGTTATTGCTCTCTGCTCAATATTCAAGTTAATGGAGCAAGAGTGTTATTGCTGTGTGTGGTTATTTTGAATTTTCTTCATCGAAAATTGGGCGCAAAGTTACATGTTTAATTCATTACTTCCAAATATTTTAGCTAATAAATTTTATCTCGGTAGCAAAAAGAAAGCGAAGGGCGCATGGTACGCCTTTATTATCAGACTTATTCATGTCAAAAGGACGAAAGAGGCAAAAGGAAAAAACAATTAACAACCCAAAAACTGCACCAACTACAAACTAAAAACCGACAAATATAAGTGCGATTCGTCGCAAGCTGCGCGACGAATAGACAAAAAAGCAAGCCGACTGCATTGTGGCTTGCTTTTTCATTCTTATAACTTAGTGGGTTGGGCGATTGCTAATGCCATCTGGTTGAGCTGCTCGCACTGGACACGGGTGATGGTGTGCTTCTCGTTGTGGTGCTCCCATGGTGAAAGCATCAAGAGGCGGCCTGCAGAACAGGCGTTGAACTGCTCGCCGTGGGGCTTCGAGAGCTGGGTGAAGCCGTTCTCCAGCAGGACGATGGTGGGGAAGCCGGCATCGAAGGCTGCGCGCATCACGCGCTTCTCACCGGGTGAGATGGCCGGGGAGACAAGCACGGCACCTTGGCGGGCCTCTTCGAGGTAGCGGGCGGTCTCTGCTTCTATCTGCTGCTCGGTGAGGCGGCGCGAGAGCTTCACGGCGATGCGCCGAGGGGCGGTGAGCAGGCTTCGGTTGCCGATGCCGTTGAAGGTGTAGGGGCCGAGCTTGAGGCCGAAGAAGGGGTAAAGCCAGTCGGGACGGGCGTGCTTCATCAAGAGGCGACGCGGGTTGTCGAGGAGGTAGTTCTTCCAGACGGTCAGCTCGTCGTAGGTGCGGAGGATCAGGTCGTTGTAGCCGCGGGCGAAGAGGGAGGGGGAGGGAAGCTGCGGGGCGGGGTTAGGAAGCTGCGGGGCGGGGTTAGGAAGCGGCGAGGCAGGGTTAGGAAGCGGCGAAACCGCTTCTTGCGGAGAAGGGGGGACACCTGGACCACACCGGGCTTCTCCGTAGGGCGCGGCTTTGCCGCGTCTGTCGGCGGCGCGGGGGCTAGGGCCGAGGGGGAGGCGGCAGCGGAGGGGGCGGCTTGCGCCTCGAGGCGGCGCTGGGCCTTGCGGCAGCCGGCCTTGAAGCCGGTGATGACCTGGCCGAGGTGGAGGGGGATGGGGGCTTTCACAAAGAGGATGCCGTGCATGTGGTCGGGCATCATCTGAAGGGCGATCACGTCGATTTGGGGGTAGAAAGCAGGGATGGAGAACCACTCGTCTTGAACGGCCTTGCCGAGTTCGGAGAGGATGATGTGGGGAGCGTCGCTGCTTCCTGCCTCGGCGAAGGGATTGCCAGCCAGATGGCCAAAGAGGGGAAGGCGGCCTTCGGTCTCGAGCGTGATCATGTAGTAGCGCCGTTCGGTGTAGTCATGACCACTGGCTCGGCGCTTCATCGAAGGCTTCTTTTCACCTGCGTATTTCTTCTTCTCGGCAAGCTCTTCTTCGGTCATAATATAGCGTAGGTTTAGATTCACTCTTCCCCTCCATCATCAGCAGCCATGAGGGTGGTGCTGTCGTCGTCCTTGAGGATGCCGTTGAAGGGGATGACGGGAGCGGGGTGAGGAAGCGGCGAAACCGCTTCTTGTGGAGAAGAGGGGGACGAGGGGGCGGGGGAGGAATCGTGGGAGCTGGAGATGCCGAGGTACTTCTGGAGGAAGGACTGGAGCTTCTGGATGACGGTCTGCTTCTTGGCTTCGCGCTTGCCCTTGGCGCCGATGACGGGCATGGGAGGGAGGATGCGGGTGATGCCGACACCGGTGGTGGTGATTTCGCCTTGCTCGAAACTGTCGTCGATGAATTGGTAGGTCTCGGTGGGCTTGAGGTGCTCTTCGCTGATGATGGTATCGAGGTCGCGCTTGCGACTCTCAGCCACGTAGCGCTCCCAGTCCTCGATGACGTCGCTCGAAGGGTCGGGCGTCATCTGGTCGATGAACTGCTGGATGAGCTCTTTCTTGTCGCGCAGGTCGGGGCTTGCCTCGATGCTCTTGATGATCTTGATGACAATCTCCTTGTCGGCGCAGTTGCTCTCGTGGTACTTGTTGACGAGCATGAGGATGTAGGTGATATCGACCTGCACCTGCTTGACGAGCTCGATCTCGAACTCGATGTCGTCGTTGATGTTCTCCTTCTCGACGCTGCTGCCTCCCTTGCCGCGCATCTCGTCGCGGAGGGAGAGGTACCAGCTGGTGTACTGCTGCATGTCGAAGGGCGTGATGAGCTGCTTGTCGGGCGTGAACTCGTCGAAGGTGCTGAGCAGGTTGCGCATCTTGAGGATGGTGCCGAAGAGGCGGATGAACTCCTTGCGCTGCTCGTCATCTGTGATGTCGGTGAACTTGCTGATGTCGAAGTCGGCGAGCAGCTGGCTGACGAGTTCCTCATAGCCCGGGTATTGCCTGCCGTCCTTGTCGGTGTAGCCTTCGTAGTATTCCTTGAAGGTGCGCATGAGCACGATGCCGCCGGCTTCCTCGTCACCGAAGATGGCGAGGGCCTTGTTGGTGGCGTCCTCGAGGTAGCGGAAGCAGACGATGTTGCCGCAGTCCTTCACGGCGTTGAGGATGCGGTTGGTGCGGCTGTAGGCCTGCAGGAGTCCGTGCAGCTTGAGGTTCTTATCGACCCAAAGGGTGTTCAAGGTCTTGGCATCGAAGCCCGTGAGGAACATGCCCACCACGATGAGGATGTCGATCTCCTTGTTCTTCATGCGAAGCGCCACGTCCTTGTAGTAGTTCTGGAACGACTCGCCGTCGGTGGAATAGCTGGTGCCGAAACGCTGGTTGTAGTCGTCGATGGCATGGTCGAGGGCATCGCGGCTCTGGAGGTCGAGCTTCTCGGTGCTCTCGGGGTTCTCGTCGTCGAGGTTGCCCATGGGGTCCTCTTCCTCGTTGGCGGCGAAGGTGAAGATGGTGGCTACGGTCAAAGGGGGTGCTCCGGGCAGGGCGAGCTGCTTGCGGAACTCGTTGTAGAAGAGGATGGCTGCCTTGACGCTATCGACGGCGAAGATGGAGTTAAAGCGGCTTGTGCCGCCGATGCCTGCCTGCTGCTTGGTCTTCTGCCCGAAGTGGTGGATGATGTAGTCGGTGATGATGGAGATGCGCTTGGGGGCGTGGAGGGCTTCCTCCTTGTCGATGGCCCACACCTCCTTGTTGTCGACACCTTCCTTCATCTTCATGGTGCGTTCGTAATCGACGTGGAACTTCAGGACGTTCTTGTCGCGGATGGCGTTGATGATGGTGTAGGTGTGGAGGGCGCGCGTGGGCTTGCCCTGCTGGTCGGGTTCGCCACCGAAGACCTCGGCAGTGGTCTTGACTTGACCGATGCCTCCCGTCTGTCCTGAGACGGGGAAGATGGGTGTGCCGGTGAAGCCGAAGAGCAGATATCGCTTGAAGCGCTTGACGATGAGGGCGTGCATGTCGCCGAACTGCGAGCGATGGCATTCGTCGAAGATGAGCACGAAGTTCTCCTTGCGCAGCACCTCGTCGAGCTGGGACTGCAGTTGACGGCTCTGCTCGGAGATACCCTCCTTGGCGGAAACCTTAAGCAGGGAGGAGAGCTTCTGGATGGTGGTGATGATGATGCGGCACTTGGGGTCGAGTATCTGACGACGCAGGATGTAGCAGTTCGAGTTGGAGTTGGCGCAACCCTTCTCAAAGCGGTCGTACTCCTTCATGGTCTGATAGTCGAGGTCCTTGCGATCGACGATGAAGAGCACCTTCTGGACGCCATCGATGTCCTTGGCGAGTTGTGCGGTCTTGAACGAAGTGAGCGTCTTGCCCGAGCCAGTGGTGTGCCAGATGAAGCCGCCTGCGCGGATGGTGCCCTGCCAATGGTTGTTGAGGGCGGTCTCGATGCGCAGCAGGATCTTCTCGGTGGCTGCAATCTGATAGGGACGCATCACGAGGAGCTGCTGGTCGGTGTTGAAGACGCAGTAGCGCGTGAGGATGCGCAGGATGGTATGCTTGGCAAAGAAGGTCTGCGTGAAGTCGGTGAGTTCGGGCAGGAGGTTGTTCTTCTGGTCGCTCCAGTAGCTGGTGAACTCGAAGCTGTTGCTCTCGTTCTTCTTCTTTTTGACGACGCTCTTCTGTCCCTGCTTCTGTTCCTGCACGTGGGCGTAGCGTGTGGTGTTGCTGTAGTACTTGGTCTCGGCACCGTTGCTGATGACGAAGATCTGCACATAGTCGTAGAGGCCGCAGCCCGACCAGAAGGAGTCGCGCTGATAGCGGTTGATCTGGTTGAAGGCCTCCTTGATGCTTACGCCGCGCGCCTTGAGTTCGATGTGGATGAGGGGCAGGCCGTTGACGAGGATGGTGACATCGTAGCGGTTCTTGTGGACGCCGGTGAGGTTCTCGTACTGGTTGATGACCTGGAGCTTGTTCTTGAAGATGTTGCTCGCCTTGTTGATGAGGTGGACGTTGAAGGTACTTCCGTCCTTGCGGGTGAACGAAAGGGTGGGGTCCTGCTGGATCATGGCGCACTTGTCCTCCATGCGAAGTTGCGGGGAGGTGATTTCGGCGAGGATCTGCTCCCATTCGGGGTCGGTATAGACTTGGTCGTTGAGTTGCTGCAGGCACAGGCGCAGGTTGTCGAGCAGCTGCTTTTCGGTATGAATGGCGAGGTATTCATATCCCTGGTTCTGCAGTTGCTTGATGAACGACTTTTCGAGTTCGGCTTCGCTCTGGTAGGTGGTGTTGCTAAGCTTCACCTTTTCCCATTGCGCCACGACGGTGCTGTCGTTCTGTTCGGCTATGATGCTGTGGTCAGTCATTGTTCTACGCGATACTTTCGATCAGATCAAATAACGACTGCAAAGATAGCGTTTTTCCCTTATTGTTCCAATAAGATTCGCAAAAAAAGTGATGAAACCGAGTGTGGAATCGACAATTTTGTCTAAAATTCGGTCAAATGCACCCATAATTGGAAAAAAATCACCAAAATGTATGACTTTCTCAGGTTTTATTTGTATCTTTGCACGACTTATTAAAGGTTTCCTTATGATTGAGTTTATTATTTGCAGCACAAAGATAAGTGAAATTTTTAACAATCCTGCGGATTCTATGAAAAAGAAAATGATTACCCTTTTGCTGATGGCTGTAGTGTCGCTACCATCGATGGCACTCGCGCAGAATGCATCTCTCACCCAGTACAGCGTGAAAATCGAGAAAAAAGCCAATCCTGACATCCCTGAAGGCTATGCTCTTGTCACACTGACTACCCACGATATTTGGAAAACCTATGACGGCACTGGCTATCAGATGCTGCTTGATATAAATCACAACACCTATGGGGAAATCATCCCTAAAAAAGGCAACCTCACTGAAAATGGCAATGCATCGGCTGATGTATATGCTGAATTTGAATACAAGATACCTGAAAATGCCGATGGTGATCTATATACCGAAGACGTTTTGAAAGACGGAAGCATAACCATCCAGATTCCTGCCGGCGTTTACGACTGGTGTATCACCAATCCAACCCCCAGCGGTAGCTTCGCTAAAATATATATTGCAAGTGAATATGGTAATGTAGGTGGCCGCGCTGATGATTATCTTTTTAGTGGTGGATTAGAATATATATTCGACATTACTTTGGGTGATAATGGTTACGACCAGACTGATCTGAGTATTAAAGGAATTGATCTTACATACAATATCGACAACGATAACATCACATACAATTCTGCTGATGTAGATTGGGATGTTGTAGGACCATTCAATTTGTATTCCATCATTCTCCGTTACCGCAAGGTGAATGAAAAATTAGTCTATGAGTCGGCAGAGGCTTTTGAAGCTTTGGAGAAATGGGATGCAGACGAGGATAATCATAACTGGCAATATGAAAAGACTGGAGACGCTCATAGTGGAGAAGGTGTTTGGGCGTCGTATTCTTTTGATGAGGGCAAATATGAACCTTTTGATCCCGACAACTGGCTTCTCATGCCTACAATGGATTTGAAGGGGAAACACCTCTCTTTCTTTGCACGTTCAAAAAAGAAGGAATTTAAAGACAATTTTGGCGTGTTCTTCCTCCCTGATGGCGAAGAAAGGATACCTGAAAATTTGGAGGAGCTGGGGGCATATACGGATATTCCGAATGAATGGACGGAATACACCATAGACCTTTCCTCATTAGGAGAAGGCCAGATCGTTTTCCGTCATTTCGATAGTAGGGACCGATGGGCTCTGTATATTGACGACGTGACCATCTTTGACCAAAATGCGGTGTATCACCCGGAACAATATAATTGGGTGAATATGCCCTATGTGCAGGAACATCCTCACCTCATCTTCGGTTTGGAAAGTGGAACCAAATATGAGATGCAGATGCGGGCTGAGCCAGCGGGATGGGGAGAGAGCGTGTTCTTCACCACCGCCGACCCTCTCGTGCTGGAAGACAATGCCGACAACTCAACCGTGCTGAACGCCAATCCGGACTACACCGGCTATGTGAAGCTCAATGGCCGCACGCTCTACAAGGACGGCTCCTGGAACACGCTCTGCCTGCCCTTCGATGTAACCGATCGCAATGAGGATGATGACTTCACTTTCACCGGCTCACCGCTCGTTGGAGCAACGGTCATGGAGCTGGACACCTACGGGGTGAACGGCTTCGACCCGACCGACGGCACGCTGTATCTGACGTTCAAGACGGCAGAGACGATCAAGGCCGGAGCGCCCTATCTGGTGAAATGGGAGAAGGATGCAGACTATGACATTATCCCGTCAGCCTTCGACGTTGTCAATCCCGTCTTCGAAGGCGTAACCTTCAGCAGCACGGCAGCTCAGACTGTAGTGTCTGAAACCGACGATCTGAAGACGGTGCAGATGATAGGTACATTCTCGCCCTTCGACGTCACGGCCAACGACAAGAGCATCCTGTACCTGGGCAAAGACAACAAGCTGTACTACCCAAGCGTCGATCTCCAGATTGGCTCGTGCCGCGCCTACTTCTCGGTGCCCTACATCAAGAATGCTGGAGCCCAGGCCCGTGCCTTCGTATTGAACTTCGACGAAGAAGAAACAGGTATTGAGACGATTTCTATCCCCTCTATCCCCTCAACCTCCTCAACCCTCTACTTCTCCCTCGATGGCCGCTGCCTCGGCTCCAAGCCTGCTGCTCCCGGTCTCTATATCCACAATGGTCGCAAGGTACTGATCAAGTAACGTTCTTTTTCTATCAAGAATTATAGAATTTGAGAATATCTTTGCGCTACAGATTTCACAGATTTGTCGGATTTCTGCTTGAACGAGCTAAATATCTGGTTAATCGGGTGAATCTGTAGCGCTTGATTTATATTGTGAAAGGAGGTGTGTACATGATGATTTATGCGAAAGTCAAGAGTTTCTCTCGATAATACTCGTATTGTTTCTGACGCAGTTCGCGCTCCTTCTTCAGGTTGGTGAGGAGGGATTCGAAGGTGTCGAGGGTGCGGACGATGGAGAGCTGGCGGTCTAAGGAGGGGATTGGCAAGATTAAATCTTCCATCATTGCCTTTGTCAAATGAGCCATAGTGGCACCATGTTTTTCTGATGAAACTTGGGATGTCATATTATCTGATTGCAACCAATAGAACATGAATTTCTTGTCTAAGGGTTCTTGACATTCAAGTTTCCAGATATGATAATGATAGATAACTTTTTCTTCTTTCCAAATGTGAGGGCCAAAAGAAGCAGACCATGCATAAAGCAAATCACCATTGACACAATAGTATTTGCTTTCTAATTCTAAGTCTGAATAATACCAACTATCATTTGAGAAGAAATTACCAACACGAAGGACTCTATAGGGACCTTTGTCCAACAATTCACTTTGCTTATATGCTCGTCCATTAATCACAATACAAACATCACTAAGTTTCTTCCACTCCACACCTTCTTCCCCTTCCTCAAACGAAAGGAGTTTGTTGCGATAGTACTCATATTGCTTCTGACGCAAAGCAATTTCGGAATCCAATGAGGATACTAAGGAGGTGAACTTATCTAAGATTTCTACTATGCGTTGTTGGATGGGGAGAGGGGGAAGGGGGATTTGGATTTTCTCAACTACTGCATTATCAAGTGTCGGAATGCCGGCTACTCTAACTTTCCTTTGAATGTTTTTAGTTTGTCCGAATAAATAATAGTACAAGAACTTACTATGCAATAGTGGATTATTGCTTATGCTAAAACATCCATCAGAAGACCAAAACTCATGATCGCAAAAGCCAACAGTTCCTGCTGATGCTCCAACATTTATAACCATTACAGAATTGGCAGGACGATTGGAAGAATCGTAGTATCCTAAAGGTTCGAGACCACCATGAAATACAGGATATTTCCCATTGGGGGAGAGTTTGTCTTTAGTTAGTCTTTTCCCTCGGAGGACATTGCATAAACTATTTAAGGCTACCATCGGCACCCCATCTGGACACATCTCATGAATCAATCTTTGAATCTCGTTCATACCTCAAAGATTTGCGATGATTTCATCCACCTGACCACGCAGTTCGTTGATTTGAGCAACGACATCGACGAGTTCGGCGTTGATGGCATCAATATCGACCTTTTCGCGCTTGTCCTCCTGTTCGACATAACTCGAGACGGAGAGGTTGTAGTCGTTCTTTTCGATGTCCTCGATGGGGACGAGGGCGGTGAAGTATTGTTTCGCCTCACGCTTGGCATAGGCTTCGACAATGGCATCCTGATGCTCGGGGAGCAGCTTGTTCTTGTTGCCATCCTTCTTGAAGAGGTTGCTGGCATCGATGAACAGCACCTTGCTGTCGGGACGCGCCGACTTGCGAAGCACGATGATGCACGTGGCAATGCCCACTCCGAAGAACAGGTTTTGCGGAAGTTGGATCACCGTATCGACATAGTTGTTGGAGACGAGGTAACGACGGATCTTCTGCTCATCGCCGCCACGATAGAGTACACCCGGGAACTCGACAATGGCACACGTGCCCGTTTCGCCGAGGTTGTAGAGCATGTGCATCGTGAAAGCAAGGTCGGCAGCACTCTTCGGCGCCAATACACCTGCAGGAGCATAGCGCGGATCGTTGATGAGGATAGCGTTGTCCTTGCCGTCCCATTTGAGCGAATAGGGCGGATTGGAGACAATGGCATCGAAAGGACCTGCATCGAGCTGCAGCGGGTTGTGGAGCGTGTCGCCCAGCTGGATGTCGAAGTTGTCGTAGTTGATGTCGTGCAGGAACATGTTGATGCGACACAGGTTGTAGGTCGTGGGATTGACCTCCTGTCCGAAGTACTTCAGTTGGGGATTGCGCTTCCCGACGGTCTTGGCAAACTTGAGCAGCAGCGAGCCTGAACCGCATGCGGGGTCATAGACCTTGCGGATGTTGGGATTGCCCACCTCGGTGATGCGTGCCAGCACGTCGCTCACTTCCTGGGGCGTGAAGAACTCGCCACCCGACTTGCCCGCATTGCTGGCATACATTTGCATCAGATATTCGTAGGCATCGCCGAAGGTGTCGATCTCGTTGTTTTCGAAGTCCTCGCCAAGCTTCATGTCGCGCACCGCGATAAGCACGTCGGCAAGGAGCTTGTTGCGCAGCGCCACGGTGTTGCCCAACTGGGAATTGTTCACCGCGAAGTCGCTGAAGAGTCCGCGCATGTCATCTTCGGAGGCTGTGCCCTTGGCCGAGCCTTCGATGTCGTTGAAGATGTTATTGAGGGTTACGTTCAGGTTCTCGTCCTTTTCGGGATGACGTGCCACATTCTGGAAAAGCTGGCTGGGCAGGATGAAGTAGCCCTTTTCGGCCACCATGCCTTCGCGTGCCTCTTCGGCATTCTCGTCGGTCTCCTGGGCATAGTCGTAGCCGGTGATGCCCGCCTCGGCCTGCAGCTGGTTGATGTGACGGGTGATGTTTTCGCTGATGTAGCGATAGAAGATGGCTCCGAGGACGTACGCCTTGAATTCCCATCCGCCCACAGCCCCACGCAGGCTGTCGGCTATCGCCCATATCGTCTTGTGCAGTTCGTCGCGTTGAGTATTGTTCGCCATTTGTGTGTTCGGTATGTCTGCCTTATTTGATGATCACCTTGCGGCCATCGTGGATGTAGATGCCGGGAGTCGATGGCTTTTCTCCTATTCGGAGGCCATCGAGGGTGAAGTAGGGGTTTGAGGAGTTTGAGGGGTTTGAGGGGTTTGAAAGGTTGATCTCCTGGATGCCCGTCTCCTCGCCGAAGTTCAGGACGAAGGCGTTGATGTTTCCGTAGGACGCTGGCTCACCGCACACGAGGTCGCCCTGCAATTCGAAGTAGGCGCGGAAGGCGTTGATGGTAACTTCGGAGGAAGGATAATACAAACGACTGTCGTTTCCGAGGTAGAGGATGTTTTTGTATTCTCCGAGAAAAAATTTACTCGAGTAGATACCCTTGAAGCTGATCACGTCGTTGGTGAATGCGTTTTCATCGAGCGAAGCATTCTCAATCGTCACATTCTTGAAAACAGGATTCACGATATTGCTGTACCCGTTCCACCTGATAATATAGGGCACGCCCGCCTTGATTTCATCAGCATCAACGAAGTCGAGCGTCAGCGTTCCATTGCGGAACGAAGCATCGCCGAGAGTCATCAGTTCCACATTGTCACCGTCGAGAACAGAACCGCTCAACTTGAGGTCAAACGGCAGGCAGAGGGTGTTCCAGTAGCCATCATCGTAGAGTGTGCGGCCGCTGAGGAGGACGTTGGTATGCTTGCCGTTGAGGCTGGCAATGTCGTTGATGTCGTCATCATAGAGGACATCCACGCCAAAAAGCGTCTTACGAATGAGGTCATCGACATTGATGTTGCTGCCAGTGTAGGTGTTGGTGCCGTCGGTGAGGGTCTGGCCTGAGGCGATGTTCACGGAGCCAAAGTCTTTATCAATTGAACTGGTGTAGAGGTAGTCTTCAGGGCGTGTCCAACCTAAGGTAATGGTGCCACCGACAGAGATGCCATATAACATTTCTGAGCGAGCAACGATTTCGCCGCCATTGATGGTGAGGTTTCCATAATCAATAGAGATGCCACAATTCGAACGTGAGTAGGTATCGACTTTGCCGCCATTGATGGTGAGGTTTGCATGTTGGATTTTAATACCACTATCATATCCAGTTCGTACATTGATTTCGCCGCCATTGATGGTGAGGCTATTATACATAAGGAGGAAGCCACAATTTCCAGTGAGGGAAAGTTTGCCGTTCCCCTTGTCCTGACCATAGATGGTCCAGTTGCCGTATCTGATGGCATAACCATTTGTGTTGACAGACAGGCTGGCATCATCGGCGAGGATAAGATGGATGTCGCCTTTGCCTTGGAGTTCGTTGTTGATGGTGACATCACCCTCGACGACGTACCATGTTTCCTTGCCCTCAATGCCGAGAGTGGTCATGTCGCTGGTGATAAAGATATAGTCGGCGCATGTCTGCCCCTCACCATTCTCATCGATATAGGGTTCGGAATCAGCGTACTTCGCTCCAATCTGCACGTCGCCGTCTGGCATCGTCAGCGTATAGGGATTCGTGATGCCAGTGAGTGTGGCTCCTGCAGGGCTGGCGGTGTAGCCGATGAAAGCATAGCCCTCGGGGGCGTCGCCGTGGCTGAGCGTCAAGTTCACTTGGTCGCCGCTGCCGTAGTAGAATGTATCGTTGTAAGTGATGCCATTGGCGTATGCGGTGATGCCGCTGACGCTGTAGGTCTTGGTGGCGTCGCCCACAGGGCTGACAGCCTCGACGGTGACGTTCTCGCCGGCAGTGACGCTGAGGGGCTTCTTGCCCTGCACCGCGCCGTAGTACTGGATGTCGGTGTTGGAACTGATGTAGTAACAGTTCTTGATGTCGGCGGGCAATTTGTCGTCGTGCTGGCGACAGAAGTTCGCGATGTAGCTATTCGCAAATTTCTCGCTGTCGACGGGTTCTGCGGGGATATAGAGGCAGTTTTCGATGGTGACGGTCTTGCCATCGCCCTTCCATCCGATGAAGCCGCCGTTGTAGCCGCCGTTGTTGTCCTTCTTCAGCAGTTTGCCGTTGAAGACGCATCCCTCGAAACTGATGAGATATTCAGATGAACGGCTCCAGCCCACGAAACCGCTGTTGTTGCCGCCGTCGCTGGTGACGACGGCGCTGCTCTTGCAGTTGGTGAACTTGACGCTGTTCTCGCAAAGCCCCACGAAGCCGCCGGCACCGTCTTCGCCTGTGGTGGTGATGCGGACGTTGCTGACGCAGTTGACGATGGTGACCGTGCCGAAGAGGTGGGCGATGAGTCCACCTGCATGGTCGTGGTCGGTGGCTTCGGTGTGGGTGGCGTAGATGTCGCCGTCGATGGTGAGGTCGCGGAAGACGGGCGAAGTGCCGCTGACCGTTGAGAGGAAGGGTGCCACAAACTGTTCGTCGGCAGGGCTTTCCGCGGTGCCGTAGTTGAAGGTCAGCGTATGGTTCTGGCCGTCGAAGGTGCCGGCGAACCCATGCGCTTCGTCGCCCGCCATGCGGCTGACTTCGATGCTTGCCCCAAGATAGACGGTCTTGCCGCTGAAGGTCTTGCCGCTTTCGAGCATGTTGCAGAACTGGTTCCAGCCTTCGGCGGATCCGATGGTGTACTCTGTGCCCTCGTCGTTGACGGCAAGGTCGGCCACCTGGGCCTGCGCCGTTCCGGACAGGAGTGCGAGGAACAGCGCAGCCGATGATAGTTTACAGATATTTCTACTGTTCATTCTTTTGATGTGGTATAGTTTTTTTCAGATTAAAAAACGGCGGCAAAGATAGCGCTTTTTCTCACAATCTCCAATTTTATTTCTAAAAATATGTTGCAAAGAGGCTTTTTTTAATAATTTTCTCCTCTTTTCCTCCCCAAAACATCGAAAGAAAAAGCAAGCCGACCTTCACATGGGGGCTTGCTTTTATTACATTTGATTAAAAAAAGTGCTTTTTTTCAATTTCGATTTGGAGATTGAGGAAATAATCACTAACTTTGCGGCCGTTTAAATAATTTCATATTTAAGTGAATGATTTTGTTTAGCAGGCTCATCCGTGAGGACCAGCCTGCTTTTATATTGTTCCTTTTGGGTGTTCTTTTGGGTGTTCTTTTGGGCGTTTTGTATGGTGTCGACATCCTTTTGTATGGTCTTTTGTATGTTTTTTTGTTTATAAACAAAAATCCGTGTAACTCATTGAGCTACACGGATTCGTTTTGCGGATTTGTCTGGTTGTCAAGTTTACTTGACCTCCTCGAAGTCGACATCTTCGGCGCCATTGTTGTTCTGCTGGCCACCGTTGAAGCCGCCCTGCTGACCTGCTCCTGGGTTAGGACCCTGCTGGCCGTACATGTTCTGAGCGGCCTGGCCCATCATCTGCTGGAGCTCGTTGGTAGCTGCGTCGATGCCTGCGATGTCCTTGGCGTCCTTGGCAGTCTTGAGGCGGCCGAGGATGTCCTCGATGCGCTGCTTCATGTCGGCAGGAATCTTGTCGCCGCTCTCCTTGAGCTGCTTCTCAACCTGGAAGATCATCGAGTCGGCCTGGTTGATCTTGTCGACCTTCTCACGCTCAGCCTTGTCGGCAGCCTCGTTGGCAGCGGCTTCGGCCTTCATGCGCTCGATCTCTTCCTTCGAAAGACCAGAAGAAGCGGTGATGGTGATGTGCTGCTCCTTGCCAGTGCCCTTGTCCTTGGCGGTAACGTTGAGGATGCCGTTGGCATCGATGTCGAAGGTTACTTCGATCTGTGGCACGCCACGTGGAGCCATTGGGATACCGTCGAGGTTGAACATACCGATGGACTTGTTGTCCTTGGCAAACTGACGCTCGCCCTGGAGTACGTGGATCTGTACAGAAGGCTGGTTGTCGGCTGCGGTTGAGAATACCTCTGACTTCTTGCAGGGGATGGTGGTGTTGGCGTCGATGAGACGGGTCATTACGCCACCGAGGGTCTCGATACCGAGTGAGAGTGGGGTAACGTCGAGGAGGAGGATGTCCTTGCCACCGGCAACATTGTCACCAGCGAGGATACCGCCCTGGACGGCTGCACCTACGGCTACTACCTCGTCGGGGTTAACGCCCTTGGAAGGAGTCTTGCCGAAGAACTGCTCTACCTCACGCTGTACGGCTGGGATACGGCTTGAACCGCCCACGAGGATAACCTGGTCGATCTGCGAAGCGCTGAGCTTGGCGTTGCTGAGAGCGCGACGGCATGGCTCGATGCAGGCCTTGATGAGGTCGTCGCAGAGCTGCTCGAACTTGGCACGAGTGAGGCTCTTTACGAGGTGCTTGGGCACACCACCTACTGCGGTGATGTAAGGCAGGTTGATCTCTGCTACGGTCGAAGACGAAAGCTCGATCTTTGCCTTCTCGGCAGCCTCCTTCAGACGCTGGAGTGCCATAGGATCCTTCTTGAGGTCAACGCCCTCTTCCTTCTGGAACTCGCCAGCCAACCAGTCGATGACCTTGTTGTCGAAGTCATCACCTCCGAGGTGGGTGTTACCATCGGTAGAAAGTACCTCAAATACGCCATCGGCGAGGTCGAGGATAGAGATATCGAATGTACCACCACCAAGGTCGAAGACGGCAATCTTCTCTTCCTTGTCGAGGTTGCCAAGACCATAGGCCAGGGCAGCTGCGGTTGGCTCGTTGACGATACGCTTCACCTCGAGACCTGCAATCTGGCCGGCCTCCTTGGTGGCCTGACGCTGTGCATCGTTGAAGTAAGCAGGCACGGTGATGACGGCTTCGGTCACGGTGGTGCCGAGGTAGTCTTCAGCGGTCTTCTTCATCTTCTGGAGCACCATGGCGCTGATCTCCTGAGGAGTGTACTGCTTGCCATCGATTTCGATACGTGGCTGACCGCCTACGCCGACTACCTTGTAAGGTACGCGAGTGATCTCGTTGGCTACCTGGTTCATGTCGCAGCCCATGAAACGCTTGATGGAGTAAACTGTACGCGTAGGATTGGTGACTGCCTGACGCTTGGCTGGCTCACCAACCTTGCGCTCGCCGCCATCGACGAAACCTACGATAGATGGGGTCGTGTTACGGCCCTCAGAATTTGCAATTACGGTGGGGGTGTTACCCTCCATTACGGCTACACACGAGTTGGTGGTGCCGAGGTCAATACCAATAATCTTTCCCATAGTTTTGTATATTTTTAATTGTTAATATTCAGTTTTTGGAACTCTCCACATAGAGAGTCGCTAACAAAATTGCAAAAGGCGTGCCAAAATTTAGAATGACAAAAAATCTATGCCATTTTGACAATTTGACATACTTTTCCTTGGCTATGTCAAAAATATCAGTTATCTTTGCGCACGATTTAAAAAAATTATTACTATGACAAAGATAAGAGTGGGATTCGGCTACGACGTGCATCGTCTGGTCGAGGGACGCGAGCTGTGGCTCGGAGGTATCAAGATTGAGCATACGATGGGACTGTTGGGCCATTCGGATGCCGATGTGCTGATCCATGCGCTGTGCGATGCGCTGCTGGGCGCGGCGAATATGCGCGACATCGGGTATCATTTCCCCGATACGGCGGGCGAATACAAGGACATCGATTCTAAGATTCTGCTTCGGAAGACTATGGCGCTGATTGCGACAAAGGGCTATCGCCTAGGCAATGCCGACATCACGGTGGCGGCTGAGCGCCCGAAACTCAATCCGCACATCGAGACGATGAAGCAGTGCCTGGCCGAGGTGATGTGCTGCGACGTGGACGATATCTCGATCAAGGCGACGACGACCGAGAAGCTGGGCTTCACGGGAAGGCAGGAGGGCATCGCGGCGTATGCGACGGTGTTGGTGGAGAAAGACCCCCTCGATCCCCCTGCATAGGGGGAGGAAGGGCAGCCAAGGATGGCTGCCACGAGAACGCGCAGGGTCCTGGGATGGCGAAGAAAAAGGAAGATGAAGACAAAGGGTATATATTATATAATAGGTGTGATGCTGCTTGCGGCTGTGGAGGCGCAGGCGGGGGAGTATCGGTACCGACTGCACTTGGATGGCAAGCCGGGGAGTGAGGTCGTGAAGTGGAGCGACAGGGCGCTGGAGAGGCGTGCGCGGTTTGGGATTCAGACCGATTCGCTTGATCTGGAGATTTCGCCGGAGTATATCCAAAGGATCGAGGAGGCGGGATTGACAGTCCTGACTCGTTCGCGTTGGCTCAATACGGTGGTGGTGATGGGCGCAGAAGGCGAGGCGGTGGGCGATTCGACGTTCGAGGCGCTGCCTTTTGTCAAGGAGGTGGAATTGATTACAGATCATCAGCGCGTGACTGCGCCCCCAAGATTGACGATGGCACCGGGCATCGTGGGCGAGGAGGATTGCACCACTCCGCTGAGAGAGGTGAATGCCTACGAACCGCTCTATGAAGCGGGCTACCGTGGTGCCGGTATGCTGGTGGCAGTGGTGGATGCCGGCTATTCGCACGTGGATGAATGGGACTGGATGAACCACAACGTCGTGGGAGGACGCGACATGTATGCTGCGATGAGGGGCGAGTCGTATCTGTACAAGGACGAAATGCATGGAACGAGCTGCCTGAGCATCATGGCGACGCCTTTGGAGAGGGGCATCTGCGGAACGGCACAGGATGCCAAGTATTACCTGATGGTTTCGGAATCGAACGAATCGGAGACTCAGATGGAGGAAGACATGTGGGTGGCAGCGGTGGAACTGGCGGACAGCCTGGGAGCCGATGTCGTCAGTTCGTCGTTGGGTTACTTTACTTATGAAACAGAATTCAATGACCACAACTACGATGAATTCTGCCAAGACAAGGTGGTGATCAGCCGTGGCGCGAACGTTGCCTGTAAGAAAGGTATGCTCGTGTGCGTTGCAGCGGGCAATGAACGGAACAAGAGCTGGGTCAGACTCACTTTCCCTGCTGATGTGGAGGATGTGCTGGCGGTGGGTGCGGTGACGCCTGCGGGAGAAGTCGCCTCTTTCTCCAGCGCGGGGTTCACGGTGCCTTATGTCAAACCCGATGTGATGGGACGAGGCTCGCGATGCTATGTCGTGACATCGAGAGGCGGGGTCAGCAGTAGTGGACAAGGGACCAGCTATGCGACGCCGTTTATTGCGGGGCTATGCACATCGCTTTGGAGCGCTGTGCCGCAGTTGACGGCTGCTCAGATACGGCAGGTGGTGCGGGAGTCGGCTTCGCAGTACAATGAGCCGGATTCGCTGATGGGGTATGGTATCCCTGATTTCGGCGTGGCGCTGGAAAAGGCGCGCGTTCTGGTGGAGGAGATGGGTATAGACGAGGTGCGCGCGGATGTGCCGCGCGCTGAGGAGAGGGGGTATGACTTGATGGGAAGGATGGTCGGCCTTGGGGCCAGAGGTGGGTTCCGGGTTGTTGGGGGAAGGGTGGTGAGGAGATAGAAGGACCCCTGATGAGGGCAGCCATGGATGGCTGCGACAGGGACGCATAGCAGCCAAGCATGGCTGCTGACGGGGACAAAGGGGGGGATAAAGGCAGCCATACACGGCTGCCGACGGAGACAAAAGGGCAGCCAAGGGCGGCTGCTGATGGGGACACTGAGCGGCCGAGGATGGCTGAGAACGGAGACAAAGGGAGGGCAGCCAAGGGCGGCCCTTCTAATGGCGCTTGAGGAGGCGCCAGAAGGGGAAGTCCTTGAGGCAGAGGAAGGCGAGGAAGAAGATGACGTGGGCGGTTTTGATGATGATGGTCCAGATGCCGACGTCGGGAATTTGCGTCATGCTCACGAAGAGGGCGGCAGCAAGGAGCACATAGGAACCGATGGACTTGAGGTCGTAGGGAATGGGGTTCTTCTTTTGGCCGACGAAATAGGAGAGAAGCATGCAGGTGGCATAGCCACAGAATCCTGCCCATGCACAGGCGATGTAGCCATAGCGGGGCACGAAGATGACATTGACCGTCAGCAATACCAGACATCCGATGACCGAGAACAGGGCACCCCACAGTGTCTTGTCGATGAGCTTGTACCAGAACGAGAGGTTGAAGTAGATGCCCATCATGATTTCGGCTGCCATGACGATGGGGACGACGACAAGGCCTTCCCAATAGTCCTGGTTTCGGATGAGCAGCACCTTGAAGATGTCGAGCCATGCGATGACGCAGAGGAAGCCGAGGAGGGTGAAGATGATGAAATACTTCATGCCGAGGATGTTGGACTTGACGGTATCGTCCTTGTCTTTTGACTTATTGAAGATGATGGGCTCGTAGGCATAACGGAACGCCTGCGTGAACATTGCCATAATCATGGCAATCTTGGCTGCGGCTCCGTAGATGCCAAGTTGGCGTACACCTTCGGCACCAGGGACGAGGAAGGGGTAGATGATTTTGTCCATGGTCTGGTTGAGGATGCCGGCAATGCTGAGGATGAGCACGGGATAACTATATTTGAACATGCGGCGGAAGAGCTGGCGGTCCCATACGTAGCGGAAGGGTAAGCTCTGACCGCTGGAGGTGTGGAACTGGCCGAACGGCATCCATTCCTTCATAAGCATCATCAGGGTGACGACCGAAGTGATGAGGTTGATGGCGAAGACATAGCCGGCGAGGTACTCCTTGTCGTAGAACCAGGAGATGAGTTCGGGATGCGACTGGTAGATCCTTGGGCAATCGAGGAAGACAAAGATGTTGAGGCCGATGTTGACCAGGATGTTGACCATCTTGAGGGTACAGAACTTCTTGGCCTTCTGCTGGTAACGCAGGTAACTGAAAGGAATGCAGGCGAAGGCATCGATGGCTACGATGATGGCCATGATGGCGATGTATTCGGGATGGGCGCCGTAGCCGAGCGACTGCGAGATGGGTGTGAGGAACGTCAGTACCAGGGTAAGGAAGAGGAGGGAGAGGCCTCCTACGGTAAGCAATGCGGTGGAATAGACGTCGCGCGGATTCTCTTCGGCCTTGTTGGCAAAACGGAAGAAGGTGGTCTCCATGCCGAAGGTGAGGACGGCGAGGATGAGGGCGGTGTAGGCGTACATGTTGGTCACGACGCCATATTCGCCCGACACGGCCGGCATCACCTTGGTGTAAACCGGGACGAGCAGGTAGTTGAGAAAGCGGCCTACGATGGAGGTGAGGCCGTAGAGGGCGGTATCTTTGAGGAGGGATTTCAGAAAGGACATGGTGGGGACGGGTGAGGGCAGCCATAGATGGCTGCGACGGAAACGCTGGGAAGAGGGCAGCCAAGGACGGCTGCCGACGGGGACACCGGGGGCACCCTTTAGAAGAGGGTGCCTTGGAGGGTGTCGCCGGTGGGGGATTTGCCGAGGTGCTTGTAGGCGAGGGGGGTGGCTTCGCGACCGCGGGGGGTGCGCTTGATGAAGCCTTCCTTGATGAGGTAAGGCTCGTAAACATCCTCGATGGTGCCGGGGTCTTCGCCGAGGGCGGTGGCGATGTTGGTGAGGCCGACGGGACCACCATTGAACTTGTCGATGATGGTGGTGAGGAGCTTGTTGTCGATCTGGTCGAGGCCGTACTTATCGACGCCGAGGGCTTCGAGGGCGTATTTGGCAATCTTGATGTCGATGGTGTTTTTGCCCATCACCATGGCGAAGTCACGAACGCGGCGCAACAGGGAGTTGGCGATACGCGGTGTGCCACGACTGCGGAAGGCGATCTCGATGGCGGCCTCCTCCATACATGACATGCCCAGGATGTGGGCCGAACGTGCGACGATGCCGGCAAGCACTTCGGTGTCGTAGTATTCGAGGTGCATGTTGATGCCGAAACGTGCTCGGAGGGGAGCGGTGAGCAGGCCGGAGCGCGTGGTAGCACCGATGAGGGTGAACGGGTTGAGGTCGATCTGGATGCTGCGGGCAGCGGGACCCTTGTCGATGAGGATGTCGATGCGGTAGTCCTCCATCGCCGAATAGAGGTACTCTTCGACGATGGGCGACAGACGGTGTATCTCGTCGATGAAGAGCACGTCGTTCTTGTCGAGCGAGGTGAGCAGGCCGGCGAGGTCGCCGGGTTTGTCAAGGACGGGACCCGATGTGACCTTGAAGCCCACGCCGAGTTCGTTGGCGATGATGTTGGAAAGGGTGGTCTTGCCGAGGCCTGGAGGGCCGTGGAAGAGGGTGTGGTCGAGCGATTCGCCGCGCATCTTGGCAGCAGCCACGAAGATGCGCAGGTTCTCCTTGACCTTCTCCTGGCCCTGGAAGTCGTCGAAGGTGAGGGGGCGAAGGGCTTTTTCGAACTCCTTTTCGTTGGAGGACTTCGAGGGTTCGGAGGCTTCTCTTATGTCGAAATCGTTGGTCATTGTTGAGGGGTGATGTGATGATGGGCAGCCATAGATGGCTGCGACGGGGACACGCGGGGGCGGAGGGTAGCCAAGCATGGCTGCGACAGAAACACGCGGGACGCGGGGAGGGCGGAGAGCAGCCATACACGGCTGCTGACGGGGACAAGAGGGGGCGGCCAAGGACGGCAGCGACGGGGACACGGGGACGCGAGGGGGCACGAGGGCAGCCAAGAATGGCTGCTGACGGGGACAAAGGGGGGGCGGCCAAGGACGGCTGCGACGGGAACAAGAGAGGACGGGGCCCTGGGGCTAGGAGAACCAGGCTTGGATGACGCCTTGGGTGATCCACATCCAGACGAGGTAGCGGAGGAAGCGGCCGATGGCCATCAGGATGCCGACCTTCCAGAAGGGGGTGCGGGAAATGCCGAAGCTGATGACCAGGGCATTGCCCAGGGTGGGGAAGAAACTGACGAGTGCCAGCCAAACGCCCTTGCCTTGCAGGAAGTGCTGCATGTAACTGAGCTTGGTCTTCTTGATCTTGACCCAATGCTCAATCCAGTCGAGTGAGGCGAAGCGCCCGATCATGTAGTTGGTCGAAGCGCCGAGCCAGTTGCCGAGGAAGACCCAGAAGAGGGAAGTCCACTGCGGCCAACCCAGTGCGATGGCTGTGCTGAGTGCCACCTCGCTGCTCATAGGAATGCAACTTCCGGCAATGAAGCCGCACAACATCAAGCCTGGATATCCCCAGGTCAGTATCTCGTCCATTGGTTATCTTGTGTCGCTTAAATACCCTCGATCACGCAGTCCAAAGGTTAAATTTAGGTTGCAAAAATAGCAATTATTGTCGGTATATGCAAATAATAGGCAGAATTATTTCGAAATATTTTTGTTTTTCTGATTTATTTTGTAACTTTGCCGCGCAAAATTGGGTAATATGCGCGCTAAAATCGGCAAAAGGCCCATTGGATTGCCCGGATAGTTCAACGGATAGAACGGAGGTTTCCTAAACCTTTGATCTGGGTTCGATTCCCAGTCTGGGTACAATATTTTTTCATTCAATAGCACACTACATGAGTGAATATATCATCAATGAGCAGGAGGAGGACGAACTGCAATCGGGCAGTGGTCTGAGTCTTCGTGCCATCCTTGAGTTGACTTGGGCGCTACGCTATTGGATCATCCTCTCCATCTTTGTTTGTCTGTGCTGTGCGACGGTTTATCTTTATGTTAAACCGAAGACTTATCACAGCTCTGCACTTGTCATGGTGACCACTGACAAGAATGCCGGCATGAGTTCGAGTGCCCAGATGTCGTTCATTGCTGACATGACTGGCATGCAGTCGTACAACAGTCTGACCAACGAGAAGATCATCATCAAGTCGACACCTGTATTGCAGGCCGTTGTCGATGAGTTGGGCCTTAATGTGCGGTACTTTGTGCGAAACCATTGGGTGAATCGCGAGACTTTGCCCCAGGAGGTTCGCATGACGTTCACGCCTGGCGACAGCATCAACCTGAACAACCTCCCGACGTTCCGCATCGACTACGATGTGATCGATAGCGCGTCGCTGAAAGTTTCGGTGCGCCGACTGTTCGGCAGTGGCGGCGAAACCCTTTATGCCGATAAGGTGTTGCGCTATGGCGACGAACTGCCCCTTGGCGATTGGGGAAAGGTGCGTTTCAGATTCTGGGAGGAGGCCATGTCGCGCTTCAAGGGCGGATCGTACGACTACTTCATGTCGGGTTCGCATTACATTATGCTCTATTCGCCCCAAGCCCGAGCCCGCGAGTTGGCCCGGCAGATTGGCGTGGAGGTGATGGAAGACCAGAGTTCGCGCATGAGCACCAGTTCGATACTTCAACTTGTGATGCGTGACATTCATCCAGAGCGTGCAGAGAAGGTTCTGGCCAAGGCTATCGAGAAGTACAACGAACTGACCAAGACCTACTACATGACGTCGAACGCCAAGACGATGGAGTTTATCGACAATCGTCTGGAAGACCTGAGCGGACAGCTTTCGGCCGTGGAGGGCAACATACAGCAGTTCAGTTCGAAGAACCGAATGGTTGACCTGGAATCGCAGGCCAAACTGTCGCTCAATACCGATGCGACTGCGCAACAGCAGATTCAGGAGGTGGACGTGCAGTTGACCTTGCTTGAGATGATTGCCAACGAACTCAAGACGAACCAACCCTATACGGTGCTGCCCAGCAATGTGGGACTGAGCGATCCTTCGATTGTCGGTTTCATCACCAATTATAATACCGCGTGCATCGAGCGTGCGCGACTGCTGGCAGGTTCGTCGGAGAACAGCCCTGTGGTGCAGCGCCTGAGCAAGCAGATTGCCGACCTGAGGGCCGTGATCGAGAAGTCGGTGGCCAACCAGAAGACCAGCCTGACGTTGCAGCGTACGGAACTGGCACGTCAGCAGGGACGCTCGAAGGGCTACCTGTCGAGTGTGCCCGGACAGAAGATCAACCTTGCACAGATTGAACGCGAACGTTCGGTGATCGAACCGCTCTACGTGCTGCTGCAGAAGAAGCGTGAAGAGACGATGCTCACCATCGTGGCCGAGCCCGACATTGCGCGCGTGGTGGAATATCCCGAGAACAATACCGTGCTTGTCGGCCCCAACAAGCGACAGGTGCTCCTCATAGCCTTCGTCATCGGCTTCCTCCTGCCTTTGCTCATCGTCTATCTGCTGATGCTGATGAAGACCAAGGTGCAGAATCCCGACGATATCGTTTCGCGCACAAGAGTGCCTCTGCTGGGTGTTGTGCCGCGTAGAGAGGGACGTGTCTTCAAGGCTACGGATATGGCCGAAGAGGGTTCTTCAGGCTCGTCGTCGGTGCTTTCGGAAGCCATGCGAACCATTCGCACCAACATCGGCTTCATGTCGGGCAAGGTGCTGCAGTTTACTTCGAGCATCCCGGGTGAAGGCAAATCGTTCGTTTCGGCCAATGTAGCCATCAGCCTTTGCTCGATAGGCAAGAAGGTGATCCTGGTGGAGACAGACTTGCGCAAAGGCCGTCAGCGCCGATTGTTCGACCTGCCGCGTACGCAATCGGAAGGATTGTCGAACTACCTGAGCGGAGAAATTGACGACTGGCATCAGACGGTGGTTCCCATCAAGGAGTTCCCCGGCTTGGACCTCCTGCTCAAGGGAGGCGTACCGCCCAATCCGAATGAGTTGTTGTCGACCGACCGATTCGGCATCCTTATTGCCGAACTGCGCAAGGTTTACGATTATGTCATCCTCGACTCGCCGCCCTATCTGGTCATTGCCGACCCGATGACGCTCAACAAGCACGTCGACAGGAACATCTATGTGGTGCGTTCGGGCAAGTCGGACCTTCGCTTCATCAACGAGATTGAGGCAGCAGTGAAGTCCCAGAAACTGAACAATGTGTCGATCATCCTGAACGATGTTCAGATGTCGAACCACAAAAAGTACGGATATAGTTATGGCTACATTTACGGATATGGCTATGGTTACGGCTATCGCTATGGATATGGCTACGGTTATAACAATGACGAAGGGAAGCAGCCAGGGCTCATCAGCCGCATCGTAGGCTTCTTCAGGAAGAAAAAGTAAACATATCGAATGAACAAGTTAGACTTTTTTATTGAGAATCTGCAAGTCCTTTGGGAATACACGGGCTTTGGCAATGTGGAAATCGGCAATGTAGTGATGACGATTGTCGGCTGCATTTTCATTTACCTCGCCATTGCCAAGCACTTCGAGCCAATGCTCCTTGTGCCCATCGGTTTTGGTATTCTGGTAGGCAACATTCCTTTCCCGCTCGATGCAGGTCTGCGAATCGGCATCTACGAGGAGGGATCGGTGCTGAATATCCTCTATAGCGGTGTGAAGCAAGGCTGGTATCCGCCCCTTATCTTCCTGGGCATTGGCGCTATGACTGACTTCTCGGCGCTGATAGCCAACCCGAAGATGGTGCTGGTGGGTGCTGCGGCACAGTTCGGCATCTTCGGTGCCTACATGCTTTCGCTGGCACTCGGATTCTCACCCCAGGAGGCAGGTGCCATCGGCATCATCGGTGGCGCTGACGGTCCTACTGCCATCTTCCTTTCGAGCAAACTGGCCCCAGACCTGATGGGTGCAATTGCTGTGGCCGCCTATTCGTACATGGCACTGATACCCGTGTTCCAGCCACCTGTGATGAAACTGCTCACCACCGATAAGGAACGACGCATCCGCATGAAGGCACCGGGATCGGTGAGCCAGCGCCAAAAGATCGTTTTCCCGATATTGGGTTTGCTCCTTACCACTTGGATCATTCCTTCGGGCCTTCCACTGCTGGGTATGCTCTTCTTCGGCAATCTGTTGAAGGAGTCGGGTGTGACCCGTCGTTTGGCCGACACTGCCAAGGGTCCACTCATTGATATCGTCACCATCCTGCTGGGCTTTACCGTAGGTTGCTCTACACAGGCATCGACCTTCCTCAAGGCAGAGTCGCTTGAGATCTTCGGCCTCGGAGCATTGTCATTCCTCGTGGCTACGGCGTCGGGCGTGCTCTTTGTCAAGTTCTTCAACCTGTTCCTTCCCGAAGGCAAGAAGATCAATCCGCTCATCGGCAATGCAGGCGTTTCGGCTGTGCCCGATTCGGCGCGCATCAGCCAGGAGGTCGGACTCAGGTATGACCCGACGAACTACCTGCTCATGCATGCGATGGGTCCCAATGTGGCCGGTGTGATCGGATCGGCAGTGGCTGCCGGTGTGCTGCTGGCTTTCCTTGGATAATCGATATGTGTGCAAATTCACCTTCGGATGAGTTCAGGGATGCTGCTTCTACACCAGAGCAGCAGTATGAGCTTGGTATAAACTATTTCTATGGAGAAGGTGTGCCCGTTGACTACGAGGAGGCCTTCAAATGGTTCAAATTGGCTGCTGGGCAGGGTCATCCTGGTGCCCAGCATTATTTGGGCTATTGCTATGACGAAGGCAAGGGCGTAGAGCAGAACCTTCAGTTGGCTGTAGAATGGTACACCAAGGCTGCAGAGCAGGGACATGAAACAGCACAGAACAACCTGGGCGTCTGCTATTATGATGGCAGTGGTGTAGCACAGGACTACCGGAAGGCTGCAGAATGGTTTGCCAAGGCTGCGGAACAAGGTCAGCCGAACGCACAAAACGGTTTGGGCAACTGCTATCGTTATGGCGTTGGGGTTGAGAAAGACTATAAGAAGGCTGTGGCGCTTTATGCCAAGGCTGCAGAGCAGGGGAATGTCCAGGCGCAAAAGAACCTGGGCGAGTGCTACTACTACGGCAGAGGTGTCAGGAAGAGCTACAAGAAGGCTACAGAATGGCTCAGGAAGGCTGCCGAAGAGGGCAATGCCGATGCACAAGTAGAACTGGGCAACTGCTATTACCATGGCAATGGCGTCGAGCAGAACTATGTGGAGGCCGTGGGATGGTATGCACGGTCAGCCATACAGGGACAGGCTACGGCACAGAACAACCTGGGAGACTGCTACCTTACTGGCAGAGGGCTGTTCAAGGACTATAAGAAAGCGGTGGAATGGTATGCATTGTCGGCACAGCAGGGCAATGCTACGGCACAACTCAACCTGGGTAACTGCTATTATTATGGCGATGGCGTGCCTATGGACCATCAGAAGTCCTTCGAACTGTACACCAAGGCTGCAGCCCAGGGAAATTCGCGTTCCATGGTGAATATCGGCCATCTGTACTACAACGGCGAGGGCGTTGAACAGGACTATGTGAAAGCCATGGAATGGTACGCAAAGGCTTCCGAGAAAGGGGAGGCAGAAGCCGTCACCGGGATAGGAAAATGCTATTTCTACGGCTACGGTGTATCACAGGACTATGATAAGGCTTTGGAGTATTTTTTCAAGGGCGCTGAGCTTAAAGATACATCAGCAATGTTGCACTTGATGAAATGCTATAACGAAGGACTGGGCGTGGAGATCGATCCGGAAAAGGCAGAGTATTATAGGGAGAAGGTCTTTGGAAAGAACAGACATTCTGAGGACTGATTTCGAAGAAAACAAGAATATACGAAAAGGACGAAAAGTTTCTGGCTTTTCGTCCTTTTCAATGTGGTTGACAGTGGGGATTATTTATCGCCAAATTCCATCAGGTAGGCCTTGATGAAACCATCGATCTTGCCATCCATCACGGCGTTGACGTCGGAGGTCTGGTAGCCTGTGCGATGGTCCTTCACGCGACGGTCGTCGAAGACATAGGAGCGAATCTGCGAACCCCATTCGATCTTCTTCTTGCCGGCTTCGATTGAAGCCTGCTTCTCGCGCTTGTGCTCGAGCTCGATGTTGTAGATCTGCGACTTGAGGAGTTCGAGTGCCATCTCGCGGTTCTTGGGCTGGTCGCGCGTCACGGTGCAAGCCTGGAGAAGTTCCTTCTCTTCGCCTGTATAGGGGTCGGTGTACATATAGCGGGCACGTACACCCGATTCCACCTTATTGACGTTCTGACCGCCTGCGCCACCCGAACGGAAAGTGTCCCAAGTGAGTTTGCCCGGGTCGATCTTGATCTCGATGGTGTCGTCGATGAGGGGGAAGGCGAAGACTGAAGCGAACGACGTCATACGCTTGCCTTGTGCATTATAGGGGCTTACGCGAACGAGGCGATGCACGCCATTCTCCGACTTGAGGTAACCGAAGGCATAGTCGCCATCGATTTCGATGGTCACTGACTTGATGCCGGCATCGTCACCTTCGACAAGATCCTGGACAGTGGCCTTGTAGCCATGGTCCTCGGCATAGCGCATATAGAGGCGCTGGAGTTGCTCGGCCCAGTCCTGTGCCTCGGTGCCACCTGCACCTGCATTGATCTTGAGGATGCAGTTCATATGGTCCTCCTCGCCTTGCAGCATATTCTTCAGTTCGACGTCCTCGAAGAGGTCGATAGTCTTCTTGTATTGGGCATCGACTTCCTCTTCGCTTACCAGTTCCTCCTTGTAGAATTCGAAGGCGGTGGCGAGTTCATCGACGTTGGCCTTCACGTTGTTATAGGCATCAATCCACGAGCGGATACCTTTGACCACCTTCATCTGCTTCTCGGCCTCCTTCTGGTTGTCCCAGAATCCGGGCACCTGTGTGCGAAGTTCCTCTTCTTCGAGCTGAATCTTCTTGTCTTCGATGTTGAGATAGCGGTGCAGGTCGGTCAATCGATCCTGTACAGCCTTGAGTTGTTCTATCGTAATCATAGCAAAAAACGGCATCTGCCAGTTTAAATATTCGAAAAATGTGGCGCAAAGATAGATAATTTTCCGCTATTTTCAAAATTTTTGGACGAAAGATTGCCAATGTTCATTATTTTTCATTATCTTTGCGTCGCATTTCTTATCCCTACGCGACAAAACTGAATTCTTATGGATCTCCAAACAGCCTATCTTCAGTCGGTCATTCTGCTTGAGAAGATGATAGCGATTCCCTCGGTGAGTCGTGAAGAGACGCACGTTTCCGATATGCTTCAAGAATATCTGAACAGCACGGGATTGACTGTGCATCGTTCGGACAATAACCTTTGGCTCGTTGACCCATACTACGATGCTGAGCGACCGACGCTTCTGCTCAATGCCCATATCGATACGGTGAAGCCCGTCTCGACGTGGCAGCACGATCCGTTTCGAGCCAGCCGCGAGGTGGTGACTTTGGCAGACGGAAGCCAGGAGGAGCGTATCTATGGGTTAGGATCGAACGACGACGGTGCTTCGCTTGTCTCCCTGCTTCATGTCTTCCTTATGCTGGTGGGCGAGGGGCAAAGTAGTGATAGGCGTTACAACCTTGTCTTCCTGGCTTCGGCCGAAGAGGAGGTGAGCGGGAAGCATGGTATCGAAAGCGTCCTTCCACAATTGCCACCTATCGATGTAGCACTGGTTGGCGAGCCCACGGGTATGCAGCCTGCCATTGCTGAGAAAGGGCTTGTGGTGCTCGATGGTATTGCACATGGTAAGTCAGGCCATGCAGCACGCAACGAGGGCGTGAACGCGATTTATTTGGCTATGGAGGCCATTGAACGTTTGCGCAGTTTCCGTTTCGAACACGAGTCGGCGCTATTGGGGCCTGTGAAGGTGACGGTGACCGGTGTTCAAGCTGGTACGGTGCACAACGTAGTTCCCGATACCTGTACGTTTATGGTCGATTGTCGCACTACCGATGCCTACAGCAATGAAGAGGTGGTGGCGATGTTGCGCAAAGAGGTTGGCAAGGTCGCTTCGCCATTGGGCGCAGAAGGGCCTGCAATCGAACTCACACCACGCAGCACGCGACTGCAGCCTTCGAGCATACCGGCCGATCATCCGCTGTTGCAACGTATCGTTGCTTTGGGGCGTAAGCCTTTTGGTTCGCCCACGCTGAGCGACCAGGCGTTGATGCGGTTCCCAAGCTTGAAGATGGGACCTGGCGACTCGGCACGCAGTCATACCGCTGATGAGTATATCCGACCTTCGGAGATAAGGGAGGCGATCGAGATGTACTATCGGGTGCTGAGGGGGCAGCCAAAGACGGCTGCTGACTGAACGCTTAGCAGCCAAACATGGCTGCCACAAGAACGGAGGGGGATGAGGGTAATTGTTACTTTTTTTATTATTAATCGTTAATTAGTTCCACCCCTATGGGTGCAAAAAAGAAAATCAAGGAATACCTGTCGAAGGGCGTACGCAAACTGAAACATCGCAAGGGCTTCGGTGTGCATTCGCCGTTCGCTTATGCCATCATTACCGAAGTCATCGAAGAGAAACTTCCCTATTATGCCTATCGGTCGATGTGGGGTATCTACGTTAAGCATGTGCCTGTTTCGTACAAGGTAGCATGCCTCTTGTTGCGATTGGCCAACCGTTTCCATTGCCGCAATGCGGCAGAGATAGGCTGCGATGGCGGTTATACACTTCTTCCTTTGTTACTCACCGACAGCAGGATGAAAGTGGTTTCGCTTGCAGACCCTGTGACACAGACACGAGCTGAGTTCAATCTGACGGCATTCACGCAGTCGGCCAACCGGGTGACGTTTGCCAATAGCCTCGAACAGTTTGACGAGGCATCGCCATTTGACTTCATCGCCATCAATGCGAATCCTTACGAGGATCCGGAGGCTATGAAGCAGAAGTCGTTCAAGCCCTCGGCTGTCTATGCCCAGCAGTTTGTGGAGTGGCTGATGGCGCATACGAAGGACGATACGGTGATCTTCGTTCGCGGTATCCAGGATGGTCGTCCGAATGAGATTTTCTGGGATCAGTTGTGCGACCGCGACGACGTCTCGATTACCATGGATCTTTTCGATTATGGGTTGGCAATCCTTAAGCCTCGCTTCTTCAAACAGCATTATGTGGTATCGTTTTAGTTAAAATTCCCTAAATATTTGCGCCGTTTTGTACAACCTATTGAGAAAACCACTATCTTCGCGCGCAAATTCGACGGAAAGAGTATATTTCCGACCGAAAAATACGACTAAAACAAACATCTAATTAATAACTGGAAAAACCTATGTATTGGACACTCGAATTGGCCTCAAAGCTCGAAGATGCACCGTGGCCCGCTACCCGTGAGGAATTGCTTGACTATGCCAATCGTTCCGGCGCTCCCCTCGAAGTGATTGAAAACCTTCAGGAGATGGAGGACGAAGGCGACATCTATGAATCCATCGAAGACCTTTGGCCCGATTACCCCCAGAAGGACGACTTTTTCTTCAACGAGGAAGAGTATTAAGAGTCGTATTTAAGTATAAAATTTAATGTCAGCGAGACAAACAAAGATAGCCTGTTTGTCCCGCTGATATTTTATATTTATACAAAATAACTTTGATAATGGGGTAAAAATAAGCAGAAAACCATATTTTTTCATCCGATACTATAAAAAATACAGAAAATATTTGGAGGATTCATTTTTTTTCATTTACTTTGCGGTGCTTATTCCTATTAATTTCCTCTTATTCGTTCAATAAGTTTTTCCGTTAATTGGATAAGATTATGAGCTTCTACATTGTTTCTCTATTGAACGCCTTTACATGGTTTGTCTGTACGCTCTCTTACTCTACAGACTATCGTTGGGTCAGTGAAATCTTTCAGTTTCTGATCATCTTGTGTGTCGTATTGAACATCTTCCTATTGTTCAAAAAGAAAAGCAACCGAACAATCGAAAAGACGAGCCTTGTGCTTTACACTTTTATCAATGTGGCATTCATCATCAGATTCGTCTTTTTGGATTAAGACAAGTAAAAACAGACGCGGTCATTTTGGCCGCGTCTGTTTTTTATGTGTTCGCCCAGCATGGGCATATTCTAACGGGTGCAAGTCCCCAAGCCGCCCTGATAACGGGAAGGCTACAGCCAAAGGCAAGGGTGTCCG
>CACXTQ010000034.1:0-47566 GCA_902770595.1 uncultured Bacteroidales bacterium | reverse complement strand
GGTCCTCATTCCATATCGAGGGATGGCTGATTCGTACTATGATGTTGTCGAATGACGGGAAATCTGATTTCTGATTTTCAAAGAGGTTCTTGAATATGTGCTCTTTGAGGAATTCCTTGATATAAGCCTTTCCCGCCTCTCTTTGTCCCTCATCAAGAAGCATCATCTTCATGTTTTCGATAAGGGTTCCATTTGGACTGTATGACTCCACCTTTGCCCTTTCACCGTAAAAAGTTACACCGTCATTCCTTTTGTAGATGACAGATGGTATCAAGTATGATCCATCATCAGCTAGGAATCTTGGATTCCCCGCTCCTTGAATGTCGCCAAATATAACAGTGGTTGTTGTGCCAAAGTCTAATGCCAAAATCAATGTGCTCATAATAAATTACTATTAAGTGGCCTAAATTTCTAATCCTTTATTGAATAATAGTTGCAAAACTGCGAATTTTGCTATTAGAAGATTATACAAGTAGATTAATGATAGTTTATATAGCTACGCATTAGCTTGCCACAGAATTATGACAAGCCAATATGCTATATCCATGAATCGATGCAAATATAAGAAAAAATAATAATAATAACAATAAAAACGACAATAAATTCGAGTTGTATGCGTATTTGGATGTTTTGCCATGTACAATTGTCATTTTGACAATAAAATATGTTTATAACAAACGATATCAATATAGGTAATTACCTCTTAGTAATAAGTAAATCTTTCATTCGGCTATCATTTCTTTATATCTCTAATTTGTTAATGTTTCTGATAAGACCTGCCTAAACCGTTTAGTACATATATTGTAATATTGAAAACTTCAAGGCAATCAAATACTGAAGAGAAATGTATATGAGAATGATATTTGAGATTATCTTCCGTAAGTCGTGGTTAGCCACTTTGAATCGCTAAGGATTTGAAGATATATTCATTTTTCGAGAAAAAATAAGCAATTTTCATAATAATCATTCTTTCACGTGAAAATTTCACAAAAAAATTTGGAGATGTAAAAAATAAAATGTAGATTTGCAGCGCAATAATAGATTATTGCATTAGATTGGTGATTTGGTTTAATCAAAAGCATTTTTATGGGACACAAGAAGTACTATGGCTATAAGCCTACGCATGAGCGCTATTCGGTGGCGCTTTATGAAAAGGAGGGAACGGTTGGTGAATTTATCGTCTTTGTATATGAAGATGGCAAGTGCCGCATGGATCACTGCTTTTGGGGCAGTGAACTCGACTATGAACGCAATAGAGACGGGGAGGTCGAACACACCTATTCCTGGAATGAGGAGAACACCCAGAAACTGATGTTGAGGACAGGCACCAAGAACGGGAAGGCATTGGTTAAGGCAATGTATGACCGCTTTCACACACATGAGAGCAGTGCCGACTGGGAAATCAGGAAATGGTGTGACAGCAAGGAGATAAACTACCATATAAATGTGTGGTACTGAAAAAGGGACATGAGCTATGTCCCGATTAAAGACCTAGGGACTTGGTTTGATTGATGCTAGGAAAAAGAAACTCTGACATAAAAAATTATGAATAAAATTTGGTGATGTCAGAAAAAAGGTGTAGATTTGCAGCGATTTGGATGCCTCTCGCCTATTGGGAGAAAGTAGTCATTCAAAAGAGAAAACTAATGAAACAGTTTTTTGCTAGGCATTTTAGGCCAAAACTAATATTGAATGCAGATGAGATATACCTGTTTTACGGAGAAAGGGCCTCGGATGAAGAACGAGGATAGCCTCAAGATTGTTGAGGTGGCAGACAAGCGGACATTGTTCGTAGTATGCGACGGGATGGGTGGACACTCATGCGGAGAGGTGGCCAGCCGGACGGTGTGCGAGGCGTTTGCCGCCTATTGGGAACAGCTCCCTGAACGCGAGGATTCGGAGACGAAGGTGCAGGATGCGGCGAAGGAGGCGAGTCGGATGCTTGATGAAAAGTCGGGGCATTATGAGATGGGGACAACGCTGGTGATGATGAGCGTGGAGGGAAAGAAGGCACTTATTGCCCATGCCGGGGACAGCCGATGCTACGTCATCGACATCAAGGGCAATGTCAAATACCGCACGATTGACCATATTGCGTCGAGTTCGATCAGTCTGCCGACCATCAGCATGGCGTTCTTTACTCGATGCTCGGAGAATGCGGTACCGGAGGTGAAGGTGGTGGAGCTGCAACCGCTTGACCGCATCCTGCTCTGCTCGGATGGGGTGTATAATGCCATCGATGACGAGACACTGCTGCACACGTTGCAATGTGCCAAGGATGTGGAGACGGTGGCGGAGAGGTATAGGGAGATCTGCAGGGAGAAGGCGGGGGATAACTATACGGGGATTGTTGTTGAAATTTAATATTCAATATGAAAAAAAAGCTTTTTGAGGTTGTTTAGGACTTTGTCCTTCATGCTGCGCTATATCGTCAGCCATCTGCGAGAGCGAGCTCTCGTATCTGACTGCCAATATATCTCAGCGACCATCTTCGATGGTCTAAACAACCTCAAAAGAGAAAAAGTCCTCCTTTGGAGGAAGAAAAAGGGCAAAGCCCAGAAAAAAGATAGACCCCTTCTATCCTCCGCACCCCCTCTATCCCCCGAACAGCGGGGGCAGAATACCTGCTTAGGGGGAAGAGGCCATCCAGATCCCGAGTATTTATATCACGAATTATCGAATTTGAGAATATGAAAAATTTACAAGACAGAATAAGAGGGTCGCTGATTGGCGGGGCCATCGGTGATGCATTGGGGTATCCCGTGGAATTTATGTACTCGTTTGAGGAGATACAGGGTCGATATGGAGAGCGTGGAATCACGCGACTGGACACAAGACAGAGTTTGTGGAATGAAGCAAGCAAAGCGGTGGTGTCGGACGACACACAGATGACGCTCTTTACGGCGAATGGATTGTTGAATGCCATCGAAAAGGGTGTTTCGCCCAAGAATGGTATTTGCGAAGCGTATGTCGAATGGTATCTGACCCAAATCGGGAAGAAGTCACGAAAGTATAAGGAATGCTGGATTGGCAGTGTGCCTGAACTGAATGCAAGACGCGCACCTGGTATTACTTGCATGTCGTCGTTGGATGACATCTATCGCGGCAAGGAACCCAGGAACAACAGCAAGGGCTGCGGTGGCGTGATGCGCATTGCCCCTATCCCACTCTATGCCGCTGTCGATGGGCGAATGACCATTGAGGATGCGGACCTGTTGTCGGGTGATGCTGCCGAGATAACTCATCAGCATCCGTTGGGATTCATTTCAGCTGCTTTGATGTCGCATATCATCTACCGCCTTGCCCTCGACCCCGAGCCGACGCAGGAGGGTATGAAGGGATACATCAAGGAGGGTATTGCTGAAATCCGCGAGCTGTACAAGACTTATCCTTCGGATGTAGAAGAGATGGCTGAGTTGGCTGTACGGGCCATCTTCCTGCTTGACAATGACAAGACAGACTTGGAAAACATCGGTTGTCTGGGTGAAGGATGGACGGGCGACGAGGCTTTGGCGATTGCGCTCTATTGTGCCTTGAAGCACTTTGACAGTTTTGAAGATGCGATGATTGCTGCGGTTAATCATCGTGGTGACAGCGACAGTACTGGAGCGGTGACAGGGAATATTCTTGGGGCGGCTGTGGGATATGATGGGATACCAAGGTTCTTCAAGGATGATCTGGAGATGCATGATCTGATTCTGCATATGGCGGATGATTTGTATAGGGGGAAACTGACAGACCCCCTCACGAATAAATAATATGAAAAAAAAGCTTTTGAAAGGTGTAGGTGCGGAGCACCAGATGCTTAGACTTGGTGCCAGGCATCTATGAGAGCAAGCTCTCCTATCTGTCTTGCACGAAGTCTAAGCGCACATCAGCGATGTGCTACACCTTTCAAAAGAGAAAAAGACTCCAATTTTTGGAGTAGAAAAAAGCCTTCGGCAGAAAAATGCCATCCGGGTCGCGTATCTTTTATCACGAATTAGAGAATTGGAGAATTGTTATTGATGGATAGATGGGGAGAAGGGCACACAGAGGACACTGATTGCACAGATCAGGGTGAGCGACTAGGTGGGTTGGGGATAGAGAGAGAAAAGGATGAGATTTGGTTTAACTTTTAAAATTTTACTGAGATGAAGAAAGTGAGTGCAAAGATGTTCTTCACGGTGATGTGGAGAGGAGTATGTCAGACGGTGGAATGGTTCTTTGGAATGTTCGGATTCAAACGTGATGGCAGGATAGCAAACATCATGTGGGGTGTGTTTTCGACGTGCGCGGCGGTGAGCATGGCGATAATTGCGGCAATCATCGTTTATGGTGTTGGTAGCGAGGTGTGGGATTGGTATGATGACAATTTCCACAACTGCGAGGAAACGTGGTGCTACGAGAATCATCTGATCTGTGGCGATATCTATTTCCATCGTCAGGAGGACCACTTTAAGGGGTATGTCTATAATGCGAAGACACATGAGAAGCTGGTGAAAAATGTGGCTTCGCTTGAAGAGCCTCTGGGCAATGACTCGCTGGTTGCCTTCAGCGATGGCGAGAAGTATGGCTTCTTCAGCAAGATTACGGGCAAGATAATCGTCGCACCGAAGTATGACTGTGCCAACATGTTCTCGGATGGTCGGGCTTGCGTGGCGGAGGATGGACGTGTGAAGTTCATCGATGGCACGGGCAAGGTTGTGATTGACACGGACATGGCCTTTAAGCTCGGATATTTTTCGTTTGTGTACCTAGGTGGCTACTGCAAGGTCATCACGAACGACGGGGAATACTATGGTCTGATGGACAGAACGGGCAAGCTAGTGCTTCCGAAGGAATATAGTTCCATCGAAAATTCGGAGGATCATACGTTGTGGAGCGTGCGCAAAGATGACAAGTCGGCTGTGCTCGACAAGGAGATGAACTACGTCATCCCTCCCATGGAGTGTGAGTATGTAGAATTCGATGACAGGATGATCTACGTGATGATGAACGACCATACGCTGCGCAGTTATGACAGGAAGGGCAAGCTCCTAAACGATTTCTGCATCCGGGGATTCGCTCTGCTGGAATATGAGACGGAGGAGCTGGTGACGCATACCACGAAGCCTGATGAGGAAAGCGACCCCAGCTATGAACCGATATTCGAGACTTTTCATCGGAAGGGGACGGCTCGTCTGCGTTCCTATCAGACTGGAGCTGGGTATGAAGGATTGATGACGGCGGAGGGGCATGCTATGACCTTGCCGATCTACGAGGATATTCTGGCTATCGGACCAGATACTTATCTCTGCACGCTGAGTGGGGATGTTAAGGTGGTGGTCAATGGGAAGGGGGAGGTTGTGAGGTGAATCTTCACGAATAAACAAAATGAAAAAAAACTTTTGAAAGGTGTAGGTGCGGAGCACCAGATGCTTAGACTTGGTGCCAGGCATCTATGAGAGCAAGCTCTCCTATCTGTCTTGCACTAAGCCTAAGCGCACATCAGCGATGTGCTACGCCTTTCAAAAGAGAAAAAGTCCTCCTTTGGAGGAAGAAAAAGGGCAAAGCCCAGAAAAAAGAGACCCCTCTATCCCCCTGCTTAGGGGGAAGAGGCCATCCGGGTCCCGAGTTTTTTTCAAGAATTAGAGAATTTGAGAATTATTATTTTAAGAAAGAAAGGAGAGAGAATAATATGATTGTAGTTCATGCGAATGACCCGACGACAAGGGTGCTGAGACTGCTGTATGAGCAGCGGGAGGATGTCAAGATGCGGATCACGGAGAAGTGTACAAATGGGGCGGTGCGACGCGCACTGAAGGCGGATGATGCCATCATGATGCTGGGACATGGAAACGAGTATGGATTGTTTTCGAAGCCGAATCGCAGAGGTGTGATTGAAAGACGCATGGTCGATCACCGTCATGTGATGTTCCTGCGCGGAAAGACATGCATCGGCATCTGGTGCTTTGCCAATAAGTTTGCGAACAAGTATAAATTGCATGGATTATTCTCGGGGATGATCATCTCGGAACTGCAGGAGGCCATCGACAACAACATCCCGGCTACGAAGGAGGAGATTGATGCGGAGATGGAGAAGTTCACCCTCCGCCTGAAATACTGCATCGAGAACTATCCGCTGGAAGAGGTGCCCCAGCGAATGCTGGAACTGGACGATACGAAGTCGGAGCTGACGAGGTTCAATTACGGGAATTTGGTGTATTATACTTAGGGATTTTAAGGGATATTTGGGGATATTAAGGGATATTAGGGGACGAATGTTCAATTAACAATTAACAATTAATAATTAACAATTATTGGTTCGATCCGAATTGTTTTGGCGAAAGTGATGTCCCTTAGAATCCCTAAGAATCCCTTAAAGTCCCTTAGAATCCTTATATAGAAAAGGGGCCGCAGATATCACATCTGCGACCCCTACCATCTTTATAATTAATACACGTTATGAAACGTCGGGGAGTGAGCGGAGCGAGTCCTTATGCTTCCAGAATCTCCTTGGGGAAGACTGGAGTGGCGCCCTCCTGGGTGCAGACGAAGGCGCTGGCCTTGACTGCGATGCGGTGGGCATCCTGGATGCTCTTGCCCTTGAGGTACTGAGCCACGAAGGTTGCGGTGAACGAATCGCCTGCACCTACGGTGTCAGCTACCTTTACCTTTGGAGTATCGACGTAGGAAGTCTCGTTCTCAGTGAAGACGTTCGAACCCACAGCGCCACAGGTAAGGATGACGGTCTGGAGAGTGTCGAACTTGCTGATGAGCTGACGGCAACGCTCCTCGGCCGAACCTGTGAGGTGGAAGAGTGCGCTGACAATCTCGATCTCCTCCTCGTTGAGCTTGAGGATGGTGGCACGCTTCAAGCTGGCTTCGATAACCTCGAGGCTATAGAAGTGCTGACGAAGGTTGATGTCGTAGATGCGCTCGGTGTCGGGATCCATCGTGTCGAGGAACTTGAGGATGGTGGCACGGCTCACGGGGCTGCGCTGAGCAAGCGAACCGAAGCATACGGCACGTGTGCGCTTGGCAATAGATTCGAGCTCGTCGGTCCAGGGGATGTTGTCCCATGCTACGTTCTCGCAGATCTCATATGCGGGAATGCCATCGCCACTGAGGGTTACCTGTACGGTGCCAGTGGGATAAGCTACGCGAGCAATGCGACTGTCGAGCTTGATGCCCTTGATGATTTCGAGAATCTCGTCACCCAGTGCGTCCTGACCTACAGCAGAGATAACGATGCTGTGCCAGCCGAACTGACCAGAGTGATATGCAAAATTGGTTGGAGCGCCTCCAAACTTGCGGCCTTCGGGGAAACAATCCCAAAGTGCTTCGCCAATGCCTACGATTAAGTCTTTTTTCATAATATTTCGTTTTTCTTATCACGAATTAGAGAATTAGAGAACTTTATCTTGCTCTACGGATTAATCGGATTTAACGGATTTGCAGACAGGAAATATTCGATAATTCGCTAATTCGTGATGAATTATTTTATTAATTCTTGATATTCTTGATATAGGTAAAGAGGTAGATGACGCCGACGGCCATGACTGCTACTGCACCGGCCTGACCCATAGCATCGCTCATGAAGCCCATGATGAGTGGGAAGATGGTGCCACCGAAGAGGCCCATGATCATGAGACCGCTGACTTCGTTCTGCTTCTCGGGAACAGAGAGGAGAGCCTCGGAGAATGCCATCGAGAAGACGTTGGAGTTGCCGTAGCCTACGAGGGCGATGGCGGTATAGAGCATCCACTTCTCAGTACCGAAGAACATACCGCACATCGAGAGAGCCATCAGGATGACGCTGATGATGAAGAACCAGCGGGTCTTCATGATGCGAAGGAAGAACGAACCGGTGAAAGCACCAATGGTACGGAAGATGAAGTAGAGCGAAGTGGCGAAGGCTGCATCATTGAGAGTCATGCCCAGACGCTCCATGAGGAGCTTAGGAGCCGTGGTGTTGGTACCCACGTCGATGCCGACATGGCACATGATGGCAAAGAACGACAGGAGCACAATGGGCTTCTTGAGCAGTGCCAGGCAGTCCATGAACGACGACGACTTGCCGCCGCTGATCTCCTCGTAGATAGGAGTTGCCCAAAGCAGGGCGGTGGAGATGATGCCGACAACGAAGTAGATCAAGAAGAGCACACGCCAATCGTAACCGAACGATGGGATGACCTGGGTAGCGCCCCACATGGCAAGGTAAGGAGCCATGAACGAAGCGATGGCCTTGACGAACTGTCCGAAGGTAAGTGTGGATGCAAGGTTCTTGTCACCAATCACAAGCATAGCCAAGGGGTTAATACTGGTCTGCATCAGGGCGTTGCCGATGCCGAGGAGCGAGAAGGCCACGAGCATCACGGGGAACGACTTGCCAAACAAGGGGATGAACAGCGAAATGACAGTGACGACAAGCGAGAGGAGCACGGTCTTCTTGCGGCCGATCTTGTTCATCAGCATGCCTGTAGGAACACTGAAGATGAGGAACCAGAAGAACACGAGCGAAGGGAACACGTTGGCCACCGAGTCGGAGAGCTGGAGATCTTCCTTGACGTAGTTGGATGCGATGCCGACCAGATCGACGAAGCCCATGCAGAAGAAGGCGAGCATCACAGGGATGATGGCAAGAGCAGAGGTCTTTTTCATAATAAATTTTTTTGAGGGATATTAGGGGATATTAGGGGATATGAAGGGATGATAAGGGACGTTACCTTGTTTCCGTTAGGTCACATCCGAGAGAAGCGCCTTGTCGAGAATGGGATTCAGGAAACATTTGTCCCTTAAAATCCCTTAGAATCCCTTCAAATCCCTTAGAGTCGCTAAATTAGAGTTCAACAGTGCAAACCTTCACGTTGGAAAGACCATTGCCGGTGAGGGCGTTGTAAGGAGTCTTTGGGAAGACGAGGTTGGTCATTGTGGCACGACCGCCATCGACATACATCTCGATGGAGCAGATGTCCATCCAGAGCTGCACGTGATAGGTGTTCTTCTTGCCGCAGATCTGCTCTACAGGAATCCATGTGCCGCTGTTGGTGCCCATAGCTGGCTTGGGATCGTAGGTCTCGGGAGCGAAAGCGTCGTTGGGGATGATGCCCGAACGCGAGCGGTCCATGATGAGACGGCCGGCCTTGCAAGCGAAGAAGACTTCCTCACCCTCGTTGTTGGTGAGCGAGAAGGTGCTGCCGTTCTTGACATCCATATCGATGACGAGCTGAGCCTTGTTGTCTCCAAGCTTGATGGTGTTGCCTTCGGTGGTGAACTCGGCGGGCTTCACCTGAGCGAGGATCTCATCGACGGGCTTCTGACCTACGTAAACCTCCTTGCCCTGCTGGAAGGCGAAGAGCTGGCGAGGCATACCCATCTGCGAACGATACTGACGAGTGGGGAGGTCGTTGGCATACTGCCAGTTGCTCATCCACGGGATGCTGATGATGCGGCCCTTGGGCTCGTTGCTGAAGGTAACAGCTGCATAGTGGTCCTTGCCCCAGTCGAGCCACTTGACGGTCTCCTTCGGGTTGTCGCACTTGAAGTCCTTGCCGTCGAAAGTGCCTACGAAATATTCGCTGGCAGAGCCACCGAACCAGCAGCCTGGGTTAACGTTGACGATCATCACATACTTCTTCAGGTTGGTACCCTCAACAGGGAGTTCGAAGAAGTCGGGGCACTCGAACATACGAGGCTTGGCACCGTAACCGTCGCCGAAAGCGCTGACATAGGTCCAGTCGTGGAGGTTGTCGGAGCAGAAGAACTGCATCTCGTTGTCGGCAGAAATGATCACATAGTATTTGCCATTGTACTCGAAGAGCTTGGGGTCGCGGAAGTCGTTGCGGCCGTCGGCAGCCACGATGCGTGGGTTGTCGGCGAACTTGGTGTAGGTGCGGCCACCATCGACACTCCATGCGCCAGACTGTACCTGAGCACGGCCTGCAGAGGTGTAGTAGCTGTAGATGGTGTCACCCTTTACGATGCTCGAACCAGAGAAGATCTGACCGAGGGTGTCGCGTACGATAGCTGGTGGGAGTTCGGTCCAGTGCACCATGTCGGGGCTCACGGTGTGACCCCAGTGCATGTTGCCCCACTTGCTTCCGTAGGGGTTGTACTGGTAGAAGAGATGATACTCACCATCCTTGTAGGTCATACCGTTGGGGTCGTTCATCCAGCCATAGGCGGGGCTGAAATGGTAGGCGGGACGATAGTACTCGCGGTTGGTGGTGTCGAATTCGTCGCTGAGCTCCAGACGGGAAAGTGCGAGGGCACCAGCGGGGAGGTTCTTGATCTCGACGCAAGCCTTCTTGCCGGCGGGCAGAGCCATGGGAACATAGTAATCGACGGTATCGATGGCAAGACGAACGTCCATCCAAACGTCGGCTTCATCACCGGTGCTGACACGCACCAGGGCCTCGCCCTTATCCTCCTCGATAGGAAGGAGAATGTAGCGGGTTGGATTGGTTACGTCGACAACGGTTACGTCGCCTTGCTGAGAAACAGTAAACGAAGGACCAGCGGGCTGGTTGTTGCAAGCTGCGAGCATCAGGCCTGCACTTGCTGCGATCAGAAGATGTTGAATTTTCATGTTCACGTATTAATTAAAGATGATTAAATTTAGAGGTCGTGGAGTTTTTCGGTGCAAAGATAATGAATATTTGTGTGCGAACACAAAAAATATGTTGCAAAATGCGAAAAAAATGTTGCATCGCACATTTCATCCACTATTTTATGCCAAAGATGCATCATTTGTCCTAAAAAATCCGAACTTCTCCACGATAAAGATGCAGCGAGTGATCATCTTCAATACGGTACACGACGCCCGAAGGACAGGGCTTGCTGTCGGTGCGAACTTCCTCGATTGCCTGGCTCGAAGCCTGCGAAGGGTCGAGGTTCCAGGCATAGGCAGAAACGACCTGCGTGTTGCGCTCGGCGAAGAGTGCCACACCTGTAGCGTCGGCATCGTTGGCATAGATGCGGATCGAAGCGGCGTAGGTGTCGTTGACAAAGATGTCGAGGATGGAGCCGTCGAGGAATACGTGCAGCTTGACCTCCTGCCCTACCTCAATGGTTGTGGGCAGTGCGCTCTCATAGCGACCGCCGAAGCTGCCGCCATCGTTGTTGATACGAGCCAGCGAAGTGAAATCGACGGTGAGCGTGGAACCGCTCAGCGAGATGCGTGCCTGACTGTTGCCACTCTTCAGCACATCGATGCCGAAGGCTGAGCCTGTGGACTGGAAGGTGGCACACACTTCGACCTGACGACCGGAGACGGTCGGGATGGTTTCGGTGCCATTGAGCTGAAAACCAGGATTGGTGTAGGCACCTTCTTCCTTGCGCATACCTGCAAGTCCGCTATAGGGTTTCTGCAGGAGCAGGCCGTTGGCATCGAGGCTCCATTCGCGCGGCAGGCTGTAGCAATGTGCCCAACCGAGGTCGTAGTTGACCGACGAAGCCACCTTATCGGGAACGATGCCGAGGGCGATGGTCTTGCCGTCCCTCTGATAGATGGTGGGCGAAAGCATGCCATAGCCGTCCTTGGTCATGCCGCTGAGTTCGACGGTGCGGGGCCAGGTGCCGTCGATGGGCTGGAACTTTCCGTCGGTGTCAATCTTGCCGACCCAATAGAGTGTGCGTACGCCAAGGCCGGTGTTCTGCGGAGTGACGGTGAAGAGATAGCGACCGTCGCCCATCGGGGTGACATTGGGCATCTCCCAGAATGTGCCGTGCGACGAGACATTGGTACCCTGGAAGAAAAGCGTGCCGTCGTTGCTCCAGTTGCCTGTGCCCTCATTGTACTTGTGCAGGGTGCAGCAGCCTACGCCTCCCTTGCTCGAACCTACGATGATATAGGCACCATGCTCGGTGCGGAAGAAGAAGGGATCGCGGAAGTCGTCGCTGAGACCAGCGGGACGACCATTGATGCGGGGATTGTTTGCAGCCTTGGTCCAGTCGATGAGGGTGGCATCGGTGGGTGAAGCGAAACTGATCATGGCCTTGCCATAATCGACGCCCGTATAGATGATGCCGGGATATTGTCCGAAGATCTTCTCATCCTCGGCCACACTGCCCGACCAGCAGCCCTTGATGTCGTAGTATTCGGCTGGAGCGATGGCGGTCTTGACTTCGGTCCAGTTGTAGAGGTTATCGCTCACGATGTGACCCCAATGGAGACGACACATGTAGGGGCCATTGCCGTTCTTCTGGAAGAAGACGTGCCACTTCCCGTCAGACCAGGTCATACCATGGCTCTCGTTGGTCCAGGCGTGGCTGGGCATGCCATGGAACTTGGGACGATGGATCTCGTCGGCCCAATATTTAGCGGGATAAGAAAGTTGGGGAGCCTCGGCGGGTAGCTGGGATTGGTAGTTCGAAGCCACTTCGTCAGCGCTCCACGTTGTATTATATATATTAATGTCATCTACGATTCCGTTGATGGTGTTGAGCAGGAACTTGTCCTGACGGACGTCGTTGGTGTTCTTGCCCACGAGGAAGGCTGCCGTGCCGCAGGAGATGGATGCATTGCGTGCCGTGGTGCCCGAAGCGACCTTCTGACCATTGAGGTAAAGCGACACGCTGCCACGTCCGCTGGCAGGGATGGTAACGGTGGCGACGAGGTTGTTCCACTGATATTTGGGCAGTGTACCCGTGCCATTGACGACGATGACCGAGTTGTTGACGTAGCACTTGAACTGATAGTTGCCACGGTTGCTGACATCGAAGGACATGCCCGTCTTGGCACCTTCGTTGATGTTGCCAGCCAGGCTGGTGTATTCCTCCCTATCGATGTCGATATTCATCATGGGATAGGTCTCGAGAGCTGTCCAGAGACTGAAGGTCACATCGGACGTGCAGCTCGACAGGTCGGCTGACTGGCTGAGGTACTGACTGTAGCCGTCGAAACGAACGGCTTTGCCCACAACGCCCTCGACGATGAGTGGGGTGCGGGCTCCGGTAATGTTGGTAGCATCATCCATCTTAATGGAAAGAACCTGGGCCTGGCCCACTGTGAGCAGGCCCAGGGAAGCTACGAAAAGGGTTGTTCCAAGCTTTTTCATAATTATGATGTTTGAGGAAAGGACTGCGGGGTCGCGACTCCCCGCAGTGTAATCTTAGGGAAATTAAGGGATTATAAGGGATATTAGGGATATTAAGGGACGAATGTTCAATTAACAATTAATAATTAACAATTGTCGGTTCGACCAGAATAGTCCAGGCGAAGGTGACGTCCCTTAATATCCCTAAATATCTATAAAATCACTCCATTAAGTAGTCGATGGTGTTCTTGGTGAGGAGTTCGACATTGTCCTGGTAGACATTGCCGCCAGCCTGGTTGAACTCGTAGGCCGAGAGACCGTTGCAGATGGCCTTGCCCAGGAATTCGGCAGTGGGATTGAACTCGATGATACCAGCGCAGCAGTAGTCCTGCACGTGTCCCCAGGTAGCGAGGACGGTGGAAGCGGTGGCATCCTGCCAGTTGACGACCACATTAGGAGCGCCGGGGAAGCCGAAGGCGTTGAGGTCCCACATACAGTTGTGGTCTTCGCGAACGCCAGGGCCTTCGAGCGGGAAGTTGGGGAAGCCGTAACCATTGGGGTCGGTGAGCTTGATGCCAGCGAAGATCTCGTGGTCACGATGGTCATACTTGACCTCCATGCCCGAACCGATGACATTGTTGACGCACCATACGTCGCCGCCTTCACCACCTTCGCCACTGCTGAAGATGCCGGGAGCGAGGCGATCCTCGATGCGTGCGATACCGCTGATGACCTGTGTGGCGTGCTTCGAGAGGTAGAGGTTACCACCATTGGCCAGATAACGGCGAATGCCAGCCAAGCCTGCGGCATCGATAGGCAGGTTCTCATAGCCGATGCCCAGACCTATGCGGTCGATGTGGATCCAGAGTGCCTTGTAGATGGCAACGTCGAGGGTGGCGAGGTCGGCAGTGGTGACGAAGGCACCCTTGTCGTTGTCGATGTAGGTCTCCTTGAACCAGCGTGCAGCAGCTACCTCATCGTCGTCGGGCAGATTCTCGTAGCTGTCGGCTGTGAGGAGATAAGCGGCTTTGAACTTCGAGATGCCACGCAGATAATCGAGGGCGTTGGCGGTGAGGCGCTCGGTGTTGCCCTGATAGATGTTGCCACCGTCGATGTTCTGCTTGAACTCGTAGGCCGAGAGGCCGTTGGCGATGATCTTTCCACCAAAGCCACTACCCTTCTTGAACTCTACGATACCGGCGCAGCAGTAGTCCTGGACGTGTCCCCAAGTGGCGAGGACGGTCGAGTTGGTAGCTGCCTCCCAGTTGGCCACCACGTTGGGGTCGCCCGAGAAACCGTAGGCGTTGAGGTCCCACATACAGTTGTGGTCTTCGCGCAGGCCGGGGCCTTCGAGCGGGAAGTTGTAGAAGCCGTAGTTGTTGGGGTCGTCACCCTCGATGCCTGCAAAGAGGGCGTGGGTGCGATGGTTGTAGGAAACGGGCTGACCGGAACCGATGACGGGGTTGACACACCAAACGTCGCCGCCTACACCGCCTTCGCCATCACTGAAGATGCCGGGGGCGTACATGTCGTCGATGCGGGCAATGCCGTTGACGAGCTGGGTGGCGTGCTTGGTGAGATAGAGGTTACCACCATTGACCGCATAGTTGCGGATGTCGCCAAGAATCTGGCTGTCGAAAGGCAGGTTCTCGTAGCCCTTGCCGATGCCGATACGGTCGATGTGGATCCAAAGGGTGGTGAACACCTTGGGGTCGAGCGATGCAATCTGATCGGGAGTGATGAAAGCACCGGTGCCCTGGAAGACGTAGTTCTGCTCGAACCATTCGGCGGCAGCTACCTCATCGTCGTCGGGCAGCTGGCTGTAACTGTTGGCAGTGAGCACATAGCCTACCATCATCGTGCCGGTGGAAGGCACCTCAGGAGCCTCGATATAGATATCGACCGACTGGCCAAGCGACATGAGTCCGTCGGCCGTGGTGTACTTGACCGTGAAGGTGAGGTTCTGGCCATAGGGGCAGAGCACGACGTAGCTGGTCTGGCTGGCATCGACAGTGGCCTCCACCTCGTTGTTGCGATAGATAACGTAAGAGGTGGCACCGGGCACTGCATTCCAGGTGAGTGTCAGCTCGCGACGGTCGAGGGTGGAAGTGAGGCCCGAGACGGTGGGCAGACCCTCGTTGGCTGCGCCTGGCAGTTCGACATCGCTACAGGAAGAGAAGAAGGCGACGCCAGAGATGAGTGCATAACAATTAACAATTAATTTTGGGGTTCCAATTAACAATTAATTTTGGGGTTCCAATTAACAATTAATTTGGGGTTCCCTTTTATTGATAGAGACCGTTGCTGCGGTCAACCTCGGTCTGGGAGATTGGGAGGAAGATCTCGTCGTCGGACATCGAGGCATCACTGTAGTAGCCTTCGAAGTTGGCCTCATACTTGAAATAGGCATTCATTGTGGCCGAAACATTGCCCCAGCGGCAGAGGTCGAACCAGCGCTGACCTTCCATAGCGAGTTCCAGACGACGCTCCATGCGGACGGCACGGCGTGCATAATCCTGGTTCCAACCGGCCGAAGAATACTCCTCGACATAGTAGTCGGCCTTGTTGATATCGAGATCGACGGGCAGATAGGTGCCAGCCTGCTCGACGGTGCGGATGGCCTTGCGACGTACCTGGTTGATGAGGTCGCGAGCCTCGTTGAGGTCCTGACCAAGCTCGATGAGCGCTTCGGCACGAAGGAGGACGATGTCGGCGTAACGGATGAAGATGAAGTTGAGAGGCGAAGAGTAAGGATACTGCTTGAGACACATTGGATCGTCGGGGTCGATGCACCACTTCTTTCCGCTGTAGCCACTATAGGTGTTGGCGTCGCGGATCCATGCGCTGCCGTAGATGTACTTGCCCGTACCATTGTCGCGCCAGGGGAAGCCGATACGGCCGACGGTGTAGTCGAGACGTGGGTCGAGCGAACCGCTGTAGTCGGAAGTCACGCTCTCGGCGGGAGCATCGTCGTTGAGGAAAGGAAGACCGGTGTCGGGATTGGTGCGGAAGGCATCGACGAGGTTCTGGGAAGCGTGGAAGAAGTCGTCGCCACTGCCGTAGAGGTTGCCCTCGCTATAAGTGATATTGAGCAGGTTGCTCCAGTTGATGTGCGAATTGTTGTTCACATTGGAGCACTGCATGGCGAGGATTGACTCGCGGGTATTGTTGAACTCGATCTTCGACATGTCGCCGTAGTTGTCGTAGAGGGCGTACTGTCCGCAGTCGATCACAGACTTGGCATAGGTGGCCACGTCGTTCCAGTTGCGCTCGTAGGCGCTGACACGTGCCAGCATGGCAGCAGCACCAAATTTGTTCACACGGCCTACCGAAGTCTGACGATCGGGAAGAACCGAATAAGCCTCCTTGAGGTCGTCGAGAATGAAGCCTATCATCTCGGCGCGGGTATAGCGGTCGTAGCGGATTTCGCTGGCGTTCTCGTCCTCGGTGAAATAGGGGAAGCGCTCGAAGATGCGATAGAGGTCGAAGTAGTAGTAGGCACGGAGGAACTTGAGTTCGCCGAGATACTGGGCCTTGACGGTCTCGCTAAGCGAAGTGGCATTCTGCACCGAACGCATTGCGATGTGGACACGCGAAATGGCGTAGTAGTTGTTCTCCCACTTGAAGAGGCAGGTGGGGTTGGTGGCCGAGATACTGGAGATCTCGAGCAGGTGGATGTTGTTCTCCATCGAAGTGCCGCTACCGCCCTTGAGGGCATCGTCGGAGCGTACGTCGAAGACCCAGTTGGTGGATGGGCCCGAGAAAGCCTCGTTGTTGCCGATGAAGTGAGCCTCCAGGCCTGCGTAAGCTGCTGCCATCAGACCATCGACGGCATTCTCGTCCATCTGCTCATCGGTGAACTGACCGTAGGGATAAGTCTCGAGCATATCATTGCAGCTTGCCATGAAAAAGGCGGCACCGCAGAGGAGACTTGTAGCAAAAATATTATAGAGTTTCATATCTAATTGATCGATTTAATATTATCTGATGTGAAAATTCGCTAATTCTCTAATTCGTGATGAAAAAACAAATTAGAATGCTACGTTAAGACCGAAGGAGAGAGTACGCGAACGTGGATAGGCACCGTTGTCCTCGCGGCAGCCCCAGCCACCGAGATTGAGTTCGGGATCGAGACCGCTGTAATCGGTGATGGTGAAGATGTTCTCAAGCTGGGCAAAGAGGTTGAGGTTGGCCACCTTGATGCGGTTGCAGAACTTCGAAGGAATGTCGTAGCCGAGCTTGATGTACTTCATCTTGAGGTAGGAACCATCTTCCACGAAGTAGGTTGACATGCGCTTTTCGTCGTTGCTGTCGTTGTAGGTCAAAGCAGGGATGGTAGCGCCGGTGTTGTTGGGTGTCCAGGCATCGAGGATGGCAGTGCCACGGTTGGTATAGGTGTTGCCTGAGCTTACGAACTCGAGCTGACGCTTGTTCGAATTGTAGATGTCGAAGCCGAACTCGCCTGTGAAGAACATGCTAAGGGTAAGACCCTTCCACGAGAAGTCGAGGTTGAGACCTGCAGTGAAGTCGGGATTCGGATCACCGATGATGGAACGGTCCTCAGAGGTGATGACGCCGTCGCCATTGATGTCGCGGTACTTCAGACGCCCGATGCCCTTGCCACCCTGAACAGCAGAGTTGGAAACCTCTTCGGCATTCTGGAAGATGCCATCGACGATGTAGCCGTAGTAAACGCCCATAGGCTCGCCTTCGATGATGCGGATGTCCTCGCCATCGGAATGCTTGCTGTCGGAGATCTTCACCACCTTGTTGCGGTAGGCCGAGAAGTTGGCAGAAGCGCTCCAGCTGAAACCGTTGGAATATTCGGGCGAACGATAGTCGAGCTGGAACTCAAGACCGGTGTTCTCCATCTCGCCCTGGTTGAGGTAGATGACTGCATTTTCGCCGGCTACGGTAAGCACGGGTGGCTGATAGAGCATGTCGGTAGTCTTCTTGTAGTACCAGTCAGCACTCAGGCCGAGGGCACCGTGGAAGAACTGCATGTCCAGGCCGACGTTGGTCTGCGTGGTGGTCTCCCACTTGAGGTCCTTGTTGCCGGTGTAGGATACCTTGATACCCGAAACGACGTTGGTGTTGGTACCATTGAGGTCGTACGACGAGTTGCCCGGATCGTAAGCATAGAGGCTGTAGTAGGCGGTTGGGTCGCCGATGGCGCTCTGGTTACCGTTCTGGCCCCAACCGAAACGAATCTTCAGGTCGGTGAGGAAGTCATTCTCCTTCCAGAAGGCCTCGGCGGTGGGACGCCAGGCGAGGGTGAAGGCTGGGAAGATGCCTGAGTTGTTGTCCTTGTGGAGACGCGAGGTGGCGTCACGACGAACGGTGAAGCTGGCAAGATAGCGGTCGGCAAAGTTGTAGTCAGCCTTGAAGAAGTAGCTGAAGAGTGCCCATTCGGCCTTCGAGCCGCCGTTGGTCTGATGACCAGTGCCTGCATCGAGCACCATGAAATGCTTATCCTCGAAAGCATAGCCATCGCGGAAAGCCGACATGCCGTCGCTCTTGTAACCGATGGCCTCGATACCAGCCAGCCCGACGAGGTTGTGCTTGCCCCAGTTGCCGACATAGGTGGCGGTGTTGGTCCAGGTCCAGGTGTCGCCCTGTCCGTAGGCACGGCTTACCGAAACCGATGCATCGCCGTCGGTGGCGTGGATCTTGTGACCATAATTATTATTATTGTACTGAACGTGCTCGATACCGATGTTCGACTTGAGGGTGAGTCCCTTGACGGGCTTCCACTCGGCGAAGGCATTGCCGAAGATACGCCAGCTCTCGCTGCGGTTGTCCTTGGCATTGTAGAGGCTCTGCATGGGGTTGGCATAGTCGGAACCTGCAATCACCATCGGATCGGAGAACAGACCATTGCTCTGGTAGGTGGGAATGCCGGGGTGCTGGAGCATGGCCAGCGAAGCGATGCCACGGTCGCCTGCCGAAGCGTCGAAGTTCTGCATCCACTTGGCCACCATGAGGTTTTCGCCTACGGTGAACCACTTGCTCACGTTATAGGTGCTGTTGAGACGGCCGCTGAAGCGCTGATAGAAAGTCTCCTTCTGGATACCGTCCTGGTTGATGTAGTTGACCGAGAACATCATCGTGCCCTTCTCGCCGCTGTTGCTGACGCTGGCGTTCATGTTGTGGGTCCAGGCGGTGCGATAGATGACGTCCTGCCAGTTGTTGTTGCCCAGTTCGTAACCGCTGGCGCTCGTGCTGCGCAGTGTGCCATTGCCGCTGCCATCGAAGCTGTAGAGGTCGGTGTTGATGGCACCCAGCGCATTGTCGTTGGCCATGGCCTGGTAGTAGACGCCGCCCCACTGCTGTGCATTGAGCAGGTCATATTTGCTGGCGATGGTCTGCATCGAAGCGCTGTAGCCGACATTGACCGACAGGCGGTCGCCCTTGCCGCGCTTGGTGGTGATGATGACTACGCCGTTGGCGGCACGCGAACCGTAGATAGAAGCCGAGGCTGCATCCTTGAGGACCTGGATGCTCTCGATGTCGGCAGGGTTGAGGGAGTTAAGGTTTTCGGTCGAAGCCACACCATCGATGACGTAGAGCGGGGAACTGTTGTTGATGGTACCCATACCACGTACACGGATGTTGGAGCCGCCGCCACCAGGAGCTGCATCGGTGGTGATGCTTACGCCGGGGAGTCGGCCCTGCATGGAGTTGACCATCGAGGGACTACCTTCGGAGGTAGGTTTCTTCATGTCCATCACCGAGATGGCGCCCGTGAGGTCGGCCTTGCGCTGCACGGTGTAGCCGACAACCACGAACTCTTCGAGCATCTCGGCATCTTCGCTCAGCACAACGTTCATCTGAGCTTCGGGCTTCAGCTGCTGGCTCTGGAAACCGATGTACGAGATCGTGATGCTCTCGGTGTTCTGCGGCACTTCAAGCATGAAATTGCCGTCGAAGTCTGTCATCGTGCCAGTAGTGGTGTTACCGGTCACATAGACCGAGGCTCCGATGATGGGTTCGCCGTCGGTCTTCGAAATGACGTTGCCACGGACAGTCATTGTCTGACCGATGGCCAGCGCGGCGGTGCAGAGCACCATGACTGTAATCAAAAGGAATCGTTTCATTTGCGTTTGGTTTTAAAAATTAAAGATGTATGTTGGTTTTGTAGGGTTCGAGAGGTTCGAGGGGTTCGAGAGGTTCGAGAGGTTCGAAGGGTTGCTCCCGTTGGTCGCGTCCGAGAGAAGCGAGGGGTTGAGGGGTTCGAGAGGGTTTCCTCGATTTTGCGGCGCAAAGATACGACCTTTCGAAAAAAGCAGATGAAACGAATGATGCACAAAAAAGAATATTTGTTGCAGACGCGAAATCTACAACAAATATTCTATCAAACGAACGATTTTGTTATTTTCGGTTATTTCCTTAGTTATTTCCTGTTTTTCTCTTCACCAGTTCGTTGGGCATTTCGCCAAAAAAGTCCTTATAGCACTTGGTGAAATAGCTTGGAGCGGTGAAGCCTACGGAATAGGCCACCTGGGCAATGGTGTCGTCGCCCTGAGCCAACATCTGCTGTGCTCGCTTGAGTCGTATGTTGCGAATGAGTTCGACGGGCGAGTAGTTGGTCAGCGCCTTGGTCTTGCGATAGAGTTGTGCACGGCTCATGCCCATCATGTCGCCCAACTGCTCCACACCGAAGTCCGAATCGCTGAAGCTGCGCTCGATGATTTCCTTCATCTTGACGAGGAACTTGTCGTCGAGGGAAGAGGGGGTTCTGAGAGGTTCTGAGGGGTTCGAAAGGTTCGAAGGGTTCTGAGAGGTTCTGAGGGGTCCTGAGTTTGAAGGGGTGATGATGCCCGATGAGCCGAAGAAGTCACGCACGCGGTTATGATTGTTGACCAGCGAACGGAGTTGGGCACGGAGCACGTCGGCATTGAAGGGCTTCGACATGTAGGCATCGGCGCCACCTTCGGTCAGACCTTCGATGCGATGTTCGTCCATGGCATTGGCAGTGAGCATCAGGATGGGGATGTGGCTGGTGTTGACCTCCTGCTTGAGGCGGCGACAACACTCGATGCCGTCCATCACAGGCATCATCATGTCGCAGACGATCACGTCGGGCACGGTACGCATCGCCTTGCCCACACCCGTCAGTCCGTCGCCTGCCGTGATGACACGATAGTGTTCGCCCAACAGCATCTGCATATACTGGCGCAGGTCGGCATTGTCGTCGATGACCAGCACCAGGGGCTTGGGTTGGCTCTCGAGGATGTTCTCGCCTTCGAACGAATCGCCCAGCTCGGTCTCGATGGTCGCTGCATCGATCTGCGGATCGACGGCTTCGGCGTTTTCGTCCTCGGTCACGGCTACACGTGGGATGCTGACGGTGAAGATGGTACCTGTACCCACCGACTGGTTCTGCACTTCGATGGTGCCCCCATGAAGTTCGACGAAGCTCTTTGCCACAGCCAGGCCGATGCCCGATCCTTCATGACGCGCCGAATCGACCTGATAGAAGTTTTCGAAGATGCGTTGGATGTGTTCCACATTGATGCCGGGACCGGTGTCGGAGACCCGCAAGAGGATGCGGGGGTTCGAGGGGTTCGAAGGGTTCGAAAGGTTCGAGGGGTTTGAGGAGTTTGAGGGGGTTGAGGGGTTTGAAGGGTTTGAGGTTGAGAGGGATACTGCAATCTTTCCATTTTCGGGCGTGAACTTGAAGGCATTGCCCATGAGGTTGAAGAAGACGCGTTCGAGCTTGGGGAGGTCGGCCATGGTGCGGTAGTCGCCTTCGTCGGCCGAAAAGTCGAGCTTGATGTGCTTCTTGTAAGCAAGGCCCTTGAAGTAGCCGAAACTGGTCTGACAAGCCTGGCGCAGATCGACAGGCTTCAGGTCGAGGTCGAGCTTTCCGCTCTCCAGTTTGCGGAAGTCGAGCAACTGGCCCACCAGTCGCTGCAATACCTTGACGTTCTTCAACGCCAGGTTCAGGAGCTGAGTCGCCTCAGCGTCCTTGCCACCCGCACCATCGAGTTCACCGCGGTCGAGTTTCTGCTGTATCTGCTCCAAGGGTGCCGAAATCAGTGTCAACGGCGTGCGGAAGTCATGGCTCACGTTGGTGAAGAAGGCAATCTTCGCCTTGGTGGCCTCCTCGACCTGCTGGCTCAGGCGCTTGAGCTGGATGTTCTGCTCGGCAAGCTGGTCACGCTGCGCCTTGAGCAGCGCCTTCTGTCGGTTGAGGCTTTCGCCCAGACGACGTTTCTGGCGGTAGTTGCTATAATAGAATATAAGGAACAGGAGCGCCATCGCCAGCAGTGCCAGCAGCGCGTACATCAGGGTGCGTTCGAGGTCGAGCTGCCGCCAGTAGGAGTCGGCACGCGCCTGCAGCATCTTCACCGTCTCGATCTGGTGGTCCACTTCGCGATAGACGTTGTCGATGCTCTTGGCCGAACCTATGTCGATGAGCGACGTGGGCAGCACCACATCGCGCTCGAACGGTTCGCCGCGCAAGATCTTCATTGCCGTCTGCACTATCAGGTCACCGCCTGTGATGTAGGTGGCCGACACATCGATCGTACCGTTTCGGATGGCTTCGATGCCATTGTCCGCGCCCGTCAGGCCATCCACGCCCATGATGAAGACCTTATGGTCGAGCTGGGCATTTTGCAGGGCACGGCTTGCCCCGATGGCCATCTGGTCGTTCTGTGCCAGTATCACCCTGATGTCGGGATGCTGCGCAAGCACCTTCCGCACCTCGGCTTCGCCCCTGTCGCGCTTCCATGCACCCATGCATTGCACGAACTGATAACGGTCGCCCGTATCGCTGAGCGATTCGACGAGGCCCTGATGACGCAATTCCTGGGGCGTCGAGCCTATCAGGCCCATCACCTCGAGCACCTTGCCGCCTCGGGGCAACACCCTTTGCAGGTACTCGCCCTGCAGCTTGCCCACCTCGAAGTTGTCGCCGCCCACGAAAGCCGTATATTTGTCGCCCGTCACCTTTCGGTCGGCCACAATCACGGGAATGCCTGCATCGAATGCCTTCGACACGGCGGGCGTGAGCGAGTCGGCACGGTTGGGCGAAACCACGAGCAGATCGACGCCCTGACCGATGAAGTAGTCGATGTCGCGCGCCTGGCGCTCGTTGTCGTCGTCGGCCGAACGCACTTCGAGGGTGACACCCGGGTAGAACAGGAGTTCGCGGCGCATCTCCTCGTTGAGTTTGGTGCGCCAGGCATCGTCGCTGCATTGCGAAACGCCGATGCGGTAATCCACAGTCGTTGCTTCCCCGCACGACACGAAGCACAAGGCGACGACGAGCAAGGGAAGAAATATAATAAGGCGATAAAGATGTCGTTTCATAACGGTATTATTCTACTATCTTTTGAGGGCAAAAATAGCGAAAATTGCGTTTTTCTCCAAATTTTTCATCAGATTTATGCAATTTTTGATTCAAAAAATGCAACAAATGTTGAAATCTCCCCACTTTGAACGAAAAATGCTATTCTGTTTCACCCGTTTCCCCTATCTTTGCAGCAGTTAAAGTGTTAGTAAAAAATATGTGTGTATATGTGTAATTCGAGGCTGGCATCGTCCGTGAGGATGGTGCCAGCCTCGGTTATGCACGTTTTTTGGAACAAAAATTTGGAGATTCCGGAAAAAGACCTTATCTTTGCGCCATACATTTCTATTATTCCCCTATTATCCCCATGAAACATCTAACCTACGTGTCTTTGCTCGTCATGACGGCGCTTCTCTGCGCATGTAGCAGCATCGAAGGCGACGAGGCGCAACGACGCCAAGCCATGGCACAGCAGCGTCTTGCCCGTCTGCAGGAAGAAAGCCGGCTGGTCTTCGTCGAATACACCCTCCGCGAGATCTGCGGCAGCAAGGACCAGACCGTCTGGCGCATACTCGGCGACAAAGAAGTGCTTTACAGCCTCACCGCCCACGTCACGGCAGGCATGGAAACAAGCAAGATACAACCCGATGCGCTTGCCATAGCCAGCGACAGCACCGTTATGCTCACCCTACCCCACTGCGAGGTGTTCGATGTGAACATCCCCAACAGCGAGGTGCGTCACGTCTACGAACGCATCACCGGCATCTCGAGCGATCTCACTGCAGCCGAGCGCAATGCCGTGCTGGCCGAAGGCGAGAAACAGGTGAAGCTCACCATCAAAAAGCTCGGCATCATCCCACAGGCCGAAGCTAAGGCCGAAGTGTTCTTCCGTTCCATGTTGTCGCAGGCGGGCTACAATCCTTCCCGTTGTAAAATCGTATTCGAATAAGCTATGAAAACAATCCTCAAGACAATAGGCTGGCTCCTCCTGGCAGCCATCATCCTTTGGGGCATCCACCTGCTCCCTGGTGTCGAGACACCTTTCAGCCGACTGGGCCGACGCATGCACGAAGCTTTTGTGCCCCAACAGACCATCTGGACCGACACCCCTATCGTCGAGAGCATCCGCTCGATGCAGCAGTTCGTCACAGCCTCCTACTACGAGGAACTGCCCATCGTAAGCACCAAGGACCGACAGTGGCCCATCCCCGACGACGATCTTGTCATCATCTATAATGTCACCATCGAAGCAGGCTTCGACCTCAGCCGACTCACCGAAGCCGATGTCACCCTCCAGGGCGACAGTGCCATCACCGTGCGCCTGCCGGCACCAGGCATCCTCACGCGCCGATGCAATCCGAGCGACAAGACCGTCTTCCACGACAGCGACAAGTGGAGCCAGGCAGATCTTGACAAGATGCACCAGCAGGCGCTCGACCAGGTGGAACACCATGCCCTGCGCGACGGGCTGATGACCGATGCCATCGCCAACGGTTGCGGGTGCATCACCCGCCTGCTCTGCTCGTTCGGCTTCGAGCAGAAGCATGTCGTTGTGTACGTTTTGACCCCCTGATTTGGACGCTGATGGCCCGTTGGACGCTGATGGCCCGACAGCGGACGCCTGTTTCCTTCGATTGGACTCCCATGCTCACAACCCTTTCTCTTTATCCCTATCTTTGCAGCAGATTTTTCATCATTTATTCATTCTTTGGAAAAAGAATCTGATTATTTACATATTTAAAACTAATTGAAATGAGAAGCAAAAATCTCTGCAAACGAATCGGCATGCTATTGTTAGCAGCTGTCGTCTCGCTGGTGACCTCAGCTCAGGTGTGGGCCCAGCAGACCATCACTGGTACCATCGTCGACCAGACAGGAGAACCCGTCATGGGTGCAACCGTGCTGGTGAAAGGCACCACCAACGGATCGACCACCGACCTTGATGGCCGTTATTCCATCCCCAATGTAAGCCCCAACCAGGTGCTCGCCGTCTCGTTCATCGGCTATGCATCGCAGGAGATTCCCGTGGGCAACCGCACCGTCATCGACATCACCCTGCTCGAAGACTCCGAGCTTCTTGAGGACGTAGTGGTGGTAGGTTACGGCGTACAGCGCAAGTCGAACTTGACGGGTGCCATTTCGTCCGTCAAGTCGGGCGATATCGAGAACCGTACGGTTGTCGATGTCAACCAGTCGCTTCAAGGTAAGACCGCAGGCGTGCAGATGATCAGTTCGTCGGCTGCTCCTGGTACCGAGTCGAGCATCCGCGTGCGTGGTTTCTCATCCAACTCAACTTCCAACCCTCTTTATGTAGTCGATGGCGTTCGCGTCAATTCGATTGTCAACATCGACCCCTCCGACATCGAGTCGATGGAGGTATTGAAGGATGCCGCTTCGGCTGCCATCTACGGTGCTGAGGCTGGCAACGGTGTAATCCTCATCACCACCAAGCGTGGCGCCAAGGCCGAAGGCATCGGCAAGATCAGCTACAACGCACAGTTCGCCATCCAGAGCCTGGGTCGCAAAGCCGAGGTGATGAACGCCGACCAGTACCTCGCCTACAACCTGAAGAGCGGCGGCATCGGCGAAAGCCTTGCCAAGGAATGGGACGGCACCGACATCAACTGGTGCGACGAGCTCTTCGAGACCAGCCTCATGCAGAAGCACAGCGTCAACTTCCAGAACGGCAATGACAAGGGCAACGTCTATATCTCGTTCAACTACACCGGCAACGACGGTATCGTCAAGACCGACAAGGACACCTACAAGCGTTTCGCAGGTAGCGTCAACGCCGAATACAACATCAAGCCCTGGCTCCAGATTTCGTCGCAGAACAGCGTGACCTATCATGCCCAGAACTCCCTTGCCGAGAACGACCCCTACGTATCCGTGCTTCGTGCAGCCCTTGCCCTCGATCCTTTGACCAAGAACACCTATCCCGAGAACAACCTGCCAAAGAACATGCAGGAACTTCTCGACAATGGTCGCAAGCTCGTCAGCGATGGCGAAGGCAATTACTACGGCATCTCGAAGTTCCAGTTGGGTGACGACATCAACCCCTACATCCTCATCAACACACGCTCGCAGCGCACATGGGGCACCTTCACCCAGGGCAACACCGCCCTCAACTTCAAGCCCATCAAGGGTCTGGTGTTCACCAGCCGCCTCGGCTATCGCTTCGCCTCGATGTTCAACAACATCTACCAGGCTGCCTATTATGCCACCGCTGCCCGCAACGTGCAGGATCCCACCGTCAACCAGACTGCCACACAGAAGAAGTACTACCAGTGGGAGAACTTCGCCAACTACAACATGAGCATTGCCAAGAACGACATCACCGTGATGCTCGGTACCTCGTTCTCGTCCGATCGCACCGGAACCACCCAGACTGGCGGTACCGGTCTGCAGGCCGACAAGCCCAACTATGCTTATCCTTCCTACCTTTCGGCAAGCGCAACAAGCCTGCTCCATGCCGGTGACGACCTCACCGTGAACAAGCTCTCTTACTTCGGTCGTCTCTCCTATAGCTATGACAACCGCTATATGCTGCAGTTCACCATGCGTGCCGATGCTGCCGACCTCTCCATCCTTCCTGAGGCACAGCGTTGGGGTTACTTCCCTGCAGTCAGCGCCGGTTGGACCATCAGCCAGGAGAAGTGGTTCCCACAGGATCAGCAGTTCCTCACCAACCTGAAACTTCGCGCCAGCTGGGGCCAGAACGGTTCGATCGCCGGTCTTTCGAACTTCGCCTATGCCAATGCCATCACTTCGATTGCAGGCTTCTCGTTCGTACCAGGCCAAGGCAACTACACCACCTCTTCGCTCCCCTCTTCGACAGGCAACAAGAACCTGAAGTGGGAGACCTCCGAGCAGACTGACTTCGGTCTGGATGCCAGCTTCTTCCGCAGCCGCCTTACCTTCGGCATGGACTATTACGTCAAGAAGACCAAGGACCTGCTCGTGAGCAACACTTCGCCGACACTCACCATCGGCAACACTGTTTCGCCCGTCAACGCCGGTGACGTCGAGAACAAGGGCTGGGAATTCGACCTGAGCTGGAAGGACCAGAAGGGCGACTTCAAGTACAGCATCACTGCCAACCTTGCTACACTGAGCAACGAGGTGACCTACCTCGACCATTCGATCGACCGCATCAACGGCACATCCTACAACGGAACCACTGTCACCGCTTTCGAGGAGGGTTATCCCGTATGGTACTTCCGCGGCTACAAGGTTGACCACATCAATCCCGAGAACGGCAACCCCGTCTTCGTAAAAGCTGACGGCAGCCTTTCGGAGAATGCAGCATCGAGCGACCTCACCATGATCGGTTCGGCCATCCCCGATCTGACCTATGGTCTCACCATCAACCTCGGCTACAAGAACCTTGACCTCACCGTCTTCGGTCAGGGAACCTCTGGCAACGACATCTACTGCGCCCTTGTAAAGACCGACCGTCCAAGCACCAACCGCCTGGCCACCTACTACGAGGATGCATGGACTGCACCCGGACAGAACGCGAAGTATGCACGTATGGACTACCAGGAGAGCGTCTATTGGAACAGCTCGGCCGTGGTATTCGACGGTTCCTACTTCAAGATCAAACAGATCCAATTGGGCTATACCCTCCCGAAGAACCTCTGCAAGAAGATGCACATCAACAACCTCCGCGTATATGGTTCGCTGGATGACTTCTTCGTCTTCACCAGCTATCCTGGTCTCGACCCCGAAGCTTCGAGCGGCTCCACCACCTCACTTGGCGTTGACCTCGGCAATTTCCCCAACTCCAAGAAACTTGTGTTCGGTTTGAATTTTACTTTCTAACTACATATAATAATTCTGATTATGAAACGTTATATATTCATAGCAGCACTCGCTGCAGGTGTGATGTCTTTCTCTTCCTGCCAGGATGAACTCGACGTGGAGCAGCACGGAGCCGTCAGCGCCAACTCCTTCTACAGCAACGATGCTGAGTGCCTCGAAGGACTCGCTGCCCTCTATACCACCTTCAATTCACAGACCAGTGACTACAACAACTGGTACACCGGCGAACAGCACTTCGGCTTTGCCATCTCCGATGACTGCTATACAGGCGGTGGTGCCCGTGGCAATGACAGCGGCTGGGAGGAAATCAACGAACTCCGCTACACGGCCAGCAATGCCAAGATCGCCAACCTCTTCAAGATCTATTACACCACCATCTATCGTGCCAATCTGCTAGTAAGCCACGTACAGGGTTCGACTCCTACCCAGCAGCGCATCATCGCCGAGGCCAAGACCATCCGTGCCTTCTGCTACCTGAAGCTCACCAGCCACTTCGGCAGTGTGCCTCTCATCGTGGAAGAGATCACCGACGGCAAATACGCCAAGCCCGTTGCCTCGCCTTCCGAGATCTACGCTCAAATCGAGCAGGACCTCACCGAAGCCATCAATTCGGGTGCCATGCTTGAGAAGAGCAGCGTGAACGACAAGATGGTCAACGTGACCAAACAGACTGCACAAGGTCTGCTGGGCAAGGCCTACGTCTATGAAAGCACCTTTACCGGCGCCAACAAGTGGAGCGATGCACGCACAGCCCTCGAGGCCGTTATCAATTCGGGCAAGTATGCCCTCGTCACCAATGACTTCGACGACCAGTTCCACAAGGCTGGCGAATTCAGCACCGAGAGCATGTTCGAAAACAATCGCGTGTTCGACGCCAACAACCTCTCTTACATCTACTCCGTACAGCGTCTGGGCTGGCGTACCGAGATGTTCAACATTGCCGAACTCGATGCCGCACAGTCTTCCGGTGCCATCAACTGCTCGAACGAGTCATACGGTTTCTTCAACCCCAGCCAGGAACTCTACGAGGCATTCGTAGAAATGGAGGGTGAAGATGGCTGGCGTCTCAATGAGACTCTCAAGACCTATAAGCAGCTTGTTCAGATTCCACTGCGCATACAGGAAGGCAAGACCATCTATGGCAATGCCGGATACTTCTGCACCAAGGTTCCTTCGCGTGCCGAGGAGCGTGTCGTAGTTCACAAGATTGCCCAGAACATCGTCTTCTTCCGCTATGCTGACGTGCTTCTGCTTGCAGCCGAGGCTGAACTTCCCGCCAATGGCGGCAACCAGGCCAAGTGCGACGAATACCTCAACCAGATCAAGAGTCGCGCTCGTGAAGATGCCAGCAAGATGCGTGGCAATTATACGCTGACCGATGTCCAGAAGGAGCGCCGTCTGGAGCTTTGCTTCGAAGGCAGCCGTTTCCCCGACCTCGTACGCTGGGGCATCATCGCCGACGCTTACAAGGACAAGGGCAAGCGCATCCCATCGCTCCACGGACTTTACGACCATTCGGACAACAACAACACCCTCGAACAGAACGTCAACGGCTACAACATCTCCTACACCGAGACCGCCAGCCAGGGCTTCCAGCCCAAATTCGCTCAGTTGCCTCTTCCACAGGGTGAGATTGATGTGAACGAATTCGTTGAACAAGCCGAACTCTGGAAATAAAATAATCAACCCCTCCCACCTATGCGTTACACGAATCAATTCCTCCTCGCAGCTGCCCTCCTCATTGGGGCTGCCGCGACCGCACAAGCTCGAGAGGTCACCAGCCTCAACGCCGAGTGGCAATACCGCAAAGGCACCGTCACACCATGGGGCGTTTATCCTGACATCTACATCCCGAAAGCCGACACCGTAGTAAACTTGCCTCACACCTTCAACGAGCACGACTTCATGTCGGATGCCGGTTATTATCGTGGCGAAGGCACCTACATCAAGGAACTCGATGTGCCTGAGACTTGGCGAGGCAAGCGCGTCTTCGTCAAATTTGAAGGAGCAGCCAGTGTAGCCAATATCCTGGTCAACTTCTCGCAGATCGCAGTGCACAAGGGAGCCTACAATGCCTTTGCCGTCGAACTCACCGACTATCTCGACTACGGCAAGAAGAATTACCTCTCTGTGACCTGCAACAATGCACATGCCTTCGACGTTGCCACACAGACGGGTGACTTCAACATCCTGGGCGGTCTCTATCGCGACGTTTGGCTCGAAGTGACCGACGATGTCTGCATTTCACCCCTTTACTATGGTTCTGACGGACTCCTCGTTCACCAGAATTTCGTCAATGAGCAGCGTGCCGAACTATCGGCCGAGGTACACCTTTCGACCAAGAGCGACTACAAAGGTTGCGAAGTGGAGTTCACTGTGCTCGATGCCGAGGGCAATACCGTAGTCAGCAGCAGTTCCACCGGCATCTATCGCGACCAGGCACTCATCAACGTAGCCATCGACCGTCCCCACCTTTGGAATGGCACCGCCGACCCCTACCTCTATAAAGTCGTCACCGTGCTGAAGCGCGATGACAAGGAGGTGGACCGCGTGGAAGATACCATTGGTCTGCGTTACTTCTGGATTGACAAGGACAAGGGCTTCTTCCTCAATGGCCGTCCGCTCAAACTCCGTGGCGTTTCGCGCCATCAGGACTGGGAGCAGTATGCCTCTGCCCTCAAAAAGGAACAGCACGACACCGACCTTGACATCATCCAGGAGATGGGTGTCAACTCGATTCGTCTCGCCCACTACCCACAGGCCCACTACATGTTCTACGAAGCCGACCGCCGCGGTCTGCTCATCTGGGAAGAGATCCCATTTGTCAGCAACTACGTACCCACTCAGCTCGACGACAACCTGCGCCTGCAGCTCCGCGAGATGATTATCCAGAACTACAACCACCCATCGATTTTCTGCTGGGGCATCTTCAACGAAGTACCAGGCAATCATATGCCCATCACCTCGGAGCTCAATGCCATAGCCCACGAACTGGATCCGCATCGCTACACCACGGCAGCCACCTGCTTCGAAGGACCATTCAACTTCATCACCGACCTGATGGGATGGAACAAGTACTTCGGTTGGTACGAGGGACACATTGCCGACTTCGCCACCTTCTTCGACCAATGGCACGCCAAGTATCCCGATGTAAAGATCTGCATCAGCGAATACGGAGCAGGTGCAGCCTTCAGCCAGCACGTGAGCCAGTTCGTCGAGGAAAAGGATGTGCGTGCTTCCTCCCGTGGACGCTGGCACCCCATGGAGAAGCAGACCGCCAGCCACCGCCAGCACCTGCAGATGATTGCCGAACGCGACTACATCTGGGGCTCCTACGTCTGGAACATGTTCGACTTCGGTTCTGCCCTGCGTCGCGAAGGTGACACCAACAACCTCAACGACAAGGGACTCGTGAGCCACGACCGCCAGCGCCGCAAGGATGCATTCTACTGCTACAAGGCGAACTGGAACAAGCAGGAAGCGACGGTTCACCTCTGTTCGAAGGACTTCACCCAGCGCAAGGAGGACGTCACCGACGTCATCGTCTTCACCACAGCTCCTTCGGCCAAGCTTTTCGTCAACGGCAAGCAGATAGGAACCTGCAAGACCGATGCCTACGCCACCTGCGAATGGAAGAACGTCAAACTGCAAAAGGGTGTCAACCGCATTGAGGTACGCACCGCCCAAGGTAACGACAGTGCCGAGTGGACTGTCGAGTAAAACCCCTTTTAGTTTTATATGTGTGTGTCCCGTCGGCATATTTTCGTGTGTCGGCGGGCTTTTTTGCCCTATTATTTGCACATTTCGCAAAAAGTCGTTATCTTTGCGACATGAAAACGCACATCTTCCGAAAAAGAATCTCTTCGAACACGCCACGATGGCTGCTCATCGGCATGGGCTGTCTGCTGGCCCTGCTGCTGATCACCGCCGCCATCCATCGGTTCACGCCCCAACCAGGTATGCCCCGGCACGACTACACGCGACTCGGCGATCGCCTTTCGAGCCAGCAGGTCAAGGCATTTGCCGAAAGCCCTGAGGGCTACATCATGATAGGCACCGAATACGGGCTGAACCGTTTCGACGGACAGAACTACACCCAGTACTTTTCGACCACCGACAGCTGCTCGCTGCCCAACAACAACATCGTGGAGGTGCGTTACCTCACGCATCACCCCGACTGGTGCATGGTCACCACCTTCGTGGGGTCGTGCATCGTCTTCCCCGACGGCACAGCCTCGATGCTTTGCCCCGGTGGCTACCGTCCGCCCGTCGAACTTTCGGACAGCCTCATCCTGGGCTATTACGACAACCAGCTCTCCCTCTATGCCCTGCAGATGCCTTCGCGCCAGTACCGCCCCATCCGCAACATCAGCCTCGATGGCGTCGTCGGACAGGTGATACGCCAGTCGGACACCAGTTTCTGGGTCAGCAGCGGCCATGACTTCAAACTGTACGACGTTCAGTTCAACTACAAGGGCAAATGTTCGGTGGACGCCGATGTGACGAATGTCTTCACACTCGACACGCTCCGCACCCTGCTGATTACCGATGCCGGATTCAGCATCATGAACACCGCCGACGGCACCATTGGCAGCGACCCGACGTGCGACTTCCTCAATGCCCGGATTCCCAATCCACGCGAAGCACTCCGCGTGTTCCTGTCGGGAAATGTGCTGGCTGTCAAGCTGCGCGAGGAAGCAGGATTGAGACTCATCGACCTTGAAAAACTTACCGTCACCCACTCCACTTTTGCTTCCCTCGGACGCGACCAAAGGGAGCACCCCATCGGAGCCACCGAAATCGGAGCCTTCCTATGCGACAGCCACGGGAACCTCTGGTGCGGTTCGCGAAGCAGCGGCTACCAGACAGACTTCGCCGGCCGCACCGCTTTCGTCGATGACGGAGAACTCTGCCATCACTTCGCCGGCAAGGACATCACCGCCATCGACCGACACCCCGACGGCCGCCTGTGGGTATGCACCGGACGTTCGGACATCGCCCTTTGCGACCTTGGCGGCAAGGTGACCGAAATGGACATGAGCCAGGTGGGAGCCAACTACATCATGCACATCGCCAGCCGTGCCAACGGGAACCTCCTGCTTTCGGGAATCGGTCACATCTACGAATGCCGCGCCACCGACGCGGGGCGGCTGCAACTGCTGCATGACCTTTCGACCGACAACAGCATCTATGCCATCGACGAAGACTCACAAGGACGAATCTGGATCGGAACCCAGTCGGGATGCCACATCATCGACCTTGAAGCCAATACCTCGACCATCCTCGACAACAACCTGCGGCAGGTCAACAACATCGAGGAACTCCACGACGGACGCATCCTGGCAGGTTCGTACAATTCGGGCATCTCCATCTTCGACCCCGACACCTTTGCCGAAACCCACTTCGACCTTCCTTGCGAAAAGGAGGGCATGATCAGCTGCCGCGACGTGGCCGAGGACAACGAGGGGGGCATCTGGATAGCAACCATCGGGATGGGCGTGTTCCGCCTTGACCTGAATACGGGCGAGGTGCGCAACTTCCGCGCTCAGAACATGTGCACCGACGTGTCGTGCATCGAGGTCGATCGTTCGACAGGCAACATCTGGATAGGCACCCTCGACGGCCTTTCGTGCCTCGACCCGACGACGGGACGTTTCCAGACCTATCACGCCAACGACGGTGTGCAGAGCAATGAGTTCTACGAGCGTTGCGCCACCCGCTGCGACGACCACACCCTCGTCTTTGGCGGCAAACAAGGCATCACCATCTTCGACCCCTCGGAGATCCGTCCGCAGGTGAGCCGCACCCTGCTCGTTTCGAACATCGAGGTGAACGGCAACCTTCTTCCGCCCAACATCCGTCAGGGCGGCTACCTCCTCGACCGGAACGATGGTGCAGTCAGCCTCACCCTGCCCCACGACTTCCACAACCTCAACATCCACCTCAGCACCCTTGACTTCGACAACAGCACAGGCAGCGCCATCTTCTACCGGATGGAAGGCGTGGACGAGGAGCGCATCTTCACGGCAAAGCCCGTCGTGAGCTACCATTCACTCGACCCGGGCTGCTATACCTTCGAGGCATGGGCCCTCGACCAGAACGGCCAGACCGTCTGCCACATCGCCATGCCCATAGTCATCAGCCAGCCCTGGTGGATGGCATGGTGGTTGCGATGGCTGGTCTATCCCCTATTCGGTGCGCTTGCCATTGCCTACACTTCGCTGCTGACATCCAACTACCTGCGCAACCGACGCCGCATCAAGCAGTCGCTGCGCGAAAAGGCGGTCATCCAGCGCATGAGTGATGCCAACATGCGCTTCTTCACCAACATGGCGCATGAATTCCGCACCCCTTTGACGCTCATCTCAGGCGCACTTGGCCTCATCGACGACCATCGTCTGCCCGAAGGCGAACGACATGCCCATCACATCATCAGCAGCAACACGGGCCGCATGCTGCGTCTGGTGAACCAGCTGCTTGACTTCAAGAAACTCGAAGCCGACATGCTGAAACTCAACGTCCAACCCTATCGGGTGACGAACCTCATCGAATCGATTGTCGAAATGTTCCAGAACGGATTCGAAGAAAAGCAGATAGAACTCGCCGTGGACATCCGTTCGACGAACGACCTCGTCTGGATCGATCCGGACAAATACGAGAAGGTGCTCTTCAACCTGCTTTCGAATGCGCTCAAATATACACCCACCCGAGGCAAGGTCACGCTCACGGTGAAGCCCATCGAGCGCCAGGACGCTGCCCGACTGGCTCCCCTTCCCGACATCCCGACCGACGGCCGCTGGCTGCTCACGCAGGTGAGCGACACAGGCATCGGCATTCCCGACCAACTGATGCCCTACATCTTCGAGCGATATTACCAGACGCCCGAGGGAGCCACCCATCAGAACGGTTCGGGCATCGGTCTTTTCTTCTGCCGTGGCCTGGTGGAGCTGCATCATGGTGCGATTCGAGCCATCCACAACCCCGATGCCGACAGCGGAACGTCGTTCTACTTCCTGCTGCCCATCGAGAAAGCAGCATACAAGCCCGACGAACTCAGCCAGGCCATCGCCTTCGAGCAGGCACCCAAGCCAAAGGAATCCGTTTCGGTTGTGAACATCGACACGCCTTCACCCCTGCCGACCGATGACCACCGACCGACCGTCCTCGTGGTCGATGACGATACGGAGGTGCTGCGCTTCCTTCGCCTCATCCTCCAACCTTCCTACCAGGTGGTCACTCAAAGCAGCGCCATCGAGGCCATTGCCTGGCTTTCGGGAGCCACGCCCGACCTCATTGTGAGCGACGTGATGATGGTGGGCATGGACGGCTACGAGCTGTGCAGCCGACTGAAGAAGGATGTGACCTATTGCCATCTGCCCATCGTGCTGCTCACCGCCAAGGTTTCGATCGAGGAACGCATCCATGGCCTCAACGTCGGAGCCGATGCCTACGTCACCAAGCCTTTCGACCCCGACTACCTGAAAGCACTGATAGGAAGCCTGCTCGACAACCGTACCAGACTACGCCATCTGCTCACGTCGTCCACTTCGGTGCGCGACGTTCGCGTCGAGCCCTTGCAGGAAGAGGGCGTCGAGGTCAATCCGGAAATCAAGGATGTCGCGGAGACTGCCATCCTCGAACAGGACTCCGTATTCATGACCAGACTTTACGCCTTCATGGAGGAACACATCTCCGATGCCGAACTCGACCTGCCCCGACTGCTCGACGTGGTGGCGATGAGCCGATCGAAACTTTACTACAAGATGCAGAGTCTGGTGGGACAGTCGCCCAATGCCTTCTTCCGCACCTATCGTCTCAACCGTGCTGCCGAAATGATACGCGAGGGCAAGGAGAAGATTGCCTACATCGGCGAACTGACGGGTTTCAGCAGTTCGTCGCATTTCGCAGCCAGTTTCAAGAAGCAGTTTGGTGTCCTGCCCAGCGAATACAAGGGATAAGGAAAAGCAGACAGGCGCGGCCTCACGGTCACGCCTGTCTTCGTAGTAAACATTAATTTTGCTTATCTATTAGGAACCATACCTTGTAGTAAAAATGAGATTCTGTGGCCATAATAGCCTAACAACTGCTGCAAATATAAGCGTTCTTTTTCGTTTTTCCAAATTTTAATCCACTTCATCCAAGAAATTCGACAAAAAAGCCGATTATCTGCCCTTTTTTACATCCATAGATGCCAATTTCTCCAACTTCGCCTGTCAAAATTTGCCAAAACGTTCCTTTTTCGACAGAAGGCTGAAGAATCTTTGCAAAATACTTGCATATTCTTGCAGAATTGGTTAAATTTGCCGTGCTATTCGAATCCCAAAACCGTTAACCCATCACTCATAACCGTTTATTCTCCCAAGATGGAAAACCGCATCATCGAATGTGTCCCCAACTTCAGTGAGGGACGCGACATGAACATCATCCGTGCCATTCGCGCCGAAATCGAGGGCTGCGAAGGCGTCAAGCTACTCGACGTAGATCCCGGCGAGGCCACCAATCGCACCGTTGTTACCTTTGTGGGTTCGCCCGAAGCCGTCTGCGAAGCGGCATTTCGCGCTGTTGCCCTTGCCGGACGTCTCATCGACATGCGACATCATCATGGTGCCCATCCACGCATGGGTGCCACCGACGTACTGCCCCTTATTCCCGTGGCGGGCATCACGCTTGAGGAATGTGCTGCCCTGGCGCGCACCCTGGCACGCCGCATCGCCGACGAGCTGCGCATCCCTACCTATTGTTACGAAGCTGCTGCCCTGCGTCCCGAACGCAAGAACCTCGCCGTGTGCCGTGCAGGCGAATACGAGGCACTGGCCGACAAACTTGCTTCGCCCGACACAGCTCCCGACTACGGAGCACGGCCCTTCGATGCCGACATTGCCCGAACGGGTTGCACCGTCGTGGGGGCGCGCGACTTCCTCATTGCTGTCAACTTCAACCTCAACACCACATCTACCCGCCGCGCCAATGCCATCGCCTTCGACGTGCGCGAGAAAGGCCGTCCCCAGCGCGAGGGAGGTACTCTTACCGGCAAGCCGCTCAAGGATGCCGATGGCAAGCCGCTCATGATACCTGGTACGCTCAAGGGGACCAAGGCCATCGGCTGGTACATCGACGAATATGGCATTGCGCAGGTTTCGATGAACATCACCGACATCAACGTCACCCCGCTCCACGTTGCCTTCGACGAAGTATGTCGCTGCGCGGGCCTTCGCGGTCTGCGCGTCACAGGCACCGAAATCGTCGGGCTTATCCCCAAACGCACGCTCATCGAGGCAGGCCGCTACTTCCTTGCCAAACAACAACGTTCGACAGGCATCCCCGAGGACGACATCATCCGCATTGCCATCCGTTCGATGGGCCTCGACGACCTCAAGCCCTTCAACCCGCGCGAGAAGGTCATTGAATTCCTGCTCGAAGACGACCAGAAGGCCAGACGTCTTGTCAATCTCACGGTCAAAGGCTTTGCCGAAGAGACTTCACGCGAATCACCCGCACCAGGCGGCGGTTCCATCTCAGCCTATATGGGTGCTCTTGGTGCTGCACTCGGCACCATGGTTGCCAACCTTTCGAGCCACAAGCGCGGTTGGGACGAACATTGGCGCGAATTCAGCGAATGGGCCGATCAGGGACAAAAGATCATAGCAGAACTGCTCATCCTGGTCGACAAGGACACCGATGCCTTCAACGGCCTGATGAGTGCCTTCGGTATGCCACGTGGCAATGACGAAGAGAAACGCCTTCGCTCGGAAGCCATCCAGCGAGCCACACTTTTTGCCACACAAGTACCTCTCGAAACCATGAAGACGGCATTCCGTGGCTTCGGCATCTGTCGTGCAATGGCACTTACCGGCAACCCAGCCAGCGCTTCGGATGCCGGCGTGGGGGCTCTCGCCATCCGTGCTGCCGTGCGTGGCGCCTGCCTCAACGTCAAGATCAATGCCGCTTCGCTCAAGGACCGGCCCACCGCCGAACGTCTCGTATTTGAAGCCAACGACATCGCCCTGAAGGCAGACCTCGAAGAAAAAGAAATCACCCGCATCGTCGAAGAAAAGATTTAACCTTATGACCCTCCAAGAATTCCAAGCCGACATCCGAGCCGGCATCCCCGACTACCTGCCCGAACCGCAGGCATATGATCCCGATATCAACCATGCACCCTGTCGCAAGGACATTTTGACTCCCGAACAGAAGCGCCTTGCCTTGCGCAATGCCTTGCGATATTTCCCCAAGAAGTTCCACGCTGCGCTTGCCCCCGAGTTTGCGGAAGAACTCCGTACCTATGGTCGTATCTACATGTACCGCTATCGTCCCCGTTACGAGATGAAGGCACGCCCCATCGGCGACTATCCGCATCGAAGCCAGCAGGCAGCTGCCATCATGCTGATGATCCAGAACAACCTCGACCCACGCGTTGCCCAGCATCCTCATGAACTCATCACCTACGGAGGCAACGGCTCGGTCTTCATGAACTGGGCACAGTACCGCCTCGTGATGAAATACCTCAGCGAGATGACCGACCATCAGACCCTTGTGATGTACTCGGGACATCCCCTCGGACTTTTCCCCTCACACCCTGGTGCCCCACGCGTCGTTGTCACCAACGGAATGGTGATTCCCAATTATTCGAAACCCGATGACTGGGAACGCGACAACGCACTCGGCGTAAGCCAATACGGACAGATGACTGCGGGTTCCTATATGTATATAGGTCCACAAGGCATCGTACATGGCACCACCATCACCGTGCTCAACGCGGCCCGACGTGTCATGCAAGGCCGCAAGGACTGCATTCCGCTCTTCGTCAGTTCCGGTCTTGGCGGCATGAGCGGTGCCCAGCCCAAGGCTGGCAATATTGCAGGCGTGGTGAGCGTCATCGCCGAAATCAATCCCAAAGCAGCACAGAAACGATATGATCAAGGTTGGGTCGATGAGCTGCACACCAGTCTTGACGAACTCATTCCCGCTGTGCGCAAAGCCGTAGCCGAGCGTCGCACTGTCTCGATGGCCTATATCGGCAACGTCGTCGACCTTTGGGAACGTCTTGCCGACGAGGACATCGAGGTGAACCTCGGTTCCGACCAGACTTCGCTCCACAACCCGTGGGCAGGTGGCTACTATCCCGTGGGACTCACGTTCGAAGAAAGCAAGCGCATGATGGCCGACGATCCCGCCCGCTTCAAGCAGTGTGTCGAGGCTTCGTTGCGCCGACAGGTGGCTGCCATCAACCGGCTTACGGCTCGAGGCATGTACTTCTTCGACTACGGCAACGCCTTCCTCCTCCAGTCCAGCCGTGCAGGCGCCGACATCATGCTGCCCGATGGGCGTTTCCGCTATCCTTCCTACGTGCAGGACATTATGGGCCCCATGTTCTTCGACTATGGCTTTGGACCATTCCGCTGGGTATGCACTTCGTGCGACCCGCATGACCTTGAAGTCACCGACCGACTTGCGACCGAAGTGCTCGAAGACGAGCGTCGCCATGCACCCGCCGACATCGCCAACCAGCTCGACGACAACATCCACTGGATACGCGAAGCAGGTCGCAACCACCTCGTCGTGGGTTCACAGGCACGCATCCTTTATGCCGACTGCGAAGGCCGCACACGCATTGCCTTGGCCTTCAACGACGCCGTACGTCGCGGCGAACTGCATGCTCCCGTCGTCCTTGGCCGCGACCATCACGACGTCTCGGGCACCGACTCGCCTTTCCGCGAGACATCCAACATCTACGATGGCTCACAGTTCTGTGCCGACATGGCCATCCAGAACGTCATCGGTGACAGTTTCCGTGGTGCCACCTGGGTCAGCATCCACAATGGTGGAGGTGTAGGTTGGGGCGAAGTCATCAACGGTGGCTTCGGCATGGTAGTCGATGGTTCAGAACAAGCCGATCGTAACATTCGCGAGATGCTCTTCTGGGACGTCAACAACGGCATCACCCGGCGCGCATGGGCTCGCAACCAAGGCTCCATCGACGCTATCCGCCGCGAGATGGATCGCACCCCCGACCTCCAAGTTACCCTCCCCAACTTTGTCGATGACGATATCATCGATTCGGTTTCCTTCTAGAATATCTAGAACATCTAGAATATCTAGACCTTCTAGAAAATCTGGAAAAAGAAAAAACAAAAAATACCTATGGCACTCAAAATACATGAAATCAGTGCAGGCCATCTGACACTGAACAAAGTCTCCGAAATCATTCGTTTAGGTTACAAACTCCAATTGGGCGAAGACTCCCGCCAGAAGATCTTGCGCTGCCGCGAATACCTCGACCAGAAGATTGCCGATACAAAAGACCCCATTTATGGTGTCACTACCGGCTTCGGTTCGCTCTGCAACATCAACATCGACAAGGATCAGCTCTCACAACTGCAGATCAACCTCATGATGAGCCACGCCTGCGGTTGCGGCGAACGTGTGCCCAACGACATCGTGAAGCTGATGATCCTGCTCAAGATTCAATCGCTCAGTTATGGCTATTCGGGCGTGCAACTCCACACTGTCGAACGCCTCATCGACTTCTTCAACGACGACATCTTCCCCATCGTCTATATGCAAGGCTCTGTCGGCTCGTCGGGTGACCTTGTTCCCCTCGCTCACCTCTGCCTCCCCCTCGTCGGTCTCGGCGAAGTGGAGTATCAAGGCCGTCGTATGAGCGGAAAAGAACTGCTCAAACTCAAGGACTGGGAACCCATCAAGCTGGACTCGAAGGAAGGATTGGCTCTGCTCAACGGCACACAGAACATGGCAGCCTTCTGCTGCTGGTCGATCATCCACGCCACACAACTCAGCAACTGGGCCGACTACATCGGAGCCCTCTCGCTCGATGCCTACGATGGGCGTATCGAACCTTTCCATCATGCCGTCCATGCAGTGCGTCCTCACAAGGGACAGATGGACACCGCCGAAAACATCAGCCACATTCTCGAAGGAAGCGAACTCATCAAGCAGCCCAAGAAGCATGTGCAGGACCCCTATTCCTTCCGTTGCATTCCACAGGTACATGGCGCCGTGAAGGACACCGTACGCTACGTCCAGACGGTCACCGACATCGAAATAAACGCCACTACCGACAATCCCACCGTCTGTCCTGACGACGACCTCATCATCTCGGCCGGCAACTTCCACGGCGAGCCCATTGCTCTCCCTATGGACTTCCTTGCCATCGCCATGTCGGAACTCTCGAACATCTCAGAGCGACGCATCGACAAACTCGTTTCAGGCACTCGTGGCCTGCCTAGTTTCCTCGTTGCTTATCCAGGTGTCAACAGCGGCTTTATGATCACGCAGTACGCTGCCGCCTCCATCGTCAGCCAAAGCAAGTCTCTCTGCATGCCTTGTTCGGTCGATAGCATTCCCACATGCCAGGGGCAAGAGGACCACGTCAGCATGGGAGCCAATGCCGGCACGAAACTCTACCAGGTGGTACTCAACACCGAACGTGTGCTCGCCATCGAGCTATTTAATGCCTGCCAGGCACTCGACTTCCGTCGTCCGCTCAAGACTTCGCCCATCCTCGAGAATCTCTACAACGAGTATCGTCAGGTCGTTCCGTTCATCGACACCGACACTGTGATGTATCCCTACATTGCCAAGTCGGTTGAATTCCTTCGCAACTCGAAGATCGAGAACCTGTATAAGGCATTATAAAGCATGTCAATTCTCATCCAAAACATCGCCCACCTCTTCGGCATACTCCCCGCTGACGTCGAACGTCTCCAAGGCAAGAAGATGGCTCACGTCGAAACGATCGATGATGCATGGCTCTCTATCGAAGGAGGCCGCATCATCGACTTTGGCCCCATGTCATCGCTGCCTGAAACAGAGCACTTCGAGGTCATCGATGCCGAAGGTGGCTCTGTGATGCCATGCTTCTGCGACCCGCATACCCATTTGGTCTATGCGGGCAGTCGTGAACAGGAATTTGTCGATAAGATACAGGGGTTGAGTTATGCCGAAATAGCGCGACGCGGTGGAGGCATCCTCAATTCGGTTGATCTCCTACATCAGCTCACCGAACAGGAGCTCTACGAGCAGGCCATGCACCGAATGGAAGAGATTGAGGCAAAGGGAACCGGTTGCATCGAAATCAAAAGCGGTTATGGGCTCTCCACCGAGGACGAACTCAAAATACTACGCGTCATTCGTCGCATCAGCCAAAATTCGCGCGTCAAGGTAGTCTCCACCTTCCTCGGAGCACATGCCGTAAGCCGAGCCTACAAGGGCCGGCAGAGCGATTACGTGCGTCTCGTCATCGACGAAATGATTCCCGCAGTAGGAAAGGAAGGCTTAGCCGATTACATCGACGTCTTCTGCGACGAGGGCTTCTTCACCCCCGAAGAGACAGCCCGCATCCTGGAGGCTGGTGCTCACTATGGTATGCGTCCCAAGATTCATGCCGACGAACTGGCGGCATCGGGCGGCGTGCGTGTCGCCGTGGATCATCACGCCCTTTCGGTCGATCATCTCGAAAGCATGCCAGAAGAAGAAATCGATCTCCTGCTTGGCTCGACCACGATGCCCACCTGTCTTCCAGGAACCTCATTCTTCCTGAATATGCCTTACGCCCCGGCACGCCGCATGATCAATCGTGGCCTCGGCATTGCTCTCGCCTCCGACTATAATCCCGGCTCCACGCCTTCGGGCGATATGAAGTTCGTCATGTCATTGGGTTGCATCAAATTGCGTCTTCTCCCCGAGGAAGCATTCAACGCCGTCACCATCAATGCCGCCTACGCCATGGGGCTAAGCCATGATTACGGCAGTATCACCATTGGCAAAAAAGCACACCTTATCCTCACCCATCCAATCCCTTCACTCGCATTTATTCCCTACTCCTACACCACCCCAATCATCCGAAAGGTGCTGTTGTAACAAATACTACAACAGACGTGCGTTGATATGGTCGAGGAGTGCCTGCTTGTAACTGTCGCCGATGGGAATCTGAACTTCTCCAAAGATAATGCGCTGGCGGGTGATGTCGGTGACACGGCGCAAGTTGACAATGTAGGAACGATGAACGCGCATAAAGTGGTCGGAAGGAAGTATCTCCTCTATGCGTTTCATCGAGAGCAGAGGCATGAAAGGCCTGTCCTGGCCTTCAACGAAAATACGCACATATTCGCCCATGCTTTCGACATAGCGAATGTCATCGATGACGATGCGGACGATGCGATAGTCGTTCTTGACATAGAAGTACCCGTCTTGTTCAATAGCAGAAGTGGGTTGGGGCACAAAGCCATAGGCCGACGTCTCGCTCTCGATGCGTTGGCGCGCCCTTTCTGCTGCTGCTTCGAGGTCTGAAAGCCCAAAGGGTTTGAGCAGATAATCGACTGCCTGCACCTTATAGCCATCAACAGCATAGTGACTGTAGGCGGTGGTGAAAATGACTTTCGGCGGCTCTTCGAGACTGCGCACAAAGTCGAGACCATTGAGGTCGGGCATATTGATATCCACAAACATCAGGTCAACCTGTGTCTGCCGGAGCACCTTGAGTGCTTCGGCTGCATCACGGCATCGCCCTACGAGTTCAAGGTAAGGCACTTTGTTGATGTAAGACGAAATCTGGGCGAGCGCCAATGGCTCGTCGTCTATGGCTATACAGCGGATCATGAGGTAAGAGAATTTAGAAGAGTTAAGAGGGGTTCGAGGGGTTAAGAGGGGTTCGAGGAGTTATGAAGGAGTTATGAAGGATTATGAAGTCCCTCTGCCAAGGGAGTATATTGGAGACAAGGTATCCAGAGGTCAACGGTGAAAACCTGGTCCGTAGGAACGATATTGAGAGTATGGTTGTTTGGATAGATGAGCTGAAGACGTTTCTTGACGTTCTCAAGTCCTACTCCGCCCTGTTGGGCACGCATACTCACCGAACTGAAGTTGCTGTTGGCACAATGGAAGTGGAGCTGCTTATCCTCGAAGGTCATCTTGATGTCGATGAATGACGGTTCACGATGCGAGATGCCGTGTTTGAAGGCATTTTCGATGAATGTAAGCAATAGAAGAGGCGGAATGCTTACCTCAAGCCCTGTGGCAGCCGAGTCTGGCTCCTCGTAAGTGAGGGTTACCGATTCATCGAATCGCAACTTCATCAACTTCAAGAAATGACGTACAAAGGTGAGTTCGCGACGCAGAGAAACTGTGGGCTGATTGGTTTCGTAAAGAATATATCGCATCAGGTGCGACAACTCGATGATGGTCTGCTTGGCTCGTTCGCTGTCAATATCGACGAGGGCGTGGATATTGTTGAGCGTGTTCATAAAGAAATGAGGATTGATCTGAAATTTCAGATAATCCAATTCCGATTGGAGATGCAGTGCCTGCTGTTCCTTATACATAAGTCTTTCCCGCTGTGTTCGGAAGAAGACAGCAATAGACAGACTTGAACCCATCATAAGCAAAGCCATCAGCAGTCTGGGGAAAAAGGGGCCTTGGAGATAGGGCTTGGGGCCAAGTCGTTGACCCACGCGCTGGTCATCAAGAGGACGAATGTCAGTCGAAGACGTCGTTATCTCATCATAACGAAGACTATCGGCGGCGCCCATCGCCTCCCGTTGGCTCATACGTTGCTCCACGCGTTGCCTGTGCCTGGGAATCCTTCTGGGCAGCAAATATTCAGATGCCAAGGTAATGACAAAGGCTGTGACAAACGAGATAAGGAAAAACGCTGCAAGTCGTCCCTTAAAGAAAAACTTCGGCTCGTAAATTAACTTGCCAAGCAGGAAAATCAGCAGGAATGGCACATACCTGATGTAACCGAACAACAATTCTCGCCATTCGAAATGATCTGTGAAGCCCGTCAGATAGTCATACACTTCCGAAAAAAGAGGCACCAGCATGATGGCGAACCATATGGCAAGGCAGAACAACGCCTCCGACGAGACTCTGTGCAGCAGTTTACTTGATGTTTCGGTTGACATATCGAAAGTATTGACAAAAGGGAAATGGTTGGATCAGCGCAGACGGGTGCCTTCGGAAGGATGGTCGAGCGCATCGGCACGGGTGATGACAACTTCTTGCACCCCTGCCCGGATAGCGTCGAAAGCATTTTCAAGCTTAGGCAACATACCGCCCGACACGATACCCTGCTCGACAAGAACAGGGAATTCAGCCTGGGTGATACAGGAAATCACCGAATCATCATCGTCGGCATCACGCAGCACTCCTCGTTTCTCGAAGCAATAGACGAGCGTGACCTCGAAATTGCGAGCCAAAGCCTTTGCGACCTCGGCAGCGATAGTATCGGCATTGGTGTTGAGTAAGGAGCCTTGTGTGTCATGTCCGATAGGACACATCACAGGCACCACGCCCTTGGCAATCAGGTCGGCCAGCAAATCGGCATTCACCTGGTCGATATCGCCTACGAAGCCGTAATCGACCGTCTGAGTGCTGCCATCATCTATGCGCACCTGCTTGGGAGGACGTCGATGACTGCTTATGACGTTCATGTCGGCGCCCGTCAGACCCAGCGCATTGATGCCGCGAGCCTGCAACTGTGCTACGATATTCTTGTTGACCAGACCTGCATAGACCATGGTGACAACGCGGAGTGTATCAGCATCGGTGACACGGCGTCCTGCCACCATCTGCTGCGGCAGGCCAAGACGTTCAGCGATGCGGGTGGCACTTCGACCACCGCCATGCACGAGCACCTTATGGCCCTCTATGCTTGCAAATTTGTCGAGAAGTGAGCTGAGGGAATCGGCGTTTTCGACGATAGCGCCGCCCACTTTAACAAGAGTTAGCTTCATAACCTTTCAAACCCTTCTTAACCTTTCAGAACCTTTCTTAACCCTTCAGAACCTTCCCTCTAGTGCCAATCCTTGATGTGCTGTTCCTGGTCGAGACGGCAGACGAGCAGGGTGCCATTGTGTTCAGCAACGATAAAATCCTTCAGGCCCTGGATCACTACCTGCTTGCCCTGAGGCATACGCACCATGCAACCCTCGCTATCGAGCAATTTGACACCATCTCCAATCACGGCGTTGCGGTCGTCATCCTGAGGCGTCAACGTGTGGAGGCTTCCCCATGTGCCCAGGTCGCTCCATCCGAATTCAGCAGGCATCACATAGGCTATCTGGGTCTTTTCCATCACGGCATAGTCGATCGATATCTTCGGACAAGATGCATACAGTTGATCCACCATAGCTTGTTCGCGTACAGAGAAAAATGTGGGAGCCAGACGGTCCATAATGGCACTTATTTCGGGCTGGTACTTTCGAAGCTCGGACACGATGGTGCTGGCCTGCCAAAGGAACATGCCCGAGTTCCAGGTGAAATTGCCCGATTCGAGATACTGCTCAGCGGTCTTGAGATCAGGTTTCTCGCGGAAACTGGCCACTTTGTAGATAGGACTCATCAACGCTGCCATTGCCGAAGCACGACGTCCCTTACGGCCACCGCCCGTACTTTGCACCTCGAGCGTAGGATCGGCTTGACGCTCGCCCTGCTCGATGTAGCCATAGCCCGTCTCAGGACGAGTCGGCTGCATACCCAGCGTGAGGATGCGCTCTCCTCCCTCCACAAAATCGATGCCCTGGGCAATGACGCGACGGAACTCTCCTACATTGGTAACAATATGGTCCGAAGCTGCCACGACGATTGTAGCCTCGGCATCTTCGGCAAGAATCTTCCAACTCACATAGGCCACACAGGGAGCCGTGTTGCGCATGCAAGGTTCCAGAAGTATATGCTGCGGATTGATGCCCTTCAACTGGTCAGCCACAAGTTGGGAGAAGTTCTTCGAAGTGACAACCCAGACATGCTGCATATCAATCAGGCCCTTGAAACGATCGTAGGTCTGCTGTATCATCGTGCGGCCTGTCCCCATAATGTCAAGGAACTGCTTTGGACACTGAGGCGTCGACATAGGCCAGAAGCGGCTTCCTATGCCACCAGCCATAATAACAAGATGAATCATATATAATTAACAATTAACAATTAATAATTTACTATCAACAATGGGGTTTGCGCGGCAAAGATAGGAAGTTTTTGGGAAATAGGCAAATTTTGGGGCAATTATTTAAATTAACAATAAATAATTAACAATTAACAATGGGAGAAAAGACTGCCGACCAGGGCAAGGAGCCCCTGGTCGGCAGTCATAGAGATTATAGATATTCCGGTATCAAGACTCTTCTTCAAGCCTTACTTGTACTCAGGATTCTGCACATACAGACCATCCTTGATGTTAATCTGGTCCTGAGGGATGGCATAACGGTAGTACTTGCTGCTGATGTTGGCAATGGCGGTCTGCGCATAGTCGGTGGTGTAGTACTTCTGGAGCATAGCCTTGTACTCCTCAATCTGACCATTGCGAACCATATCGTGCCAGCGGATTCCCTCCTGGGTGAACTCAAGGCGACGCTCGCGCTTCACTACGCCAGCCCAATCGGCCTGTGCCTCGGCAGCAGTAACGCCATCGGTGGCACGCTCGCGG
>CACXTQ010000033.1:0-44131 GCA_902770595.1 uncultured Bacteroidales bacterium | reverse complement strand
CCTACATCAACGACGAGAGCGACCGCCGCGGCATGCGCATAGTCATCAAGCTGAAGCAGGGCGCCGTCTCCAACGTGGTGCTCAACAACCTCTTCAAATATACCCAGCTGCAGGCCAACTTCTCGGTCAATAATATTGCTCTTGTCCCCATTCCGGGTCATCCCGAGGCTCTTGGTATGCCAAAACTCCTCAACTTGAAGGAGCTCATCCAGTACTTCGTTGCCCATCGTCATGAGGTGGTTATCCGTCGTACCAAGTTCGACTTGGCAGAGGCTGAGAAGAAGGCACATATCCTCGAAGGTTTGATCATTGCCTGCGACAACATCGACGAGGTGGTTCACATCATCCGCAATAGCCGTACTCCTGCCGATGCCCAGCGTAATCTCGAGGCACGTTTCCAGATTGATGAATTGCAGTCGAAGGCTATCGTCGATATGCGTCTTTCGCAACTCACCGGCCTCCGCATCGAAGAGTTGAAGCAGCAGTACGAGGACCTTCTCAAACTCATTGAGTACTACAAGCAGATTCTTGCTGACGAAGCACTCTGTATGAAGGTCGTCCGCGACGAACTCATCGAGATAAAGGAGAAGTACGGCGACGAGCGTCGCACGGTCATCGACTATCGTGGCGCACAGTTCAATGCCGAGGACTTTATTCCCAATGACGATGTGGTAATCACTATCAGCCACCTCGGTTACATCAAGCGTACCAAACTCTCCGACATCAAGGCACAGAGCCGTGGCGGCGTAGGTTCAAAGGGCGCTGGTACACGCGACTCCGACTTCATCGAGTACATGTATGCTGCCAAGAACCACAACTGGCTGATGTTCTTCACCGAGCAGGGCCAGGCATTCTGGATGAAGGTATATGATATTCCCGAGGCTGCGAAGAACCAGAAGGGTCGTGCGATTCAGAATATTCTCAATGTCAACGAGAACAATCGAATCACCGCATTCCTCAAGGTGGTAACCTTTGCTGATCCTGAGTTCAACGACTCACATTATCTTGTCTTTGCTACCAAGAACGGTACGGTCAAGAAGACCAAACTCGCTGCTTATAGCCGTCCCCGTGCCAATGGTATCAATGCCATCAACCTCGCCGAGGGCGACAAGGTGGTCAGCGTAGTTATGACTGACGGACAGAATCATCTCATCATGGCCAACCGCAATGGTCGTGCCATCACCTTTGGTGAGGACAAGGTACGCATGATGGGCCGTGTGGCAACTGGTGTGCGTGGTATGCGTCTCGATGATGGCAACGACGAGTGCATCGGCATGATTGCTGTCAAATATCCAGGCATCACTCTTGGTCAGTCGGAGGGCAATGATACACCCGTTGAAACAGACGAAGACGAGAATCCAGTTACCGATCAGGAAATCACCCTCGATAATCTCTTCGATCTACCTGAAGAACCCGAAGAGACTCCCGCTGAAGAAAGCGAAGAGCCATCTGTTGCACCACAGGATATTGAGAATCCTTTAAACTATTCGATCCTTGTCGTGTCAGAAAAGGGGTACGGAAAACGAAGCTATGTTTACGACTACCGTATCACCAATCGAGGAGGCAAGGGTGTCAAGACCCTTTCCATCACCGAGAAGACAGGTCCGCTCATCGCCATCAAGCTTGTCAACGACGAGAACGATCTGATGATTATCAACAAGTCGGGTATCGTCATCCGCATGAACTGCAAGTACGATGCCGAGAAGAGCCAGGGCATTCGCATCATGGGTCGTGCTGCGCAAGGAGTGAAACTCATTGACCTCACCAAGAAGAACGACAGCATCGCCAGCGTTTGCAAGGTGCTGACCGAACGTGAGGAGGAGGAGATCGAGATCGAGGCCACCGAGCAGTCCGATGACAACGGCATTGAGACCGCTTCTACTGAAACACCAGCCAACGTAGAACCAAATCAAGAATAATCACTACACATTTTAAAATTATTTATGCTATGAAGAAATTCATTCTTTCAATTCTTGCTATCGGCCTCTGCGCCGGTACAGTAGTTGCCCAGGAGCTCTCCAAAGAGGAGCAGAAGGCCATCAAGGAACAGCAGAAGGTTATCTCTACCTTCCTTAAGGATGCCGAAAAGGCTGCCAAGCTCCCTGAGGATGCTATGGGTCAGGTGGACCAAGAGAAGGCCAAGGGAATCAACTTTGATGCTGCCCGCTCGCTGGTAGAACAGGCTCTTGCCAATCCACAGGCTGGTACCATGCTTGGTGAAATCAAGCGCATCGCTGCCTTGATTGAGTACAATCAGTCGAAGGTCGTTCTTGTTGATGCTCAGAACAACGATCAGAGCGCACTCAACACTCTCTTCAGCAACTGCGGCAAGGGCTTCCAGTATTTCCAGGAGGCTTGGGATGCATTTGCTACACCTGATGCCAAGGGTAAGGTCAACACCAAGTTCAACGATGACATGGCATCCAAGGCTTACGAGCTCTTCTCGATGTCGAATGGTCTCGCTAACTGTGGCTTCACTGCTTACAATCAGAAGGATTGGGCCAATGCTGCCAAGTTCTTTGAACTTGCTTCCAGCGGCGCTGAATCTGCACTTCTTGATGCAGCTGCTAAGAAGAACCCTCTTGTTATGGCAGAACTCGAGAAGTATAAGAACGACTCTGTGAAGTACCAGAACCTCCTTTATGCCGGTTCATGCTACAGCGAGGTTGACAAGATGAAGTCTATCGACGTCTTCAAGCAGCTCATCGGCAAGAACACTCCTCAGGTGCCTGTTTATTCTTCTATCGTAGGTGAGTATGCTCAGCTCAAGGATACCGCCAACATGATTACCTGGCTCCAGAAGGGTATGGAGGCTCTCCCAGATGAGAACTACTTCAGCTCGAACCTCTTCAGCATCTACCTCGACCGCAATGACCTCGATGGTGCCATCAACGCCATGAAGGCAAGCTTGGCTTCCAATCCTAACAATGCTGGTACCCAGACTATCATCGCTCGTCTCTACACCCAGAAGGGTGAGACCGAGACTGCCAAGGAGTACTTCGAGAAGGCTCTTGCCATCGATCCAAACAACCTCGATGCCAACCTCTACTATGGCTACACATGGCTCGTAGAGATGGAGCAGGGCGAGAGCGAGATGCTCAAGAACCATGCTCGTGAGGCTGAAATCGACAAGTTCTCTAACGAGAAGATGGAGAAGGCTCTCCCATTGCTCCGCAATGCCTTCAAGGCTGATGCCAACCACGAGAACAACGATATCCCGAACCTCTTGATGCAGGTTCTCTATCGTAAGTTCGCTCCCACCAATGCCGTTAACCGCCAGGCCCTCATCAACGAGTACAACGAGGTTGCCGATGCTTACGGCCGTCCACGTAAGGAATAATAAATGAAAAGATTTCTAAGTCTATTTATTTTCATCATCATTAACCTGGGTCTTCTGCATGCCGAAGAGGCACAGCAGGAGACCCCTGTTCTCACTAAGGCACTCCGTGACACCATTCAGGAGCGCCTTAAACTTGCGCGCCGCTTTAGTACCAACGTGCGCACCACCGACATTAAGCTTGCACGCAGCCACATCAATCGCGTGCTTCAGCTCTCCGACTCCCTGCATCTCGAGAATGCCGATTATTTTGCGGCAGCAGGCGATGTCGAAGACGTAGCGTTCAATTATGAGCGCAACAAACCAGCTTCAGGCGGCAAGATGGATGAGGCCACAGCCCTCGCTGCCGCCAAGCAATGTTATCGTTATTATCAGAAGGCTTATGAACTCTATCAGGCCGATCCTAAGGAGTATGGTAAGAATGGCTTGAAACAACAGAGCCGCCTCTCACAGACTGCCATGGAGTATTTCCTGCTTACCAACGGATTCCAGGTCAATGCCGGACAGAGTTTCAAGCGGGGAGACCTCAACACTACGCTCGACGAGTTTCGTATGACCTTCGATGGCAGTAACAGTCACCTCCTGCGCAGTGCCTACCAGTCGGATGCTAAGCGTTTCTCGGGCTTCGAGACATTCCTTGCCGACAGCACGCAGAATCGTGCGCTCTATAACTGTGCCACCGTATCGAGCGCCCTCGGTATGCTCGACCAGTCGCTCGTCTATTATGATAGCCTGAAAGTACGAGGCTACGATCCTGAGAAAGTCTTTCGCAACACTGTTGCCATCTATTCTTCGCGCAAGGATACGGTCAGACTCATCACCGAACTGATTAGTGCCATCGAGACGCTACCGCGCGATACGTGGTTCCAGCGCAATCTCTTGCAAATCTATCTCGACCGACAGAACTGGCGTGAAGCCGAGGCCATGGCCGACCGATGCATCAGTGTCGATAGCACCGACGCCCAGACCATCTGCGTCCGTGGTCAACTGTACGAGATAAGTGGCGATGTCGAAAGCGCTTTGGCACAATATCTTCGTTCGTACGATCTCGATTCCACCCAGGCCAACGTCTGCTCATATATAGGACGTATTCATTACAATCGTGCTGTCGAGCTCAAATCCAAACTCTACAATGAGCGACAGTTCAAGAAGATGGATAGCGAACTTCAACCCGTCTATTCGCAGGCACTACCTTGGTATGAGCGCGCGTATCAGTATGACACCATGCATCAGGATAAGACCATTCCCGTGGCTATCCGTGAGATTCTATACAGTCGTTTCACACAGGCTAGATGTCCCAATCGGGCTGAATTGATTGATTTCTATAATGAAGTAAGCCGAGCCTACGGTTTTGTGGAGTTCGGAAAATAAAAGCACACTTTCTTCCCTTTTAAGACATTGATCCGATGAAACTTGTTCGATTTGTTGTCCCGATGTTTTCCTTTTGTTTAATTCTGCTCACGAGTCTTTCCTCGTGCAGCCGAGGCAACCGCGAGGTCAATCAGTCGCTCGAAAGAATTGAAGCCGTTGTCGGTCAGTATCCCGATTCAGCTCTTGTCGAGCTGTGTCGACTCGATAGCCTGCTCTCTTCGGGCAAACTGAGCCTTGAGGGAGAAGCCCAGCGTGCACGTTATGCCCTGCTCACGACGCAGACCCACGACAAGAATTGGATCGACGACGCCAGCGACAGCCTCATCCTCATTGCTGTACGCTATTATGATGCCCATGGCAGTCAGCGGGAGCAGATGCTGGCACATTATTATCATGGTTGCATTTGGCGCAATGCTAAGGAATATGGTCGTGCATACGCTTCGTACCTCGAAGCGGCTCAGATGGCCGATAAGCTCTCGGATTTTACTTATGCCGGGTTGTCATTCGGCAATATTGCCAGCATCTGCCATGAGATGTACAGTGGCGAGGATCTGCTCTATGCTGAAAAGTCTTATCAGTGCCATGCATTGGCGGGCGATACCGCTCGGATGAATTGGGCACTTATGCTGAAGGGCATAGCCTTGAACTATCAGAAGCGCTACGACGAGGCAGATGTACTATTCTCCGGTCTTCTCGGTTCTGAAATCGACGAACGCCTTCGCCAGGAGGTTCTGACTTATTATATTTATCAATGTGTAGTGCTTAGCCAGTATCAGAGGGCCGACTCGTTGATTTCGCTTCAAGACTCTCCGCGTTACACCATCGACTATCTGTGCCGTGCCATCGTCAATGAATATAACGGACGTCATGCTGAGGCCGACAGTTGCATGATGTATGCCGAGGCGTTGTCAACCTCCGAGACGGAGAAGGTCTTTGAGCTTGCCACGTTGGCCGACCTTCAAAACAACCGGGGCATGCATCGTGATGCCTATCAGACGCTTTTGCGGAAATCTGATTTGCAGGATTCCATTGTCCGTGTCATCAACACGACTTCGGTATCCTCCGTCCAGCAGGACTATGTGGAGCAGCAGCTGGACAACAACAATCGCCTTATGCGCGAGCGAACGCGTCGCTACCAGATTGTGCTCGTCATGTCTGTGTTGCTCCTGCTGCTCCTCGGTGTGATAGTTCGGCAAAGGCTTCGCCAGAAGGATATGCTTGTCCGCACGTATCTGGATGACGTCTTCCAGCTCAGGCAAGAACTTGGCATGGAGCAGCAGCGCAGGCAGCAGTCCGACATCTCTCACTCTGCTGCCGAAGCCGAAGCCCTCGAATCGACCCGCAAATCGAGGATGACCATCCAGCGTCTGTTCAAGGAGCGGATGGAACGTATCGACCGCATCGGCATGGAATACTACAGCAAGGAAGAGACGAAGGAATCGCGAAAGCTCATCTTCGACGAAGTGCAGAATGAGATCAGCGCCTTCAAGGATCCGAAGTTCCTGGCAAAGCTGATGTCGGCAATCGACGCGAATTTCGACGGACTGATGTCGAAGGTGCAGCAGGATGGACTCTTCACCAAGGACGATGACCTGCACCTCCTGTGCCTGATGATAGCAGGCTTCTCCACCAAATCGACTTGTGTGCTGATGAAGGTCGATAATCGCGACACGCTCTACAAGCGTCGGAGCCGTCTCCGTGAGCGTATTTTCACGTCAAAACTGCCCTATAAGGACGATTTGCTGCTCCTTTTGGACTGATGTCAGATTCCCGCAGCTGACCGAAAAGTTAAAAAATATTAAGTCTTTGAATCTCAAATTGAAGCGTGCCCGTAAAAGGCGCGCTTTTTTTGCTTTTGTCCGATGTTGTTTCAATAAAAGTGTGTATCTTTGCAGTGCAAATAGTGTAATACCGATCGTTTAATCTAAAACTAAATAATACATGAAAAAGTTATTCTCCTTCAGCCTGCTCATGGCGCTGGCACTCTCCATGTCGCTCTTTGCTGCAAATGCACCACAGCATGTCGGTGAACTGAACATCCCGTTGCATCCTGTTCCATCTGGCGGAACGCATCCACGTATTCCCGGTCTTGTCCCCATCCAGTGCAACTTTCTGAACGGCATTCTGACGTTCTCCTACATGGCCAATCTCGGCTTGCTTCAGTGTGATGTCGTCCGTCAGTCCGACCAAGCTGTTGCCCAGGCCACATTCAATGCCTGTGCTGATGGTTCCGACAGCCTCTATGTTTCCGAAGAAGCTGGCGATTACCTCATCATGCTTACGACTGCCGACTCCACCCAATACACGGGTGAATACGTGCTTGATCCTGCGGACCCTTCGGGTGTCGGCTATGCAGTCCTGTTCGGAAATTCCCTCCCTGGCGGCTATGTGGCCAGTTATAATGGCTCCGTCATCGTGAATGGCGCCGTTGTTGCGCCGTCGCTGATGGTTCCGTCCGATCCCGAACTGATGTCTGATATCAACGACCTCGACAGCAAACGCGGCTATCAGGGCATCATGGCGCTCGCCCCGTTGGAATACGTCATCAGGCAAGAAGAAACTTCCACGGCGACTCCTGCTTTCGGCCTTCTGGCCGATGAGGTTGAGCAGGTTTATCCCGAGTTGGTGCGTGAAGATTCGCTCGGTAATAAGCAGGTGGATTACGCTGGGCTGATACCTTTGCTCATCCAAACCGTGCAGCATCTTTCTGCCGAAGTCGGTGTGTTGCAGCAAACCTTGGAGAACGTCCGTGCCAACATCGCTGCGAACAACACCTCAGGTATGGCAGAAGAAGGCTTCTTCGACCAGGAGGCATGTGTTTCTGTCGATGGCAGATGCGAAATCGCTTATTCTTTGCCCGAGACGACGCAAGTGGCTATGCTTTACATCTACAGCATTTCCGGCAAGATGGTCGGCAGCTACACGCTTGATGGCAGAGGCAACGGCAAGCTCGTTGTTGACACCAGCAAGTTTGGCAAGGGTTCCTATATATATACGTTGATTGCTGACGGCCGTTCTGTCGCCTCACGTCAGATGATAGTTCAATAGTTATAAGCAATGTTGAACCTCTATTCCGAAGAAATCAACTTGCGAACGATAGGTATGAATGTCTATTACCTGCTTCGCAAGAATCTCAAGGAGACCCTCATCTCGCAGCGCCAGGATCTGACTTATCAGTCTATCCTTGTGCGCTCGCAGATGAGCGAAGAATATCGCAGGGAGTACCAGCGTGAAATAAAACGTCTGATTGAGTTGGGCCGCTTCACGACCTATCCGTCACAGGATGTGATGTCCATAGATGTTGAGAGCGGCTATGACTGCTCGCTCAAGCTTCCCTATATCGTCCATCGAGGGAGGAAACTCTATTTCCCACGCAAATACTCGGTCGCTCAGGCCGAAGAAGCCTATAGAGGCTATATCTGCGGCGACCGCCTGCTCGGAAAAGGTGTAGACTTCGCACCCCATCAGTACCAGTCGAAAGATTATTGCGTCCACGAAGGCGACGTTGTGGTCGATGTGGGCTGTGCCGAGGCGCTATTCTCGCTTGATGTGATTGATTTGGCATCGAAAGTCTATCTGATAGAGCGTGACGGTATTTGGAAGGCTCCTTTGCTTGCCACATTCGCTCCCTATAAGGACAAGGTGGTATTTGTTCAGAAACTTGTTTCCGACAAGGATGGTCGTGCCACGGTTTCCCTGCCATCCCTATTGAAGAGCGAGACGGCCTCTCCGCTTTTCATAAAGATGGATATCGAAGGGTATGAACCGAAAGTAGTTCGTACGCTCCTGCCCCTGCTTAAGGAGAGAGATTGCATCACATTGTCCTGCTGCACGTATCATAACAACGAGGATGCCACCACACTTGAACAACTTTTCCAGCAAGTAGGTTACAGTTATGAGTTCTCAAAGGGGTATATGCTCTTCGCTCGTTACGATCAGCCAGCCGCTCCATATTTCAGACACGGGGTGATTAGGGCTTCCAACTTCACACATTCTTGAAATCTGAAGTTCTTGGTTTTCTACACATAGTTCACTGTTAAACGAATAAATCATACCACTATGAAAAAGATCTTCACTACCAGTTTGGCTTTTGCAGTTCTTCTATCGGCAAATCCCTTAGAATTGTATGCACAACAGTTTTGGGCTGTTTCCGTGATAGAAGATGGAAATGTAACACCAACGATATTAGAGTACCGGGGCATGGCAGAAACTGCTGAGAACCAAATCGAGTACTATCGCATCTATGATGATAGCTACAAGTTCCGCCATGAAGACTATAATCCGATCAAACTTCAGTTTGGTTACAGACATGCAGACAAGCAAATTTTCATCTATGATTTTGAGAAGCGAAAAGAGACGCTTGCCTTTGACTTCAATCTTTCGGAAGGAGATCATTTCACAACCTTCAATGGTATGGAATGGGTGGTTGAGGCTACCAAAGACACCCTTGTTAATGTATCGTATTGTGGGAAAGGGGAAAGTGTTTCCAAGAGGTTATTATCAGTAAAAACTATCGATGGAAAGTTGTCAGACAAATGGCTGGAGGATTTCGGTTCATTTGCCAATCGCCTTATGATCAATAGTCTGGAAAATGTGAGATTGTCCCAAACAATGTGGATGGAATATGACTATGGAGTGTATCTCGCTCGTGAAATCAGTGCTGATCCTATTTTCGGCCACGATTCCGGATGGTTGGAAGAGATTGATAGCGAGCCAACAGGAGAAGAATATTCAAAATGTACTTATGAGAATGGGCAATTGACATTCGAAGACGTCAAGTTGGGCTGGGAGCATCGTGACTATACGTGTTATTATCGAGATGGAGATGACATTTATGCACTTTATCGTTGGGAAATGACGCCACATTTAGATGAAGGCAGCTCTATTCAGATAAAAGATGTTACCATATTTTATGGCCTTCCTGCTCCTGAAAGTGGTAAATACGTAATCCATGTCAATGAAAATCAATACCCCACTATCATTGGCAAAGTCAGTTTGCCCTCTCATTCAAGCCGTATATATGACTTACAAGGCCGAAGGATGTGGCAGCATCCGACAAACGGTTTGTATTTCAAAGAAGGACAGAAGATTTATCTGAAATGATATTTCGATTTACCCTCCATGGAAGAATAGATGCGTACAATATTTATTCTACTGCTTTCCCTGTGCAGCGTCACGATCGCTGCACAGGAAAGCCAGTACGAGCAGATGAAGCAGTCCTTGGATGAGCACTCGCTGCCATTGGTGAATATGATTGTGGACATTGGCAAGGTCAACAAGCAAACATTTGTTGCAGGGGAGATCGAGATTGCCGATTTCCATCGCAGGACTGACCCTTCATCGCTCACGGTAAGATTTAATTGCAAGTATCGCATTCGTGGCGGATTCACGACCAAGATGGCCAAGAAGTCGTTTGCAGTAAAGTTGTTTGACGAAAACGGTGGAGACTTGGAAGTCAACGTCTTGGGCATCAGAGAAGAGAACAGCTGGATTCTGAATGCCATGTCCATCGACAGGACCAGAATGAGGGATCGTGTCTGTTTTGATGTTTGGAACGAAATGAGCCATACACCTTACGATACAAAATACGACAATAGAAACGGCTCGGAGGGTGTGTTTGTCGAGGTGTTCATCAATGGCGAATATCACGGACTTTACTGCATGACTGACAAGATAAATCGTAAACTGCTCGGCATGAAGAAGGCCAAGACAAATGACGATGGACAAATCGCAATCCGTGGATTACTGTATAAAGGGCATGATTGGACGACTGGTAGTGATCTTCGCCGATACAACAATGTAGCTACAAACAAGAAGATCTGGAATGCTTGGGAACTGCAATATCCCGAAGATTGTCCGTCCATCGAGACTTGGAGGCCATTGATGAACCTGATAGACTTCTGTTCCGACGCGACACCAGATGATACGTTCGTACAAGAGTACCAGGATTATTTCTACATTGACAACCTGTCCGACTTTGTCGTGTTCACGATGGCCCTGTTTGTCAGGGACCTTCCTTATCACAATACCTACCTTTCCGTAGTGGATATAAACGAAGGCCATCGCTATCTGGTTACCCCTTGGGACATGGACACTTCGTTGGGAGGCAATTATGATGGGTCATATTACGAGACACTCGCCTATTTCGACAAATATGACGCAACGGCCCCGTTTAATCGATTGTCTGTGCAGAATATCGACGGTTTCAATGATTTGCAGGCAAGGAAATGGAATGAACTTTGCACTACGCTCTTTTCATGCGACAGCATAGCCCGTCGTTTGAACCATTATGCCGAGCAGTTTACCGTCTCGGGAGCGTGGGAAAGGGAATACGCCAAGTGGAACGGCAATCCTGTGCCGCTCAAGCAGAGTGTTTACGACGAACTGGACTATGTGAAGGACTGGTATGCCAGAAACTACGACAACCTCTGCGACCAATACGGCTCCAATGCCATCGACATCATTCATTCGGACGAAAATCGTTCCTCCCACAGCGGCATCTATACGCTTGACGGTAGAAAGTTCGAAGGTAATGTGATGCAGAAAGGCATCTACATCGTAAATGGTAAGAAAGTGGTGGTGAAATGATAACTAAATTTTGTTTGGGGTCTGCGACCATTTACGCGGCATGACGATGCATAATAATAATAATTCATGCGAATTCATGATAATTCGTGTTGATAATAAGTATGACCATTTTTGGCCAAGAAAGGTTATTCTTCTCCAGTAGCATACCCTTTTTCGGCCAAGAAAGGGTATGCTCCTACCTCGGCATAACCAATCTTGGCCAAGAAAGGGTATGCTTCGACTGCGGCATAACCAATCCTGGCCGAAAAAGGGTATGCTCCGACCGCGGCATAACCAATCTTGGCCAAGAAAGGGTATGCTTCAACCGCGGCATAACCAATCCTGGCTAAAAAAGGGATAACCAATCCTGGCTAAAAAAGGGTATGCTACGACTGCGGCATAACCAATCCTGGCTAAAAAAGGGTATGCTACGACTGCGGCATAACCAATCCTGGCCAAGAAAGGGTATGCTCCAACCGTGGCATAACCAATTTTGGCCAAGAAAGGGTATGCTGCGGTCGGAGATCATTGTTTTCTTTTTCCGAGTGAGTTTTTCAGGTAGGGAGCGGCATTTATGCTATCCTTCCTTTAGGTTTTGCTGACGATAATCGGTGGGGGACATGCCGAGGTGTTCCTTTACAAATTTTCCGAAGAAGGAGAGGCTGGAGAAATCGAGTTCAATGCAGATTTCCTTCGGAGTCTTGTTGCTATAACGAAGCTGCTGACGGATGGTGTTGACGGTGGCTTCGTGAATGTAGTCGAGTGGAGAACGGCCAGATTCGTCCTTTACACACTTTGATAGATATTTTGGAGTGACATTCAGCATATTTGCAAATGCCGCCACACTCCGTACTCGCCCTTCCGATTCGGCCAGCAATCCCATAAATCGACGATATACCAGCGTTGACTGACGTACCGACGAATCTTCTTCCTTCAACAGATAGTCATTTTGAGCAGCATTGTTCCTCTGGCGGTCAATAAACATCATGAACTCGAGCATCAAGGCCTGGAACAGCAGGCGCACCACGTCATGTTGGAAACTGCCGTCGGCATCCTGCTTCTTGATCATCAGCAATTGGTAATAGTGGCCGATGCCTGCCCGTTCCCTTTCGGACAGGGTAAACAACGGATGCTCTTGATTGAGTTATAATACGACAAAAGCCACGGAAATCAATGGTCGCTGATTTCCGTGGCTTTTATCGTTTGTTGATGTTCAAGAAAATTGAATCTTATTTGGCCTCTCCTTCACCATAGACGTAAGCAAATGCACCGCTGGTGTACTCGAAGATTTCGTCATCGCGGAAGAATCGCTTGAGCTCGATCTCGGCGTTAGAAGTAGAGTCGCTGGCATGAACGATGTTCTGCTGATTGCTCATCGAGTAATCGCCACGAATGGTGCCTGGAGCTGCTTCGCGGCCGTTGGTCGAGCCGGTCATGGTGCGTACCACTTGTACAGCATCACGTCCTTCGAGAGCGAGGGCAATGACGGGAGAGGTCTGCATAGAGGCAGCAAGGGCAGGGAAGAATGGACGATCAACGAGGTGGGCATAGTGCTCGCGCAGGATCTCGTCGGAGAGCTGCATCATCTTCATGCCTGCTATGCGGAGTCCGCGACGCTCAAAACGGTTCACGATTTCGCCAATCAGCTGACGCTGTACGCAGCTGGGCTTGAGTAATACGAGGGTTTTTTCCATATTGGTAATGATTTGATGAGTTAGGTATTGATTGTTGTTGTTTTGTGGTGACAAATATAAAAATAGTTTTTGAGATAATTGAGTGTTTGGGATAGATTTTTTCATTTATCACAACATTTGACCAATTTTTTGCATCAAATATTCGGATAAATGCAAGCAGAGTTGACAAGGTTGGGGGTGATGGATGAGTTTTAATGGTATTGTGCTATTTTCTGAAGGCTCGATTTGGTGGAATGGATGTTTTTTCGTTCCTTTGCAGCATATAAACATATACTAATATGAAAGAACCTAAAACATCGGAGACTGCAATGGTGAAGCAGAAGGCTCCTGGATTGAAACAGATCGAGTTGTGTGCCGATGGTAAATACCGTTGGATCTATGAGTTTAACATGTTGAAGAACCCGACTATCTTCTTCACAGTGCTGAACATTTTTGGTGTGATCATTCTGATTCAGGTGTTTTTCATCGTCATTTTGGAGCTCAAGGATGGAGACGGCCTGCTCGATGCTTTGAAGTCAGCGGGTTCGGTTTCACTGGTCATGCTGGCCCTCTTCTTTGTGCTGACGCTGCTGGGTTATCTTGTGGTTGCCGCTCGCTACAATTGGAAGTACGTGGTGTTGTTCGAGATGGACCACGAAGGCATCTTGCATCGGCAACTGAAAGACCAGGTGAAGAAAGGCCAAGCGTTGGGCTGGATTACAGCGCTAGTAGGTGCGGTAGGAGGAAGCCTCACTGCGACGGGTGCAGGAATATTGGCTGCTACCAAGGAGTCGAGTTACTCAACATTTTCGGCCGTGCGAAGCGTGAAGCCTTATCGTTGGCGTCACGTAATCAAGGTAAACGAGCCGTTCTGCTTGAACCAGGTGTATGTCGACGAGGATTTTGACTTTGTTCTAGACTTCATCCGTTCACATTGCCCGAAGGCAAAGTAGTCTGCAATTTTTTTATTCAAAAGGCAAAATATTATGGTTAATCAGAACTCCGAGTCCCCGGCCCTCAAGACCGAACCGACAAAACTGAAGCAGATTGAACTCTGTGCCGACGGTAAATACCGCTGGGCATACGAGTACGATATGTTGCGTAACCCCAGTATCCTCTTCGTGGTGCTCAAAATCTTCGCCTACCTCATCTTGGGAATGGGGTTGCTCATACTGATCTTGGGTCTTTTCGACGGAAGCGATTTCGTTGAAACCCTTTTGTTCTCTGGCAAGATGATGCTGGTTCTCGGGGGCATCTTTCTGTTTCTTGCCATTGTGTCCTATCTGTTTCTTGCACTCATCTTTAACAGGAAATATATGGTGCTTTTCGAGATGGACGAGAATGGCATCCTGCATCGTCAGATGCAGAAACAGGTGAAGAAGGCCGAGTTATTGGGATTCATTACTGCAATGGTCGGACTATTGGCAAAAAGACCCACGACGGTAGGTGCCGGACTTTTGGCGGCCACCAAGACCTCCAGCTATTCTACTTTTTCGGCCGTGCGAAGTGTGAAGGCATATCGTTATTGGCACCTTATCAAGGTGAATGAGCCCTTCTGCCTGAATCAGGTGTATGTCGACGAGGATTTCGACTTTGTCTATAACTACATCCGCTCGCATTGTCCGAAGGTGAAGTGAACTTAGAGGATGCGACGCAGCAGGTGGTAGGCGAGATAGAGACGGTAATGAATGCGGAATATCCAGGGCTTATGTTCGTTCTGTCCACCTTGAGAGGTATTGCCAGCGTGGCGACGGTAGTAGATGAGTGGTGCGTCGAGCACTTTGGCTTTTCCGATAGCAGCAGCGCAAAGGAAGAGCCAGTTGTCGTGGGTACAGAGCAGATGATCGGAAGGGAAGGGGAGAGCCTTGACAAGGACCTCCTTGCGGATGGCAAGACAGCAACCGAGGAAACTGAAGCGGATGAGATTGCCAGTGAGATTACGGAAGATATGTCCCTTGATCTGGTAATATGAGGGGGCTAAGGTTTGCAGATGGGCATCGGTGACAATGGCATCATGCGCTACAACCGAATAGTCTTCGTCACACAGATAGTGGACAATGGTCTCTACCTTGTTGGGTAGCCACACGTCATCCTGGTCACAAATGAAGATATAGTCGCCCTGCGCATATCGCAGGGCATTTTCGAAATTGGCCGTGTAGCATCGCTGGCTTTGGTTGCAAACGATGCGTATGCGCGGATCACCAAATGCCCTGACGACATCGAGAGTGCTATCGGTGGAGCCGTCGTCTGACACGATGATTTCATCATTGTCAGACAACTGCGCACATATTGAGGCAAGTTGCTCGTTGATATAGGGTGCACCATTGTAGGTGGCTATGCAGACGCTAATCATTGATCTTTTGGGTAACGGTTTCCCAGATGGATTGACGACGCTGGGCGAGAACCTTACGTGAGTATTTCTCTTCATATATACGGCGAGCGCCGGCGGTGAGACGCTGACGCAGTTGGTCGTCGCGCATCACACGTCGTAGTGCTTCAGCAAACTGTTCAGGAGTATCGGCTATGAGGCAGGCTTCGCCATTGGGAAACTCGATGCCTTCGACACCCACGGAGGTGGTGATGATGGGAGCACCAAGAGCGGCAGCCTCAAGGATTTTCATACGCATGCCGCTACCTGAGAGGATGGGAACAATCATGATGCTGTTGTTGGCCACCATGTCGAGACGTTCGACAAAGCCAAGGAGGTTGACTTTGACGTTGCTGAGGTTGACATGGTGAACCCATCGTTCTTCCCAGCCTTTGCCCACGATGTCAAGACTGCGGGCCAGACCACCTTTTTTCCAGTTGATACGTGGAGCCACCTTGTTGAGGAACCACTCCATGCCTTCGAGGTTGGGTGTGTGGCTGGTGCCTCCCACGAAAACGACGCGCCGATTCCACTTGCTGTAGTTGAGCGTTGGCGTGTTGATGGCGAGGGTTGAGGTGTAGAGTGGTACGGTGAGCCCGACGTTTACAAGTTGTTGGCGATCAACATCGGTAACGGTGACTACGGCATCATACTTGTTGCAGTCGCGTATTTCCTCCATCTTGATGAACTTCTGTAGGCGTGCTTCTTTGCGGCTGAGACTGTAAGGTTGTAGGAAACGGTCGTTGCGCACAAAGCGCAGTTCGTGGTGGATGAAGATTTTTTTGAGATCTTTGGGCAGGATGTCTGCCATCTTGAGATATTGGTAGAATTCTACCTGGAAGAGGTCGGGTTTCTTTTCGTTGATGATTGAGTTGACAAAACGCTTGAAGTCACCCGTCATATAATAACCATAGTGCTGCAGGATGCGGTCGATCTGGAAACGGCGGTTGTCGGCACGGAACTTGAGGTTGAAGGCACGACGTGCCTTGTCGAAGAAGAACCTTGGATGGATGAGTTGGCGCCGGTAGGGATAGGGACGCAAATCGACGTCGGGCCACAATTGCTGCAGTTCGCGCATGGCTGTGCGGGTGTTGTCAGCGTTTTCGGGAAAAATGAGCGTGATGTCGTTATCATTGCGCAGCTCCTCGATCATATTGAATACGCCCTGTGCTCCGCCCGAGGTGAGCGGATAAGGGAGAACGATGGAGGCGATAATGACTTTCATTGTTTCAGCAGCATGATGAGCTTGAGCGAAAGGTCGAAGAATATGATCTTGGCGGCTCCGTTCTGAGCAATGTCCTTTTCGGCTTGTGCCAGTTCGTTCATGATGCCTTCGACGTTGCGGTGATTGACATAGAGATGGAAGCGCGACGAGAACTGTGCCTCCTGGTCGTCCATATAGTTGACGCTCTTCCCCTCTGGCATAGATACATTGAGGATGAAGTTCTCGCGGATCATCGATTGTGCATACTGCAGGAAGTCCTGCTGGCGTTGTCTTCCGAGGCCAGCCATCTCGACACTCCAATCACGCATATCGAAGATGCGACGCATATAGCTCAGGCGCATCATGGCGCAGAACTTGTCGAAGAAGTACTGACGTTCATCGGGTTCGATGCGCGGCTGCATCCAGCATGGGTCGAGGGGTGGAATGTTGAGGCGTTGGCAGCGGCTGAGAATGGTGCCAAGTACACGGTCGGGATCGTTGCTGACCAGCAGGAAGAACGTTTTTGGATAGGGTTCCTCGATAATCTTTAGCAACTTGTTGGAGGCGGTTTCGTTGATCTTTTCTGGTAGCCAGATGATCATCACGCGCTTGTCACTCTCGTAGGGTTTGGTTGAGAGTATGCGGATGATGCTGGATGCCTCGGCCTTGTAGATCTGCGCGTTCTTACCTTCGTCGCTGATGAACTTGACCCAATCGGTATAGGTTATGTCGGGGCGACGCAACAGTATGTCGCGCCACTCGGCGATGTAGTCAAGACTGACGGCGGAGTCGTCGCCCGACTGGCCCTTGCGGTTGACGACGGGAAAGGCGAAGTGGAGGTCGGGGTGCTGCAACTTGTGGATTTGCAGACAGTGGGGACAACGCTCGCAAGGCTCGCCGTCAGGTGTATGGTTTTCGCAAAGGATGTACTGGGCAGCTGTGAGAGCCAGCGTCAATGCTCCCGAGCCTTCACGTCCGGATATCAACAAGGCATGCGGCATGCGGTCGTTGTCAATCGCATCCCTCAATTGCTGGGCAGCAGCCTGCTGTCCTGTGATATCCTTGAATAACATTTACTTTTCCTTGATTATTCCGTGACGATAGGCAATGAGCAATTTCTGGAGATTATCGATCTGCAGTTGCAAATCCTTGCCAAGGTCAATGTCGCGAACGTAGATGCGGTTGTATTTGAAGTCCTCGAGCTGGACGTGAGAGTGCACATCGACACCTTCGACAATGGCTTTCTCGCGCGACTCGAAGTGTTCATGCTCGACGAGCTGGAGACCATGACTGTTGTAAATGAGCGTGTAGCCGGAGATGCCGGTAGTGGCATGATAGGGCTTGGAGAAACCTCCATCGATGACCAGACGGATGCCTTCGGCACGGATGGGCGACTCTCCCTTGTTGGTGCGCACGGGCACATGACCATTGATGATGTGTGCACTGTTGTTGTCGAGACCGAATTCGCGAAGGATGGTCTGGCAGACTTCCTTGGTGTTGGCAAGTTCGAAGAAGGCACCTTTCTTCTCCTTGTAGAGTTCCTTGTCGTTAATAAAGTAACGTTCGAAGGTGGTCATCTTGTCCTTGTTGAAGAGCGGCGATTTGGGTCCGCACCAGAGGTAAAGCATATAGTCGAGTGCATCCTGATGATGCTTGTCGCCGCCTGTTGGGAAGTAGGCATCGCGTATCATCTGGTCAATCTTGTCGAAGAGCGCTCGGCCATGGTAAGTCTGTCCGTCGATCTCGACATCTTCGAACGTGCCGTCGGGGTTCATCGGGATGGCAGCGTGGAAGAGGAGGTTGCCGTTGCGCACAAGGTAGAGCGAACCTTTCTGATAGAGCAGACGCAGATGCTTTTGGAGCTCGGCTGAATTGCGGAACGAGTGAGCAAGCTGGTCCATGACTTCCTGTTCGCGGGTGCAGAGCTGGTAGGGGTCGGAGACGTTGAGCAACGATGGCAGGTTCTTGTCGAGCAGTTCATAGACCTTGCCATTGAGGGTGATTGTGCCGGCTTTGGGATCAATCTTATCGAGCATCAGGCGGTCATCCATATGGTATTCGGGATGACGACGAATGATCTGACCTTCGAGTTTGAACTGGATGATGGAGATGGCCTTGTGCATCTTGGCCATCAATTGAGCAGAACGCTTCAGACGCGGATTGTTGTTGAAGTCCTTGGTCTGCCAGATGGTGCACGGGTCATCGCCATAGACCTCCATGGCGAGGTTGGCGAGAGGCAGAAGATTGATGCCATAGCCTTCCTCGAGCGTCTCGACATTGGCATAACGGATAGAGACGCGGAGCACCGATGCAATGAGTGCGAGGTTGCCTGCAGCGGCCCCCATCCATTCGATGTCGTGGTTGCCCCATTGGATGTCGAAATTGTGGTAGCGCGTGAGTGTGTCCATGATTTCCCAAGCACCGGGACCACGATCGAAGATGTCGCCTACAATGTGGAGCGAGTCGATGATGAGGCGGTGTAGGAGATAGCAGATGGAGATGATAAGAGCCTCGCTGCGTCCCACCTCGACAACCGAATTGATGATGGCATTGTAGTAGTCCTGGCGGTCGGGTTCTGCCTTGGCCTCGTTGAGGAGTTCGGTGATGACGTAGGCAAACTCGGGATCGAGGAGTTTCTGGAGTTTCGAACGAGTATATTTGTGATTGACGAAACGAGCGAGTTCAACCAGCTGATGGATAGTCATGCGATACCAGTCGTCGAGGTCTTCGGGCTTCTGCTGGCGCTTGACGAGTTCGAGTTTCTCTTCAGGGTAATAGATGAGTGAGCAAAGTTCTCGCTTGTCGCTGTCGCGCATTGCCATACCGAAGATGTCGATGACTTTGCGGCGTATTTGTCCAGAAGCGTTGCGCAGCACGTGATTGAAAGCGTTGGCTTCGCCATGGATATCGCTCAGGAAGTGCTCGGTACCCTTCGGGAGGCTCATGATGGCCTGAAGGTTGATGATCTCGGTCGAGACACTGTTGATGGTCGGGAATTTTTCGCTCAAGAGCTCAAGATATCGCTTGTCGGCTCTGACTTCTTCAATAGTAAATGGCATGTCGAAATGATTAATTATTCAACGAAATCAAGGAAAACATTTAAGGACGAATGTCGGAAAGTTCGCTGCAAAGATAATGCTTATTTTTCTTTTGACCAAATTTTTGATTCAAAATCTACCTAATGCTTCGCAAACTACATAATTGGAACCGCCGATGAACACGATTCCGGGTTGTTCGAGTGCAGCATCGAGCGCATCTTTGATGGAGGGGAAGACTTGTCCGTAGAGGCCCACTGAGGCTGCCAGACTTGCCAATTTTTCGGCAGGCAGCGCTCTCGGTGTGGGAGCATTGCACCAGTAGTAATTGACGGCAGCACCTGGGGCATTGCTCGGGGGAAGCATGCGGAGCACGGTCTCGATATCCTTGTCGCTGACCATGCCGAAGACAATTTGTAGAGGATTTCCAGCCTGGTGGAGTGCCATGAGTTGGGGACCAAGATAAGCGAAACAACCGGGGTTGTGTCCCGTATCGCAGAGCACGCGTATAGTACCGTCGGCATTGGTTTGCAATGTCTCCCAGCGGCCACGCAGATGGGTGAGTGTTACCACATCACGGAAGCCTTGCTGGAGGGCTTCTGGTGAGATGTTGAAGCCTATTTGGCGCAATTGATGAACAGAAGTGATGACGGTGTTGGCATTGCGTGGCTGGCAATCACCGCACAAGGGACACTGGAGGGTACCATCGTCGGCTGTCTCGTATATATTATAGAATGTGTGATGTCGAACCCAAGGTATCTGTGGACGGTCGCAGGCGAAGTCGAGCACAGATACCTGCCGGAGTTGGGCATTTTGTTCGAAGGTGAAGCGAACGCGTTCGTCTTCGCATTCGCCAATGACGCATGGTACGCCCTGTTTCATAATGCCGGCTTTCTCGGCTGCTATCTGTGGCAGTGTGTCTCCAAGGAACTGGGTATGATCGAACGAGATATTCGTGATGATGCTGAGCACGGGTTGGATGATGTTGGTCGAGTCGAGACGACCGCCCAATCCCACTTCGATTACTGCGACATCGACCTCGCGGTCTGCAAAGTAGCAGAAAGCCATCATGGTGGCCAGTTCGAAGAACGAAGGTTGAAAGCGCATCAGTGAATGGGAATCATCGGAGGATGAGGTCTCACTGGGCGCCCACTTTTCGACCCAATCGATGACATACTGCTGTTCGATGGCTTTGCCATTGACGCGTATGCGCTCGCTGAAATCAACAAGATGGGGTGACGTAAAAAGCCCCACGCGATAACCGGCAGCTTGCAGGATGGCGGCCAGCAGATGGGATGTGGAACCTTTGCCGTTGGTCCCGGCAACGTGGATGGTGCGATAGTGTCGATGTGGATGGCCCAAGAGGTCGTCCATGGCTTCGCAGCGTTCGAGTCCTGGCTTATAGGCATGGGCTCCCTGACTCTCGAATACCGGCAGCTGGGCATAGAGGTAGGAGAGGGTCTCGGGATAGTTCATTTGCAAACAGTTTTTAAATTGGGCTGCAAAGATACGTACTTTTTTTAAATTATCGTCATTTTTCTTCAAAAAATTTGGAAGTCTCGTTTTAAAGCGGTATCTTTGCACCCACATTATAGAGTAATTATGGGATTTTTTGATAAGTTCTTCAAGAAAGAGAATAAAGAAACGCTTGACCAGGGCATGCAGAAGACCAAACAGGGACTGTTTGAGAAAATTGCGCGTGCTGTAGCTGGTCGTAGCTCTGTGGATGACGACGTGCTGGATGACCTTGAGGAGGTACTCGTGACCAGCGACGTTGGTGTTGATACTACTTTGCGCATCATCGAACGCATTCAAGCACGTGTTGCCAAGGACAAATATGTTGGCACAGGCGAGTTGAATGAAATCTTACGTCAGGAGATCACTGCACTTCTGGTGGAGAACCAGCGCGAAGAGCTCGATGGTTTTACGGTGAAGGAAGATGCCAAGCGACCTTACGTTATGCTCGTGGTGGGTGTTAATGGCGTGGGCAAGACTACAACCATCGGCAAGCTTGCCTATCAGTTCAAGAAGGCAGGCAACAAGGTGGTGTTGGGCGCTGCCGACACGTTCCGTGCCGCTGCCATCGACCAATTGCAGATATGGGGCGACCGTGTAGGTGTGCCCGTAGTGAAGCAACAGATGGGATCGGATCCAGCTTCGGTGGCCTTTGATGCCGTGCAACATGCTGTGAAGGAGAATGCCGATGTGGTGATTATTGATACAGCAGGACGTCTGCACAACAAGGTCGGTCTGATGAACGAACTTGGCAAGATACGCAAGGTGATCCAGAAAGTGGTGCCTGAGAACAATCCTGAGGTGCTTCTGGTGCTTGACGGCTCAACGGGACAGAATGCCTTTGAGCAGGCCAAGCAATTTGCAGCTGTGACCGATGTGACTGCTCTTTGCATCACCAAGCTCGACGGCACAGCCAAGGGTGGTGTCGTAATCGGAATCAGCGATCAGTTGCAGACACCTGTGCGTTATATCGGATTGGGCGAGGGAATGGAGGATCTCCAGATTTTCAACAACCGCGCCTTTGTAGATAGTCTTTTCGGTAAATAATTTTCGAGACAAAATAGACTGATGAAAAAGTTTGTTCTTTGCATCGTTGCAGCCGTGGCTCTGCAAGCTCAGGCACAAATGACGACCAACAATGGCGTCCCTTACCTGGAGGACCAGGCAGTGGATATGAGCCAACAGTTCATGGATCCGACGAATACATTGTTCTGCGCCGATTCGCTCGTTAGTTTTGATGTCACCACGGGTCGTGGTGTGCTGCAATGGAGTCGTCAGGAACTGCATCCTCGTCAGGCGTTCAACGCAAATGGATATTGGATCCTTCCATTGCAGAATCTCGACTTTCCGGGACCTGCCTACGACCAGAGTCCCCGTCTGGAATTCCGTGTGGAACCCATCGATGCACGTACTTTGCGTGTACGTATCTTCACAAGTCCAATCATACCCAAAGATGACCCTGATGAAGTGATGCTCGTCGAAGAACCAAAGGTCGATTTCTCGTCATGGAAGGTTACTACGACGGATGCTTCCGTCACCTATACCAGCAGCGAGGGTAGCCTGGAGATTCGAAACTACCCATGGCGACTGATATTGCGCGACAAAAACGGTAAGGAGTTGACCCGTAGCCGTCATCTCAGCGATAACGATTCTACGCAGGTGAAGACCCAGTCTTTCCTTTTCGTAAAACGTGGTTCGGACAATTCGCGTAGCATTGAGCCTGTCTTCAGCCTTAAACCTGGAGAGAAGATCTTTGGCTGCGGTGAGTCGGCAACCAGCCTCGATAAGGCAGGGCAGAAGCTTAATCTTTTCGTGGTAGATCCTCAAGGTCCCGAGACTCCCGACATGTATAAGCCCATCCCATTCTATTTCTCCAATCGTGGTTATGGAGTTTTCATGCACACTTCTGCTCCGGTGACTGTGGATTTCGGCAACAGCTACATCGGTTCCACCCGACTGTTTATGGCCGATGAGGTGGCAGACCTCTTTTTGATGATTGGTTCACCCAAGCAGATTCTTTACGAATACACTTCACTCGTCGGTCGTCCCGAGTGTCCTCCGCTCTGGAGTTTCGGTCTTTGGCAGAGTCGTATCTCCTATTTTACCGAGGATGAGGGACGCAGCGTGGCCAACAAACTGCGTGAGTTGAACATCCCTTGCGATGTTATCCATTTCGATACAGGATGGTTTGAGGTGGATTGGCAGTGTGACTACCAGTTCAGCCATAACTTCAAGGATGCTGGCAAGATGTTGTCAGATTTGAGACAACAGGGTTTCCACACATGCTTGTGGCAACTTCCGTACTTTACGCCCAAGAACCGTTATTTCAACTTCCTCGTTGAGAACGGACTTGCGGTAAAGAATCCGCGAGGAGGACTTCCACAGGAGGATGCTGTGCTCGACTTCTCGAATCCCAAGACCGTCGAATGGTACCAGACTCAGTTGGAAGGACTGCTGCGTCAGGGCGTAGCCGTCATCAAGGCCGATTTTGGCGAGGCCGCTCCTTATTTGAATGGTGTATATGCCAGCGGAAAGACTGGACTCTACGAGCATAATCTTTATCCTGTTCGTTACAACAAGGCAGCCTATGACATCATCCGCAAGACCAACAATGGAGAAGGCATCATCTGGGCACGTAGTGCTTGGGCGGGCAGTCAGCGTTATCCGCTTCATTGGGGCGGAGATGCCGCTACGACCAATACGGGTCTGCTTGGCTCATTGCGTGAGGCATTGAGTTTCGGACTGTCAGGTTTCAGCTTTACCAGTGGCGACATCGGTGGTTTTGTCACCAAGAGCCCTGAAAACCTCTATCGTCGATGGATGGCGTATGGTATGCTCACCAGCCATAGCCGTGTGCATGGCGTGGAGACTGAGCCTTGGCTTTACAATGATGACTTCGTAGATTACTTCCGCGAGTGTGCCGAGATGAAGTACAAGCTTATGCCTTACATTTATGAACAGGCAAAGCTATCAGCCAACAGCGGATTGCCGATGCAGCGTGCCTTGCTGCTCGAATATCCCGATGACCCTGGCGCATGGCTCATCGAAGATGAATATCTGTTGGGCGAAAGCATGCTCGTGGCTCCGATGCTCGAAGAGGGCGCCGGTCGAGACGTCTATTTGCCCGGCAAGGATCGCTGGGTGGATTATCAGACAGGCAAAACCTACGGGCCGGGTTGGAACTACATTGAGTGCGGACACCTTCCCATCGTTGTTCTTGTCAAGAAGGGTGCAACTATTTCCACCGTGCCTATTGCCCAAAGTACGGAGTGGATCGATTGGAAGAAAGTGACTAAGAAAAAGTATTGATTTGACAGCATGATAAAGCATCGTATCGATCTTATCACGTTAGGTTGCAGCAAGAACCTAGTGGATAGCGAACGCCTGATGGCTCAGCTTGCCGCCGTTGGATACAAGCTGCATCATGACCCCGAGGATCCGAAGGGAGAGATTGTCATCGTCAATACCTGCGGGTTCATAGGTGATGCAAAAGAGGAGTCGATTAATACAATTCTTGGTCTAACTGTATTAAAGAAACGTCGGAAGATCGGCAAAATCTTCGTCATGGGTTGCCTTTCGGAACGCTATCGCAAGGAACTGATGGACGAGATTCCCGAGATTGACCGAATCTACGGCAAGTTCGACTGGAAAGGGATCCTTTCGGATTTGGGACATTCGTGGGACGATAATCTTCGGGCGTATCATTTCCAGACAACTCCCTCACATTATGCTTATGTAAAAATAGGGGAGGGTTGTAATCGTCATTGTGCCTATTGTGCCATACCTCTCATCACCGGCATCTACAAGAGTCGTCCGATGGATGAGATTGTTGACGAAGTGAAGCAGTTGGTCGGCCAAGGTGTGCATGAGTTCCAGCTTATTGCCCAGGACCTAACAGGTTATGGCAACGACCTGTATGGGAAGTACAATATCGCTGAACTGGTTCAACATTTGGCCGATATTCCTGGTGTGGATTGGTTGCGTCTGCACTATGCTTATCCGAACAATTTCCCAATGGATTTGCTGCCTGTGATGGCCCGCAATTCGAATGTCTGCAAGTATCTTGACCTTGCATTGCAACATGCCTCGAACCACGTGCTCGACCGCATGCTTCGGCATATCAGTTGTGAGGAGACAGAGGAGCTCTTGTCTGAAATACGTCGCCAGGTGCCAGGTATTCATATACGCACCACCATGATGGTTGGTTTCCCAGGCGAAACGGAGCAGGACTTTGAAGAACTGAAAGAGTTCGTTCTCCGACAGCGTTTCGAACGTATGGGCGCTTTCGCTTTCAGTGAAGAAGAAGGGACCTATGCTGCGCGTCACTATAAGGATGATGTCCCTCCCGAAGTGAAACAACAACGTCTGGATGAACTGATGGAACTGCAACAGGAGATCAGCTTGCAGTGTCAGGAGGAGAAGGTCGGCAAGGTGTTTCGCGTCATCATTGACCGTCTCGACGGAGAGTATTACGTGGCACGCACCGAATTCGATTCTCCCGAAGTCGATCCTGAGGTGTTGATACCTGTCGATTCATTGCCTACCGAGTCTTCGGGTTACGATGATGAAGTGCAGGTTCCCATTGCATTGACTCCAGGCACATTCCAGCAGGTACGCATCACTTCTGCTTCGCCTTATGAGCTTATGGCAGAGCTTGTGGATTCGAAATAAATAATCAAATTAATTAAAATAATCGGAGTATTCAGAGAACTCTGACTACTCGGAATAAAACCCTAAAAGTCTAAATTATTTGTAATCATTATGAAATGTATCGTTGATATCAACGACAACATCGTGGTAAGGAACGAAGCCAATCCCATGCAGATGCTTCGTCTTGAAATGTCACGTTTCTATTGCCGCTTGTTCGAAACCACTCGCGACCAAAGTCGCGATTATTTGGATGAGATCCTCAGATGGACCGATGATAATCTTGAGAACTACGACTACGTCTCGAATAACCTCATGCATTTCACGGCAGCCCGTCGCCGTTATTACGGGTTCAAGAGATAATTGATGAAGAGACTTTCGGCGCTCATATCAGCGTTGGTGTTGGTCTTCACCTCACTGACGGCCCAGATAAACACGGACCGTGTGCTGGCCATCGGCCGCAATGCCCTTTACTTCGAGGACTATGTGTTGTCGATACAGTATTTCAATGAGGTTATTGCCGTCAAGCCCTATTTGGCTGACCCTTACCTCTATCGAAGCATAGCCAAGATTTATCTGGACGATTACCTGGGTGCTGCCCAGGACGCTTCGGCTTGTATTGAGCGCAATCCATTCCTTGTCACCGCTTGGCAGGTGCGAGGCATCGCTCGTCAGAATCTGAAGGAATACGATGGAGCGATTGCCGACTTCGAGCAAGGTCTGAGTGTACAGCCCGAGAACAAGGTCTTCCTACGAAGTTTGGCCGTATCGTATGCCTTGAAAAAGGACTATAGACGTGCCGACAGCTGCTTCAATCACTTCATCGAACTCTTCCCCAACGAACCGACAGCCTATCTCAATCGTGCGCAGTTGCAGATGGAGATGGGTGATAGCATCAAGGCGCTGAGCGACTTGGACAAAGTCATCGAACTTGACAAGGGTAATGCCTACGCCTACGGAATGCGTAGCATGATTCTTGCGCAAAACGAACGTTATAAGGAGGCGCTCGACGATATGGATCATGCCATTCGTCTCGATCCCGAACAGAGTGCGTTCTATAACAATCGCGCAATGATCCGTTACAACTTGAACGACTTGCGTGGAGCAATGAACGACTATGACCAGGCACTCGAACTGAAGCCCGATGAGGTGCTCTCGCTCTACAACCGTGGAATCCTGCGAGCTCAGATTGGTGACCGAAATCGTGCAATCAGCGACTTCTCACGAGTCCTTGAACAGGAACCCGATAATACCTTTGCAAGTTACAATCGTGCGTTGCTGCGTGATGAAGTGGGCGACCTAAGTGGGGCTGTTGAAGACTATCAGAAGGTGTTCGACCAGCATCCCAACTTCTTCCCGGCACTCTATGCGCGAGCAGAAGACCTGAAAAAGTTGGGTCGAAACAAGGAGGCTGACCAGGATTTCAAGCAGGCATTCACTGTTGAGCAGCGCGTGATGAAAGAGCGCGACCAGCGCAATCAGCGTCGTCAGCAGATGATGGCCGAGGGCATTCAGAACCCCGATAATGTTCTGATGGCTGAACATTTGGTCCAGGATGACGAGTTGACGGATGAGGATCGTACCCGCAAGGAAGGCGATAACAATATCCGCAAGTTCAACCGCATCATGACTGCTTCGTTCGACGGAAACGAGTCGCGCTACAACAATGCCACGCGTGGCCGTATCCAGGACCAGCGATTCACTGTCGAGATGCAGCCGATGTTTATCCTCTCTTACTACGAGAAGAGCGACGGCGTGCGCCAGAACATCTATTTCGAGAAGACATTGTCGGACTTCAACCGCGCAGGTCTCTTGAGCCGTCGTCTCAAAGTCGTTTGTCAGGAGCCTATGCTTGATGAGACACAGGTGCAGGCACACTTCGCTTCGATTGACAATTATTCGCGCATCATTGCACAGGGCGGCTCCATCATCAGCTATTTCGGTCGTTCCCTCGATTTCATGTTGGTGCAGGATTATCAGTCTGCCATCGAAGACCTCAACCAGGTGCTTTATCGCAAGGATAACTTCATCCTGGCATATTTTAATCGTGCCGTGATACGTTTTCGTCAGATAGAGGTCACTGAGCATAGTGGAGCCGTATCTGCGTCAGGAAACAGTCAGCAGATTGTCGATGAGGACCTTCGAAATTCGGCTATCCGTCAAAACAATGGTACCACCATTCGCTTGAACCAAAACTCAGCACTCTCCGGTCAGGATCAGATTCGTCGCCAAGCCGAACAGTTGCAGCGTCAGCGTCGTGTGGAGTGCGAGATGTGCTTGCGCGATTTGGACAAAGTGATCGAGCTGTCACCCACATTCGTTTATGCATATTTCAATCGTGCGTATATCTCTTCCAAGTTGTCGAACTTCGATACTGCGCTCGATGACTTGAACAAATGTATAGAACTCTATCCCAACTTTGCAGAGGCTTACTATAACCGTGGTTTGATACTACTGCGACAAGGTAAGTCGAAGCAAGGTATTCAAGATCTCTCTAAGGCAGGAGAATTGGGCCTCGTCCAGGCTTATTCGGTACTCAAAAGAGCGACAGCAGAGTAATACTTAGGTAAATCAATAATCTCAAATATTATTTATATGCAACAGAAAATCATCATTCTGGATTTCGGGTCGCAGACGACACAGCTTATCGGCCGTCGCGTGCGCGAACTCGACACTTTCTGCGAAATTTTGCCTTATAACAAGTTCCCAGTAGGTGATGAATCGGTTATCGGTGTTATCCTTTCGGGATCTCCCTTCTCGGTGCATGACCCTGAGGCCTTTAAGGTCGATCTCTCGCAGTTCGTTGGTCGTATCCCAGTGTTGGGCATCTGCTATGGTGCACAATTTATCAGCTATGCTGGTGGTGGAAAGGTTGAGAAGGCCGACTCACGCGAATATGGACGTGCCAACCTTTGCGAATTCGATGGCGCTAACCCGCTCTTCAAAGGCTTCGAACCCAATAGTCAGGTGTGGATGAGTCATGGCGATACCATTACAGCTATTCCCAAAGGATTCAAGTGCATCGCTTCGACCGCCAATGTGAAATATGCTGCCTACGCCAGTGAGTCGCAGCCGGTATGGGCTGTCCAGTTCCATCCTGAGGTATTCCATACCATTCAGGGAACACAGCTTCTGAAGAATTTCGTCGTTGACATCTGTCACTCCAAGCAAGACTGGTCGGCAGCATCGTTTGTCGATACCACTGTGGCTGAACTCAAGGCGCAAATAGGAGAGGATCGTGTGATTCTGGGTCTTTCAGGAGGTGTGGATTCCAGCGTTGCTGCTGTGCTCCTCAATCGCGCTATCGGCAAGAACCTGACATGTATCTTCGTCGATCATGGTATGCTTCGCAAGAACGAGTTTCACGATGTGATGCATGACTATGAGTGTCTTGGTCTCAATGTGATTGGTGTGGATGCATCGGAGAAGTTCTTTGCTGATCTGGCGGGAGTGAGCGATCCTGAACAGAAGCGCAAAATAATTGGCCGCGACTTTATCGAAGTATTCAATGCCGAGGCAAAGAAGATTGAGGATGCCAAGTGGCTTGCACAAGGTACCATCTATCCAGACCGTATTGAATCGCTCAATATTACGGGTAAGGTCATCAAGTCGCACCACAACGTGGGTGGACTGCCCAAGGAGATGCATTTGTCGCTCTGCGAGCCTCTCAAGTGGCTTTTCAAGGACGAGGTACGTCGCGTTGGCCGTCAGTTGGGCATGCCCGAGCACCTTATTACACGTCATCCGTTCCCCGGTCCAGGTCTTGCTGTCCGTATCCTGGGAGACATCACTCCTGAGAAAGTCCGTATTCTGCAGGATGCCGATGACATCTACATTCGTGGTTTGCGTGAGTACAAGGTCAAACTCTCTGGCGAAGAGGCTCGACGCGTGCTCGCCGCTGGTGTCCCTGCCGACATGAAGGATGGTGAGATTGAGGTGTCGCTCTACGATCAGATTTGGCAAGCAGGAACTATCTTGCTGAGTACCGTACGTAGTGTGGGTGTGATGGGCGACGAGCGTACCTACGAGCATCCCGTGGCTCTGCGTGCCGTGACTTCGACTGATGCAATGACTGCCGACTGGGCTCATCTGCCTTATGATTTCATGGCCAAGGTCTCGAACGAAATCATCAACAAGGTGCGTGGTGTCAACCGCGTCTGCTACGATATCAGTTCCAAACCACCGTCGACAATCGAGTGGGAATAAGGCATGTCAGACCAATTTCCGGATAATTTCTTCTATAAATCTATAGATTTACTAACATGTTCTTAGGTGGCAGTTCCATAGCGAGGACTGCCACCTTAACCATGATTTATTGCCAACTCTTCCGTTCAAAACCATTGAAAAATAGAAAAAAATGATGAATTATTGAAAATTAACAGCCATTTTGTCTATTTTGTCCCCAAAAATTATTATTTTTGCGCCCAAATTATTTATAAAAGATGCAAAGAATTCTATTGTCGTTATTTATAACGTTCTTTTCGATAAATGTCTGTCAGGCACAGTTCCGTGCGTTAAGAGACTTGTCTTGGTACCCGAAGTCCGGGCAGAACAAGTCGTATAATTCATCTAACGCTAGCTCTGCCAATGTGCTTGAAGACTTGAACAATGCCTTTAATGCAGGCAACTATCGTGATGTTGTATTCACTTATTACCCACAGGCTATTCAGGGCGGTTATCAGCGTAATAATTTGCTTTACAACAATACGCGTCGTGCATTGCGTCAGTTGATGCGCGATGATCCATCGTTGGCTAACTGGCGACAGATGCAGGCTCTCTACCATGAGCGTATCAAGAATCTGGGCAGCGAAGATTATGACTATCGCAACAATCTGGAGACTACTTCATGGTGCGAAGAGCAATTGCTGAACGAACGCCTAGCTGCACTTGCTTCGATGAACGATCGTTATCAGGATTGCTACAAGGTGGCTCTCGAACGTGTTCAGAAGGCTTCGGGAAAGATTGACCTCGCTGTCATCCTGCAGGGAATGTTTGCGCCATTGAATCGCGCTCATGTCGCTAATAGCGATCTCGGTTCTTCGCTCAACGACAGGTATCAGGAGATCCTCAATTACATCGACCAGTCGGAGCACTTTATGGAGCAGGAGCATCGCCAGGATTATCTGACCTATTATCCCAGTACGATTATTGATCAGGTGCGAAGCGAATGTCTGCGTGTCATCAACATCAACAAGGCAAAGAATTTGGCTGCTGCCCACGAAGAGCAGGAGAAGGCTGCCGAAGCTTATCGTCAGGCACTCGAATTCTATCGCCAGAAGGATTATGTCAATGCCTTCAATACCGCTGGTGAGGGTTGGAGAAAATACCAGACTCCCGAATTCCGCATCTTGAGGTCAAATATTCTACAGAATTGCGCCAATGAGGCCACTTCGTCAGCCGATCGAGTTGCCTACCTTTGCGCAGCATACGAGGCTGGCCATGGATATGTGAGCCGCCAGACCATCAACCATATTCTCGACGGACTGCGTGCCAACCTCTTTATGTCGGGCGTGGCTGGAAAGACGCATCGAACCTCCAGAAACCTGATTATCAATCAACGAATTTGGACCGTTGATGAGTTGAAAGAAAAGTCCTCTAATTGATATCGCTTATATATATAATATATGTATATACGTTCTTTCGTCGCTTGTCTTGCACTTTCGTTTTTGGGGGTAGGATCACTCTTTGCTGATGACGAACAGCTACAAGTGGCCGAAATTCCTGCATCTGCAAGAACGTCTGACGTTACAGACAAATACAAACAATTGACCTTTGGCCGTAGAGACTATAACTTCTGGTCACATTTCTCCCTTTCGACCAACTTCGTCGATTGGGCTCTCGTCATTCCCAATATTGGTCTCGACATTGACTTCGGTAACCCTAACCGCAAGTCCACCTCTTCGATTTATTTGCAGTTCAAGGGTTCTCCTTCAAGCAAGGATTATCTGAAGGAGAAACTATATGGCCAAACATCCTATAAATTTTGGAATGCACACGTCGAATGGCGTTGGCACTGGTCATTTCGACGTCATCCGGAACTGGTGAAGGGCCGTTTTTACTCGGGTCTTTACACCGAGTATATGAAATACACGATTAATACGCCACTCGACATCGTCGATCGTGACAAATTGAAGGATGGATGGGCTGGTATTGCTGGTATTTCTGCCGGCTACGATTTCCCGGGTTTCAACTACGATAATCGTCACTTCTTCCAGTTCCAGATTGGTGCCAATGTCGGAGCATTTTACGCCGACTATGATGCCTACAGTGATGCTGGCAAGGAGTCGAAGAAACGAATACTCCCCATGGTCACGGAGATACGCTTTGCTATTGCGTATCGTAACCAAAGTATCAGTCGCAAGTATTGGCAGCCCAACCTCGAGCGCTATCGTCGTATTGAGGTCGAGGATGATGCTGCCCGTAAGCAGATAGATGAATATGCAGAACAGTTCGAAACCGAACCCCTCACCATTTATGTGAAGCCTAAGAATGAGAACGACTCAACCTTCTCCGAGCCGGTAACCTTCAATATGGTACGTCGTGAGTTCGGCGAACGTTGCAAATCGCAGTATTTTCGCCCGGAAAGGCTATATGAACTGGAAGATAACACCCGGTTCCCCATTACTGTACCAAGCGACTACTATGTCATCGGATATAACCTGCCAATACGTGCTACCGACTTGGATTCGGAGGATACCGAAGCGCATTATGTTTTCCCGTTCCGCGTACGCTTTGCAGGATTCGAGCAGGCTATGGAACGCATGTTGAGTTACAATAAGTCCTTGCGTAATTTCTTCCGAAGCAATGGCAATCGCCTCCCATCGATGAGTATGGAAGCTGTCAATAGCACCGATTTCGTAACCAGTGCTACGATTGAGACTGTTCTGGAGATGCTTAATGGCAAATGGATGGGCGGTAAGCTTACTCGTGATGATGTGGAGACCATCTATTATCGTGAGGATGGTGAGTTCCATCCGATTAACGAGACGGAGATGAATCATCGTGGTACATATGCGCTGGGTCTTAGGTTCCATACGCAGGTATACGAGAATTATGACTCTATTACCACCCGTTTCAATTTGGAGCCTTATGTCGAAACTGACACTCGTTCGCTCTACGAGCAGTTTGTCCCTGTCGTTACAAGCCGACAGTTCAACATTAACCATCCTTGGAAGAACGGGCAGGAACGTCAGCTCACCAAAGATGACGTCCTGAAGATGTTGGCCGATGAAGGTTTCTATGGTTTTAGCGATGCCAACATTACAATCGATTCGATCCATTATGGCCGCAACTATGGAGAGGCAGATTTCGGCAAGGTGTTGCCGAAGGTTAAGTTTATCTATGTCGTCGAGGATTCATTGGGTCTTGCAGCAGGCAAGGAGTTCCATCGTGCTTGTCTCAATGGCTTGAATGCACAGAATGGCACATGGAATCTTGAAATACCCTTCCAGGTAAAGCATGGACCTGTGTGTGAAGGTACATACGATGCTGAGGGTAACCTCATCCCTGCCGATAAACAGGAGGTCATCGATGACGTGATGCGTTGCTTGATACGTGCCAACAAGAATTTGCGTCATTACACTATTGACAGGGCATGGATTGAAGATTATACATATACTGGCTTGCATGACATGACAGATGGAAAGAACAGGGAGAAATGGACGTTGCTGCGATTCGCCTATCGTTATGTTAATGCCGATGGTCATGTTCGTCTAGCCCGTGCTCATGCCGCATATCGTATCAGAATTCCAAAGAAATGATTACAATAATTAAAACATCATTAGCTTCCTTCGCGTCAGTAGTATTGGCAGTGGTTTGCCTTGCATTCCAGCCTTTGCTCGATGACAACAGGTTGTCGGCGCAGACCGTAGCGGTTCGCACCAATGCATTGCTTTGGGGAGCCGAAGCTGCAAACGTGAGCGTTGACCTCACGGTGAGTGAGCATAGTACTGTCGGCATCACCGGCGTCTATTCGGTTCATGACTCATGGATTCGCGACACCAACCTAAAGGGTGGGCAGATAGAGTATCGCTACTGGTTTTCTCATCAACCCTTCCACCGCTTGTTTGTTGGCCCCATTGCAGGTATTTTCCATTATACCGTCAAAGACGATCAGGACATACAGACCTGTATGCCTGCAGGCATCAATGTCGGTTATGCATGGACATTTTCCACCCATTGGAATGTTGAAGCCTGCTATGGTGTGGGCTATCTATATTATAATCGTGCATCTCGTGATGCTTTTGATGTGATTTCGAAGTCGAATCATCACAAGTTCACTACAATCAACCTCGGTTTGAATCTATCTTATGTTTTCTAAGCATACTTTTAAGAATATCAGCTCACGTGTGACTTCATTCCACCCGCTGGTGCAGGGAGGATGGATGCGTATGTCGGTACTTCTACTTTTGGCATCTTTTCTTTGTCCATTGGTCGTAAGTCCCCTTTATGCGCAATATGATCCGCTCTCTTTCGTCATCCTTAATGCCGAAGATCGCACGCTCGTCGATGATTTGGGTCACAACTGGGATCCCGAGAATGGTGTATGGATGGGTTCTACACTCGGCCTGCCTGAACGTAATGATCTTGATGTTTTCGTAACCAATGAAGTCTGTGCTGACTCTATTGTCGCTTGGAGTAAGTCGAATGCACCTCGCCATCGCGATCTTATTTCGGCTTTCGTCAATGAGTATCGTCAACGCGGATGGCTACTTCATCGTCATACGAGCGCTTACGAGCTCTCTGATGTCAACCAGATAGCCCAGGATATCTACAAGCAGTATCCCGAAGCTGTTGATTACTGGAACAACATGACCAGCGATGATCGTGGCGTATATTCTGTGGCACTTCTCCTTCACCCACAGGATGGTGGTGCTTTCGAGATTGTGGTACTTACTGAGTCGATCACAAAGTACGATGGCGATGAGGCAAACTGTCCTATCTATTATAAGAATCGTACTGAACTCTCCAATGTTGAGACTACCCGTCAACGCACACATTTCCGTCGTCAGCATGGCACGGCTTCGAGTGATGGCACATGGTTGACCTTCAACGAGAATTTCCACATTGAGGGACCGGAAGATCAACGTCTTGTGATTGACCGCGTGGTAAATACGTGTAACTTTGAGAGTGATCTCAATGTCGTAAAGTCTGATTTCCAGAATGAGCCCATGCAGTATGACATGGCTATAAAATACCTCGATATTGCTTCTCGCAAGGAGGATTTCAGCTATCGTTTGCGTCCTTTTGTCTATGCTGGTGAAGACTTCCAGCGTCAGCTCTATCGTCGTACTCGCGGCAATCTGCTTCGTGATACGTTGGAGCATTATCGCGTCAATACCATCGCACATATGGAGGAGTTGCGCAATTGGGTGGAGTATCGCGAGATTCAGCCCGACTCGATGTTGTTCCTTATTCCGCAACCCTTGTGGAAGCTCGTGCTACGCTATCGTACCTTTGATCGCATTCGTGATCGTGTGCGTATGTCGGCACCTTGGATTCCGCTTGAGGTAAACGAAGAGGATACAGTGCAGGCATACATTGCCAATACTCCGTTCGACATTTTCTCTGAATTCCAGGCGTATGTCGATTCTGGCCATGTCATTGCCGATCATCATGTCATCACATCCGAACGTGACCTTGTCGAGGGATACGTAAGCCGCCAGAATCAGATGAATCTCTATCCTGTGCCGGGAGAGAGCCGTCGTGTACGTATCGAGCATCGTGATACGCTTGCTAGCTCAGCCAAGCCTCTTATGCTTACGATGGAGCCTGTCGACACCGTGTTATCTTATCGTTGGCGTATGCCCGATCCTACACGATACTATCAGTTGCGTCACATCAATTATCTGCATGATTTCATTCATGCTGATACGACGTCATCAATCGAGTGCGGTTGCGAACGCCAGATGCCGTTGCAGTTCCTCAATATCTCTACTCAGAACGCAGAGTTCGATTGCCCTCCACGACGCAGCATCACTAGCGATCGCCTTGTGAGCTTCAAACCGCGTGCCCGTGGCGAACTCGTCGATGCGACTTATAGTCTTGCTTTGAGCTTCGAGCTTCTCAGTACAGAGGTTAATCTTGATCTGGGCAATAACCGCGCACAGATGGATAGCTTGGTACAGAAGGCCTACGAGATTACGCACGATATGTATCAGCGCATCCAGCAGGTGGGTATCGTGGGCATCTCTTCGCCTGAGGGTGGCCAGAGCATGAACCTTCATCTTTCACGTCAGCGTAGCCTCAGCATCCTCAACCATTTGCGTTCGATGGGAGGGGAGGACTTGCGACATGCCAATTTCCACATTATCAAGGACTCCATTGCTCCTTGGAGCGCTGTGGCAGATATCATCGAGGCACAGCATCCCGAAAACACGGCTGCAATCAATCGTGTCCGCAGTGCTGTTGAGGCTAACCCCAACAACATGAAGGCACAACAGAACATGATTGGTTTTACTTCACGTCAGCGTGATCCTGCCATTGATGCTGCTCTCGACCAGCTTCGTGAGGCACAGGTGACCTTCAGTTATAAGGCAGTGTTTGAGGCTTCGGAGGCAATGATCATCGACGAATTCCGTTCGGCTAAACGTTATGATAACTTCCCGCCCGACTATTACTATTGGATCCTCACCTCTAAACTCACTACTTATGAGGAGAAGGGCATGGTTGCCAAAGCATTGCTAAAGGCACGTGCATCCGATGTCCGTCGTTTCACAACTGATCAGCATCCATCCAATAGCTTTGGACTTGTGCTTCCTATCGCTGCGAACTTCTTGGCTTTGGATAGCATGCGCAACGGCCGCTACAATCCTGAAATCCTTGCGCCTTTCATTAATAGTGATCTTTTCCAAGGTAATTTCGCATGTTATATGCAGAGCGATTATGATGTGCCTGTGAAGTTCATCAATCTTGATGCCATCCTCTATAACCAGATTGTCACACTCTACAATGTAGGTACTCCCGAGGCCATCGATCAGGCATATACCCTTGCGGATATCCTGAACGAGACGCCTACGCTCTCCAGTCAGTTCCGCGAAAAGTATCACCCTGAACAGCTGGAGATATTGCTCAATAGCTATATGGGCCGTTTCCTTGACGATCCCGACCACTTGGAAATGTTGCGCAAATCCAACCTGCGCAACTTCTACGTGGCCAACATGGCTGATATGTATAGCAAATGCGACGGTGTGATTGATGCGCTTCAGACTGCGGAGAATTGCCACGAGCTTCTGCAGCAGTGCGTCGATAGTTTGCAGGAACTCAAGCTGCGTTTCCCTGGCGATCCTGCGGCGCTCTATTTCACAGCTATCACTCGCTTATGGCAAGCCGAGAGTATAGGTGGCGAGGATCGTGATGCCAATTTCGATTTGGCCATTGATGCACTCGAGCAACTGTTCAAGATCGATGTGCAGCCAACCTATATTTCCCGTCTCCAGGGTGATAGTTATGTCCGTAACTTCTACCGAACTCCTAGAAGCCGCAAGATGAAGCGAGATATCTTCCTCGAAGCTGTCGAGCAGTTCATCTCCAACACTTATAAAGAATAGTATATGCTTCGGATTCCAAATAAACATCATTATGCCTTCGAAGGTTGTGTTCATGCCTTCGCTAGTGCATTCATCATACTGTTACTCTGTTTGCAGGGGCTGCAGTTGCATGCTGCTGTCCCTGTAGCTGATGACTATAATTCCTCCGACATCAATGGCGCTGGTAATGTCTCGCTTGATGTTCCCTCGGTTCTTATTCGTAAATGGTACACTTCTCCCGATAAGAAGTCTTTTTTCAACGATAGGCATAATCGTTTATTGCAGGGATGGTCGGTTGTAGGCTATTGGTCTCCACAACTCTCTTTGAGTCCAAGCAAGTATTCTTCTTTTGAGGCGTTGGGTGCGGGTGCAGGTGTCATCAAGGATTTTAACAAGTCCTACGCGTTGCGTCTCTCCGGCTCCTATTTGAAAAGTGGTATTCCTGCCAGCAACGCTGATGTCGAGCGTTTTATGGGCTCGGTTGATCTTCTTTGGAACCTCTCCAATAACTGGTTCGGGTATGATCCTGCACGCAGTCTCGAGACTCTCCTCGTTGCCGGAGGTTCGTTCGGTGCGGTTAAGAGCGATGGTAGGTCATCCGAAATGATTTGGCAGGGACAACTGGGTGTTCAGTTCCGTAAGACCTTGTCCCCCCATGTTTCCGCATTCGTCGAGCCTTATTATTATGTGTCCGATCCCGATTATGATTACTATCAGAACGGTGCTGACTTTGATGATGGCGTTGGTTTGAAGGCAGGTTTTTTGGTTCGTGTGACCGAACCTCTTCGCGAAACACCATGGTTTGGTGGCTGGTATCATTCTGCTTGGTATGAGAACTGGTATGTTCAGAACCTCTTGGGCATAAATTTCGCTAAGGAGAAAGGACTTACCGATAAGAACGATTTGTCGAAATACAATCTCAATTTGAATATAGGCCATTGGGTGGCTCCCTCTTGGGGCTTCCAGGTGGGTGCTGTCGACCGTCAACTTCTGTTTAAGGGCAACAATAATCGTCGTCAGACTTTTGGACGTCTCGAAGGCGTTCTGAATGTCGCAACGCTGTGGGATCAAGTCTCTGTCAAACGTCTCGGTTTGACAGTATCTGGTGGTGCCGAATTGGGATACGAACGGAAGTATTCCTCCAAGAGTACACGCTCTTGGGAGCGCACTGATGGTTTTTATAGTGCAGTGACAGGTGCTGCCCAATTGAAGTATTTCCTCAACTCGAATACCGCCCTTGTTGCCGAAGGTCGCTATTCTACTGCTGGCGATGGTGCCAGTGTGATTACACCGTCCTTTGGCTTGGAATATTATCGTAATCGCCAGCCGAGCTATAGCTTCTGGCGCAAGAGGGCACAAGCTATTCACGACGACAAGGTTCAGCAAGGCTTGGGTGGCATCCTTTTCCTCAACAATTGGAATATGTTTCTTGAGGCTGCATTTAGTGTCGATCGAGCTTCCAATTTGAGTCGATATCAGGTGTATGATTTGGCCCCATCGGCTGAATTAGGTTTAGGTCTACGCATCAATGATTTGCACTCAGTACGACTCAAAGAGCATGTCATCTATCATAAAAGTGATGAAAATAGATATCCCCAGTTCCAAAGTGAGACAAGTCTGGATTATATGTTTGACTTGACGAATTTCTGGATGGGTCTGGATCAATATCGGCGCTTTACGTTGCGTCCTTTCGCTGGTGCAGTTTATTCGGTGTCGAAATTTTCAAGTTCTCCATTTTCCAAGGAAGATCCTTTGCATAGTTTTGGATTCGATTTTGGATTCCAGAATTCCTTCCGGTTGAATGCTAATACGGAGCTTTTCATTGAGCCTCGCTATTTGTATGCACTCGATGATTTCAATCAATGGAACCTGACGGCCGGTATAGGTTATACCATCGAACGTCGTCGTGAAATGTATCATCTGCTCAAAAAGGGTGTGCCCGACAATCCTCCTCACTTCTACATCCAAACGTTAGGGGGCATCCAGATTGGAACAGGTGAAACCTTCACTCGTTCGAACATCTTGAGCGGGCTGTTTAATCTGACGTTTGGACGTTCATTTGCTCGTAATCTCGCCATACAGACAACTTTGTTCCAACAGAATGCTACTCCCAATAATAAGAAACTGGTGCACCGTCTCTATGGTATTCGTGGAGAATTTGTAACCGATCTTTTGGGAATGCTATGGATCCATAGTCACCAACATGGATGGGCTTGGACTCTTCAAGGCGGTGGCGACCTAACCTACAATACATTTGTAGATTATCCATATGTCGGCATAACAGGCGCTACTCAGTTGCGCCGCCGATTGGGTAGAACTCCATTTTGGGCAACCGTTGAAGGACGTATTCAGGTACATTTTGCTAAGGCTGGCAAGATTGGAGGCAAGGCTCCAATTTGGACAGGTGCCGCAGGTATTCATTATGAACTTCCTTCAATCAAACAGTGGAACAAGGGTGCCAATGGTTCCTATGGAACCATCAATATGTATGGTCAGGGCTCTGAGCATCCCTTGGATTTCTTCCGAAACCTAAAGAATGGAAATATTCAGGTTGCTGGCACATGGTTCGATGCCGAGAAGATGGGTGTCGGTGTAGCCATTGGTTATGACTTTAACGATGTCAGCAGCCTGCGTATCGGTTATGATTTTGCCAAGAGCTCTCAGACAACCAGCAGGAATGAAGCCATCAACTACAATGCGCTCTCTGCCGACTATATGCTTGACTTGACCAACCTTTTGCTCAAGGCGAGGGATAAGGCTTCCGAGGAGCCCGAATCAGCAGCTCCTCCTGTTCCAACTAAGCTCATTTCCCGGTTGTCCGTCCGTCCATTTGTCGGCTTCAATATTGGCATGCATAGTTTCGACTTCAACAAGCGTCACTATGACAAGGAAGCAGAAGCTTGGAAATCCACCAGGATGACAGATGTCAACTTAGGCCTGCAGACGGGTTTGAACGTAGGATATCTCATCACTCCGCATATCGTGCTGTTCATCGAGCAGCGTATGCTCCTTCTTTCCAACGACCCATATTTGTCGCCCGACGACGAGCACAATTTCCATGCTCTGACATATGGAGGATTGAAGTATAGTTTCTGATATTGACAATGATGGACCGACACTATCTGTCCATCGTTGTTTTTCCCTTTTCTACCCTCTTCGTGCCAAAATGGCTCACGTTGACATAAAATAACCTTGTTTTTGTATAAAAAAAACAAAAAAGTTTTGTTATTTCAATAAATTCTTGTATCTTTGCCCTCGAAATATATCGATGATAGAAATGAATTTACAGCGTCACGCAGCCACCTTTCTCGTCTTGGCTCTATTTGCTATGACTTTGACGCCAATGGTGGCTCAGAATCTGAATACAAGCAACCTCACTTCTTCTCCATACAACCGATACGGCTATGGACGTCTGGGTTCCATGGGTAATACGGTGACCCGCAGCATGGGAGATGTAGGTATCGCGATTCGCAGCAATCAGTATACCATTCTTGCTAATCCTGCTTCGCTCACCGCTATTGATACCCTCACGATGATTTTTTCAGTAGGCCTCGATGCCCAGTATGGAATGTATTCCGAAAATGGTGCCAGTTCAAGTAAGTGGGATGCCGGTTTCAGTTATATGTCATTTCAAATGCCTCTGTGGAGGAATTTTGCAATGTCACTTTCCTTCACACCCTACAGCATGGTAGGCTATTATTATGGCACTTCTGATTCCGTCGCTATTCATTCTGCAACCGTTCGTCATGATACCTTGACCTATTCCAGCCTGCATCAGGGCTTGGGTGGCGTCAACAACTTCATGCTTGGCTTGGGTTGGCGTGTATTCCATAACAAGCGCGTGGATTTCAATGTGGGTGCCAATGCAGGATGGCTTTTTGGAACAATTGAGCACGATGGCAGTCTCTCCACTTCAAGTCAAGCCACCAATACTCATCTGATGTACGAAGCCTCTGTGCGTGGCCTCCATCTCCAGTTCGGTGCTCATTACACCCAGCGTTTCATGGCTAACCACAGCATCACTGTTGGTGCAACATTCAGTCCGCGTCTTAATCTGAGTGTCGATACGGAGACGTTGAAGTACAGTGCCGATACCATATCACGCAGCGATCGTTATCGTAGCGCTGTCAAGTTGCCGATGAAGTGGGGTGTAGGTGCCAGTTACAATATCGCACGTAAACTCACTGTAACTGCAGAATTTGAGAAGACGATGTGGAATGATGTGGCTGGCCTTAATCCCGAGTTCCAGGCTGAGGAGGGTGTATTCAATACCACTCAACGTATCGCTGCTGGTATTGAGTATCAACCTAAGGTGCTTACCAACCGTTATTTCAAGATTTGCCGTTATCGTGCTGGTATGAGTGCCAAGTCCAACTACCTCCGTGTCAATGGCAGTTCACTACGGGAATACACCGGCAGTCTGGGAATGAGTATGCCTATCAATCGTCGCTCTGCGCTCGATCTCGGTGTAGGTTATTCTACTGTTCGTCCCAAGGAGGGTAATATGGTCAAGGAAAACTATATCACCATCAACGTAGGACTTACTTTCAACGAGATGATGTTCTTCCGTGGGCGTCTTCGTTGATGAGTCAATTCATGGCTTTTGACCTACTTTTGTTTTGCTGATAGGCAATTTAAACCATTAGATGACATCGTGGTCATAAACCCGAAAGACAAAACAATCATCACTAACATAAAACACCAAAAGTACAATGAAAACCTCTTTCAAAATTTTCGCTGGTGCTGTCCTCTCAATGGCAGTTACCGCACTCTCTGCTCAGACTCCTGAGATGTTGGAAGTGATGTGTGCCAACGGTGAAACCGCCGGCACCAACAATTCACTCTACAATGACTATTTCCCCAAGTCGGGTCCTGCCAAACCACTTGAGGCTTATGAACCTTGGAAGGCTCTCTATGATGCTGTTCCTAATTTCAACCTCGCTCTCTACCTCAATGGTGAGAAGATTCTTGTTGCAAAGTGCGACCAGGCCCAGAAGGGTGGTAACACTGCCGATCAGGAGCGTTTCGCCAAAGAGCTTCAGAAGCTTTGTGATGATCGTATTGCCAATGGTTTTGCAACAAAGACCGTGCCTGCCGAGGCTATTAAGCTGAAGAAGATCGACTACTTCAAGAAGTACGATCTCGATGCTACCGACAAGGGCGTATACGACCGTTATACCGATGTTCTCCAGGAGTTCCGTGGCGGTGCTCAGCCTTACTACATCTCGCAGTGGTGCACCAACTCCTTGAAGCTCGCCAAGTCGGGTCAGCATGACAAGAATCAGTACATCGAGGACTACATGAAGTCTACCGAGTACCTCGACGAAGCTCTCGACCGTTACGTACTCCGTTACAACGACGATACCACCAAGCTTGTTGCTGCTCGTGTGGCTGGTCAGGACACCGCTAAGCTCTTCCGTGCTGCTGAGGTTACCAAGGGCTTGATGAAGGGTGCTCGTGACAACAAACTCAACCTCACTTCGCTGTTCGCTCAGTCCGGTTATGCTGATGTCAATACCCTCGTCGATATTTTTGCTCCCCAGGTTGAGGAGAAGAAGACCGACCTTGCTTTCTTGACCAACGTGTCTAAGCTTCTCGGTCGTAGCGCTGAGGGTCGTGAAACCGACCTCTACACCCACGTTGCCGATTACTCTTATCAGATCAAGCCATCTATGGAAGCTGCCAAGGGTCTTGCTAAGGCCGCTCTTAAGGCTAAGGATTATGACCGTGCTCTCCAGTACTATGATGAGGCCCTCACTCATGCCATCCAGCCTGATGACAAGACTGAGATCTTGATGTACGAGGCTGCTATCTATCAGCAGGAAGGCCAGAAGGCTAAGGCTCGTGACGTCCTCCGCCGCTCCCTCAGCATCGATCCTGATCAGGATACTCCTCACGTGATGATTGCCAACATGTATGCATCTTCTGCTAACAGCTGTGGCGAAGAGAAACCAGCACTCAAGAGCCTCGTCTTCGTAGCTGCTTACAATGAGATGCAGCAGGCCATCGCCCACGCTTCAAGCGATGAGAAGCGTGCCGCTTACCAGCGCACCTGTGGTTCTTATAAGGCTGCTTTCCCTGCCAAGGGTGATCTCTTCATGCAGGCAGGCAAGACTCCTGGTCAGTCCCACACGCTTGGCGGATGGATGGGTGTTACTGTGACAATCCAGTGCCAGTAATACAGATTCTCCTTATGTCTAATATAAGCTCTGCTGTACAGTGGAGCTTATATTAGGTATTATCTTTTTTTTAAGCTAGCTTTAAGCGTTACTCTATCCAAATTTTATATGAAAAGGTACTTCAAACCAAGTATTCGTTTCAATCAGGTTCGTTCATGTGATCTGATCTCTACTTCCGATCCTCAAATCATTGACGATACTGGTTCCGATCCCGAGTCTCCTGTACTCGCTCCAAAAAGAGACAAAGACTGGGAGAATTGGTGATTTTTGGGATTTTTAATCTCTACTTGCGTTAAGGTGTACCTATTAGGAGATAGTAAAACCATATTCTTTGCTTGTACAATGTGGTGGAGGCATCGAATATGGTTTTGTGTATTTTGATAAGTAACTAGTCAAAATAAATTAATAAAAATTTTTGGTCTTTAAATACTAAACTCATAACAAATACGGTATTATAATAAAGCGATATAGTTATGGGTAAGATTACAAAAATTGAGTTAAGCGAAAGCGAGCGTATCAAGCTCAATCTCGGGTTCAAGGAAGGAAGCAGTCATTGCTTTCGCATGAGATGCAAGGCTGTGCTTCTTAAGTCAGAAGGTCTTTCATCCGAAGCAATTGGCAAGATAGTAGAAATGACTCAAATCTCTGTCAACAATTGGGTCAAACGCTACCTGCTCGAAGGTATTTCCGGGCTGGAAACCCGAAAA
>CACXTQ010000032.1:32918-46029 GCA_902770595.1 uncultured Bacteroidales bacterium | reverse complement strand
CATCGACCGCTTCATGAAACGATGCGACGAGAACACCTACACGGCTCCGCTCGACTTCGACACCAACCGTCTCTATGACATCAAGGAGGAGGACTTCGACCAGGAAGTGCCTTGGCGATATGAGTTCAAGCCCCGACAGGTCTGCGACCTCAACTGGATCATCCCCGACCTTCAGAAGTGGCTGAAGGCGCAGAACAAGGATGCCAAGGCAGGGGTAAATGATGCCTGCGACGTGTTCCGACGCCGATGTGCCGTGCGAGGCTTCCGACTGGCGCTGCTCTGCTACGCACTTTATCCCAAGGTGGGCGAACGAGAGCAGAAGGTGATTCGTGACTTCGTCTTGTGGTTCATGGATTGTGACCTCTACAACATGCTGAAGCTTTGGGGAACGCAGTACAACCAGATGATCAACGAGTCGGAAACTCCGAAAGAGACTACCCGACACAACAACATCTTCGTGGAGCTTGGAGATGAGTTTACAAAACAGGACCTGATTGCCATAATCAATAAATATGGCAGCAAGACTCATCCTACGATGGCCATCTATCTATGGAAGAAGTCGGGACTGATCGAGAAGCTCTGCAAGGGACGGTATCGGAAGATAAAGAAGAAATAAAGGCAATTAACAATTAACAATTAATAATTAACAATTGATTTTTCGAGTACTAATAAACAATTGACTATGAATAAGAAAGGTAAATTTATCGAAGTTGTCGGCATCCGCACTTATGAAGTGACGGAGGATGGCAGAACAGTAACCAAATGGGTAGTGAAGTATCTGCTGGAGTTTGAATATCCGCGCAAGGATGGCACAACCGGCAAGCAGCAGATTCTTGCCGAGGTCACTTATGACAAGAACCCCGATGTGCAAGTCGGTCCCATCGATGACCCTACCATCTACGAGATGCAGCTCTACTTCAAGGTCCGTCGCGGCACGAGCAAGAAGGGCGAACCGTTCATCATACAGGACATCATTCTTCAGAAGGCGAGCCAAAGCATCATTTAGGAGGTTCGAAAGGTTAAGAGGGGTTCGAGAGGTTCGAAAGGTTGTCTGCCCATAACCACCTCAAACCCCTCGAACTTCTTGCTCCGAGCTCCGCTCGCGCGCCCCGAAGGAAGCAACCTTTCGAACAACAAAAATAACAGTATGTTATTTAACAACCCAATTGACCTTGTAGATGATCATGGCCTGGTGGAGTTCGACTCGCTGCGCGACTTCTATTTGAAGGTATTGCAGCTTCTCTTTCATGACTTTCCGAAAGGTCATATCGACTACAAGGTCTTCCTACATGAACGCACTTTGCTGAGGGGTAAGCCCCTCAGTAAGTGTTGCAAGGACATCGAAAGAGGATGGGAGGAGTCGGAAGACTTCTGCATCAAAGTGGATTGGACAATTGAAGCTCAAACGCGAGTCAAGCTGACCGCCCTCATTCGCAAGATGTCGCGTCACACCACAGGCACTTATTTTGACCTTCGCCAGTTCGATGCCGCATGGAGCATCTTCTTCTAATCTATTAATAAAGAGTGACATCCCGTTTGGGGTGTCACTCTAATTTATCAACAAAATCAACTTTATCAACAATCAATTTTATCAATTCCCGCGTTGATTAGCGAACGGAACTGCTGGATGTCCTGATGGTTGTTGTCGAGAGCCTCCACTTCCTGCAGGTAGCGCTCGGCGTGCACTATGTCGCCCATACCGCAGTAACCGAGGGCGAGCATATACTTGCAGTGGATGAGGTTCTTCGTGTCGAGCGAATCGTCCCAGATGAGCAGGTCGGGCAACGAAACGGCGAAGTAGTCCATGATCTGCTTCTCGAAGATGTGCTGCTTTCCGTAGTTGATGAGACGATAGAAGCGACCGTGAGCCTCCCCTTCGCGACCGAGTTTGCGGAGCGCGAGTCCCTGATAGAAGATCTTGTCGGGCTTGGCATCGTTGTAGTACATGGCAGCAGCAGGTTCCTGCGGTCCACGGGTGGCCTCTTCCCAGCACTCGCGTGCCTTCTCGTTCTGACCGAGGGCTTCGTAAGCCACACCGAGGAGGTAGTAGAAGTCGTTCTCCTGTGCGCCATATAGCTTGCCTTCACCGAGGTGGTGGGGATATTCGAGGCACTGGTTGAGCAAAGCGATGGCCTCCTTCAAACCACTCGAACCTTTCGAACCTCTCAAACCCTCCTCCATGGCCTTCTTCGCCAACTCGACACGGCAGATCTGATACTGGGCGGACACCTTGCCTTCGCCTCCCTCCCATGGATGGAAGATGCGGGCATCGAGGCGCTGCATGGCCTCCTGGTAACGGCCCACCTGGTTGAGCAGGGTGATTTCCTCGAGCACGAGGTCGTCGCGACGCTCGATCAGCTGCGGGTACTTCTGCAGGAATGCCAGACGCTCCTCGTGCGGACGATGCAGACGCTTGTAGAGCTGGTCGAGCTCCATCAGGATGCGCTCGTCGTTCTCGTCGAGGTGGAAGGCGCGTTCCATGTATTCCAATGCCTCGTCCTGCCTGTCCTGCTTGTTGAAGCGGCCCAGGGCAAGATTGCGCCATACGGTGGGGAACGTCGGGTCGAGACGAGCCGAGAGTTCCCAGTTCTCGATGGCCAGATCGTACTGACGAGCGGCATAGTAGAGACAACCCAGGTAGTAGGGAGCGCGGGCGCCCTGCGGGTTCTGACGCTTGGCGGCTTCGAGCACGATGACGTCTTCGGGACGGTTGGGGAAACAGTAGTCGGGGGCGAACTGCTCGGCTTGGGAGATGTAAGAGGGATGAGGGAAGATGGAAGATGGAAGATGTGAGAGGGAAGATGGGATGAGGGTGGCCAGGTAATAATAGGTCATTGGGGTGACGGCACCCTCTTCGATGGCAATCTGCCAAAGGGAGCGAGCCTCGTCGAAGAGACCGGCAGCGCAGTAGTCGAGAGCCACCTCGTCGTAGTTCTGTGCCGAACGGCGAAGCATCTGCTTCATCTCGGCCAGCTCAGCCTCGTCCTGCTCGATGAGGTACTTCTCGAAGCGGCAGCCATAGTTGAACAGGTCATATTCGAGCGACTCGTCGATGAGCGCCAGCGCATCGCCATGCTTCTCCATCTTGCGCAGCAGGGCAGCCTTCAAGGCACGTGCCTTGTGATTGTGCCAGTTGTTGTTCAGGCAGCGGTTGACCTCGTCGAGGGCATCCTCATAGCGGCCCTGCATAGTGCTGATCTTGGCTGCTTCGAAATAGCCGGCATCGGCCAAAGCCTTGTTCCAGGTAGCTTTCCAGAAGAGTTCGTAGGCTTCGGAGATTTTGCCCAAATACTTCAGCGCCAGCGCAAGATTGTAGATGGGCTCACCATCGTAGGGATTGGGATTGCGGCGCTGCGAGAGCTTCACGGCCTTGCGCAGATACTCTTCGGCCTTGGCGAAACGACCCTTGCGGATGTACCATAGGCCAAGGGCATTGAGGCAGCGGATGTCGTTCGGATCGCGACGCAGAGCCTCCTCGTAGTAGTCGGTCGCCTGCCACGTGGCGTGACGATACTGCTCGAGGTGCTGACCGGTGAGGAAGAGCTGCTCGTTGGTCTTGATCTGTTCGGGCAGCAGGGCGGCTTCGGCAGAATCGGGGATCGGACGGATCTCGTCGGCCTCGGCGTGCCAGGAGAGGACGATGCGCTGGCCATAGACGAAGTTCTTCTGAATCTCGAAGGTCAGCTCGTTGAAGGAGGCACCATTCGTCTCGACCGTACGGACAAGCACCTCTTCGGGCGAAAGGGTGAGTTCCTCATTGAAGAACACTTTGCCTTCATCGCGGCGCAGGACGATCCTTACCTGCTGTCGGCTGGTGGCGAAGACCTTGAACTCGACCTGTCCCCTGCCGACCTCGTTGATGTTGAACACCAGGTCCTTCGATGCCTCCTTGACCACACCAAGCTCGCGATAGGGCATGAAGTACTGGGTGAACATCTTCTCCTCGTAGGGCATCAGCCAGGTGAAGTCGGGCTGGTTCTCGGTATAGACGCCCGCCATCAGCTCGATGTAGGGACGGAATCCCGTGCGGTCGATGCCCCACTGCTTCATCTCCTCGGGGGTAGCCTCGTCGGTGAGGTTGCGGTCCCAGGCACGGCCGAAGTCGCCATTGCCCCAGGTCCACTGCTTCTTGCCGGGCGAGAAGTGATGACTGGCCACGTGGAGCATACCGCCGTGGGTGTCGTTCTCATAACCACCTTCGAAGTTGAAGCGCGAGTTTACGCCCATGTAGCTGGTGGGAACGAAGATGTTCCTGTAGTTGGAGATATCGACGCCTGCCGAATAGTCCATCTTGTAATAGGTGCCTGTGGCGATGGGGAACGACGAGACGGCACGCTTGCCATGGTCGAACACGGCGTTGATGTCGGGCGGGAACACGCTCTGATACTGGTCGTTGACCTCAACGGCAGGATTTGCCCACCAGAGGAAGGTCTGCGGCACGTCGGTGCGGTTGTAGAGGCGACCCTTGATCTCGAGATAGGCGCATCCGGGACGCAGCGTGAAGCCTGCCATACCCTTCTGATGGAACATCTTCTCCATCTCGCTCACCCACACGCTGACCGACCCGTCGGCATTCTCCTCGATGCACGTATCGACGGGCATATAGGTGGTGGGACGATGGTGCTGTGGCCAGTTGAATTCGATGCCACCCGAGATCCAAGGACCGGCAAGTCCGACGAGGGCGGGCTTGATGACGTGGTTGTAATAGACGAAGTGACGGCGGGCAATCTTGTCGTAGGCCATCTGCACACGACCGCCCAGTTCGGGCAGGATCATCACCTTGATGTACTCGTTCTCCATCCAGATGGCCTGGTACTTCTTATCGACCTTCTCGTCGCTCATCGTCTCGATGACGGGATAGGGATAGACCACACCACTCGAGCCTTGATAGACTCGCTTCTCGAGGAACATCGGGTTCTTTTCGGGCTTACCTACCTCATAGGTAGGGATCGTTACCAGTTCTCTCCAAGCTTTTACCATTTATCGTAGGGATATTAAGAGATATTTGGGGATATTAAGGGATATTTGGGGACGTTACTTTTCCTTTATACCTACCATCCTGCCATTCTGGATGAAGAGGCCGCTGGCGGGAGCGTGATCTACACGACGACCCATCAGGTCGAAGAGGGTGCCTTCGTGCATATCGCGCGAAACTTCGCGGAGACCAGCTTCGCTGACATCCACGAGGACGACCTTGGTGAGCGTGGCACCATAGCCCTGGATGATCAGACCCTTCGACTTCAGGGTTGGTACGGTGGCTGCGGGAATCACGAACGGGGTGATCTGCTCGCCTGCATACTGACCTGTGATGTCGCGGAGGTTGAACTCATGGCTTGTGGTGTTCTCATAGATGAACTGGGGATTGGATGCCCATTGGCCATCGAAGAACTGCACCATGCTGTAGCCTGCCGCGCCATCGATGTCGTAATAGAGCACGAGCAGGTCGTCGGCCTCAGTGCCTGTGAAATCGGAAGCGGGAAGGGAGAGCTGGAGGCCATCGCCCCAAGCCATATAGCCACTGCCCGACCAGAGCGTCTTGCCTGCCTTCGAATACCAGTCGTCGGCAGGATCGTCGCCTGGCTGTGGCTCGACATACTCCTGACCGGAGCCTTCGATGATGCCGCGCAGGGCGTAGGTGTTGTCGACGCGCATGTTGGCCGTACGATTGAAGATGCCGAACTTCTCGGAGCCATTGCCGAAGGCGTTGTTGTCCCAGACGAATGCGGCGAAACCGTTTTCACGCACAGCGCTGACGAAGGTTCTGTACCAGTACTCCTGGTTCTCGAGCTGGATCTTCTGCACATCATCGGAAGCCGAAGCCTGGTAGTGATTCGACACACCATATTCGCCGATGAGCACGCCGAGGCCCTTCTGCCACCACTTCTTCTGTGCCTGGCTCAAGAGGTTCTTCATCGTGTTCTCGTTGCTCGAAGGCGTAGCGCCATAGCTGGCATATTCCTTGCCCCAATAGTAATACTGCGCCGAACCGCAATACTCGTAGGGATCGTAGTAGTGGAACTCGACGATGAGACGGCCTTCGACCACATCGTTGGGCACCACGAGGCCATTGAGACCATAATAGGGGTTGCAGCTGTAGGTCTGCACGACGAGGTTGCGGTAATGGTTCTTGCCGCCCGTGGCACGCACGGCATCGACGAAGGTCTGGTTGTAGCTATTCTGCACGGCCTGGTTCTCGGCAGTGGGCTGTGCCCAGTTGATCTGCACCTCATTGATGCCTGCAAAGGCCAGGTGGTCGTCGTAGTCGGCGAAGGTTGTGGCTATCTGCGTCCAGATCTTCGACAATCGACTGTTGATCTTCTCCTGATAAGTGTAGAGCGGATTGTTCTCGAGCCACGCCTCATGGTGCGTGTTGATGACAACGAGCAGTTCCTGCCCGATGGCATAATCGACCACTTCCTTCACACGTGCCATCCAAATCGGGTCGATGGTCATCTGGTCGTAGTCGGTGATGTGTCCCTCCCATCGCACGGGGATGCGGACGGCGTTGAAGCCTGCCTCCTTCACGGCCTTGATCATCGCCTCGGTGGTTGCGGGGTTGCCCCAGCAGGTCTCCCACTTGTTGCGGTCGGGCTGCCATACGTCGTACCAGGCCCAGTCGTTGTTGTCCCAACTGCCTCCCGCACTCTCCAGCGAGTTGCCGAGGTTCCAACCTGCCTTCACGCTCTTGCACCAGGTCTGTGCATCCATCGTCATTCCCGTCTCATCGGGTTCTGCAGCAGCAAACATCGGCATCACCGATGCCAGCATCATTGCTGCGAAAGAAAGGTAAAACTTGTTTTTCATTGCAATTATTATATAAAAAATATACTCAAATAAGGTAAAATTGATTGCTGAAAAATATGCCGCAAATATACACTTTTTTTTTAATAAAATAGGCATTTATTGGGAAAATTTACTTGAAACGACGGGAAATCTCCGATTTTTTTATAGATTTCCCGTCGTTTCACGTATTTTTTGCAAAATGTTTCACGCTTTTTCGCAAGATTTCACCACTCCGCAATCACCTCTTTTCCTTCGAGCCAGGCGGCCATATTGAGGACGAGGAGATTCCAGTTCTGGAAACCCTTGTTGAGGACGGGCTCGCCATTGTCGGGGAGATAGTATTCGTGGAGGGCACCGAAGCGCTCATAGTCGCGTCCCAGGAGGAGGATGGTCTTCTCGGCGAGTTCGCGTGCCTCTCTGTCGAAACCATAGCGAACGAGGCCGCGGAACGTCAGATAGTTGGCTACAATCCACACGGGGCCCTGCCAACTGCTCGGGTTGCCCGAAGCCTCGACATTGTACATCTTTTCGAGGGGCGAAAGGGTGCGAATGCCGGCAGCGCAGTTGAAGTTGATGGTGTCGTGATACTGACGCGTCACAATCTCGCGAGCCTGCTCGTCGGTGGCGATGCCTGCCCACAGTGCCATAAAGCCGCTCCAGACGGAGAAGCGCTGAATGAGGCAGTCGTAGCGACGCGGTTGGCCCACGTGCAGGAAGAGGTCGGTGGGCTGGACGCTTTCGACGTCGGGCTTCTGCTTGGGCAGGAGGTTCAGATCGACGCTGTAATAGAAGCCATCGCGCGGGTCCCAGCAATGCTCCTGGATGTCGTGCTTCAATGTTTCTGCCTCGGCAGCATACTGACGGCCCAGGTCGTCGAGATGCAGACACTCGCTGAGGTACTGCATCGCCAGCAGTTCGCGATACATCAGCGCATTGAGGAAGATGGAGCCGCTCGACTCCTTGGGGCGATAGAAGGTAGATGGGTCGTTGTCGACACCGATGGCGAAGTCATCCTCCCAGAAGAGCAGACCTGTGGCGCTGTGGCGATGCCAGTTCATGTACTTTGCCTCGAAGGCCTGGAGCTTGTAGAAGTCCTCACGCAGCCACTCGGCATCGCCGCCCTGCCCACGCACGATGAAGGCGGCGTGCTGCGCCAGGATGGGCTTGTGCATGTTGCTCTTCCAAGGGTTGATGGTCTTGAGCCACTCGGCACGACTGGGCGAGAAACGCTCGATCCAAATGGGTATCCATCCGTCCATACCGCCATAGGAAAGGGCGTTGAGGATGCAGCCCTGTTCGTATCGGACAGCCTCCTCGCGGTCCTTTTTCGTGCCATTTTCGAGCAGAATCTGCCGCAAGGCAACGTTGCTGAGCCACGAGTCCCAGTCCCAAAGCACATCGTTGTATTGTGCACTGCCCGGAGCCAGGAAGGGATAAGGCAATGCCTCGCCTGCCTCGCGATACATTCCCTTCATGTCGCGGTAGATATGTTCGCGGCAGATCTTCGTATATCGCTTCACATTCGCCTCGGTGCGTTCGGGCACCTGGGCAACAAGGTTGGCTGCCGACAGGAGCAGCACGGCACATAATATCAGATTGCGTTTCATGTTTCTATATATTAACTACCCAACAACAAATGGCAAATTGTAGGATGATCCTTCTGTCGGAGACATTGGAATCCTTCAAAATAGGTGGTATCAGAATCTTCGAGCAAGGGATAAAGGATAGCGTTCAGCTTAAATAGCACCTCGACGCCTGTAAAGGCATGACCATCATCGCAAGTGAGATGGACTTTATTTGTCGGCTTATTCTCTGCTTCCTCTGAATATTCATCGAATAATTCGAAGGTTGCCTCCTTCCCGATACACTCAATTTTGCTATTCAAAAGGCTTTTCACATCACGATTCTGAACCTCTTCATTATATTTCACTACCGCTTCGTAGAAGTCTTTCTTGGATTCGAACTGCCCCAGACGGAAGTTCCAGGCAATATCAGCGAGCAAAGGAGCAGGCTCTGCTACAACGCTCGGCTTCTCTTGCAACTGGTAATTGGGATAATCTTTCAAAACCTCTTGATTAACATTTTCAATCCAGCGATCTGCCTCTTTGCCAGCGCTAATAATGCAGACCATGCCAGCTACAAACACGTAGGAACAGGCATTGAGGCCCAAAAAAGAATATGAATAAAGGAAACACAATAATAATAACAAGCATGATATGAATCCGATACCTTGCGAGATAAGTTTTCGTCTTTTGGTCTCTTTCTGGCTTTCTTTTACGATAGCATCAAAGGCAGCTTTTTGTTGGGGCAGCGCGAAGGAACTTCCATCTGCATTGCGGACTCTCCCCATTCCGCTGTTATCATAATAGGCCAGATGGAACTCCTCGGCAAGCGCGAAAGCCAACCTGCTTGCCTTGGCGGCATCGCTATAGGCAAGCGCTACATATATGAAGTCTTTGCCAAAACCATAGTCGGCTTCCTGATACTCACCCATGCCATAATCATCTTCTGAAGGAGCAAATTCCCCATTCATCGGACGCACGCTGTCCTTGTATTTCAGGAACCAACGCCGCAAAGTAGGTGACGAATATCTGTAGTCGCCCTGCTGCTTATCAACAGCAGGTACATACCATTTCCAAAACTCCAAGCAGTTTTGGAATCGCTTCGGACGGTCGATAATGATGATGTCGTAACTCATGTTGAGTGTAATTGGTGTTGTGTGCTTTTGATTTCGAATCGTCGATATGATGCTGCAAATATAATCATATTCTTTGAAACGAGAGAAAAAGTGTACAAAAAAATGAGGAAAATAGCAAGAAAAAACCTCCGAGTTCACGAAAAGCGAATTCGGAGGATGTTTTTTTGAGATGAATACTTATTTCAAGTCGTAGGCGAGGGTCTGAAGGATGTTCTTCGAAGAGTTGCCGATGAGGAAGTTGAAGCGACCGGGTTCGGAACGCCAATCCTTGGCAGCGACATCGTAGAACTGGAAGGCGCGGTCATTGAGCGTGAGGGTGACCTCCTTGGTCTCGCCTGGCTGGAGGAAGACCTTCTGGAAGGCCTTGAGCTCCTTGACTGGACGAACGACCGACGACTTGACATCCTGCACATAGAGCTGCACAACCTCGGCACCTGCACGGCTGCCGGTGTTGGTGACGCTCACATTGACCTTGACTGCACCTGGGGTAGCATCGGCCACCTTGGCATCGTGCATCGTGAAGGTGGTGTAGCTGAGACCATAGCCGAAGGGGAAGAGCGGCGCGAACTTCTGCTTGTCGATGTAACGATAGCCCACGTCGAGACCTTCGTCATAATAGATGTCCCAGAGATGGACGATGCTGTCCTGACGCTCGATGCCGGGATAGCGACGAGGATCGGCCACACGCTGACGTCCCTGCTTGAGGACGGGAGCGTGAACTGAGCACTGGTCGAGCGAAGCATACCACGTCATTGGCAAGTGGCCCGAAGGATTGACGTCACCGACGAGGACCTGAGCAAGCGAGGTGCCTGCCTCAGAACCAAGATACCAGTCCTGCAAGACAGCAGGAACACGGTCGATCCATGGCATGGCTACGGCATTGCCCGAGATGTTGACCACCACGAGACGAGGATTGGCCTGAGCCAAGGCATCGATGAGCTGGTCCTGTCCGTAAGGAAGGGCATAGTCGGCACGGTCGGTGCCTTCGTTGTCCTGTCCACCCGACTTGTTGAGACCACCGATGAAGATGACCACATCGGCCTCGCGAGCCATCTGAACGGCTTCGGTGCAGAGTTCTTCGGCACTGCGCGAATCGTTGAGGTCCTGACCTGTAGATACACCATTGTAGGAACCGCCTGGATCACCCACGTAACCACGTGCATAGCTGATCTGAACACCCGTGCCGGCAAGGCGTGCCTTGAGGCCATCGAGGGGCACGATCTCGTGCTGTGCCTTGAGGCTGCTGGAACCGCCACCCACGGTCATCATCTTGATGGCGTTCTCGCCAACGACGAGGAGGCTGCGAACCTTAGACAGGTTCAAGGGGAGCAAGGGTTCTGAAGGGTTCGAAAGGTTCGAAGGGTTCGAGGGGGTTGAGGGGGCATTCTTGAGGAGTACGATACCCTCGGCACCTACCTGCTGGGCGAGCTGGATATGCGGCTCACTGTTGATGGAGCCGAAGCCACGATTGCGGTTCATGGTGGTGCGATAGATGAGACGCAGGACGCGACGCACCTTGTCGTTGAGTTCCTTCTCCCCTACCTTACCTTCAAGAATGAGCTGGCGATAGGGATTGGCCATGAGGTAGTTGTCGTAGGCATTGGTGGCGCCCATTGAGAGACCATCGGTCCAGGTGCCATACTCGAGGTCAAGGCCATTGTAGATGGCTTCCTGGGTGCTCTGTGTGCCACCCCAGTCGCTGATGATGGCGCCATCAAAGCCCCATTCACCCTTGAGGATCTCGTTCATGAGGTACTGGTTGTGACAGGCATGCTGGCCACGGAAGAGGTTGTAGCCTCCCATCAGTGTCCAGGCCCCACCTTCGCAAATGGCTGCCTCAAAAGCGGGCAGATAGATTTCGCGGAGGGTACGCTCGTCGCAGAGAGCATTGGAGGTGTAGCGTTCGTGCTCGTTGTTGTTGAGCGCATAGTGCTTCACGCAGACTGCCACGCCCTGCTCCTGCACGCCCTTAACGTAGCCCACTGCCATGCGGCCCGAGAGGAAGGGGTCTTCGCCCATATACTCGAAGCTGCGGCCATTGAGCGGGGTGCGACAGATGTTGACGCCAGGACCGAGGAGAACGGCCTTGTTGCGATAGCGTGCCTCTTCGCCGATGGACTGACCATAGCGGAGGGCAAGATCGGTGTTCCAGGTGGCTGCCAGGCAGGTCAGCGCAGGGAATGCCGTACACGAGTCGTTGGAACAACCAGCCTGCTCCCATTCGTCCCAAAGCACGTCGGGGCGGATGCCGTGCGGGCCATCGGTACACCAGAGTTCGGGAATACCAAGGCGACCCACGCCAGGACTGGAGAACTTGGACTGCGCATGGATGATGGCAATCTTCTCGTCGAGTGTCATACGCGAAAGGGCATCATCGACACGCTCCTCGATGGACTTTGTCTCGTCGAGATAGACGGGCAAGGTCTGGGCCTGGAGTGCGGGGGCCGCAAGGAGGGCAAGGATTAAAAGATTTTGGGGGTTCATTGTTTTAGTTTTTCGGGATTTCGGAATCACGATATATCGGTATTACGGTATAACGAGATTACGAGATAACAACGTAATTACTTTTGCCAAACACGTACCCAATCGACTTCGAGCGAAACGGGAAGGGCACTCTCATCGACGCCCATAGCGCCGCCCCAGTCGCCACCCCAAGCGAGGTTGAGGATGACATAGAAAGGAGCATTATAGGGCCAGTCGTCGCGACCAAGACCACGATTGTCGTAGCTGAGCTGAACCTTGCCATCGACGTAGGTGGTGATGTTCTGCTCGGTCCAATGGATGGCGTAGGTATGGAACTCACCCTCGGCACCGGCACAATACATCTCGTGGGTGACCTGTGTGCCATTGGAATGCACGTGGGCATTGGCGTGCAGGCTCGACGAAACGTAGTTGGGATGGTAACCTACCTCCTCCATGATGTCGATTTCGCCATCGGCAGGCCACGAATGGAAGTTGACGGGCATCATCCAGAATGCTGGCCAGGTACCCTTGCCCTTCGGCAGCTTGATGCTGGCCTCGATGTAGCCGTACTGCCAGCCGGTCTTCTGGTTGGCATAGACGCGACCTGAGTAGATCTTGCCGTTCTCCTTGAAGCAGTTGATGGAGAGGATGCCGTTCTTGACGGTAGCCACCTCACGTCCACCAGGTGAAGCCACATTGACGTAGGTCTGCAGCTCGTGGTTAACCCAACCGGCATTGGCTACCTGATAGGTCCAGCCGTTCTGCTCGTCGATGGTACCATCCTTCTCGAACTCGTCGTGCCAGACGAGCTTGAACTCGGGTCCCATGGGGCAAGTGATGCTGGGCTTGGTGGCTGCCTCCTGGCTGATGGTGATGAACTCACGCTGGGAACCTGCCTTGACCGTGATCTGGCCTTGACGGGGCTCGTAGTTGACGTTCTCGGAGATGGTGACAGTGAGGGCTGATGAGCCCGCCTTGCCCGAACCGGGAGTAACGGTGAACCATGTCTCGTTGTTGGTAGCGAAGGCAGCCCATTCACGGTCGGCCTGAACGCTGATGCTGGAGGTGCCGCCCTCGGCGGGCACATTGATGGTGGTGGGTGATGCCGACAGCTGGATGGTGCTGACACCTCCGCTGCCGCCCTCATCATCGCCGCCGCCACAGGAA
>CACXTQ010000032.1:0-32867 GCA_902770595.1 uncultured Bacteroidales bacterium | reverse complement strand
GCCAGAGCAGAGCAAAGGATGACAGAGAGAATATTCATTGATTTCATTGACAGCTTAATGAATTATTAAGGGACATTTGAGGATATTAAGGGATATTAAGGGATATTTGGGGACGTTACTATCTCTTGTGGATATTTAGGGATATTTGGGGATATTTAGGGATATTTAGGGACGACACCATCGCCTTGTTGGAAATGTAACCCCAAAAAACATTAGTCCCTTAAAATCCCTAAGAATCCTTTAAAATCCCTTAGAATCCCTTAACAGAGAAAAACTGCCTGACATGTCCTGACGGGCACATCAGGCAGCACTTACACACACATATATACTAACTAACGTTATTCTGCCTCCTGGATGATGATATCCTTGATGGTTACTTCGCTGCCAGCGGGGTTGCCTGCAAAGTCGAATACCATCTTGAAGGTCTCGTTGGTGATGTCACCCTTCGAGAGAGCAAGGTCGGTGAGCTCGACTACAGTCTCCTCGTAGGCTACACAAGCGTGACGGTCGGCTGTGAGGTAGTTGTCGTCGTTGCCGTTCTCGGTGAACTTGACAGTCACACCGGGCTGATCCTGGTTGGCGAAGAGCGTGAAGCGAATGTTGTACTTCTTGTCAGCGCTGATGTCAGCCTTGCCGAGTTCGGTGGAGATATGCCACTGAGCCTGCCACTGGTCGCTGGTTGCCTCGGGGAGCACGATGGTGTAGCTGTTACCTTCGACAACAGTCTCGGGATCGGCTATCTGTGCCCAACCGGGAGCATAGTAGAACGAGAGGGTCTGGTGAGCACCCTTGAGCCAGAGGTTGCGGTCGCCGGTGAGATCCCAGTCGATAGCCTTCGGACCCTTGTGCTCCTGCAGGTGCATATCGCTGATGGTGATGACGGTTCCATCGGCATTGCCACCGAAGTCGAGGACGATCTTCATATTGGTGATGTCGCGCATATCGGTGCCATTGGCTATCATCGCGAGGTTAGGCAAGGTAACCCAAGTCTCCTCGTAAGCCGTGACTGCATGACGATCGGCGGTGATGAAGATGTTGTCGTCGTCTTCCTGGGTGATCTTCACAGTGACACCAGGATGATCGGTGTTGGAGACAATCTTGCAGCGGAAGTCATAAGTAAGATCCTTGCTGAGGGTGATGCCGGTGTTGTGGAAGCCAGCCTGTGCCTGCCACTGGTCAGTGGTTGCTGCGGGCAAGCTCCATGTGTAAGCTGTACCATTGATTTCGCACTCAGGATTGTCGATCTGTGCCCACCCAGGAGCATAGTAGTACTGCAGTTCGACAGGCATACCTTCGAGGATGTTGGCGCCACTCCAATCAACGTCCTGACCAGGCTCTGGGCCGGGTTCATCGCTCGGAGGAACGATGGTGTTCTTGCTGTGCTCGATGAAGCAGAAGTTCTTGATGGTCACCTCGGTGCCAGCAGCGTTGCCGCCGAAGTCGAGGAAGAGGTCGTAGGTGAGACCGCCGAGGTCGATGCCGGGCACGTCGTAGAAGTAGTAGATGTAGTCTTCCATAGCACCTACCTTGACACGATCGGCGCAGATGAAGTTGCCATCATTGCCCTCGCCAGTCTGGACGAGCTTGACGGTGATGCCTGGGTGATCCTGGGTAGAGGTGATGACGCACGAGAAGTCGTAGGTCTGTCCTGCAGGCACGATGTTGTTGTCGAGCGAGGTATGGAGTGAGAACTGTGCCATCCACTGGTCGGTGGTAGCCTCGGGGAGGGTTACCTTGACGCTGTTGGCATCGAATTCATATGGGAAGTCGGCAATCTGACTCCAACCTGGAGCATACCAGATGGTATTGAAGACTGGGTTGGCCTGCTTCCAGAGGTTGTCGGGACTGGTGTAGTCGAAGCCTTCGAAGACAGTCTCATGCGTGGTGGTGAGAATGTACTGCCAAGCAATGCCGGGGCCTTCGCTGACGAGAGTCATCGACTTGGTAGTCATGTTGACCACGAGGTAGCGAGGATTCTCCCAGATGGCGTCGTTGGCGATGTAGGGGAAGTAGGTCTTGGCCGGGAAGGTAAGGAAGAGGTCATCGCCATCGACCTCGAATGCATAGCTGGTGGACATTGCCTCAACGGGCATGCTGAAGTCCTCGGTAGCACCAATGGTGTTGAGCGCGGTGGTGCCGTAGTTGACGTACATCGTGCCGTTCTTGCCAGGGTTGAAGGTGTAGCGATAGTCGTCGGTGAACTCGAGCGAGTTGTCGTAGAGGCCGGTGCCAGCCTTGTCGTCGGGCTGAGCAGCCCACCAGTTGGTAGGATTGCCTACACTTTCACCACAAGCGAGGTGACCCTGCGTCTTGTTGTCGATGTACCAGGGAGCCTTGCTGAGCATGGTGGTGTACTTGGTGAAGTCCATGATGGTGTTGTCGATGTGGAAGGTACGAGTAACCTTGCCATCGCTGATGCCATCGCGGCTACCAATCTGGACGTTCACAGTGTAGTCGCCCGAAGAGGCGAAGATGCGCTGATAGCCGTTGACTGTGCTGCGCTCGATCTTCTTGCCGGTGTCGATGTTCCAAACGGGATAGACACCCTTGGCATTCTTGAGGTTGAAAGTCACCTGGTTGGTGGACTGATCGACGGTGATTTCAACCATATCCTCGAAGTTGGATGCCTGAGGCACCCCGCTCTCGTTGAGGCCTTCGATGTCGTCGGGAGAACATGCAACCAACGAACCTGCTACCAGAAGGGCACTCAATATATATTTATATGTCGATTTCATAATGGGTAACTGTTTTGGAATTAATACTCATTCTGCTTGAGAGCAACATCGGAATCCAACTCAGACTGAGCGATGGGGATGTACTTCTTGCTCGGAGTCCAAGTACCTACGCGGCCCTGATCGTTGGGATTGGTGCCATCGCAAGGAGTGGGAACGAGCACTGAGGCTGCAAGACCTGTACGAACGAGGTCCCAGTAGCGCTTGCCTTCGCCCACGAACTCGAGCTTGCGCTCGTTGATGATGTTGTCGATGGTGGCATCGACGGCACCCAGACCAGCACGCTGGCGCACCTGAGTGAGGAGCGACTTGGCATCGCCCGAACCTGTGCGAACCATCAGCTCGGCAGCGTTGAGCAGCGTCTCAGCAAAGCGGTAGTAGCGGAGGTTGTTGTTGTAGTTGAGGTTGTTGTCGAAACCGGCATCGGCATTGTTGGCCGTGAATGGGCGATACTTGCGGAGCCAGATGTGAGTATCCTGGAAACGGTTGGTGTACTCCACGCCACGCACATCCCAGCAGGTAGCATCGCGGCGAACATCACCTTCTTCGAACATGTTGTAGGTAGCTGTACGAACAGGGAGGAAGCCCCATCCGTCGGCACCCGAATTCCAACCATCGCCACCGGGCCACGAGTTGGGCGAAATGAGGGTGGGAAGCACGGTACCGCCAATGGCGAGAGGGCTACCCCATCCGCGCTCGTTGTTGCCATCCTCGTAGTTGATCTCCCAGATGGACTCGGAGCACCATTCGCCTGTCTCATCCCAAAGGTTGGCATAGTCGGGGTTGAGTGAATACTTGCCCGACGAGATGATCTCGTTCATAAAGCCGAGGGCCTTGCTGTAGCGGCTCTGGTCATTCTGGTACATTACCATCTCGGCATACATCATATAGATCATAGCCTGTGAGATGCGTCCGCTGTTGGCATCATCCCAACGCATTGGGAGAACACCAGAGGCAGCTACCTCTTCGAGCTCGACGATGAGCAGGTCGTACACCTCGTCAGCAGTGAGCTGTGGAGCGGTGTAGGGAGCGGTGAGGTTCTCGAGATAGAAGGGGATGTTGCCGAAGTAGTGCCACAGCATATTGTAGTAGAACACGCGGAGGCCACGGGCCTGCATCTCGTACAGCGACTTGTTGGCAGCCGACATGTCGGGCACTTCGTATTCGATGTACTTGAGCACGTCGTTGCAGCGCTTTACGCCACTGTAATCGACAGTCCAGAGCGAACTGAGGGTGTTGTTCTCGTTGGCCTGGTAGTTGGAGAGCATATGCCAGTTCTGCATATCGGCGAGGTTGGAACCACCTACCCAGAAGAGGTCGCCCATGATCTCGGCGTCGATGTTGAGCGCATTGTACTGGCCGAGTCCCCAGTCGGGCCAATGGATGGGGTCGTAGGCGGCGATGAGAGCCTCCTGGATATGCGCGTCGGAAGTATAATATTCTTCAAGGGGTTCGCCCGACGGATTCTCGACCTCAAGGAACGAGTCGCTGCAAGCCGACATAGCGAAAGAGGCAGCGGCAATCAGTAAACCTATATATTGAGTTTTCATTGGAGTATTCATGTTAAATGGTTAGAATGCAATATTGAATCCGACAGTCCAAGTACGAGCCTGAGGATAGACACCACGGTCGATGCCGAGGGAAGTGCCACCCGAGGCGATTTCGGGATCGAAGCCCCAATACTTGGTCCAAGTGACGAGGTTCTCGACCATGCCGTAGATACGGAAGCGCTCGATGAATGCACGACGCGTGAGCTTGGCGGGCAGGGTGTAGCCGAGGCTCATGTTCTTGATGCGAAGGTAAGAGCCGTCGCAGACATAGAGGTCAGATACCTGCCAGTTGGTCTCGTCCTGGAGCGAGAGACGTGGATACTTGTCGGACGTGCCTTCGCCAGTCCAGCGGTTGAGCATCCACTTGGGATAGTTGCCCGAGAAAACGTCGCTGCGGTAAGTAGCATCGAAGACGTCGGAGCCATGTACACCCTGAAGGAAGATATTGAAGTCAAAGCCCTTCCAGTCGGCATTGGCATTGAAGCCAAAGGTCCAGTCAGGAGTACCGTTACCGATGTTGGTGCGGTCGTCGGTAGTAATCTGACCATCGCCATTGACATCGACGAAGCGAACGTCACCAGGAACAGCCTTGGGCTGGATAAGCTGGCCGTCAGCATTGGTATAGGCACGAACCTCGTCCATATTCTGGAAGACGCCATCGGTCTTGTAGCCATAGAAGAATGGGAATGGCTGACCGTTCTCGGCACGGGTGCCGCCACCGGCGATGCCCTGAATGCCGTCGAAGTTCAGGAAGCCTTCGGTATTACCGAGGTTCTTGAGGGTATTCTTCACGTAAGAGACATTACCCTTGAGAGAGTAATGGAAGTCGCTGATGTGACCCTTCCAGCCAAGTTCGATTTCGACACCCTTGTTCTCCATGTCACCCACGTTGCCAAGAGGCTTGGTTTCGCCCACATAGCTTGGGATAGGCATAGCAAGGATCATGCCGTTGGTCTTCTTGATGAAGTAATCGACGCTGAGGGTGAGTGCATCCTTCATGAAGCCGAGGTCGATACCAAGGTCGTGCTGCTCAGACTCCTCCCACTTGAGGTCGGGGTTGGCGATACGGTTGGCCTTTGAGCCGTTCTGCTTGGTGGCGATGCGACCGAAGAGGACGTTGTTGCCCATCGAGGTGAGGGTGGTGTAGGTGAAGTCACCGATGTTCTCGTAACCATTCTTACCCCAGCTGTAACGCAGCTTGCCGATGGTCACCCATTCGGGCATGTTGAAGAATGGTTCGCGTACGAAGTTCCAACCAAGTGAGAATGATGGGAAGACACCGTACTTGTTGTTGGAGCCGAAGCGGCTCGAACCATCACGACGCAAGGTGAACTGGAACATATAGCGCTCGTCGTAGTTGTAACTGCCACGTGCGAAGAGTGAAGAGAGGGTGTGCTCGGTGTAAGGACCGCCCCAGACGCTGTGCTCAACAGTAGCACCGGTGATGTTGCCATCGGCGTCCTTCGAGAATTCGACGTTACCCGTTGCATAGTTGATTGATGGCTTGTTGATGTTGACGAGGTTCCAGCGGCTGCCTCCGATCTCGGCGCCCTTCGACTTGTAGGCCGACTGACCGAGAACGATGTTGAACGAGTGGCGACCAAGTTCCTTATCGTAAGAGATGACGTTCTCGATCTGCCAGTGGTCGGACTTGGCTGAGAACTGAGTAGCAGAGGTATGGTCGGTGTTGTTGTTGCCCGAGAGGTAGTAGAGGCTCTTGACAGCGCCATCGTAGCCCCAGAATGAGAGGTCGGCGCTGTAGGAGAAGCTATACTTCAGGTTATCCCAAAGGCCGAGGGTGACGTTGAAGTGAGGCACGAACTTGTGGCTCCAGTTCTTGGTTGGAGTCTGCGCTACCATCATGGCAAGTGGGTTATTCATCTCCTGATAGGTACCACCGTAATTTGGAATGCTGTAAAGATTACCGTTCTCGTCGGCGGGGAGATCGAATTCGGAGTAGTTGCTCCTCATCTTCTCGGCATATGCACCCGATACGGTTGGGGTCAGGATAGGCGACATATAAAGCGCTGAACCAAGGACTGAACCAAACTCGGAGTTGGTGGAGATACCAGTGCTATGGGTACGCAGATACGAGAGGTTGACCGAAAGATCAAGTTTGTTGAGGAAGTTACGCTCCTTGGTAGCATCGATGAGCGTGTAGTTGCTGTTGGAACGGAGGGTCAGACGATCGTAGTTGGACTGACCATAGTTACCGCCCACGATACCTTCCTGACTGAAGTAGCCGAGGGAGACGTAGTAGTTCATCCTATCATTAGCACCGCTAACCGATACGTCGTGGTTGACGATGGGAGCATTGTCGTTGAAGACAAGTGACTGCCAATCGGTGCCACCGTTCAACGGGATGGCGTTGCCCATGGCATCGGTGAGGTTATACGGATCGGCGTAAAGAGGATCCATACCGGCATTGACGTACTTCTCGTTCTGAAGGACGGCATACTCGGTGGCGTTGGTCACGTCGCGATGCTTCCAGGCTGTCTGCCAGCCCCAAGAAGCGTTGTAGTTGATCTGAGCCTTGCCCTGCTTGCCCTTCTTGGTGGTGACGATGATAACGCCGTTGGCAGCACGTGCACCATAGATGGCGCCCGAGGCTGCATCCTTGAGGACTTCGATACTCTCGATATCGTTGGGGTTGACGATGTCAAGACCACCTTCGAGCGGAATACCGTCGACGATGTAGAGAGGGTCGGAAGCGTTGTAGGAACCGGTACCACGGACACGAACGCGGGACGACTCACCAGGCTGGCCAGAGTTGGCGGTGACGTTGACACCAGCAGCCAGACCCTTCAAGGCATTGTCGATACGAACAGGAGCCTTGCCCTCAAGGTCTTCGCTGCTGACCTTGGCGATGGCTGCGGTAACGACGCTCTTCTTCTGCACACCGTAACCGACAACGACAACGTCCTCGAGGAGTTTCTTGTCCTCAACCAGGACGACGTTCATCTTCATACGAGCGGGAAGCTCCTGTGGAATGTAACCCACGAAACTGAATCCGATAGTAGCGCCGACGGGGACACCAGAGAGGGAGAAATTACCATCGATATCAGTAATAGCTCCGATGGTTGTACCCTTGACAAAGGCATTAGCACCGATAACGGGCTCGCCCATCTCATCTACAACGACGCCATTCACCACCATAGTCTGGGCAAAGAGCCCCAATGGTGAGAAAAGGAGGATTGCAAGGAGCAATGTAATCCTTGACATCCATTTGTCTGAAGTTTTTCTCATGTTGATGATTGATTTTAGTAAGTAATATATAATATGTGTTGAACAATGTTTCAAGTAATGGAGTGCAAGCACAGGTATAGACACTTTGTCACTTTTGACGGTGCAAAGATAGGACAATTTTCAATAAGTTGTACAATCAAGTAATGTGCATCGGTAAGTTTCATGATATATGATTTCGTTGTTTTTCAGGATATTAGATTTTTGCATCGGTAAGTTTTGAGTGGACCGTTAGGAATTGCTAAAACGGCCCAATTGGCGTACATATTCTGCAAAATGCTCTTTCGGTACAATTGCCTTGTTGCGCGTCTTCAGTCGATTGTTGTACACGGTCTGGGGTGAAACGTGCAGGAACTCGGCAATCTTGACACTATCGGTGATGCCCAGTCGGACCAGAGCGTAGATGCGCAAATCAGTGTTGAGCAGCTCGCCTTTGCGTGGCTCGATGCGCTCCTCGGGCTGCAAAAGGTTGTTGAAGTCGGTGATGAAATCGGGATAGATGTGGAGGAAAATGGCATCGAAATTCTGATAGAACTCCTTCAACTCATCCTGTACGAGGTTGCTCTTCTCGGTCATCTGCAAAACCTCGTCATAGAGCTTCACCTTGGTCTTTCGGTTGATGTTCTTGCGGTATTCGTCCATCTTGCTGATGTAGTTTGAGCAAAGTGAGAATACGTAGCCCACATACTCCTCCTTGACGTAATTGGATTCCTGCAATTCTCGATTCACCTCAGCCTGTTGCTCCATGGCAGCCTGCAGCTTGCGGTTAGCTTCGGTGAGTTCGGCATTGGCATGCGTAAGGGCCGCACGATTTTCACTCAGTTGCACATTGGTTTCCTCAAGCTGGCTTCGGCTCTGGCTGAGTTTGCGGCGCTGTCGCCAACCATTAATGACTGCTATCAACAGCACGAAGAACAGAATAGCCAGAATCCACGTGATGGCCTGCTGGCGCTTCTGCTGCTCGGCCACACGTTCGCGATAGCTGGCAAGAATGTCGTCCATCACACGAGCGATGCTTACGGTGCGCACAAGGTTATTGTAGATTCGCGAAGTGTCGAGGCACACATTAATATATGTATATGCGCGCGAAAGATCGACGGCACTATGATCCTTCGAACCGAAGAAGCCGTGACCACGACGCGATTCATTCAGGGAAATGTCGTAGAGGACCGAGGACAATTCCTCGAGAGAGGCAATGTCCTGATTAGCTGCACGCAGGTCAGCGATGCCCGAACGCGCCATATACTGCAAATAGAGATCCTCCTCTCCCATCTCCTGATACATACGGGCCAGGCAATAGGCCAACATTGCATCATGACGACTATCGAACTGCAAGGTATCAACCACAGGGGACAACGCCGCGATGGCTTCCTGTATATTGCCCACACTATAAGCACGCCAGGACTGCCACCAGAGATAATTATCATCGGTGGGCTCCATGATCTGGTAAATCGAATCGGTATAGGTCCATGCCTGTTGCTGATACGACTCCTTCATCGGCTCGGACCATGAGTATTGTGCAAGGTGGGAATAAAGATACTCCTGCTGGGCATAATAATCAAGTTTGAGATTGCGGTTCAAACTACCCAGCTTCAGTCCTTCCAAGGCATTGGTTGCTTCAAGAAGCTGACCGGTGGAGGCAAGGATGAACGAACGCTGGATCTGCCACTCTGCCATGCCATCGCGGTCACCGCGTTGCCGTGCAATCTGCAGATTGGCATCGACCAGACTCATCGCCAGTTCGCTGTCGAACGTGAAGCATTCGTCGTAGATACGACGGTTGAGCTGATAGAGTTCCTCCACATCGCCCAAGCCTCGCTGCATAATCTGCATCTGTTGCAGGCGATGACGTTTCTGCTCGTTAATATGCTGACGCTGCTGAACAACTGAGTCCAGACGCTGAAGCCAACGTTCCGACTCGTTATTATACGCATAACACTTCCCTCCCAGGAGAGAAGCGATGAGCAACGACATGAAAAATACAATCCTCTTGTGCCTCATTGGTGTGCGTTAGTATTCATTCGACGGTGCGAAGATACGAACATTTTTCGAGTCGTCCAAATTTTTTGCTTCATTTTTTGCAAAATTAGAAAAACACGAACATCAAAAAATGTTTTATGCACATCAAATGACGAATTCGAATTCTAATTTTTTGTTAAATTTGGCACTTTTCAGCCTTAAAAACGTTCCTAAAGGGAAAAAAATAATAAATTATTGTCTTTTTTTCGCCAATGAATTGCAAAAATCATTAAAAATCATCATATTTGCAGCGTGGAAACAAATTATCCATCCAACAGAAAAATGATTGAGCGATTTCTGAATCAAGTGGAGTTTTCGAGCTACGAAGACTTCATGCAGCATTTCAAGCTTATCGTTCCGGAGCATTTCAACTTCGGCTATGACGTCATCGACGCCTATGCCGAGGAACAACCAGAGAAGGAAGCCATCCTTTGGACCAACGACCACGGAGAGGTAAAGCACCTGAAATATGGCGAATACAAGAGGCTGTCGGACCAGGCAGCCAGTTATCTGCTGACCCTCGGCATCAAGCGAGGTGACCGTGTGATGCTTATCTTGAAGCGCCGTCTGGCCTGGTGGATCACTATGGTGGCGCTCCACAAGATTGGCGCTGTGGCCATTCCCGCTACTCACCTGCTTACCGACAAGGACATCATCTATCGCTGCCATGAAGCTGAAATCAAGGCTATCATCGCCGTGGGAGACTATGACGTACTGCGCAACGTCATCGGTGCTCGCGCCTTCTGTTCATCTCTCGAACACTGCATCTCAATCGGGCCAAGAGTTCCCCGAGGATGGGACAACTTCTGGCAAGGCCTGTTCGATGCACCGGAATTCGTCAGTCAGAAGGGACAAAACCTTGTCACCGACAACTTCCTGATGTACTTCACCAGTGGCACTTCGGGCGAACCCAAGATGGTGATGCACGACTACGCATACCCTCTTGCACATATCATCACGGCCAAATACTGGCACAACGTACATGAAGGCAGCCTTCACCTCACCTTGGCCGATACCGGTTGGGGAAAAGCCGTGTGGGGCAAGTTATACGGGCAGATGATAGCAGGAGCCACCGTCTTCGTATATGACTTTGAAGGACATTTCGAGCCAGCTGACCTTTTGAGAATGATGCAGGACTACCACGTCACATCGTTCTGTGCACCTCCAACGGTCTATCGTTTCCTGATACGCGAGGATCTCAGCAAATACGACCTCAAGGCACTTGAGTACTGTACAACGGCAGGCGAAGCATTGAACCCCAACGTCTTCATGGAATGGAAAGAGAAGACGGGCATCATGATTTACGAAAGTTACGGACAGACCGAGACCACACTGGTGCTGGGCACTTATCCCTATGTGAAGCCCGTGCCTGGATCGATGGGTGTGCCCAATCCGCTGTTTAAGGTCGATGTGCTTGACAACGATGGCAACCCGTGCAAGCCGATGGAGCATGGCCAGCTGGTGATTCGAACCGACAACGGCAAGCCCTACGGACTTTTCAAGGAATACTATCGCAATCCTGCATTGACCGAGAAGGCGTATTCGAACAACATCTACTACACTGGAGATGTGGTTTATTACGATGAGAACGGATACTTCTGGTTCGTGTCGCGCGCCGATGATGTCATCAAGAGTTCGGGATACCGCATCGGCCCCTTCGAAGTGGAGTCAGCACTGATGACCCACAAGGCTGTGGTCGAATGCGCCATCACTGGTGTGCCCGACGACATAAGAGGCATGGTTGTCAAGGCCACTATCGTGCTTGCACCCGATTACAAGCAGAAAGCGGGTCCTAAACTCGTGAAAGAACTGCAGGATCATGTCAAGCATGAAACGGCTCCCTACAAATACCCCCGTGTGATAGAATTCGTAAACGAATTGCCGAAGACCATCAGCGGAAAGATACGTCGTGTGGAGATACGAGAGAATGACAAGTCGCATGGTTGTCATTTTTGACTTGCAAAGTTAGCGATTTTTACATAAACATACGAATTTAGGTCAGTTTTTTGACCTAAATTTTGTTTTTAAAAGGGGTTTCGAAAAAATATTTGTATATTTGCACATCTTTACAATTCAAATACCAACTAATATCTATTCACCATCACTTAATAACCCTGCTAAAATTATGGCAAACGTTCCTTTCAAGTATGCGCCTATGTTCCAGATGGGCGAAGACAAGACTGAATATCGCCTGCTCACCAAAGAAGGCGTAACAGTCAGCACTTTCGAAGGCCATGAAATCGTCAAAGTTTCAAAAGAAGCCCTGACCCTGCTTGCTCAGCAGGCATTCCACGACGTGGAGTTCATGCTGCGTCGCGAACACAACCTGCAGGTTGCAAAGATCCTCAAGGATCCTGAGGCAACAGAAAATGACAAGTATGTGGCGCTGCAGTTCCTTCGCAATGCCGAGACATCGGTCAAGGGCATCCTCCCCTTCTGTCAGGATACCGGCACCGCCATCATCCATGGTGAAAAAGGCCAGCAGGTCTGGACCGGCTTCGAGGATGAAGAGGCATTGAGCCTTGGTGTTTACAACACCTATACGGAGGACAACCTGCGTTATTCGCAGAATGCTCCGCTGAATATGTACGACGAAGTCAACACACGTTGCAACCTACCTGCACAGATAGACATCGAAGCAGTTGAGGGTGCAGAATATCGTTTCGTTATGGTAGCCAAGGGTGGCGGATCGGCCAACAAGACCTACTTCTACCCCATGACCAAGGCAACCATCCAGAACGAAGGCACGTTGCTGCCATTCCTCGTTGAAGAGATGAAGCACCTCGGCACCGCTGCCTGCCCACCCTATCACATCGCATTTGTCATTGGTGGCACTTCGGCCGAGAAGAACCTGCTCACCGTGAAGTTAGCTTCAATCAAATATTATGACAACCTGCCTACGACAGGTGACGAGACTGGTCGTGCTTTCCGCGACATCGACCTCGAGCAGAAACTGCTCAAGGAAGCATTCAAGATCGGCCTCGGCGCACAGTTCGGTGGCAAGTACCTGGCTCACGACATCCGCGTGATTCGTCTGCCACGTCATGGCGCAAGCTGCCCCATCGGCATGGGCGTAAGCTGCTCGGCCGACCGCAACATCAAGGCCAAAATCAACAAGGACGGCATCTGGCTCGAGAAGATGGATGACAATCCGTCAGAACTCATCCCCGAGGAATTCCGCAACCCAGGCGAAGGAGGCAAGGGTATCGAAATCGACCTTGACAAGGGCATCGATGCTGTACGTGCTGAACTCACCAAATACCCTGTTTCTACACGTGTGAACCTCAAGGGCACCATCATTGTAGCTCGCGACATCGCACATGCCAAACTGAAGGCTCGCCTCGATGCAGGCGAAGGTATCCCACAGTACTTCAAGGATCACCCGATTCTTTACGCTGGACCAGCCAAGACTCCTGCTGGATATCCTTGCGGCTCAATGGGCCCAACCACAGCCAACCGTATGGATCCATACGTTGATGAGTTCCAGGCCAATGGTGCTTCGCTCGTGATGATTGCCAAGGGCAACCGCACACAGCAGGTTACCGACGCCTGCAAGAAGCATGGTGGCTTCTATCTGGGCACCATCGGCGGCGTAGCTGCTGTACTCTCGCAGAGCAGCATCAAGTCAATCGAATGTGTTGAATATCCAGAACTCGGTATGGAGGCAATCTGGAAGATCACCGTTGAAGACTTCCCAGCATTCATCCTCGTCGATGACAAGGGCAACGACTTCTTCAAGCAGTTGAAACCCTGCGCAGGCTGCACAATCCTGTAAGACATAACTTATTATAGATTAGCCCCGCACCAATGATGGTGCGGGGCTAATTGTTTTCTAGAAGGCCTGAATATCTAAAGGCTCTAAAGATAATCTAGACGATCTAGATATCCTAGACAATCTAGAAACTCTAGAAAAGCGAGGTTATTTCGTCATTAGTTTGAGCTGGGCGGACTTCATGCCAGGGCAAGAGATCTTGACTGTGACGGGGCCGGCAGAGCGAGTAGAGCGCAGGATACCGAGCATAAAGCCCGATTTGAGCGGTTTGCTGTTGATATCACTGGTAAAGAGCAGATCGGTGTAGTGATCAACATTGTCGAGGCAGTAGAGCGAAGCAGCACCAATCACGTCGAAGGTCACATCACCCGTAGCATCGAAGACACGACGACCCTTGCTATCGACTGCCCACACCTTTATATATTGAAGGTCCATACCGTCAGCCTTCCAAGTGTTCGGAGTCTCTGCTTCTGCACGGAGAGCAACAGCACGACCTGTTGTCTCAATCTGATGACGCGACATCTCCTTGCCCTGGTTATAACCGATGGCCACGAGTTTGCCTTTTGCATACGCGACATCGGGCCACTGGATGATGTGTTTCTTGGAGTTGGGCATACCCTTATCGTACTTGTCGAGGCCTTCGTTGCTCGTCCAAAGATTGTTAGGCTTACGGCCAAGGCTCTTCCCATTGAGCAGAAGTTCCACTTCCTCGCAGTTGCTGAAAGTGTAGATAGTCTGCTTGGAGCCTACTTCCTTGTTCCAGTTCTCGTCGAGACGCAAACTACCAACCTGCACGTCGTTCCAGTTGACGCTCTCCCCTTCCCCGGCGTTTACAGCGATGCGAACCAGCGGCTCTTCGGGCACGAAAGCACTCTTGATGAGATAAGCTGTCGGATAAGGATTGAGGGCTGTGTCGAAGAAGGAGTAGTTCCAACCCTTCTTGGGCCACTTGTTCGACTCACCCCAGTATTCGACAGCACCCCAATAGGCAAGGCCAACCATCTTCTCGCGATCCATGTTGAAGAATCCCCAAAGGAACTGAGACGTCTGACACTCGCTCTGGAAAAGAATCATGTCGGGGTTATGCTTCAGATACTCATTGTAACAGTTGCTCTGGTAATTGAATGAAGAAACCTCACTGACCTGTGCCAATTCGGGAGCAACACAATGCTCCATATCGCTGCCGTCGGGTTCACGGCGGAGGGCACCAGCGCGGGATGGGAACATGGCGACCGTGGTCAAACGCGTATCGTCCCAACGCTTGAGGTATTCGCTAAAGATACGATAGGTTGTAATGCCCCAGTCGTTAGTATTGAAGCCCGACCAGTCGTTGCGTGTCTGTAGCTCGTTGCCCAGGCTCCACAGTATCACCGAAGGACAATTGCGATCGCGCTTCACCCATTCGGGAATGAGTTTGTGCCAAACACTGGTGAAAGGCTGACGTCCTCCCCAATAATCGTTGTCGCTCCATTTGTCGATGAGTTCGTCGACAACAAGCAGACCCACTCTGTCGGCAATACGGGTAAACGATTCGCTATAAGGATTGTGGGAACAACGGATGCAGTTATAACCAAAAGCCTTGGCCTGAAGCATCAGGCGTTCGATGCCACGATCGAAGGATGCTACACCCAAGCCTCCCATATCGTGATGGTTTGCCATACCCTGCAGGAACACCTTGCGGCCATTGAGCTTGAAGCCAAAATCCTTTGAGAATTCAATCTTGCGCACACCGAATGTCTCGACGAGGCTATCAGCGGTTACTCCATCGGCGGTTACAATCACTTCTGCGGTATAAAGGTTTGGCGTGTCGAGGTCCCATAATTGAGGATTGACCAAAGTCACGGGTTCGAGTCTTACCTCGCTGCACTGCTGATGCGTGAACTGTGGCATCTGTCCCTTCGTTTCGGCAACCACATTACCCTGTGGGTCGCGAATGGTAGCATTGATGCTTGCATTATGCTTTTGCCATCCATCGACCTCGACCTGTAGTTGTACCGTCGCAGATTCGGCTGACACTTCGGGAGTGGTCACATAGACTCCATGCCGGGCAATATGTGTGGGATTCTTGACCTCAAGATAAACGTCGCGGAAAAGGCCACCACCCGTGTACCATCGGGAACCCTTAGAGGGACCTGTCGAAGCATAGACAGACACAACATTCAAGGTATCGTAACGTAAATGACGGGTAATATCGGCCTCGAAGCCCACATATCCATATTCGGTCGAAGCCACCTTCTTACCATTCAGATAGACATCACCATAGAAGATAAGTCCTCCGAAATCAAGACTCACCTTGCGGTTTTTCCAAACCTCTTCGGCCTTGAATGTCTTTCGATACCAGCCTTCGCACATCGGTTTGAAACCACGTGCTCCACCGGCACTTTCGTCCCATGGCTGTTCGAATTGGAAATCATGAGGCAGATCGATAGTCCGCCAATTGGAATCGTCGAATGTAGGGTTCTCGGCACCAGGCTGTGCACCCAACTGGAACTTCCAATCGAAATTGAACAGTTGGTGCTGATAGGCAGCAAAAATCGAAACAGGGATGTTGTCAACAGACTTACGCTCAGCTCTATCGATATACTGAGCCGTGGCAGTCATCGACATGACTGCCATAACAATGGTAAGGAGGTGTTTCTTCATAGAATAAGTTGAGGGAAATTTGTTAATGTTATTTCTTTTGGTCGGCACGAATGAAATCGAGCAAGCGCTGGACGGCTTCTTCGGCAGGGATACCTTTCTGCACACATTGCTTACCCTTGTAGAGAGAAACCGAACCGGGGCCTGCACCCACATAGCCATAGTCTGCATCAGCCATCTCACCAGGACCGTTTACAATGCATCCCATAACACCAATCTTGAGACCTTTCAGTTCCTTGGTTGCTTCCTTGATTTGAGCAAGAGTGGTCTTGAGGTCGAAGAGAGTGCGGCCGCAAGAAGGACAGGCTATATATTCCGTTTTGGTAAAACGTGCACGAGAAGCCTGCAGAATGTTGAAAGCCAGTTCTACGCGCTTCTCAAGCGGGAAGTCCACATGATTGATGATGATGCCATCGACCAACTGGTCAATCAACATAACGCCAAAGTCGGCAGCAGCACATAGTTGAACATCCTCCCAGGTTTTGCAGAACGAATAATCGCGACTGATGATGACCGGATTCTTGCAGTTCATCTTACGGATGCCGAAGATGAATGCTCGCCATGCACCAATAGGATTATGATTATTGGCACGAGCAATCACCGGAATGTCGGGATGATCCACCAGATATTCGATGATAGAGTCATCGGTATTCAGTTCCTCAAGACTATAATTAAGGATTCCCGCGATGCAGACATCGGCTCCATACTTAGTGCCACCACATACACATACCGGCTGGCCATCGCCCAACACTCCAACTCGAGTTGTCTTAAATCGTTGTGGTTCGATGGGATTATAAAGTTCTTTGTCGACATATGGACCTTCGAGATGCTTATGCTGTGCACGCTCCTCGAAATAATGAACCAACTTACGGGCTACGGGAATCTCGGCTTCGGGATCCTCGGAAAGAGAAACACGGATTGTATCGCCGATACCATCAGCAAGGAGTGCACCTATACCTACCGCCGACTTGATACGTCCATCATCGGCATCGCCGGCTTCAGTCACACCAAGATGCAGTGGGAAGTGCATGCCCTCTTTATCCATTTCTTGTACGAGCAGACGCACAGTGCGAACCATAACCGACGTGTTGGAAGCCTTGATGCTGATGACCACATCGGTGAAATCCTGTTCGACACAAATACGCAAGAACTCCATACACGACTCCACCATTCCAGCAGGAGTGTCACCATAACGCGACATAATACGATCGCTGAGCGAACCGTGGTTGACACCCAAACGGATAGCCGTATGATGTGCCTTACAGATATTAAGGAACGGGATGAAACGATTGCGAATCTTCTCGATCTCAAGTGCATATTCCTCATCGGTATACTCGAGTTTCACAAATGTACGACCCGGATCAACATAGTTGCCAGGATTGATTCGAACCTTTTCGACAATCTCAGCAGCGACGTCGGCCACTGCAGCATTGAAGTGGATATCAGCGACAAGCGGCACTTTGTAACCATCGCGATGAATGCCTGCTTCAATCTCCTTGAGCGCAAGAGCCTCTTTCTTGCCCTGTGCCGTCAGACGAACGATGTCTGCACCAGCATCTACGATGCGTTCGATTTGGGCCACAGATGCCTCGACATCGTTGGTGTTCGTGTTGGTCATCGACTGCACCCTGATTGGGTTCTCGCCGCCAATGACTACATTACCCACGCGACATTCGGTGGATTTCCTTCTATTATAGTTGTACATATCAGTTACACTTATAATCATACTTAATTTCCGCAAGTTCCTTGTTGGCCTTGACAATCTTCTGAGCCAGATTCTTCTTGTACTCAACGAACTTCTCAGCCAATTCGGGGTCTCCTACCGAAAGGATTTGTACGGCAAGGATTGCAGCATTCATCGCACCGTTGAGAGCCACCGTTGCTACAGGAATTCCTGGAGGCATCTGAATCATAGCGAGCATGGCGTCGAGACCTTCGAGGCTACCAGTGAGAGGAACGCCAATGACGGGTACTGGTGTCGAGGCTGCAACCACACCAGCAAGATGTGCTGCCATGCCTGCTCCAGCAATAATCACCTTGATGCCGCGAGAGGCAGCACCTGTAGCAAATGCTTCCACTTCCTTGGGAGTGCGATGAGCCGAAAGAGCATGCATCTCAAATGGAACCTGGAATTCGTTGAGAAGATCGGCAGCCTTCTTCATGACTGGAAGGTCACTGGTGCTGCCCATGATAATTGAAACTATTGGGGTCATATCGGTAAAATTTACAAAAACAGATTATAAGTTCTAAAAAACTAGTATGTCTAGAATATCTAGAGAATCTAGATTGTCTAGTCCATTTATAGTACCAAAAGATCAGCCAGCAACATGGAACATATGCCGAGCAAGGTGCCGGCCCCCACCTGCCCTAAGGTATGGCGGCCCAAATAGACACGGGTGCTGCAAACCATACCTACTACGATGATGGCAGCGAGAGGAAGCCACAAAGGCATCGTCTCAGGGAAAAAGAAGAAGAGCATCAGGAAGAAGGTGGCACCTGCGGCATTGGCAGAAGCATGTGCCGAAATTTTCCATTTCCAGCTCACGATCCATGCCACAAACGTCAGAATTACTGAACCATAATAAGGCATCAACACCCAATCGGGCAAGAATCCCGTGCGAGTGAGGACAATGGCATTGACCAGATAGCAGACAAAGTTGGTAAAGAAAGGCACCATACGGTCACGACGGTCGCGCAGCGCCCAATGGCCAATGATATTGGTGACATGCAACAGCGTTATCACCAAAACCGGCATGACTAAAGTATAAAGAAAAACCATGCCTACAAACCATGCCTGTACTTGGAAAGGCAATGCCCTCATGGCGGTGAAAATACAAATAACCAAGGCTGTATAGGTGAGCACCAGCAAGGGATGGAAAATGTTGCTGATGGACTGTATCAGGCCTTGATAGGGTTTGCGAGGAGCTGCGATCTGCGCCTCCTGTTCTTTGCGTATCTGTTCCTGTTGGGTCATATCTTTTGTTTATGCTTCTTTTCTTAAACGGGCCACCGGGTAGCCAAGCGACTCGCGATACTTGACAACTGTACGACGTGCAATCTTGTTGCCCTGCTTGTTAAGTTCTTCAGCCAATGCCTCATCTGTCATCGGATGACATTTGTCTTCGTTGTCGATGATAGTCTTCAATGCCTGGATGATGGCCGACTGATTGCTATCAGCAACAGCATTAGTAAACAGATCCTTGACCAATACGATTCCAAACTCAGTATCCACATATTTGCTATTGGATACACGGCTTATCGTCGAGATGTCGTAATGGCAGCGATCGGCCACATCCTGCAACGTCATAGGCTTGAGCGTCTCTACAAGACCAGTAAGGAAATAGGCGCGCTGCATACTGACGATGGTTTGCATCACATCCATCAAGGTGTTACGACGTTGCTCAAGGGCTTCAATGAAGGAACGCGCATTCTGGATGTTCTCACGCAGGAAACGCACACCCTCACGAGCAGACTTGTCATCGTTGTTCTCCTGCAATTCGCCATAGAGTTTCTCATAATCTTCGCTGATGCGAACCTGTGGGACATGTCCATCATTCAGCGTCACGATAAGTTGACCATCCTCATTACGAATGATGAAGTCGGGTCGTATCTGCTGTGCCTTCAGATCATCGGTCTTGGCAGTAGATGGCTGCATTCCACCCGGTTTGGGGTTGAGATGCCTGATTACATGCAGCGCATCGACCAGTTCTGCGTGGGTCGGAATATTCAAATCCTGCTCGATTCTGTCATATCGTTTGTTCGAAAGGTCATCGAACTTCTGGCTGACGATTTCGTAGGCGAGACGATTGGCAGGAGTCGCCTTACGTTCCTCCAACTGAAGGAGCATGCATTCGCGCAAATCCCTTGCACCGATACCGCTGGGATCAAGTTCCTGCTGAACAATCTCGACCAGAACAGCCTCAAGATCTTCGACCGTAGTTTCGTAATGTTGGGTCATCTCAAGATCTTCGACCAGTTCGACAAGTGGACGACGCAGATAACCGTTCTCGTCCAAACAATCGATGATATAACTGGCAAGGTAACGTTCCTCCAACGTGATGTCGAGCACTTCGATCTGCTTCTTCAAATCGTCGCGGAAGGTATCCGCATTGGTTGCATTGTCGATAGGATTAAATTCCTCGTCATCTGCGCTCTGATTGCTTGAGGTATCCACAGGTTCATCATCATCGTTGTCGAAAGCGACAATATCGCCTCTCTCCGAGTCGGAAATGGAAGTATCGCCCTCATCAGCCGAAACCGAAGAATCAAGATTGGTTGTTTTCTCGTCTTCGTCGACATCAAATTCACCTCCTTCATCACGTTCAGGGCCACTGAATAAGGCATCAGGTTGGTCGACTGCCTCCAAAGCAACATTTTCCTGTAGTTTCTCATTGATGAGTTGTTCGAGGTCGTCGCTCGAAGCCTGAACCAATTTCGACTTAAGCAATATGAGTGGATTGTGCTTTTGTTTCGGTTCTATTCTTGTTACTTGTGCCATAAATAATAGGAAATAGGATTATGGTTCGAGTTGTGCCACGCCTAAAAGGCGGTCATAACGTGCTCCGGGTGCACGATAATAGACATAGATGTCATATTGATTACGTGCTTCATAATAGTTTCCCTCACACACCGACAAGGTTGCGTGAGGATTGGATTCGCCTGTGAAATCGGGCACCCATTCGTGTCCACAGAGGAATTGATAATTATAATGTCCCTGTTTTAGGAGGGCACGACCGACAAAACACTGAAGTTCGGGGTCGTAGTCCATACGCCATTCGTCGGTAAGTTCGCCATAGGTGAAATCTCCTGTCAGATAGATGATGCCACTGCCCTTCGGCGGCATCGCTCCTGCCAGACTAAATTCTGCCCAGAAGTATTCACACTCGGTGGCCTCATCGTCTACATTATTCAAAGCGTGTACCAGATATCGTCCATGCTGGTCCTGGTCATAACGATAGAAACTGCCGCTGCGGGCCTGCTGCGTCACGAGTTCGGCATGATAGTATGGCGCTTGATAACGTAAGCGCTCGACACCAAACGTAGCATAATGCCGATCGATGAACTCAAATCGACGGAATGTGTTACCTGCCTCAAAGATAAGGTCACGGTCATGCTCGTACCATGCCTTACTGGCCTCCATACGCGAGGGGCGAAGGATGTCTCGTCGTGTGTCGGGACGATGGTTCTGGGTCACCACAAGTCGAAGGTCGGTGGACGGACTGAGGAAAGGCAGTTTGCTCTGACTCCAAGTGCACTGAAGTGTCAACTGCTGATGTTCCTGGCGAAAATCAATGTCGGTATTGCCACTCACTTCTCCACTCACAAAGGCCATCTGCTCGGTGATGCTGAAGCAAGCGATGGCGACCTGCTCATCAGGATCGCTTTCCAAATGGAAGATTACTGCATAGTTGCCGCTGACGAGTAACCGTACATCTTCGTTGGGGAACGCAACGGAATAATGCCAATAGTTGATAAAGGTGTTGAATGAAGGAGAAACCTCAGTGACCCGTGTCGGTTGGAAGCCATCGATATAATCGAGTTCCGAAAGGTCGTCCTGTTCCCACTGGGCGTCGCAATGAATTATCTGATATTGGAGGAAAAGCTCCTCATCCGACAAGATATCGAAAGAAATCTCAAGACTCGAGTTCTCTGTGTTGTCAATGACAGGAAGTTTGCGGAAATCGCCATCGGTGATGACCTGCAAGGTCTTCACATCGTCAGAAAGGGGGTGAGTATAGTATGCAGATGCTTGCAATGACATCGAAGCCATTGCAAGCAATCCTGTAGTTATATATATTAAATACTTTTTCACATTACACCTTTCTCACGCAGCCTGGTCTGCCAACGCCAAGCATTGGCAAGGGTCTCCTTGAGAGGCACCTGTGCCTTCCAGCCAAGCACGGTATTGGCGCGACCCGGATTGCCCCAAATCTTCTCGATATCGCCTTCGCGACGACCCTTGATGACATAGGGAACATTGACACCGGTAGCCTCCATAAAGGTATTGACAAGTTCGAGCACCGAAACGCCATTGCCTGTACCGAGGTTGTAATACTCAATCTTTTCCTCCGACTTTCCCTGTACCATGCGGTCAAGTGCGCAAACATGTGCCTTGGCGAGGTCTGTTACGTCGATGTAATCACGGATGCACGAGCCGTCGGGAGTGTTATAGTCATCGCCAAAGACATTGAGTTCTTTGCGAATACCCATAGCTGTCTGGCAGACGTAGGGAAGCAGGTTCTGAGGAACGCCACGTGGCAACTCGCCGATCTCGGCTGTCGGATGAGCTCCGATAGGATTGAAATAGCGGAGGATGATGGCATTGAAGCCTACACCGGTATGGAGATAGTCCTTGATAATCTCCTCAGCAATCTGCTTGGTGTTGCCGTAGGGCGAAGTAGCAGGCTTGATGGGAGCATTCTCGTCGACTGGACTCTGGTCAGGCTCGCCGTAGACGGTGCATGAACTTGAAAAGACGAATCCCTTAAGATGGAAGTCTTCAGCAGCCTCCATCATGTTCATCAGTGAAGAGAGATTGTTACGATAGTAGAGCAATGGTTTCTGAACCGACTCGCCTACTGCCTTCGATGCTGCGAAGTGAATGACACCGGCAATAGGTCCCTCTTTTTGGAAAGCCTGATACACGTCACCTTTGTTGGTGCAATCAATCTGATAGAATGCCGGTCGTTTGCCCGTGATGCGCTCGATGCCATCTACCACTGAAGCCTCCGAATTGGAGAGGTTGTCAAATATCACAACGTCATAGCCTGCATTCTGAAGCTCGACGCAAGTATGGCTGCCAATGAAGCCGCAGCCACCCGTAAGCACAATTTTATTTGCCATGTTATAATTATTATAAGGTGTTTCAATGCTGCAAAGATAGGCTTTTTTTCTGAAACATAAAAACATTTTCGTGCTTTTTTTGCCAAAGATGCATTTTTTTCTTATTTTTGACAGATTCCTTATACAATAAAAGCGCGATGTTCTCGTTTTATGGTTTAGATACTTTTTCGGATGCGACAAACAAAGGGTAATCATCAACTGCGCGCGCTCGGTTTGAGTATGGGATGTGCGATACTGTTCGGAAGCCTGGCCTATGGCTATGCTCCCGCGGGGATGCGTGTCGCCAGCCTACCTCAGAGCCAGGATGTCCGACAGCAAACGCCAGCGAATGATGAAGAGACGGATTCGGTATATCACAGCCGTTATCCCGTTGCTCCCACTACGCCCGACATGGCTCCCGATCTGGAGAAGGCTCACCCAGGAGACCTCAAGACTCCTGAGAACGTGAAGACGGTGGTGGAGTACGATTGGAAGAACAACCGCTACCTAATCAAGACGATGCTCGGCGAACAACTAATCGGCAATCCTATTCCGATGACGATGCAAGAGTACAGCAAGTACACCGAACGCCAGCAGCGAAGTGCCTACTTCCTAGAACAATACCATAAGGCCGTGGAGGAAGAGGAAGGAAAGGGAGAGTTTGACCTGCTCGACATGCAGTTCTCACTCGGTCCTGCCGAAAAGCTATTTGGTCCTGGCGGCATTCGCGTCAAGACACAAGGCTCGGCATCCCTGTCGATGGGCATGAAACATAACGTCGTCGATAATCCGACACTTTCCGAACGTGCACGCGACCAGTGGACCTTCGACTTCGACGAACAAATTCAACTCAACATGAAGGCATCCATCGGCTCGAAGATGTCGTTCGACCTAAATTATAACACGCAGGCGACCTTCGACTTCGATGCCACGCAGTTCAAACTTGCCTTCGCGGGCGAAGAGGACGATATTGTGCAGAACCTTGAGGCAGGCAATGTCTCGATGACAACCGGCAACTCGCTCATCTCGGGCGGTGCATCGCTGTTCGGTGTTAAGTCTCAACTGAAATTCGGTAAACTGAACATCACTGCTCTTTTGGCCAAGCAGGAATCCACTTCGAAGACTGTTTCATCGAAGGGAGGTGTGACCAAACGCACCTACGAAATCCTTCCCACTGAATACGACGAGAACCGTCACTACTTCCTCGGACATTATTTCCGCGATACTTACGACCAGAACATGGAGAAACTCCCGCTCATCTCCTCTGGCATCGAGATTACGAAGATTGAGGTGTGGATGACCAACAAGAGGTCGTCGTACGACAACGCTCGCAACATCCTTGCTTTTGCTGACCTCGGAGAAAGCAATCCCGACGAGATGCAGCATCCCGAATGGGCAACTACATCTGGTACCAGTGCTCCATCGAATAACAACAATTCGCTTTATTCCACCCTACGTGACAATTATCCTGCCCTGCGTGACATCACTTTGGTGTCGAGCACCATACCAACCATTGCCATTCCCGGGTCAAGCGGAATGATGGAGAGCGGTGCAGACTACGAAAAGATTGAGTCTGCCAGACTTCTTTCAAGTTCTGAATACTCACTCAATTCTGCACTCGGCTATCTCTCCCTCAAGACGCAAATCGACGATGATTGTGTTCTTGCTGTAGCCTTCCAATATACCAAAGGTGGACAGACCTATCAGGTCGGCGAATTCAGTACTGACAATTCCGACGATACCTCAAAGACCCTCTATGTGAAACTGCTGAAATCGACAGCAGGCAATCCCGAGCATTCCATTTGGGACCTCATGATGAAGAACATCTACTCGCTAGGAGTCACCAATCTTCAGCAGTCGAACTTTACCATGCAGATCCAGTATCTCACCGATTCAGTCGGTGTCTATACCAACTACATCAACGAAGGTCCCATAGCCCAGCAACTCTTGATCAAGGTCATGAACCTTGACCAATTGAATTCCCATCAGGAACGTCATTCCGACGGACAGTTCGACTGGGTCGCAGGATATACCGTTCAAGCATCTACCGGCCGAATCATATTCCCTGTCGTCGAGCCTTTTGGCAGTCATCTTGCCAAGAAACTGGGCAATGATCCTGCCCTTGTCGCCCGCTATTGTTATCCGAACCTCTATTCGCAAACATTGACCGATGCCGAGCAGGATGCCGAACACAACAAGTTCCGCATCTGTGGTGACTACACGGCTTCGAGCGGTGCAGAGATCAGCCTAGGAGCCATGAATGTTGCCCGCGGTTCAGTACGCGTTACGGCTGGTGGTACTACGTTGACCGAAGGATCGGACTATACAGTGGACTACACCATGGGCATAGTCACGATTCTCAATGAGTCGATCATCGAAAGTGGAACCAATGTGAGCGTCAGCCTTGAAGACCAATCGGAGTACTCACTTCAGCGCAAGACCATGATGGGCCTCGACCTGCAATACGACTGGTCAAAGGATCTCACGTTGGGTGCCACGGTCATCAATTTGAGCGAGACGCCGCTGACCAGGAAAGTGTCGATGTCAGAGATTCCGATCAATAATACCATCTACGGTTTCAATTTCAAATGGAACAAGGACTTCATGTGGCTCACCAATGCCATCGGAGCCATTCCTTGGATCAAAGCTACAGCTCCCTCAAATTTCAGCATCGAAGGCGAATGGGCCCAGCTCATCGCGAGCCACAGCAGCGAGATCGGCGACAATGGTTCGATCTACATCGACGACTTCGAGTCATCGGAATCATCGACCAACCTTGCTGTGCCCACACTCTGGCAACTCTCCTCCACCCCCGCCAGCATCGAAGGCAGGGATGTGGGAGGTTCTCTATTCTCCACCGCATACAATGACCGTCGTGCACATCTTGCCTGGTACCGCATCGACAACCTCTTCACTTCTCAAACCAGCAACCTGACGCCTGCACACATCAAGAACGACCTTGTGCAACTTTGCGATCCACGTGTACGACAGGTTACCTTCGAGGAAATCTATCCCAACAAGGAACTAGAATACGGTGAGACGGGCATCCTCGACGTGATGAACCTCAGTTATTATCCATGCGAGCGCGGACAATATAATGTAAGTGCTTCACGCATACAAAGCGATGGTACATTGGTCAATCCTCAAGGTAACTGGGGCGGCATGATGCGGGCAATGGATGTGACCAACTTTGAATCGGCCAACTACGAATACATCGAATTCTGGATGATGGACCCATTCATCGAAGTCGAAGGGGATGAAACATGGAAACCCAACGACGAAGGCAAACTCATTCTGCAACTCGGAGAAATTTCGGAAGATATCCTGAAAGACGGGTACAAGTCGTTCGAGAACGGCTTGGATATCAACGGTGACCTCTCGGCCATCAAGGAGACCACTTGGGGACGCGTCTCAACACGTACCTCTACGGTCTATGCCTTCGACAATTCTTCCTCTTCTCATGCCGCACAAGACGTTGGTCTCGATGGACTTAGCACAACCGACGAAGCAAACTTCTCGACTTATCAGAGTTATGTGGATTCTCTTCGCCAGAGGGTTTCACCTGATGTCCTCTCTTCTTGGCAGAACGATCCGTATTCTCCTATCAACGACCCAGCAGGCGACAACTACCATTACTTCCGTGGCAGTGCATTGGACAACGGCAATGTCTCGATCCTGAATCGCTACAAGCATATCAATGGTGCTGAAGGCAACGCCCCATCGACATCCGACAGCCAGGAGTCCTACAGCACGGCCTACAAGAGTACTCCCGACGTTGAGGATATCAATACGGACAATACGCTCAACGAAAACGAGCGATTCTATGAGTACGATATCGAACTGGTTCGTGGTCACATGAACCTCGCAGAGAACAAGTATCTTGCCGACATCAGCACTCGTCAAGTGCGTCTGCGCGATGGCCTTACCCACGAAGTGAAGTGGTACTTGTTCCGCGTCCCGTTACGTTCTCCCGACCGCAGGGAAGGAAACATCAGCAACTTCAAGTCCATCCGCTTCATGCGAATGCTCATGACGGGTTGGCAGGAAGCACAGGTACTTCGTCTTGCCACCCTCGACCTCGTGCGAAGCGACTGGCGCACCTATTCCAACGATCTCTCCGATCCAGGATATCCTCCGAGCAGCGATGCCCTGCTTTCTTCAAGCACTGTCAACATCGAAGAACATTCGGGTTCGCTCCCTGTCAACTACGTATTGCCTCCCGGTATCTCGCGTATTGTGACGCCAGGCACCAATGCCGTTCAACAAAACGAACAAGCCCTTGCGCTGAAGATCACAAATCTTGAGCCGCATGATGCCAAGGCTGTCTATAAGAGTTCCGGCCTCGATCTTCGCCAGTACGACAACCTACAACTCTTTGCCCATCTCCATGCAAATGCTGGAGAGGAAGACCAGTTGCACGATGGCGACCTTGCCGTGTTCCTCCGTGTCGGCTCGGATTACAAGGACAACTACTACGAGTACGAAGTGCCTCTCCATAAGACACCTTCCGGCACCTATAACAACAACTCGTCGAACGACCGTCTACTCGTCTGGCCGGAAGACAACATGATCAATGTGGAACTCTCGAAGTTCACCGCCCTGAAGCGCGAACGAAATGCCAAGAAGGAACTGGGTGTCGATGGTGTAAGCTATACACTCGAATACTCAGTATATGACGAGGACAACAAGTCGAACCGCATCGCCGTGAAAGGTAATCCTTCACTAGGCGAATGTACTGTATTCATGATTGGTGTGCGTAACGTCGGCCGTAGCACCAAATCCGCCGTCGTATGGGTCAACGAACTCCGCACCGATGGTATGGACGAGAGCGGAGGTTGGGCAGCACGCGGCAACGCCACTTTGCGCATCTCCGACCTTGCTACCATCAACGGTTCAGGCTCTTACACCAGTGCCGGATGGGGCACGGTAGAACAATCGACTGCTGTTCGTTCGCTGTCGAAGGACTACGAATACAACGTCTCCGGCCAGACAGATATCGGCAAGTGGCTACCTTCGCAAGTCAAACTGCACGCACCTTTCTATTACAGTTACTCCAAGTCGGTGAGCACGCCGAAGTATGATCCCTACAACGAGGACCTTACCGTCGATGAGACACTCGACACCTATCCGACCGAACGCCAGAAAGACTCCATCAAGTCGCTCGTACAGACCACGGCAGAGACAAAGTCTTTGTCGCTGACCGGCGTTAAATTTGACGTCAAGTCGAAGCATTCGATGCCTTGGGATCCCGCCAACGTAACGATGGGGTATTCGCAAAACAAGCAGACCTCACACGATCCCACCACAGAGTACGAGTACAACAATTCGTACAAGGGTAACATCAACTATAACTGGTCGCCTTACTTCAAACCTTGGAAACCGTTTGCTACAAAGAAGGGCAACAATACGAGAAGTGGCAATGCACAAGCTGGCAGAAACACGACTGACTCAAGAAAAGCTGGCGCAGCCAGCAGCAAATCGAACAGTTCGAACAGCAAGGCTCCTTTCAAGAAACTGAAGGATGACTTCCAGTTCAATTGGCTGCCCAACAGCATCTCCCTCTCGGCCCAGGTCAACCGCACCTATCACGAGGAGCAACTCAGAAATATCGAGACCTACGAATCGGATTTCACCATCCCCGTCTCCTACACCAAGACCTTCACTATGCTGCGTCAGACCAGCATATCGTGGGACATTACCAAGACGCTGAAAGCCAATTTCCAATCGGCTTCCAATGCGCGTATCGACGAACCGGATGCTCCAGTCAACCGCTATCTTTACCCCGATGACTACGAGCGCTGGAAGGACACCATCTGGACACAGATATGGAAGTTGGGCACACCTGTCGATTACAACCAGTCGTTCGACGTCTCCTGGACGATACCTATCAACAAGATCACCTGGACCGACTGGATTAACCTATCGGCCAAGTACAAGTCCACCTATCAATGGAATCGCGGCACCCAGATTGACGAGCAGACATCGACGGGCAATACCATTCAGAACAATTCACAATGGCAGTTTGATGGGAAGTTCAACCTTGAATCGCTCTACAACAAGTCGAAGTTCCTGAAGAAGGTGAACGACAAGTTCAAGGCGCAAAAATCCACTGCCAACAATAATCGCAATCAAACAAGAAACAATAACAACAGAAAGACTCAGAACGATACAAAATCGAAGGCAAAGAAGGACTTCAAGCAAGTGATTCAACTTGCCGGAAATGACACAACCATCGTCCTCAAGCACAACCTGGATACCCGCCGCATCATCGTCAGCGCCAAGGATAATGAAACCGAACACTCCTATCCGCTCAACTTCAAGAAAGTCGATAGGAACAACATCAGAATTACGGCGTCCGACAGTGCCAAGATCGAAGTGGTCATCAAGGCCGACAAGCCGCTCGACGACCAGGCATGGTATAAGACGATGCAGGTGGCTTCACGTATCCTGATGTCCGTACGCAGCATCCAAATCGGCTACAAGCAGACCCAAGACACTTATCTGCCCTATTTCCAGTCGAACGTCGGTGACTTCTACGGACAAGGCCCGAGCGACGCAGGCCTCGTGCCAGGTATGGGCTTCGCATTTGGTTTCGAGAGTGGAGAATCATTTACCGAAAAAGCAGCACGCAACGGTTGGCTCATCGTCAACGACTCGCTCACATCGCCCGCGGTCTATAATTTCACCAAGGACCTTTCCTACTCGGCAGTCCTTGAACCTTGGACCGGCCTGAAGATCAACATCAACGGGACGTGGAAGAACAACGAGCGCAAGTCCAACCAGTTCATGTATCCCGACCTTCCTATCACACGTTCGGGATCATTCCAAATGACCACCATAGCTCTCGGCTCAAGCTTCGGAGGCAATGATGCAGGCGATAACTATTCGAGCGACGTCTTCCATCAGTTCATCCTCAATCGCGAAATCATCTACCAGCGTCTCCTTGCCAAATATGCAGAAGCCATCTTCCCGTCGGAAGGCGGATTCATCAGCAATATGGTCAACAAGGATTTTGCCGGGAAGAATGTGGTCAGCTACAATCCAGAGACGGGACTTTATGAGCAGAATTTCGGAGCCTCACGAATGAATTCAAGCGACATCCTTGTTCCCGCTTTCGTAGCAGCCTACCTGGGTGGCGATGCTCACTCCGTCAGCCTCAACCCGATTCCAAAGATGTGGAAGGCATTACCCAACTGGAAAGTCACATACGACGGCTTGCTCCAGCTCTTCCCGAAACTCTCGAAATGGTTCAAGACGATTCAGTTCAGCCATGCATACAACTGTACTTATGCCATCGGCAACTATCAGACCTATACCAACTATGTCGAATTGGAAGAAGGCCTTGGCTATACACTCGATGTGACCAACAACTGCCCTCTTCCTTCGTCGGAGTTCGATATCGGAACAGTGACATTGACTGAAAGCTGGGCTCCCCTTGGAGGCATGAATGCGACCCTTGTCAATGGCCTCACCGTAAGGAGCGAATACAAGCACACACGCTCCGTATCGCTGGCAATGTCGAGTGCACAAATCACCGAGAATGTCTCGAAGGACATGACATTCGGCCTCGGCTATAAGATAGCCAACTTCAACCAGAAGATCGGCATGCCCGATGGCAATCAGAAGGGTGTAAGCCATGACCTCAACCTGAAATTCGACATGACCTACAAGAACCAGATGTCGCTGCTTCGCAAAATCACCGACGAATACACACAGGCCACGTCTGGCAACTCGGCTTGGTCATTCAAGTTCTCGGCCGACTACCAGTTCTCCAAGATGCTCCAAATGAAACTCTATTATGACCGGCAGGTCAACACGCCGCTCATCTCGACTTCATACCCTACTGTCAACAGCGATTTTGGCATGACTTTGACCCTCCAGCTCACCCGCTAAAATGCAAAACATGGGGGGCACAAACGACTCTAAATCTACAAATCGGACATATTTCGCCAAAAAATATGCCCGTTTTTTTTGTTACGTGATAAATAATGAGTATATTTGCGCGCGATTTTTAACGCGTAATAAGCAATAAAAACAAGATATATTCTATGAACATTTCCTACAAGTGGCTGAAAGACTATCTGGAGTTTGACCTCACACCCGAGCAGACTTCGACAGCCCTTACTTCCATCGGTCTTGAGACAGAAGGTGTCGAGGAGATCGAATCCATCCGCGGCGGTCTCAAAGGTCTTGTCGTCGGACAGGTATTGACATGTGACGTACATCCCAATTCCGACCACATGCACGTCACCACTGTGAATCTTGGTAACGCAAAGTGGGTGGCCAATGCCTATGGTTCACTCTGCACGCAAGATGAAGCCGGAAACATCATCGCACAAATCGTTTGCGGTGCTCCCAATGTGGCAGCTGGCCAGAAGGTCATCGTTGCTACACTCGGAACTACACTTTATGACGGCGACCAGACTTTCACTATCAAGAAAGCCAAACTCCGTGGCGTAGAATCGAACGGAATGATCTGTGCCGAGGACGAAATCGGTGTGGGAACCGACCATGCTGGAATTATCGTTCTTCCCGCTGACACTCCCGTCGGTATGCCTGCCTCCGAGTACTATCACCTCGAAAGCGACTATCAGATTGCAGTTGACATAACGCCCAATCGCATCGATGCAGCTTCACATTATGGTGTAGCCCGTGACCTCAATGCCTATCTTGGTGCTCACGACCTCCCGCACAAGCTCACCAAGCCTTCGGTTGATATGTTCGACAAGGTACATGGTTCCGACATGGCAGTCAATGTGGACTACAAGCCCATCACCATCAAGGTCGAGAATACCGAAGCTTGTCCACGTTACTCTGGTCTTACCATCGCAGGAGTGACTGTAAAAGAGTCGCCCGAATGGCTCAAGAACCGACTCAAGTCCATCGGTCTGCGTCCCATCAACAACATCGTTGATATCACCAACTATATTCTCTTTGAGACCGCTGTGCCAATGCACACTTTCGATGCCGACAAGATCAAAGGCGGACAGATTGTTGTCAGAACCTGTGCCAACGGAACTCCTTTCATCACTCTCGATGGCCAGGAGCACAAGCTTTCCGATAGCGACCTCATGATTTGCAATGCTGAAGAACCGATGTGTATCGCTGGAGTTTTCGGCGGACTTGAATCCGGCACGACCGAGCAGACCACCAATGTGTTCCTCGAGTGTGCTTGTTTCCACCCGACATGGGTACGCAAGACGGCACGTCGTCAGCAACTTTCGACAGATGCCTCGTTCCGTTACGAGCGTGGTGTCGATATCAACAACATCCCCTACGCATTGCGTCGTGCAGCCTTGCTCGTCAAGGAACTGGCCGGCGGCACCATCGTAGGCGACATTCAGGAGGTTTATCCCGTGAAGAATGTTCCCGCAGTCGTAGACTTGACCTACAAGCGTGTCAATACGCTTTCCGGCATCGACATTCAGCCTGAAAGGGTAAAGCAGATCCTCGGACTTCTCGAAATGGAAATACTTTCCGAAGATGAAAATGGTGTAAAGATACAGATTCCTGCCTACCGTGTGGATGTTACCCGTGACTGCGACGTCATCGAAGACATTCTCCGCATCTATGGCTACGATCGAGTGGTACTCCCCGGCACCGTTCGCACCAGCGCTGTCGGCAAGACAGCAACCGACGTTTCGAACAGCTTGCAGCAAATCATCAGTGAGCAACTCACCGGTGCCGGCTTCAACGAGATCTTGTGCAACTCGCTTACAGCCGAAGCATTCTACGAAGGCCTTGAGACCTATCCCCAGAGCAAACTCGTCCACGTGATGAATCCGTTGTCGAGCGACCTCAATGTGATGCGTCAGACTCTCTTGTTCGGTGGTCTGCAGTCCATCAGCCGCAACATCAACCACAAGTCGCCTAACTGCCGCTTCTATGAGTTCGGAAATACTTCGTTCTACAATGCCGAGAAGCAGGCTGTGGTCAACGCTCAGGTTGCCAACGGCGAAAAGACAGCTCTCGAAGTTCAGCAGGAAGGTCGTGCCTTAGCCGGCTATTCCGAGGAAAGCCACTTGGGACTTTGGCTCACCGGCAATCGTCATCAGGGCTCATGGGCTGTGGCCGATACAAAGGCAACTA
>CACXTQ010000031.1:0-33681 GCA_902770595.1 uncultured Bacteroidales bacterium | reverse complement strand
TGCCCTCGTTGATGCGGATACGGTAAGCAATCCACTTGAAGCCCGTGAAGTCGTCGAAGATCTCTACGCCGTTCTTGTTGGCAATCTTCTTGATGAGCTCGGAGGTAACGATGGTCTTCACCATGAACTCGTTGCCCTTGAGCTGGCCGAGTTTCTTCTTGTTGGTGATGATGTACCAGGAGAACATCATAGCAGTCTGGTTGCCATTGAGAATCATCCACTGGCCCTTGTTGTCGCGGCAAACGATAGCGAGACGGTCAGCATCGGGGTCGGAAGCGATCACAAGGTCGGCATTGAGCTTGTCGCCCAACTTCATACCGAGAGTCATAGCCTCAGAGTTCTCGGGATTTGGAGAAACGACGGTCGGGAAGTTGCCATCGATCACCATCTGCTCGCGTACGACGTTGATGTTCTGGAAGCCCCAAGTGCGGAGGGCTGCAGGAATAATGACGCGACCGGTGCCGTGGAGTGGCGAGTAAACGATGCCGAGGTCCTTCTGGCGCAGGATGACATCCTGATCGACCATTGCCTCCTTGACAGCGCGCAGATAGTCAATATCCATCTCACCACCGATGATCTTGATGAGGTCGTAGTTAGGCTCGAACTTCACCTGGTCGATGGTCATCTTGTTCACCTCATCGATGATGCCCTTGTCGTGTGGAGAGAGCACCTGAGCGCCGTCGTCCCAGTAAGCCTTGTAGCCATTGTACTCCTTCGGGTTGTGCGAAGCGGTGACGTTAACACCTGCCTGCGCATGGAGCTGACGGATAGCGAACGAGATTTCGGGAGTTGGGCGGAGTGACTCGAAGAGATAAACCTTGATGCCGTTGGCAGAGAAGATGGCAGCCACGGTCTCGGCAAACATACGGCCATTGTTGCGGCAGTCGTGACCAACTACCACTGCTGGCTGAATGTCGGGGAATGCACGGTTGATGTAGTTGGCGAAGCCTTGGGTAGCCATACCCACCACATACTTGTTCATACGGTTGGTGCCGGGGCCCATGATGCCACGAAGACCACCTGTACCGAACTCGAGGTTCTGATAGAATGCCTCGATGAGGTCAGTCTTGTCCTCGTTGTCAAGCATTGCCTTTACGGCAGCCTTGGTTTCGTCGTCGAAACCATCACCCAGCCAAGCTTGTGCTTTGGCTGTACAGTCTTTAATAAGCTGTTCGTCCATGATATGAATCGTTTTATTAGGTTTGGTTATGAAGCTGTAAAATAGGGTTAGCGGAAGAAGAAAATTAGCCTTGGGGACAGCGTTGCGTTTGGCTTTGTTACGTCCCCCATTTCAGTGTGCAAAGATATGTAAAAAAATTGATGCATACAAATTAAAAACCAAAAAAATGCCCAAAAAATGTTCTAAAACATATTTTTGAGCATTTTTTCTTTGCGGCGATGTTCGCCTGCATCATTTGACCATCATCTGTGCTATTCGTCCCAATCCAATTCGAGGTCGGAAGGCGCGACACCTTCGATGGTGTAGTCGTCGTGTCCATAGGGATCCACCTCCTCGTACTGGTCTTCGAGGCCCTTCGAAATATCGAGGTTTCGATGAGAAAAAGTCTGCACACGGTTGGCCTCGTCGTTGAGCATCGTCCACAGCATATCCTTGAGGTCGTCAAGGCCAGTGCCTGACACGGAGGAGATGAACACGGTGGGCACGCCATCGGGTAGTTCCTGTCGCATTTGGTCGATGAGCTCGTCGTCGAGCATATCACATTTGGTGATGGCAAGCAGACGCTGCTTGTCGAGAAGTTCGGGATTGTACTTGCCCAGTTCGCCCAGCAGCACCTCATAGTCGCGCTTGACATCGGTGGTGTCGGCAGGGATCATGAAGAGCAGTGTGGAGTTGCGTTCGATGTGGCGCAGGAAGCGCAGACCAAGGCCCTTGCCCTCCGAGGCACCTTCGATGATGCCAGGAATGTCGGCCATGACGAACGAGCGATTGTCGCGATAAGGCACAAGGCCCAGATTGGGCTCCATTGTCGTGAACGGATAGTCGGCAATCTTGGGCTTGGCAGCGCTGATGCTCGACAGGAGCGTCGATTTGCCGGCATTGGGGAATCCGACAAGGCCCACATCGGCGAGCAGCTTCAGTTCTAGGATGACGCTGCGCTCCAAGGCGGGCTCACCGGGCTGCGCATAGCGCGGGGCCTGATTGGTGGACGTGCGGAAATGCCAGTTGCCCAAGCCTCCTCGTCCGCCCTTCAGGAGCACCACTTTCTGTTCGTGGCCTGTCACCTCACAGATATATTCACCCGTCTCGGCATCATAGACCACCGTACCCATCGGCACCTCGATGATGGCATCCTCGCCGTCTTTTCCGAATGACTTGTTGGGCATACCTGCCTGGCCATCGGTGGCGAAGATGTGACGCTGGTAACGCAGGTGGAGCAGGGTCCAGTAGTTGCGGTTGCCATGAAGGATGACCGAACCGCCCTTGCCTCCATCGCCGCCATCGGGTCCTCCCTTGGGGATGTACTTGGCGCGATGCAGGTGCGAGCAGCCACGGCCGCCCTTGCCCGAGCGACAATAGATGCGAACGTAATCGACAAAATTGGATTCTGCCATTTCTTAACCTTTCAGAACCTTTTAATACTCAAAATACAAGGTAATGCCCACGCTAAGTCCGTTGTTCTGGAGGAAGGTCTTGTTGAGGTTCTTGAATCCCCAGTCGTAGGCGACGTGAACCTGCCACTGCTGATCGTAGAGCAGGCTGCACTGCAAACCCCAGCCCACATCCCAGCGGGAAGCGTCGTGCGACTTGAAGAACGAGTGACTACCAAAGACAGTCTCTCCGTCAGGACGAGCCGTGCCACCCAAGCCTACAGCGAAATAGGGACCGGTCTCGCCCATAATGGTGAAGTCGGAATTAAGGTACCAGGCATAACCATAATGAACGGGAATCTCAATATAATGCGAAGTGAAGTGAGTCTCGGGCTCCAGATCGAGGCCATCGGGATGTCTGGGATCGGGACCCGTAGCACCCTTCATCGAGTAACGAACCACGGCACGTGCAAAAGTATTGTCAAACAAATCGCTGGCATCGAGCATCAGATCGACACCGGCATTGAGGCCTATAGCGTAGTCATATCCTGCACCCGAGAAAGTAGGAGCATTCAGTCCAACGGTGAGACCGAGCTTGTAGGGTGGCATGCCATCGAAATCGAGCAGCTGGGCATCGGCACGCTGAACCAATGCGGAAGCAAGAACAGCAACGAGGGCAACAAAGAACTTTTTCATTATATAATTTTTTTAAAGGAAACGGACTCCCGTAAGAATCCGTTTCATAAATTAGAAATTAGTCGAAATAAACGGTGAGGTTGACACTGAGGTTGAGGTTCTTGCCTGATCCCTTGTAGGTCTTGCTATCGGGCACAGCATCGCAGAGACCCCAGTCATAACCCACTGTAAGCTGATACTTCTCCATATAGATGGCGCCAACATGGAGGCCCCAACCCACATCGAAGCGACGGAGGTCGTCATAATACTTGTGCATACGTCCGCTGATGCGATGCTCGGTATAGCCCGTCACATTCTCACTACGGAACGAACCGCCACGACGGAAAGAAAAATACGGACCTGTTTCGGCCAGGAGGCAAAGGTCGTCATCCATCTCGTAGGCATAGCCGAAACGAACAGGCACCTCAAGGTAGTGAAGATGATAAACGGCGTCGTGAGCCACAATTGGAGTACCGCTGTGGACAAACGCATCCTCGCTGGCACTACCACCCTTGCGGCTGTAGAGCACCGAACCACGAAGGTAGGAATTGGGGATGAAGTTCTCGGTGTTATAGAGTACTGTTCCACCTACATTCCAACCGGCCAACCAGCCATACTGCTCGTGTCCGAAAGACGAAACGTTCATACCTAACTGAATGCCGAAACGCATGTGTTCGTTCGAGCCACTAAAGACAGCCTGTGCGCTGGCAGTCGTCATAGCTGCGATGACGATAACTGCAACTGTTGATAAAAGTTTCTTCATTTGTTTATGTAATTTAATTAAAGTTATAAGCCATATAGCAACAAACATATAATTCAGGTGCAAATGTAAGCATCTTTTGACAAAAAAACAAATTATCGGACAAAATATTTATCAAAACAGCATTTTTTTGCCATAAAAATTCCAAATTCGTGTTTTTTTCAGTACCTTTGGACCGAAAAAAAAGATTTTGAATCACAAACTGCACAAGATATGAAAGGAATTGTACTGGCCGGAGGAAGCGGCACCCGCCTCTACCCCATCACCAAAGGAATCAGCAAGCAGCTCATTCCCATCTACGATAAGCCGATGGTCTATTATCCCATCTCGGTACTGATGCTGGCAGGCATCCGCGATATACTAATCATCTCGACGCCCTACGACCTACCAGGCTTCAAGCGCCTGTTGGGCGACGGATCAGATTATGGCGTGCATTTCGAATATGCCGAGCAGCCTTCACCCGACGGACTTGCCCAGGCCTTCATCATCGGCGAGAAGTTCATTGGCGACGATTGTGCCTGCCTGGTACTTGGCGACAACATCTTCCATGGCGCCAACTTCACCGGCCTGCTGAAACGTGCCGTCAAGAGCGCTGAGGAGGACGGCAAGGCCACCGTCTTCGGCTATTGGGTCAACGATCCCGAGCGCTATGGCGTGGCAGAATTCGACAAGCAGGGCAACTGCCTCAGCATCGAGGAAAAGCCCGCCCATCCGAAGTCAAACTATGCCGTCGTGGGTCTCTATTTCTACCCCAACAAGGTGGTCAATGTAGCCAAGAGCATCAAGCCTTCAGCGCGTGGCGAACTCGAAATCACGACCGTGAACCAGTGGTTCCTCAACGACAAGGAATTGAGGGTTGAGACGCTCGGCCGCGGATTTGCCTGGCTCGACACTGGCACACACGACTCGCTCAGTGAGGCTTCGACATTCATTGAGGTCATCGAGAAGCGACAAGGCTTGAAGGTGGCCTGTCTCGAGGGCATAGCCTATCGTCAGGGCTGGATTGACGAGGAGAAGATGCGCCAATTGGCACAACCTATGCTCAAGAACCAGTATGGGCAATATCTGCTCAAGGTCATCGATGAAATCAAACGCGACGGACGTCGCGAACTATAAGCGCCGGCAATTTGGATTTTCTGAATTACGGGATTCGACATTCCGTAATACCGGAATTACGAAATTACGCTATTCCGTTATTTCGTGAAATAATAAAAAAATTAATTCAAGATAGAATATGTCAAAAAGAACAATAGTTATCACTGGCGGTGCAGGCTTCATTGGCTCGCACGTTGTACGCCTCTTTGTCAATAAATATCCCGACTACCACATCATCAACCTCGACAAGCTGACCTATGCCGGCAATCTGGCAAACCTCAAGGACGTGGAGGGCAAGCCCAACTACGAATTCGTGAAGATGGACATCTGCGACTTCGAAGCCTTCTACCAGCTGATGCAGGACAAGAAGGTCGATGGCATCATCCACCTCGCTGCTGAGAGCCATGTCGATCGTTCAATCAAGGATCCGTTCACCTTTGCACGCACCAACGTGATGGGCACCCTGAGCCTGCTGCAGGCCGCCAAGCTCTATTGGGAATCACTGCCCGAGAAATATGAGGGCAAGCGCTTCTACCACATCTCAACCGACGAGGTATATGGCGCCTTGACCATGAACCATCCCGAGGGCGTGAAGCCTCCCTTCTCGACAACTGCTTCGAGCAGTGAGCACCATCTCGCCTACGGCACGGACTTCTTCTACGAGACCACCAAGTACAATCCGCATTCACCCTACAGTGCCGCCAAAGCCAGCTCCGACCACTTCGTCCGCGCCTACCACGACACCTACGGCATGCCGACCATCGTCACCAACTGCTCGAACAACTACGGACCCTACCAGTTCCCCGAGAAGTTGATACCGCTCTTCATCAACAACATTCGTCATCGCAAGCCACTTCCTGTCTATGGCAAGGGCGAGAACGTGCGTGACTGGCTTTTCGTCGAAGACCATGCACGTGCCATCGACCTCATCTTCCACAAAGGCACCATTGCCGAGACCTACAACATCGGCGGCTTCAACGAATGGAAGAACATCGACCTCATCAAGGTGGTGATCAAGACCGTCGATCGTCTGCTCGGACGAGCCGAGGGCGAGGATCTGAACCTCATCACCTATGTCACCGACCGTCTTGGACACGACGCACGCTATGCCATCGATTCGACCAAACTGCAGAAAGAACTGGGCTGGGAACCAAGTCTGCAGTTCGAAGAAGGCATCGAAAAGACCGTCAAGTGGTACCTCGAGAACCAGGAGTGGATGGACAACATCACCTCGGGCGAGTACGAGAAGTATTACGAGTCGATGTATGCTAACAGGTAAGCTTAACTAGGGGGCGGAAGATTCCGCCCCCTAGGAATACTCTGATTACTCGGAATATTCCGATTATTCCGATCACTCCGAGCCATATCACTCAACACACACTATTTTATACTATGCGACACATCTTAACCATCCTAAGCACCTTCTTATTATCTTCCTTCTGCGCCTTGGCACTCGACCTGGGAGGACAGAATCGCCAGGACATCAGTCTGAACGAGGGCTGGGGCTATCATTCCATCTTCGAAGTAGCCAAGAAGGCACCCTTTGAACCCGTCACTTTGCCCCATACCTGGAACGTTCGATTCATTCCAGGCACTGTGCGCTACGACCGTGCGATGAATGTGTATAACCGCACGCTCACCATCACACCCGAGATGCAAGGCAAGCGACTCTTCCTCTATTTCGAAGGAGTGAATTCGGTGGCTTCGGTCTTCATCAATAGGCATATCGTGGGCGAACATAAGGGCGGCTATCTGGCCTTCTGCTACGAAATCACCGACTATGTGAATCAGGGCGATAACCTGCTCGAAGTGTGGGCCAGCAACGCTTTCCGCACCGACGTGCTGCCCATCTCGGGCGACTTCAATGTCTATGGCGGCATTCATCGTCCCTGCCACCTCATCGTCACCGAACAGGATTGCATTCGTCCCGACTTCTATGCTTCGCCCGGCGTATTGATTCGACAAAGCAATGTTTCAGCCCAACAAGCCGACCTCGACATCGAGACCTTCCTTTCGCTCAAAAGTGGCAAGGCCCTATCGCTAAAGGCTGAGGTCAAGGATGCCGTTGGTAATATCGTTGTTGCCAACACAATTGCCGCACAGGGCGACGTTTCCCATATTCCGTTAACCCTTCAGAACCCGCATCTGTGGCAAGGCAAACAGGATCCGTATCTTTATACCGTAGAGGTTTCACTAATGGATGGTGACAAGGTCATCGACCAAGTGCGCCAGCAGACGGGCCTTCGCTCCTTCTATGTGGATCCCGACCAGGGATTCTTCCTCAATGGCAAGCACCTCGACCTCGTAGGTTTTAATCGCCACGATGACTTCGACGGACGTGGCTCTGCCCTCCTGCCCGAGCACTACAAGAAGGATATGGAGCTGATACTCGAATCGGGCGCCACATTTATGCGTCTGGCACATTATCCCCACAACGAGGAGATGTATCGTCTCAGCGACGAAAACGGCATCGTGCTTTGGACCGAGATTCCTTTCTGCGGCCCCGGCGGCATGGCCTACACGGGCTTCCTCAATACGCCAGGCTTCAAGGAGAATGCACGGCAGTGTGCCCACGAACTCGTCTATCAGAAGTTCAATCACCCGTCCATCTGCTTCTGGGCCATCTTCAACGAGGTGCTCGTCGACAAGGACAACTTCGTAGGCTACGACGACCCCACCGAATTCTTCAAGGAGATCAACGCCATCTACAAGGGGCTCGACTCTTCACGACTCACCACCTTTGCCACCTGCGTCGATACGAAGCTTTACCTCGGCATCGCCGACCTCTTGGCTTGGAACAAATACTTCGGCTGGTACAGCGACGCGGTCGGCAAGGCTGACAAGTTCTTCGACAATGCCAAGGAAGAAGCTGCAGGAACGCCTGTCGGCGTGTCGGAATATGGTGCCGGCGCTTCGATCAATCAGCACAGTTGGCCGCTCGACGATGCCAACAAGGCCGACGGGCACTTCCACCCCGAAGAAGCGCAGGCCACCTGCCACGAGAGCAACTGGGCTTGCTTCAGCACACGTCCTTACCTTTGGTGCAAGACCATCTGGCATTTTGCCGACATCCAGTCCTATCAGCGCAAAGAGGGAGAAAAGGACGGCTTCAACGACAAGGGCCTCATCACCTACGACCGCTCCACGAAGAAGGATGCCTTCTGGTTCTACAAGGCCAACTGGAATCCCGAACCGATGATCTACATCGCCTCGCGCCGCTTCACCGAACGCACCGAAGCCCTGACCGACGTGCGTGTCTATACCAACCTCAAGGAGGTAACGCTCTACATCAACGGCAAGAAGATCGGCAAGATGAAGCCCGACAGCATCCGTCGCGCACTCTTCAACGGCGTTACGCTCCAACCCGGACAAAACGTGATTCGCGTTGAAGGCAAGAGCGGAAAACAACTTGTCAGCGACGAGTGCAACTGGAACCTGAAATGATAACAGAGACCCCCTCTAATCCCCCTGCTTAGGGGGAAGAACCAAGCCCGAACAAGCAAGGCCTCCCCCTAAGCAGGGGGACTGAGGGGGTCTCCTAACCCTTCTTTATTCCTCCCCCATGAAACTCCCCATCCTCCTCACCCTAACCCTCGCATCCCTCGGATGCAACGCCCTTCTTGCCCAACAAGTCTTTGAGGCAAATCCCTCCAACCTCACCACCGTACTCAAGCAGGTGCAGAAGCAGCTGCGCAAACCACAGAAGGAAGATATCGTCATCCAACTGGCTGGTGGCACCTATCTGTTCACCGAACCGCTCGACATCGACCAAAGTTTCAGCGGACGCGACGGGCACACCGTCACCCTCCGTGCCGCTGAAGGGCAAACACCCGTCTTCAGCGGCGGGCGCACCGTGACTGGTTGGCAACGAGTCAACGGGAATCTTTGGAAAGCGCACCTCGACTGTCCCGTCAAACTGCGCAGTCTCCTCGTCAATGGCCGACGTGCCGTGATGGCAGCTGCTCATAAGCGTTCGCAAGGTGCAGGCATTGAGAGCCGTTTCGAGATTACCGGCGAAGAACCTTGGGCTTTCGGTGCAGGGCAAGGCGTGGATGGCATCAAGCTTGTGGCCGACCCCGAGTTGCATCTCTTCCGCAATCCCGAAGATGTGGAAATCGTACAGGAAAAGACCTGGACCGAAAAGATCCTTTGTCCCCGTGAGTTCGACAAGTGGGGCGACACCATCATCGTACGTTTCCAGCAGCCGCTTGGCGCCATCCTCAACTCGATGGCATGGGCTGGCAAGATCGACTACAACAAGCTTTTCTATGTGCGCAATGCCTACGAACTGCTCGACGAACCTGGCGAGTTCTATTTCGACCGTGCGGCACAAACCCTCTTCTACTTCAGCCGTGGCGAGGATATGACCACTGCCGAAGTCATTGCACCGAGCTGCGAAGGCCTGTTGCGTCTGCATGGCGTTTCGAACACCCGCCAGATTGAGAACTTCCGTGTCGAGGGCGTGACCTTTGCCTATGACACTTGGAACTTGATGTCGCTCGAAGGCTCGCGTGGCTTCGGTGGCATTCAGAGCCTCGGCTTGGCCTTCAAATACATTCCCGATGGCAACTGGCATCCCACCAAATACAACTCGTGCGACACACCCGAAGGTTGCGTCGATGTCAAGAATGCCCGTGGCGTTCAGATCACAGGCTGTCGTTTCGAGCACCTCGGTTGTGCCTCTGCCATCACGCTGATGAATGATGTGAGCGAGTCTTGTGTCACCGGTTGTTTCTTCAACGACATCTTCGGCAATGCCGTGACCATCGGGCATCCCCAACATTACGAGATTGGCGATGGCGAGGGTCGTTTTGCGCCGGGTGTAGAAGGCCTTTGCCACCACATCGACGTCACCAACAACTACATCCGCAACGTCAGCATCGACTTCCGTCAGATTGAGGCCATCATCGGCTTCTTCTGCAACACCGTCCACATCGACCACAACGACATCCTCGGTTGTCCCTACGGTGCCATCGCCCTCGGTTGGTGGTGGGCCAATGCGAAGATTCCCGAACCGAAGCTTTCGGGCAACAACACCATCAGCTTCAATCGACTTGGACAGTCGCACCAGCTGCTCTCCGACGGCGGCATCGTCTATATGCTCGGCCCACAGCCCGGCTCGGTGGTCGAAGGCAACTACCTCTTCAAGGGTCCGCGCTGTATCTATCCCGACGACGGCTCATCGGGCTGGAAGATCCACGACAACGTGATCAACTCCGTCGGCCAACTTTGGTTCCACATCGACTCCGACCGCGACTACGACATCGAAACCTACCACAACTTCGTCAAGGCCAACAACACCGCCAACAGCGGACACGGCACTACCATCACCGACACGCAGGTGTTCCGCAACGTCGATTTCAACGACGAAGCCAAGGCCATCATGGATGCTTCGGGCATCGAAGACGTTTGGAAGCACATCATCCCTGCCGAAGAGCCCGAACTTGTTCGCATCTATCCCGACTTTGACATCAAGAGGTGGTAAACCCCCTTTGCTCAGATACATAGAGAGGAAGCCGAAAATTTTCGGCTTCCTCTCTCATTGTCTAGATAATCTAGATGGTCTAGAAAATCTAGAAAACCTAGAAATTCCAGACTCAATAGAACAACCAATCCACAGCATCTTCGCTGCCACCAATGCCCACGTTTCGGGGCTTGACCTGCGACTTGGTGAGACCCAGCACGAGGATATAACCTTCGGGCAGGGTAAGCTTGTGATGACCGGCAGTGAAGCTGTAGGTGTGCACATTCGCCAAAGGCTGTCCAGCCAGCTTTATGGCATTCTGCAGCTGCGGTTCAGCCTGACCGTATTCGTTGGCCGAAGCATCCGTTTCGAGTTTAGGGGCCTTGGCATAACGGCTCTGGTCGTCGCGGAAGTAGCCCACCAATACCTTCAAGGGTTCTTTTGCTTCAAATTCCAACACGAAACCTGCGTCCTCGTCCTTCTCCCCTTGCAGCACCTGCTGCACGCGGTTGCGCGGCTTCTGCGCTTCGAACGCAAGAGCTGTGAGTCCTTTCAGTTCGTCGGCAATTGCCTCCACCTTGTTGTCAGGCAGGTTGGTGAAAAGCTGTGTACCTACATCGAGACGAACCCTCTTCTGGGAACTAAGCAACGTGTATTGCGCATCCTGGAATGGTTCGATCGAGGCAGCAGCCTCAGCAATCTTGCCTGCGGCCTTGTCTTTGAGCAACTGGATATTCGCCTTGAAAGCCTCCAATTCCTTCTCATAATGCGGCAACATCTCGGCCCAAGTCTTGTTCTTGCCGTCATCTCCACCGATGGGAATGCGACGCTGTGCCGTCTGCATCGAATTGGCATAGAGATAATGCCCCTCGGTGAGCGCTACCAGTTGACGCCAATGCTTGAGGCTCGTTTCGAGCAAGGGAACAGCCTGATCCAAGTATGCGATGCATTCCAATTCGGAGCCTGCCTTCAGTTTGTGGCTCCACTGGTAGTCGAGCACAAGTTTGGCTGCCTGCACCTTATAATACATGAATTGCGAGAACTCGCGATAGCAGGCCATATCATTGCGCAGACGCAGGAACTCATCCTTGTTTTTAGTGATTCGTCCCTTGTCAGCTTTTAGGATGGCTGACAATGCAGCATCGCCATGATCGAGACACTGCTCCACGATGTCGAGCGGAAATTCGCCATTGGGTACATGAGGTGTTTCTGTCCACTCCTTTTCAACCCATTCGATGAGTTTCTCACCTTCGGGTCCGCAGCTTTCGTAGAAGCCGGGGTAGATGGTGTATTTGTAAGGATTGACGAGCTGGCTCATAAAGAGTCCCAAGAGCAATGTCTCGCGATTGCCCTCGGTGATGCCGAATCGGCGCAGCAATTTCGGTGCAATCTCTCCCGATGCTTCATAGGCCAGACGAATATCATCGGCAACGTCGGTGGTCGTGCCATAGAAATCGGCGATACGTTCGTCCCAATAGGCTATCTCCTCGGCGCGGTCACGTCCCTGCTTCCAGGCGTAGCGTCCCCATTCGGCAAACCATAGCCAGTCGCGGTCGATCTGCATTTCTCGTTTGCCGTCACCAAGATCATCAGCCGTATAGGGATGATCCCAGTACGAAGCCTGCGGAAAGAGATGGAGTGCATTGGCTCCATGCACCTGATGCATCGCCCCGACAGTCTTCTGCACAAAGTCGGGCGAAGCCCAGCGCCAAGGCTCCAGGTTGGCAAGAATGTGAACGTTCTCGACATGCACCGAACCGAGTTCCGAAAGGTCCTTGTGAATCTTTGCCCAAGGGCCACGGGGCTGATAGGTGGTCAATGATTCGCCATTGTACTTGTGCATCGTGTAGATGTTCTTGTAGATGGGCAAAGCCTGGTCCATCACCGCGCGGCAGTCCACATCGTGGGCACGCAAAATAATCGGCGGTTGCTCCCTTTGGTCGCGTCCGGGAGAAGCATCGGATCGGCCCAATTGAGCCAATCCGTCCTTCACACCAGGAATGACAGTATTGATCATCCAGTCGAGTTTACGATCATTGCCACTTATGGCCTCACCCAACGTGATGAGTAGGCCCACGTTCGGATAGTCGTGCACAAAGGCAGCAATGGACTTGCGCGTATAGTCGGAAAGCAGCGGGTCGATAGGGCGATTGCGATCCTGCGTCTTGATGCCATAATGTTCGGCAAAAGGCTTCGAGACGATGATATTATAGAACATCTGAATCACGTAGATGCCACGTTTCTCGGCCTCGGTGGTGAGGAATGAGAAGATCTCGCGGTTCTTCGCAAACGTCGCATCATCGACCTCTACGGCAAACGGATAATCCTCCAGTTTCACCAACGAGGCGAAAGGATGACCATTCCAAAGGTAGAGTGAGTTCATACGGTTCTCGACCATCATATCGAGATAACGCAGCCACATCTCCTTGTCGTAGAACCAAGGGAAGTTCTCGGGAGTATAGGGATATTCATAGACGGCACGACCCGGCAGGAACTGCGTCTTCTGCACACCGATACAAGGCCCGCGAAGCACCATCTCGGGCGCATCGGCAAAATCGGCAGGGAACAGGAAGTTGCCCTTCGAGATATAGCTGTCGATGAGTTCGCGGCAGCCATAGAGCGTGCCCGTGGCATCGTTGCCGATTACCTGCGTCTCATTGCCCGAAGTCACGATGCGAAAACCTTCCTTGGGCAAGGAATCTGCGGGACTTGCCTGACTCAAGTTGATGACAAGATCTGCATTCTGTCCCACCACCAACTTGCATCCCCGCTTCTTGAGTTCGTTTCGCAACTGCTCTGCTCCGAACGTCATTCGGCTATTGGCATCGTCTGGCAGATTGATGGTCACACTCGGCCCCTTTGGCCCTCCGCAACTCACAAGCAAAGTCATAAGTGCGATGAAAGGTAGAATTATCTTTCTCATAATAATCACGTTTATCTTATCTCACTCCAGCACCAGTCTCACCACCTGTGCCACATCCGACGGTAGGCGTGAACCCTTGGGAATAGTGAGTCGCAACCCCTCGGCAGTCTGTTCAAAACGACATTCAAAGTTCTTCTTCACCGAAAGGAGGATAGCCTGTTTCACTGGCAGGTTCACCTCTTTCAAAAGGACTGTATTTTCCGTGCCTGGCCAGTCGAGGAAGATGGCATAGAGCGTCTTTCCGTCCTTCTTCTGGGTATAATGTACGCGGTAGCCTTCCTCGCTTTCTGCATTCTTTTTCGCATGTTCAGTTTCTTCGGCATTTTCGACAGAATAAACCGTCTCGTGCGAAACGCGATAAGGACGCGTCTCATAGATTGATTCGCCATAAGACCACAGCCAAACTCCCACATTGGCCATAATATCCTGCTGCGCCTGCGGGATAGTTCCGTCGGCCATCGGAGCGAGGTTGAGCAGCAGCTGCCCGTTGTTGCTCACCACTTGGATGAGACGCTGAATGATATTCTTGTGCGAGATGTACTGCATCCCTTTCACGTAGCCCCAGGACTTGTGATAGCCATCAGCAATGGTGAAGTCGCAGAGCCAAGGTATCGGGTCAATCTCGTTGAGCGACGACATTTCGTGATCGAGCACACCAACTTCGCGCGGGAATTCCTTATATTTATAGGTGAAGGCCACTTCCTGCCCTGTCTTTGCCGCGTGGTTGAAGTAGTGCTGTACCATCTGCAAACGTCTTTCCTCGGGTATCTGGTCCATCCAAGCATCGAAATACAGCAGGTCGGGCGAATACTGCTCGATGACTTCGTCACATTTGTCCGACCACATCTGGAGCCATTCGTTATGATCCATCAGACAGCCATAAAGCTTGGCATAACGCGGATTATTGGCTGCCCAATCGTCCTGCACCGTGACATAGGTATAGTTGATTTCATGATGAAGCGAAGTGAAGAACTTGAGTCCGCGCTTGCGAACTGCCGCAGCAATCTCACCCAAACAGTCGCGCTCCGGCCCCATCTTGGCAGCGCAGAACGGAGTGACCTTCGAGTCCCACATTGCAAAGCCATCGTGATGCTCGGCAACGATACCGCCAAAGCGTGCGCCAGCCTCCTTGAAAAGCAGCGCCCACTGGTCGGCATCGAAATGCTCGGCCTTGAACATCGGGATAAAGTCGTGGTAGCCGAATTCAGAAAGCGGTCCGTAGATAGCCTCCTGTCGTTCGCGCTCGCCCATTAGGAACTGCTCGCCCTTCGCATACTCACTGCTCGATGCATCGCAGTGCATGTAATGAAAATACTGTTCGTTACCGTAAGCAGGAACGCTATACACCCCCCAATGGCAATAGATGCCGAACTTGGCATCGCGTAGCCATTCGGGCACGGGCTGATGCTTCGAAAGCGATGTCCAATTCGCCTCATAGGGGCCTTGCTCCAAAGGTTTTTTGGAGAAGCCGGCCTGAACTGACAAAGAGATGACTGCGCCCAACATCAGAGCGCGCCTACAAACGTCAATCATTCCAAATTCTTTAATTCGCAAATTCGTGATAATAAGAAAATGTTATAGTTTCACAGTCACAGCAGCACCATCATACCTGACATCTTTCGTTACAATATTCTTTCCATCAATGACTTTGATAACGAAATTACGTTGTGGCTTCATGCCATCGAAAACTCCGGAACGCTTTCCGAGAGTCAGGCTTCGGGTCTGCTCATCCCACTGGAGCGGAATGACCGAGAATTGGCCCTTCTCGCAATCGTAGGTGATGCCATCGTCTTCGTAAAGGTCGAAGGTCGCATCCTTGCCAGGGATGACCTCGATGGTCAAGGTCTGTTCATTCACTTCGTCGGAATACTGGATGACGGGGCTCTTCGGGACGATGCTTCCTCGACGCACGAAGACAGGTATTTCGTTCAAAGAGACATCACAAAGCAAATGTTGTCCACCTTCGTGCACATTGCCAACCGCATCCTGCCATTGGGCACCTGCCGGCAGATAGACCTCCTGCTTCGAAGTCTCCGACAAAGGATGGGTCACAGGGCAAACGAGGAACGCCGGGCCAAACATATATTCCGTCTTGCAGGTACGCGCCTCGACATCACGGGGGAAGTCAAAGGCAAGCATGCGTGCCATGGTATAGTTGTCGGAAGTCACCTTGGCTGCCATCGAATAGATATAGGGCAGCAGCTCGTAACGGCGCTCTATGTTTCGAACCAGGGCGGCGTAGTAGAGGTTTGAGGGGTTTGAGAGGTTTGAGGGGTCACCGTAATTCCAGGGTTCGCGCGGTGTGTCGGTGCCATGGCTGCGGAAGACGGGCAGAAAGGTCGCCCATTGGCACATACGCAGATAGAACTCACGGTAGGCAGGGTCTTTGCAGCCCTCGGGGAATTCGCCTTTCCAGAACCATTGCATACCAGTCGATGTGAAGAATGTCCCCGCATCGACCGTCCAATAGGGACAACCTGTAGCCATGAAGTTCAAGCCCATCGGAATCTGACGGCGCAATGACTTCCACGAGGCGTAGGTGTCGCCGTTCCACGAGATGGTGGCATAACGCTGCTGACCTGCAAAACTCGAACGGGTGAGGTTGACCACGCGCTTGCGGTCGGAAGTCTTGCGCTGGTTCTCATAGATACCTCGTGCATCGAAAAGGGAATAGAGCGAACTGCGCTCGGCACCCATCACTGCATTCTGTGCCTCCAGATTCAGTTTCCAGCGGTCCTGATGGCTATCCCATCCGTAACCTTCTGGCATAGGCTTCCAGTCGCCATCAGTGGGTTCGGTACAGTCGCACCACCACGCATCAAAGCCCTTTCCATTGTGGAAGAACTCGCGGTTGGCCCACGTCCAGTAGTAGGCACGTGCCTCTTCGTCGAAGACATTGATGAACGAACGGTTGAGCATATATCCCCGCTCCTTGAAATCCTTCTCCTGCGGATTGCCCTGCGGATTGGGCCAGATGCTCACCATCAGACGTCCATGCAACTGGTGCACGGTGTCGGCCAAAGCCTGCGGATCGGGATAATAGCGGGAATCCATCTTCATCATGCCCCAGCCCTCGGGCCAGTAGTTCCAGTCCTGCACAATCATATCGATGGGAATCCGGCGACTGCGGAACTGACGCATCGTCTCGATGATCTCGGCACTGCTGTGGTAACGCTCCTTCGACTGGATGTAGCCGAACAGATAACGCGGCATCATCGGCGACTGTCCGGTGAGCGTACGCATACGGTTCACGACACGATCCATCGAAGCGCCCTTCATGAAATAATAATCCAATCCCTGGGCAGCCTCCAGTTCGACGAGTCCCTGGTTGTCGCTATCATCGAATCGCATACCGCAACCCGCATCGAAGAGCAGGCCGTAGCCCGAAGGGGTGGAGATTACGGGAACCATCGCCTTCAGGTTGTGCTGGCAGAGCCAAAGTTTCTGTCCCTTGAGGTCGAGCAGGTCCTCCATGTGGGAGCCCCATCCGTAGAGCGGCTCATCGGCAGGGAATGCGAAACGCACCTGCCAGCGCCACGAGGTGCCCACCGTGTCGCGCTTCAACACGTCCATCACCACCTTCTCGCCATCGGCGGTCCGTTCGATTCGGCTTGACTTCGGGTCGTAGGTGATGTTTTCGAGTGCGATGCTCTCGCCCTGCTTGGGCATATCGTCACGTTCGGCGAGGAGCAGGTTGCCTTGCCTGTCGAAATAACTGATGGCACCTGTCTTTTCGTCCACACGCACCTGCAGACTGTCGGAAGTGAGCACGAATGCCCCTTCCTGCTTCTCCAGTTTCACCTTGACAAGATGATTCAAGGCCTCGGGAAGCACGACGGTCGTCTTGTTATCCACGAAGTCGCTGTTCTCCGACAACCGCACACGCACGATGTCGGCCTCGGGAAACTCTACACGTAGCACACCTTGCTCAAGCGGGCATTCCAATGTGGTGGTGTATCGGGTGCATGCCGCCAGCGACAAGAGCATAGCGCCACCAAGAATGATAGGGATGGTTTTCATTTCGATTCTATAGATTTGGTAATATATTCAATTTACGGGGACAAAGATACAAACTTTTTACGAAGTGACAAAGAACTTTCTCCCTTTTTTGTATATAGGCATAAAAAATGACTCCCCAGTCTTTCGATTGGGGAGCCAACATATGAACGGAGATTACTTCGACTGTGGGATAGGATTCTGCACGAGGGCAGGGTTGCTGTCGAGGTCGCCCTGCGGGATGAGGAAGAGGAAATCCTTGCGGGGCTTGAAGAGCGGTTCGGGTGAATCGAAGTAGCTGAGCTTGTCGGCAAAGCCTTGGGCAAGTTTCTTGGCCGAAAGGTCGGCAAGCACGTCACGACGCAGTTCGACAAAGAAGATCTTGCCTTCGCCCACGAACTCGAAGCGGCGCTGGTTGAAGATCTCTTCGTCGATTTCGGCCTGGCTGCCGCTGAAGTCGCTCAGACCGGCACGACGGCGCACCTGATTGAGGCATTCGATGCCCGAACCGGCATTCAGATGGTTGGCAGCCTCAGCATAGTTGAGCAGCACTTCGGCATAGCGCAGGATGGGGAAGTTGGCATTGGGGCGCTGCAGCGAAGCATCGGTGTGCTGGTCGAAATACTTGCAGTTGAAGACGCAGGTATGCTCCACGTTGCGGTCGTTGGTGATGTAGGGCTCCCAGTGCAGGGTCGTGGGGTTGAAGGTGTGGGCAGTGCCATCGTTCTCCTCAAAGTAGGTCAGGAAGACCTCGGCACGCTTGTCGCCATTGGCCAGCATCTCGGTATAGATGTAGGGCGAAACGCCCATGCGCGAATACTGGTAGCAGCCCATGTAGTTCGAATAGGTGCGACCCAGGCCGAAGCGGATGTGCATGCCGTTGCTCTGGCTTGTTTCGGCGGAATACTGCAGTTCGAAGATCGACTCCTTGCAGTTCTTGGCACCACTCTCGTTGAACCAATAGAACTGATCGACGTAGTTGTCCATCAGGCCATACACGCCGCTGTCGATCACCTTCTTGCTGTAGTCACGCGCCTGCGTGTAATACTCCGTCTCGTTGGCACTCTCGCCGTGAGCGTCGGCCAGGCCGGCACGATGCAGATAGACCTCGCCGAGAGCAGCCTGTGCAGCACCCTTCGAAGCGCGCCACACGTCGTATCCGCTCGTGCCACGCACGGGAAGCAGTGCCTCGGCCTGCTTGAGGTCAGCGATAATCTGGTCGTAGGTCTCGCTGTAGGTCGAACGTGCGATTTCGAGGTTATCTACGCCATTGGTATAGGTAAGCGGCAGGGCGAGGGCACCGAAGCAACGGGCCATCGAATAGAAGGCATAGCCGCGCAGGAAGTAGGCCTGGCCCTTGATACGATTGCGCGACTCCTCGCTCATCTCCACGTTGTCGGCGCGACCCAGCACGATGTTGGCGCGGTTCACAGCCTCGTAGCAGGCAGCCCAGATGCGGTGTACGCCATTCGAAGCCGAGGCATTCTGCACACCGTCCCACTTGTTGATGAGCTCCATATTATTTTTATTATAGGTGGGCACGCCCTGGTCGGTAAGCAGCTCGATCTGCGCCAGATAGAGCTGGCTGTTGGCGTTGTACATGTTGCGATAGCGGTTATAGACGCCTATCAGCGTAGCATCGATCTCCTCCTCTGTGTTGTAGAAGGATGACGGGTCGATGAAGGTGTAGCCCTGCTCGTCGAGGTCGCTGCAGCTAGTCAGCGACATGCCGCCCAGCATCGCGCCTGCCAACACTGCTCCTGCGATAATATATTTGATCGTTTTCATAATGATTTCTATAAGCCATTAATAATTAATCATGAACTTTCGAACCTTCGAACCATTCGAACTTTTCGAACCATTCGAACCTTCAAACCTTTAGAACTTCGCATTGATGCCAAACTGGATGGTACGTGCGAATGGGTTCGACACGTCGCCGTTCTCCGGGTTGTAGCCCGTGTGGTTGGCCCAGGCGGCCACGTTCTGGAAGTTCACACTGAGGGTGAGGTCGCGGATGGCCTTCACCTTCATCAGCTTGCCGAAGTTGTAGCTGAGCTGGATGTTCTTCAGGAGGAAGTAGGCCCAGTCGCCATTGGTGCGGTCGCTGAGGAAGATGCCCTTGGCGCCAGCTGAAGGATGCTCGCCGCCGGGGTTGGTGGTGGGGTCGAACATGTCTTCCCAAGCCTCTACAGTGGGAATACCGAGGGTGTTGCGCACGCCGTTATCCACCCAGAGGCTGTAGCTGCCGGTGTCCTGCATGCCGATGCGCCAGTTGCTCGACGTGCCCGTGCCGCGATAGCCGCTGTGCTCGGCACCAATGATCGAAGCATACTTGAAGGCACCCTGGCCATAGACGCTGAGCGAGAAGTCCTTGTAGTTCACGTTAAGGTTCAGACCGTAGAAGTGCTTGGGCTCGATCGAACCGATGCTGTGGCAGTCCTTCACGGTGATCTGTCCGTCGCCGTCGAAGTCCTCGTACATCTCCGAACCGATGTGTGCCGTACCCTTCACGCCGGGCACGCGGGTCACGTAGTCGTCAAGCTGCTCCTGCGTCTTGATGATGCCCAGCGAATGGCGGGCATAGACAGCATTGACAGGCTCGCCGACCTCGAGGGCCGAGACGATGCCGGTGGTCGAGGTGCCGTCGTTGATAATCTGGCGTGTCACGTCGCCGTAGAGTTCCTTCACCTCATTGGTGTTGAACGTGTAGTTGGCGCCAAGGCTCACCAGCCAATTCTTGCTCTTGTAGAGGTCGGCATTGACAGCCAGCTCGATGCCATGGTTGGCCACCTCGCCGATGTTGCTCATCACCTCCTTGTAGCCCGAGGTGGAAGGAATGGGCACCTGGTAGAGCAGGTCAGTGGTCGTGCGGGTATAGTAGTCGAATGTGAAGTTGACGCGGCTGTAGAGCTGCAGCTCCAATCCGGCATCGAACTGGCGGGTGCGCTCCCACTTAAGTTTCGAATTGCCGACAGTCTCATAATAGCCCGACAGGGCTCCTGTGCCATCGGTATAGTTGGCATCGCCGGTGCTCTTCATGAGCTTCGAAAGCGACAGGTAGTTGCCTATCTCCTGATTGCCGGTCACGCCCCACGAGGCACGCACCTTCAGGTTGGTGATGGCATCATTATCCTTGAGGAAGTCCTCGTTGCTGACCCTCCAGCCGAGGCCCACCGAGGGGAAGGTACCGAACTTGTTGTCGTCGCCGAAGCGCGACGAGCCGTCGAAGCGGACGGTGGCTGTGAGCAAGTACTTGTCGGCATAGTTGTAGGCAGCACGTGCTGTCCACGAGATGATGCGGTTGCTATAGTAGTCGCTGCTGGCCGTAAGGGTCTGCGGCAGCACGCCGCCGAAGTCGAAGGCCTGGAGCAGCATGTTGTCGAACTGGCCGCTCATTGCCGAGGTGTTGTACTTGTAGTCCTGCCATGAATAGACACCTGTCAGAGTGAGATGATGCTCGCCCCACTTGTTGGTGTAGGTGATGATGTTATCCATGAGTTTCGAGCGGCTGCGTGCCCAGAGGTGCGAGCCTGTGCCGGTCTCGACGGCGTTGCCGATTGACTTGGCATCCTGGTTGCCTGCCCAGTAGTAGCGGTTGATGTTCTTCACATCGTAGCCGATGTTGAGGCGATAGTTCAGGTGCTTGGTGAAGTCAACCTGCAGGAAGAAGTCGCCCAGGAAGCGGACGCTCTTCTGGTTGTTGGTCTGGTTGGCCATCGTGGCAAGTGGGTTGAACCAGTCGCCATGGTTCACGATGTTGTACGAACCATCGGCCTGATAGACGGGGTCGGTGGGCCATCCCCAGCGGAAGATGTCGTTGGTGACGCTCATGTCGTACGTGAGGTCTGAGCCGATTCTGTCGGTAGTCGAAGTGGTGAGCTGCATGCTCGAACCGATGGTAATCCACTGGTTGAACTTATGCTGCAGGTTGTTATGCAAAGTGAACTTCTCGTACTCGGTGCCCTCGATCAGGCCTTCCTGGTCGTAGTAGCCTGCCGAGAACATATAGTTGGTACCGCCTGCCGAGCCATCGAAGGTCACGCCATAGTCCTGCGTAAGCGACGACTTGCTGATCACCTCCTCCTGCCAGTTCACGTCGGTCACCGAGTAGCCATTGGGGAAAGGATTGGTCGAACCCTGTGCGGCAGCTGCCTTGGTCATATAGTTGATGAAGTCGTCACCCGTCACGGTGTCGAGCAGACGGCTGCGCATGTTCACGGCTGTGCTGGCGTGAACGCTGAGGTTCTTGCGGCCCTCCGAGCCTTTCCTGGTCGTGATCATCACCACGCCGTTGGCGCCACGCGAACCGTAGATGGCGGTAGCCGAAGCGTCCTTCAGGATTTCGATGGCCTCGATGTCGGCGGCATTGATGTCGTTGAGGTCGCCGTCAACCAAGGCAAAGCCATCGACCACGTAGAGCGGGTCATTGCCCGAATTGATCGAAGCCGTACCACGGATACGCAACGTAGGCACCTCGCCTGGACGCAGGTTGTTGAAGACGGCCAGACCCGACGACTTGCCCTGCAGGGCTTCGAGCGGGTTGGCAGCGAGGGTCGAAGTGATGGCATCCGAACGGAGCGAGGTGGTCGAACCCGTCAGGTCCGACTTGCGCATCGTACCGTAGCCCACCACTACCACGTCGTCGAGCAGTTCGGCATCCTCGGCGAGGGTAACCTGCACCGTCGGAGCTGCCTTGACATTCTGGGTGGAATAGCCGACAAACGAGATTTCGAGCGTCGAGCCGGCGTTGACCTTCAGCACAAACCTGCCGCTGGCGTCGGTGTTGACGCCATTGGTCGTTCCGCGTTCAAGCACACTGGCGCCCGCAATGGGATCGCCGTTCTCATCGATCACCGCGCCATTGACGGTAATCTGCTGAGCCGGGGCTGCCGAGGCGGCTCCGGCTGGGTCTGCGGCATACGTAGAGACAGGCATTGCCATCCCAACGATCGACAATGCCGCAGCTGCAACCAAAAGGAAATTTTTCATAGATTATAATAGAGTGTGTTGGTTATCGGGCGCAAATATAATGGATTTTTTTATCTATTCCAAGAAAAAAGGGCAAAATAGTATCATTTTTGGACAAAAAAGTCCAAACCATATATGTGCAATAGATTACAACAACGACAAGGTGAGCGGACAGCGGCTACCATCGAAGAACGTATCGAGCACCTCGCCGAAGATGTCATCGGGCGAAGCGGCATCGAACAGCGTCATCGACGAACGCAGCTTCATGCTGTCCACCTCCCATCCCATCAGCACATTGGCGGATTCTCCTGCATGCTCAAGCAAAGCTTCGGTGATTTCTCGCAGACGAGGTCCCAGCACCTCGTGTGCCAGGTACGCCTTTGCTTCTGCCAGGCCGCTGATGCCGTAGAGGTAGCTGTTGGGGCTGTGTCCCAGGCCACGCATCTGCGGAAAGATGTACCAGATCCAGTGTCCGCGCTTATGCCCTGCCCTCATCTCAGCCAAGGCCTGCTCGTAGCCAGCGAAAGGCTCGGTGTCCTGAGCCTCGACGAAACGTTCCAGATTGAATTTGTCTTCCATGTATTCGACGTCAATTGTTATTTGTTGATAGATGAACGGTGCAAATATAGGAAAAATATCTGTATCTTCGCCTTATCGGGTGAAAAAACTGCAATATTTCCCACATTTTGCGCCATTTCAACGCAAAAACATACACAAAGTATCTCGTTTTTTGTAATCATTGTTCCCATAAACAAACCGCAAGTGGAACACTATAGATGCCACACTTTTGGCAAAAAAGTGGAGAAAGAAAGGGCTGACATGTTTAATGCTTTATCAGTCACCCACAAAATGATTGCCTTTTTCCTGTAATAGATACCAATCATCAAAGAGATGATCAATTCTTTCAATTCTTTCTGAACTGTTAATATTTTGAGTTGTTTTTATAACGCTGTATGTTTTTCCATTTAAATAAAAATCGATACTCAGAAAAGCTCGATTTCTAATCCATTTTGTGCTCCAGTAACTCATGAAGAATGTGTCGGTCTTTTCTGCTAATAGTCTACATAACGAGTAATTATCGGAGATTGACCTGATGAAAAGCAAAGAATCCTTGGTCCCTATTATCTCAGGATTATTGGTGTAGGAATCTTGCACGTATGTAATGCGATAATTATCGCCTTTTATGGAATCTATCATAAACTCATACTTGGTGCTATCCTTATATAAAACATACCAGTATTTGCGATAGTTATCTTTCTCCAATTCTTCAACATTATCAAAATAACTGTCTCTATATATAACGGGATAAACGCGAAGTAAGAAGTCGTCCTCTGAGTGTTTGGCAATAGAATATAAGATATTCTTGTTTTTAGCAATAGTTTTCCTAATGGAATAAGATTCCTCTATTTTCACAAGACGACAATTCAGCGTACATAATAGAATACTGCAAGTGAGTACGATAAGAAACTTCAAGAATTTCATAATGGTGGTCTATTTAATCAATGCTTCTTAAAAAAGAAAAAATAATAAAAACATCATTCGCCATAGCCAAAAGTATAATGTCTGAAATAATCGTTATTCTTGAAACAATATAACATCCAGTCCTGAAAGAAGGGTATTTTACTATTCTCATTAACTGTCTGTTTGAATTTGTTCGAAAGCCATTGTTGACATTCCGGACTTGAAGCATCGGGCGTTTTAACAAGAATATAGTGATTATGTTTATAGTATAAAACAATGACTTTATCGATAAACGCATTATCGTCAATATCCCAATATCTCAAATATGGATTACACCCATACTTGCTAAAAACCATTAGTGAGTTATGCAACTCAAAGAAAGAATTGAGAATAAATAATGAATCAGCGTTAAAATTTGTACTATTTGATACATCTACCCACACATTAAAATTTCGTTCTCTTCTAAGAATAATTCTTTTAGTTTCAAACTCCAAACTAAAGTTTTGCTTTTTCTTTGTTGATAAAAAATATAAGGGAGGATTACTCCCATCCCAGTATCTATGAAGTGTGGATTCTACGGAACGAAATAGTGTATCTTCCGATATTACCATCATCGCATCTTGAAGATCCTCATTCGTTAAAATCATTTCCTTCAACTCTCGCTCGTTTTCTTGAGCGATTTGTTGGTCGATTTCAACTGATTTATCAGGGGACAAAGATCTGATAGACGAAATAGGCATGGAACCCATATGCCAAATGAGTATCATTGGATTCACATGAATCGTAATGAGGAAAAAGTATAATATCAAATCGAACAACATAATAAATAGTGTATAAATTGATAACTGGCCACAGCTTCACTATACAGCCGACCCTAAGCGAGTGGTGCATCTTCTCTTTTCTGGAAGACCATCGGATTCGGGGAAGGCATTCTCATTCCTGTGCCACAAAGATAAGGTAACAAGAATTACCTTCCAAGAAAAAAACAAAATATTTTGAAGAAAAAAAAGGAGGCATAGACGAACTGCACAAAAAAGATGACGAAATACATATTGAAAAATGCCATTATAAAGTGGACCTTGCAATTTGGAACATTATTGAGCACTTTTTAGCATATAAAGCACTCTCTGAATAAAAATGCCCTTCTTCAAATAACGGCATAACCAATCTTGGCACAAATTGGTTATGCTCCAATCGAAGAATGACCAATCTTGGCCGAAAATGGTCATGCCTCAATCGGAACAAGCATTATCTCGGCCGTCAGAGTGCTATTTCCTATCGAAGCATAACCAATCTGTGCTCAAAAAGGGTATGCTCCAATCGAAGGATGACCAATCTTGGCCGAAACTGGTTATGCGACAATCAGAGTATAACCAATCTATGCCAAAAATGGTCATGAAACAAACGTAGAATAACCAATCTTGGCCGAAAATGGTCATACCTCAATCGAAGCAAGCACTATCTCGGCCGTCAGAGTGCTATTTCCAATCGCAGCATAACCAATCTGTGCACAAAAAGGGTATGCTCCGATCGAAGGATGACCAATCTCGGCCAAGATTGGTCATCCTTCAATTACAGCTTGAAATAACGTGTGGCAAAGCATTCCTTAGCTGAAACGATATTGTAGACATCAAGACCAATACGCTTAGCATAAAAAAGCCCGCACGTCCTATGACATGCGGGCAAAATAGGAACAATCCAACAATTGTTATTTGATCATCTTCTCACCCTTCTGGATGAAGACACCATGAGCATTATTGGCATCAACACGACGGCCGTAGATGTCGTATGCAGGAGCTTCGACACTTTCGGTGCGGATGGTCTCGATATTGTCGGGACCTTCGACGCTGAAGGTGATGGTGCTCATCTCGGTGTCGCCCGAAGTATAGGAGGCAATGACGCCAGCAGTGTGTTCACCCGAAGTGAGACCCTCGAAGTAGTACTGCTTGTCGTCGGTCTGATCGACGAGTTCGCCATCGAGATATACCTTGTAGGCGCCATCGAGACTTGGAGCCTGACGACGACCCTGGGCATTGCGCTGAGGAGCAGCTGCGGGGAAGCCCTCGGGCAGACCAATGGCTACATCGTCGATCATAAAGATGTAGTTGCCATCGATCTGACGAATGGTCACGTACTGCGCATCAGCTGGGATGTCGAAGACGTAGCGTGTCCAGTAGCTGTTCACCTTGAACTCTTCGCTGGCAATCTCCCAACTATAGACGGGCACGTACTCCAACCACTGGTAGCTGGCCGTGTCGGTGTAGTCGGTCGAAGTGGTGTAGCCTACCATGAAGGTCTCGGTCTGGTAGCCATAACCCTTGGCATAGAAGCCGAACTTGAAGTCCTCGTCAAAGAAGAGACGTGGAGAAACGAGCCAGTTCTGGTCGGTCGAGTTCGCCCATGAGGTAAGCATCTGCTGACCTGAGTTAGCGCTGAAGTAGTAACTGTAGCTGTTCTGGTTGCCATTAGCCTTGCTGAGGTTGAACACTAAGTAAGCGAACGAACCGCCACGGTTCGGATAATCGAGATCGTTCAAGTAGCCAGTGCCTTCATCGGGATTGTCGAAGTCGAGGTACTGCCAGCCCAGTTCGCCGGGCGAATTGATGGCAAATGCCTCGTGCTCCTCGAAGCCGTCGTACAACTGATCGGCAAAGTTCCAGATGAAGAGGCGGTTGCCAAGGTCGGTCTCATCATCGTTGATAACCTTAAGGCCAAATGGAGTCACCTGTGTCTCGGTGAGTTGGCGTTCGATGGTGTAGCTGTCCTCAATGTCGAGTTTCACTGTTTCGAAGATCTGACCAAAGCCCTTGAGATTGACATAGAGGTCATAGTTGGCCTTCCAAACGTTCTCGAAAGTCACCTCACCATTGGCATCGGCATAGTCACCATAAGCATGGACACCACCGCCATTGACGATCTGTACCCAAGCGCCCTCGGCTTCGTTGGTCGGGGTGTTGGTGGTAAGTTTCACAGTCACCTTGGTGTGCATCTTCCAGCCAATGCTGTCGCTGAAGACAAATGTACTGGTCAAGCCATCGGTATAGTGGCAGCGAACAGCATACTCGTAGGTGCCCATCGGGAGTTCAGCAATGCCCTCATCGGTGTAGGTGCGGGCCTTTACACTGTCGAGCAGCTGGGTCCAGGTCTCGGGTTGAGCGGCAGTAGTTGGGGTCAGACGATAGAGGTCGAACCAGGTGCGGTCGCCAATTGCATTGCGCCTTACGCTTGGCTCTGCAGGACTGATTGCCTTGATGAGCTTATGACACTCAATCTGGCCCAGCTCATTGTTAATTGTTAATTGTTCATTGTTAATTGACATCTGCTCATCCTGCTCGGTGCGACGGAACTTAGCCTCAGCAGCATTCTCCTCGGTGTCGTATGGAGCAACAGTAGCACGGAACATAAAGTTGTAACGATAGCCTGCACTTTCGATATAGAAGAACTGACCCGAGGTGTAGTCGCCAGTGTAGCAACTTACGCCTTCAACGAACGGATAGCTGTCGTTAGGCTCGCTGGCGCCAAGACCTACAAAACCATAGTAGGCAACGCAGATATAAGCACCACGTGGAGCCTCGACTGGCTGGTCGAAGGTCATGTTGTTCCATGCTCCCTGGATCACGCTGACGTACTTCGAGGCAAGGACGTTCTGGGTAGGCTGGCCATTCTCATCGAGGTCGAAGGCATAGACGGTCACGCCATAGACAGTCTGGCCTGTCTCGCTCAGATAGAACTGTGCGCCACGATAAAGACCGGGTGTACGGAAGACGTTGCCGAAGACGGCGTACGACGAAGACTGGGAGGTGCCGAACGAGGTGTAGAGCAAGTTGGCATCATAACGCAAGGTTACGTCGTCGTTGACGGGATTGCTCCAGGTGATTTCGGGCACACCAGCCTCGTTGAGCTGAGCTGTAATCTGTGCAGGAGCAAGGATCTTGTCGTCAAGAGTGATGGTGCCAAGGTCAGTATCGGCAACCATAGGTTGAACTGCCTGATAAGGCTGCAGACGGTTGCTGGTGATGCTGAGGTTGTAGTTCTCGCTTGCCATGATGCCTGCAATGCTGAACTTGCCTTCTGCATTGGTGCTGCCGGCATATTCATTGTAGCCTTCGAGTGTTATCTGAGCGCCGCTGACAGGATCACCTACCTTATCGACGACGGTGCCCAAAAGCGTGTAGGTGGGCAGTGCAGTCATCACAATGTCAAGCGTGGTCTGCTCAAACTCTGTAATGGTGGCTTCGCCCTGAGCATTCTCATAGCCAAGACGCTCTACCTTCACGCTGACAGTGCCTGAAGGCACATAGCGGAATGTATAAACACCCGTTTCAGGATTTGTGTTGATCTGTTGCTCTGTGCCATCAGATGCTGTGAGGGTAACAAGAGCCAATGGGATGATGGCTCCTGTGGTGGCATCGGTAACTGTTCCGGTGAGTGAACCATCGTGATCCTCCTCAATGGTAGCATTGGCGATGCTGAGCTGCCAATTCTGGTAGAAGCTGCGGGCAAAGAATCCGATATGGTATTCACCTTCTTCACTGAGGATAGGCAAGTTGGTGCGAAGCTTGATGGGTGTAGTGGATGCAAAGTCGAACTGGTCGATTGAATCCTGATCCATCCAGTCGTTCGACTTACCCATCGAAATAGCGAGACACTCAGGAGAACTGCCATACGAACGTGCATCGAACGAGAGCTTGTAATGCTTGTTGGCCTCGAACTTGATGGCTGGAGAAATGAGCCAGTCGGCACCAGCCACACCATAGTAATAGCTGTAGCCTACGTAAGCGCCTGGATACAGGGCATTGTAGGTATATTGTCCAGTAGGACGCCAAGCGATTTCGTCTCCATTGTTGTCATAGACAGTCCAAAGCGGGAACTCTTCCTCGCTGAAAGTGAAGGTATGAGGCAGCAATACAGCAGGACCACCGATAACAGGATTCGAAGTTGCAGGAGCGCTCTCTCCATCGGGAGTAACGGCAGTGATAGTGTAGCTGTAGTTGGCCAAAGATGCAGGAGCATCGGTGAATGAAGTCTCCTTGAAATCATTGTAAAGGGTCTCTCCATCGGAACGAACTACGCGGTAGCAGAGGTTCTCGACGTCAATCCAACCACCATAGATGCCAGTAGTGGGCGCTGTCCAGGATACGGTGATCTTGTGATCGGCACTATCATCGGCAGTTGTCGTGAGTTCAGTCACTGCCATCGGAGTATCGTGTCCGATAAATGCGCTGACAGCCTTGCGGTCGCCAGGACCTGCCTCGTTGAAGCACTGTACGCGATAGCTGTAGAAACGGCTTTCAGGAACTTCGTCCACCATACTCAGATGTTCGCCAGGAGCCACTCCGGTGAAAGTTTTGATGACCTCGCCGTCGCGATAAACAACCACAGATTCGATGCTGATGAGCGTACCACCGCGTCCGAAGGTGGTCGTAGGGTTGTTCCACTCGATAGTAGCCTGCAGGGCACCATTCTCACCAGGAGTAACAGTGAGGTCAGTAACCTTGCTGGGAGCCGAAGCCTCAGCCACCTGGAAAGGAATGTAAAGACCTTCGAACTGAGCAGCAAGCTTGTTACTTTCAACCAGCTCGGTAGTACCGGTAGTGATATCGACCTTCAAGAGCATGGTATAACCTGCGCTCGGATAAGGATAGGTGTACATATAGAGGTACCACTGTCCACGATCCTCATCGTAGAAGAAGTTATTGTGAGGATACTGCAAGGCAGTTCCGGAATAGCTGGTTACTTCGCCGATGTAGCTCAGCTTGGAAACAAAGTTGCAGACACCGGTATTGGGATTGACCTTATAGACCTTGCCCCAATAGCTTACGCCGTAGATATCACCGTCATAGGTGATGGCAAGCGACTTCAAGGTGTTGTTGAAAGAGGACATCTGGTCCGTATCGGGCACATCAAAGACAAAGAGACATTCATTCTTGACGTCGCCCGTTTCCAAATCAACCGAAACGAGGCCGTCGCCGCCATTGAGTCCATTGAGGGCGTACATCTTCTGGTCGGCATAACTCCAAGTCATACAAGCGAACATCGGGCCCGAACGTGCACGACCATAGTCAGCGATGAGCGTTACGTCGCCCGTTTCGGGGTCGAGTGAATTGAAGGTGCCGGAATCGTAACCATATTCCATCTGGTAATAGTCCATATAGTACCAGAGGCCATCGTGGAAGACCGCGCTGCCAAGCGAGTTGTTGTAGGTCAACTCACGGCTGACAGTGATGTTGGTGGGGTCACTGAGGGCGAAGGACGCCAGACCTCGGCGCGAAGTCTCGCCGTTCTGTGCGGCCCATGTGTCGGAATCGAGCCAACCATAGGCTGTGGGCACATCTTCACTCTGGGCAAAGACAGAAGCAGTTGCCACAGCAAGAAGAGAGGTCAGAAACAGGTGTTTGGAATTCTTCATAAATTTAATTTTAAATTTAATAATGTATAGGACGAATTTCTATGCGCAAATATAAACATTTTTCTCAAAACTTCCACCCTCTCACACCATTCTTCCTCACAAAAATACCCTTTGTTAGCGTTTGTCTATGATAAAAAGCCCAAATTTGTACGATTTTCCACCATTATTGTAAGAAATAATCTGTATCTTTGCGGCGACGAATCCAATTAATCTATTTCAAATATGAAGAAGTTCCTTTCGACCACACTTCTTGCCTTCTTGTCACTCGCGCTCTATGCCATTCCAGCTTACCGGGGCACAGTGAAGCGCATACAACCCGATGGCACGACCCTCCATATCCTTGTGCAGGGCGACGAACGTCGTCATCTCATCACGACAACTGACGGACGTCCCCTCAAGCAGGACAAGGATGGTTGGCTACGCTATGCCCAACTCTCCGAAGGTCGCGTCGAGTGCATCTATTCATCGCCTGTCGCCCATGACTCCGATAAACGTTCAGCCGAAGAAAAAGCTTTCCTCAAAGCTCACGCAACCTTCGGATTGAACGATATTACTCCTACCAATCGCGCTCCACAACGCATTGCCGAGCCAGGCGATATGCAAGTGGGATCCTTCCCCACCAAGGGACATGTCCGTGGTCTCATCATCCTGGCAGAATTCTCCGACGTAAAGTTCACAAACGACGTCGAGTACTTCCAGAGTATCATGAACGAAGAAGGTTGCACCCTTTCAACTCCATATGGTTCGGCACGCGACTATTTCAGAGACCAGTCGATGGGGCAATTCAGCCCTGTCTTCGACGTGGTTGGACCTGTTTCGCTCAACCAAACCATGGCTTACTATGGAGGTAACAACTACGTTGGCGACGACCAACAACCGGGACTGATGATTCGTGATGCCTGCATGAAGGCTGACACCAACCTCGACATAGACTTCTCGCAGTATGACTACGACGAGGATGGCAAGGTCGATATGGTCTTTGTGCTCTATGCAGGCTATGGCGAAAACTATGGTGCCTCGGAAGACTGCATCTGGCCGCACAAATATGAGTTGTCACATTCTGGCATCAAGCTTACCCTTGACGACAAAGTCATCGACACTTATGCCTGCGCTTGCGAAATCTACGGAAATACGGGCGTCGAACCCACCGGTATCGGCACCTTCTGCCACGAGTTCGGACACGTGCTGGGTCTTGCCGACCATTACAACACCACCAATGGCACACAGATGATGACTGGTGTCTACGACATCATGGACTATGGATGCTACAACGATTCGACCCGTACCCCTGCCGCCTACAACGCCCTCGAACGCTATTCGTTGGGGTGGATGGACCTCGACGAAATAAAGGAGCCCGCTCTCAACCTGCACCTCGAAGACATCAAGCTAAGCAACTACGCATATAAACTGCAGTCTCCGAAAACCGACGAATATTTCCTCCTTGAGACCCGCCTGAAAACGGGATGGGACAGTTTCATTCCCAGCCAAGGAATGATGATCACTCACGTGGATTACCTGCGGACTGCATGGACACAAAACGTCGTCAACGACGGCGAACATCCTCGCTTCTGCATCGTCCCCGCCGACAACGAACGCTCGTACAGCTCTGACCGATTCGACCTCTATCCACAAACCAGCAGTTCGTGGAACAGGCCCAAAAACTATGCATTCACCGGTAGTTCGGTTCCGGCAGCGAAGACCTGGGATGGTCAGTGGATCGACCGCGATGTCACCAATATCAAATTGGGTAGTGACAGCGTGGTGACCTTCGACTTCCGCAGCGAATCAGTGGGAACACCCACGGCACTTGAAGCTACCGACCTTCACAGCAATGCCTTCACCGCTCACTGGACAGAAGCCATACAAGCCACCTCGTATTCGCTCAATGTATTCCGCTACGACACTTTGGCTACCCGCCCCATCTCGCTGTATGAGGATTTCGAGAAGTTCAGCGCTGGCAGTTACGAGAACCCTGACGTGACGGAACTCAGTGCCAAGATGGATGAATACACCTCGACACCAGGCTGGAAAGGCGAACGAATCTGTCAAGCTGGCGGATGGGTGCGCGTAGGTGCCCCCAATGCCACAGGTTCCATTACAACTCCCGCCCTCGATATGACGGCCTCGGGCGGACGCTTCACCCTGGTCATCAAGGCACGCGGCTACAGCGGCAAACAGCCCGTTTTGACCGTTACTGCCGGGCCTTGTAGCGCCAAGCATCGTATCTCAGCCTCAGCCAAGGAGTATCTCTACGTCTTCCATAGCGGCACAGATACCACCCAGGTGACCTTATCGATCAACAAGGAACGCCTATACATCGACGAACTCATCATCAAGCGCGGTGATGCCACTTCGGAGCATCCCGATGCCACCCTCATCGAAGTAACCCCAGCTGACACCAACACCTACGATGACATTGCTGCCGACTATGCCTTCGAACGTATCGGCATCGACACCATCACCGACATCCTTGAAACCAGTTACACAGTGAAAGGTCTCGACACTGACCATCGTTATGGTTACACGGTCATCGCCTGGAACGGTACTGCGCAGTCGGATGAGTCGAACGAAGCTTTCGTTGATTTGCTCAGTTCGATGCCTCCGATGGGAATCGAAGAGATTCATCCCGACAAACCTACTTTCAAGGACGAACAATCTATCCTCTACAACCTTCAGGGACAAAAAATCAGCCGCCCCGAAGCAGGGCGACTGTATATCAGAAATGGAAAGATTTCAATTAACAATTAACAATTAAGTAACTAATCAAAATTAATTTATAATATTTTTAGATCTTTAAATACTAAACTCATAACAAAACCGTTATTATAATAAACGATAAAGTTATGGGTAAGATTACAAAAATTGAGTTAAGCGAAAGCGAGCGTATCAAGCTCAATTTCGGGTTCAAGGAAGGAAGCAGTCATTGCTTTCGCATGAGATGCAAGGCTGTCCTTCTTAAGTCAGAAGGTCTTTCATCCGAAGCAATCGGCAAGATAGTTGAAATGACTCAAATCTCTGTCAACAATTGGGTCAAACGCTACTTGCTCGAAGGTATTTCCGGGCTGGAAACCCGAAAAGGGCGAGGACGAAAACCGATTATGGACTGTTCCGACGAGGAGGCTGTCCGCAAGGCAATCGAAAATGACCGCCAGAGTGTGAACAAGGCGCGTGAAGCCTGGCAGAATGCTGTCGGCAAGGAAGCCAGCGAATCGACTTTCAAGCGTTTTTTATCAGCATTGGCGCAAGATATAAGCGAATAAGAAAACGCCCAAGGGGATGCCCCTCGCCGCAACTCTACGAATACAAGAAAGAGAAGTTGCAAGAACTTGAGAATCTTGATTCTGCAGGAGAAATTGACCTCTACTATGCAGATGAAAGTC
>CACXTQ010000030.1:0-71253 GCA_902770595.1 uncultured Bacteroidales bacterium | reverse complement strand
AGTTGTGGGCACCAGGTTCGTCATCGTCGAGGTGCATCACGTAGGAGAGGATGTCGTCGGTGCGAAGAGGGTCGTTGAACGTGCTGAGATCGACACGTTCGAGGAAGGCGCAAACGCTCTGGATGCTCTCTCCTAGGTAGGGAGGCATGGATGCCTCGCCATATCCCGTCACCCCTTGATGAGTGATGGCTATAATAACATCAGGTGTCTGGCTGCGAGAGCAACCAGACACTGTGAATGTATGCTGCAACTGCAGCGGGTAGGGTCGAAAACTGAGTTGCATCAGAGCTTGTCACTCTGCTCGAGGGTGAGTGTTGCAGTTGGACGATCGCAAACCTCAGCTGGGCCGAAATACTGGATTGGGCCAGGATATACGAACGAGGTGTTGCGTGACCACTCGGTACGATGACGAACGAAGTACTTGTAGGGCTTGCCCGAAAGTTCAACGAGGGCCTTCGTGATTACAGGCTTCATCTGACCATTGCGCTTCTCCATGTTCATCATCATGGTGATGGGGATACCACCAGCGATCCATTCGTCGGCAGGACGGAAGGTGTTCTTGATAGAGGACATGTAGCCGGTCTTGCCAGCAGCGATGAGCATAGATGCGTTGTAACCAAGGCTATAGCAGTAGTCAGCATCCCAGTTGGATGGAGCGGCGCAACGGCCCTCATATCCGAAGAAGTGGTGCTGGGTAGCGAACTTGCCGGTGTAGATACCATCGCGCTTCCAGTCGGCGAGTTTCTTGGCAACCATCTCGGCGAGCAGCTGCTCGGTCTCGATGAGCGATACCTGTACGTTGCCGTGTGGGTCGCGCTCGAGAGCCAACTGACGACTTACAGAGAGCGGAAGGGACTTGAAGAGGGCAGCGTTCTCGTCAGAGAGGTGAGCGAGCACGTAGTCAATCTTCTTGTCGTCGGCTACGAGGTCGAAGTCGGCCTGGTTCTTGGCGAGCATGTCGTTGAGCTCAGCGATGAGTCGCTTGATGGCTGGAATGAACTCGATGAGTCCCTCAGGAACGAGGACAACGCCATAGTTCATACCGAGGTTAGCACGGTCGGTAACGACTTCTGCAATATAGGTTACGATGTCGTCGAGGGTCTGGTTCTTTGCTTCAACCTCCTCGCCGAGCAGGGTAACATTGGGGTGAGTCTGAAGGGCGCACTCGAGGGTAACGTGGCTGGCGCTACGACCCATAAGCTTCACGAAGTGCCAGTACTTCTTGGCAGAGTTGCAGTCGCGCATAATGTTGCCGATCACCTCAGAGTAAACCTTTGTAGCGGTGTCGAAGCCGAACGATGCCTCGATCTCGCTGTTCTTGAGGTCGCCGTCGATGGTCTTTGGGCAGCCGATAACCTGCACGTCAGCACCGATGGCCTTGTAGTATTCGGCGAGCACGCAGGCATTGGTGTTGGAGTCGTCACCACCAATGATTACGAGAGCCTTGATGTCGAGAGCCTGAAGAATCTCAAGACCCTTGTCGAACTGCTCCTTCTTCTCGAGCTTGGTACGGCCAGAGCCGATGATGTCGAAACCACCGGTGTTGCGGTACTCGTCAATGATGTTGCCAGTGAGCTCAATGTAGTTGTGCTCAATGAGGCCGGCAGGGCCGAGGATGAAGCCGTAGAGACGGTTCTTGGGATTGAGGCTCTTCACGCCGTCGAAGAGACCAGAGATAACATTATGACCACCAGGAGCCTGGCCGCCAGAGAGGATGACGCCTACGTTGAGCGAAGCCGAATGCTTGCCGCCCTCAGAGGGCTCGAAGTGAACGTAAGGCATGCCGTAGGTGTTGGGGAAGAGTTCCTTGATCTCCTCCTGGTTGTCGGCAGATTGGGTGGGTTCACCTTCTACGATGGTAAGAGGGCCGCAGAGGGCCTTAGGCATCTTGGGACGATAAGCTGAACGAGCAATCTCAAGAGCGCTTTTTTCAACTGTTGCTTCCATAAAATAAATTTTAAGTAATGTTTTTGGTTTATAGTTCTTGTTCTGGATACAGATTTTGAATGCTGATTAATGGTGGAAGAGACGAACGCCAGTGAAGACGCATACCAAGCCATACTTGTCGCAGGTGGCAATCACATTATCGTCGCGTACCGAACCGCCGGCTTCGGCGATGTACTGGACACCCGACTTGCGAGCACGCTCGATGTTGTCGCCGAAGGGGAAGAAGGCATCTGAGCCTAAGGAGACGCCCGAAAGTTTCTGGAGCCACTCCTTCTTCTCGGCCAAGGTGAGTACCTCGGGACGCTCGGTGAAGAAGTTCTGCCATGTGCCTTCGCGCAGTACGTCGTCATGTTCCTCCTCACTGATGTATACATCGATGGTGTTGTCGCGGTCGGCACGCTTGATGCCTTCCTTGAACGGAAGTGCCATCACCTTTGGATGCTGGCGAAGCCACCAGATGTCGGCCTTGTTGCCGGCGAGACGTGTGCAGTGAATGCGGCTTTGCTGACCGGCGCCAATGCCGATTGCCTGACCGTCCTTCACGTAGCATACCGAATTGGACTGGGTATATTTGAGGGTGATGAGCGCGATGACAAGATCGCGACGAGCCTCGGCGGGAAGATTCTTGTTCTGGGTGGGGATGTTGGCGAAGAGCGCATCGTCGTTGAGATTGATTTCATTACGTCCCTGTTCGAAAGTAATACCATAGACCATCTTGCGCTCAACGGGAGCAGGGCGGTAGGATGGATCCATCTGAATGACGCAGTAGGTTCCCTTGCGCTTGGCTTGAAGAATGGCGAGGGCCTCGGGTTCGTAGCCTGGGGCAATGACACCATCACTCACTTCGCGGTTGATGAGACGGGCAGTAGCCACATCGCATACATCGGAGAGTGCAATGAAGTCGCCAAACGATGACATGCGGTCGGCGCCACGGGCACGTACATAGGCTGAAGCCAATGGGGTGAGTTCATAGTCATCGGTGAAATAGATCTTCTTCAATGTCTCGCTGAGAGGCAGACCCACAGCAGCGCCAGCAGGCGATACGTGCTTGAAACTGGTGGCAGCAGGAAGGCCGGTGGCAGCCTTAAGCTCGCTGACGAGCTGCCAGCTGTTGAAGGCATCGAGAAGGTTGATGTAGCCTGGACGGCCATTGAGAACGGTGATGGGCAGTTCCTTGTCGCCCTCCATAAAGATTCGTGACGGCTTCTGATTGGGATTGCAGCCGTATTTGAGTTCGAGTTCTTTCATATTAAATATATGTACTGACCTTATAGTCGGTGCAAATGTAGTATTTTTGCCCGAAAAAAACAAATATTTGTCGATGATTTTGTTTTTGTCAAATTATTTTCCTATATTTGCACCCGCTAAATATGAAGATATGCAAAATTCAAATGTCACTACCGCAAAATTAATGGGACTTGCAGCTATGGCTGCAGTGCTCGTTTCGTGCAATAGGAAGGCCGATGCACCCATCGACCGAGTGGCTCTGCTGGAGCGAAACAACCCTGTCGTAACCGCCATCGACACCATGGCGTCGCTGACAGTAGGCAACGGAGACTTCGCTATGACCGTCGATGTCACCGGCCTTCAGACCTTCCCTGAAAAATATAGTAAAGGTGTGCCCCTTGGCACCATGTCGAGCTGGGGATGGCATAGTTTTGACAATCCAGAGAAGTATGACCCGAAGGAAGTGCTTGTTGCCTACGACTTCGGCACGGGTAGCAAGGAGGCACTCTACTCACAGCAGGTGAATCCGAAGAAGGATGCCCGTAAGGCAGCCGCCTCCGACTGGTTGCGTGCCAATCCGCATCGTCTTCACTTGGGTAATCTGGGCCTCTTCATCGATGAAGGTGAGAACCCCGAAATCACCGCTATCAACCAGAAGCTCGACCTGCTGACGGGCACCATTACTTCCGACTACAAATACAATGGAATGCCTATGCACGTCGTGACGGCTTGTGCACCCGAGGCTGACGTCATTGGTGTGTCCATCGAATCCGAGCAGCCTATGCCGCTCGTGCTGCGTATCCCTGGTCCAACGGGCAAGCATTCCGACGATGCGAGCGACTGGCTCAATACGCCCGACTGCCTGCTGCGCGACAAGTCGTTCGTCGTGCCCTATGGCTTCATCATCGACATCGAGGGAGGCGAAGGCTGCGCCCTTGAGCAGATTGACAACAACAAGGTTCTCATCGAGCCTCGAAAGAACGAGACTGGTCGCTATGACCTGACTTTCCGCTGGCGTCCCGACACGCTGCAAAACGTGCCTACTATGATGAATACTGCCGATGTCATTGCCGCTAGTGAAGCACATTGGAAAACCTTCTGGACAGAAGGTGCCGCCGTCGATTTCAGCGAATGCACCGACCCACGTGCCAAGGAGATGGAGCGCCGCGTCGTGCTCAGCCAATACCTGCTGGCCATCAACAGCGCAGGTCATACGCCACCACAGGAGACGGGCCTGACCTACAACTCGTGGTTCGGCAAGTTCCATCTCGAGATGATCTATTGGCACCAGGCATGGCTCCCGCTTTGGGGACATGGCGAACTGCTCGACCGCACCCTTTCGTGGTACAAGCAACCCGAACCGCACGCTTTGGCTAAAGAGATTGCCGAGCGACAAGGCTACGAGGGCGTGCGCTGGATGAAGATGACGGACCCAAGCGGCATGGAGGCTCCTTCGAAGGTGGGCAGTTTCCTGATCTGGCAACAGCCTCATCCCATCTATCTGGCCGAACTTCTGCGTCGCAACGATCCTTCAGTGGTCGATCGCTATTACGACATTGTGATGGAGACCGCCACGTTCATGGGCGATTTTGCCGTATTTGAGCCCGAAAACAATCGATTTGTTCTGAAGGGCAATATCCCTGCACAGGAGACACTTCGTGCTGCCGAGGTAGTGAATTCGCCCTATGAACTCTCGGAATGGCGCACAGTGCTCATGATGGCCCAGCACTGGCGTGAGATCAAGGGAGAGGAGCGTGTGGCTCGTTGGGACTCAATCATCGACCTCATTGCGCCCTTGGCATGGAAGGACGGCGCTGCCGACAATTCGGAATTCAACGTAGATAAGAACAAGAAATACGGCAAGGTCTATCTGGCTTGCGAAACCAATCCCGATACCTATAGCGATCGTCGTCTGACCAGCGACCATATGGCTGTGCTTGGTGCTCTCGGCATTTATCCTGACTCGCGTCTCATCAACGATACTATCATGAGCAATACGCTTTCGTGGGTGATGGATAACTGGAATTGGAACCATACCTGGGGATGGGATTACCCGATGACAGCGATGTGTGCCGCACGTTTGAATCGTCCTGAAGATGCCGTATCGATTCTATTGAACAAGGAACGTACCAATACCTATCTGCCCAACGGACACAACTTCCAGGATCAACGTCTGCGCTGCTATCTGCCAGGCAATGGAGGCCTGCTGACGGCTGTGGCTATGATGTGTGCAGGTTGGGATGGCTGTGAGCTGGGCAAGAATCCCGGTTGGCCTAAGGATGGTAAGTGGAATGTACGTTGGGAAGGTTTGAAACCTTTGCCATAATAATTAGTAATGAATCAATTCAGTAGATCAATGTTTCGGGCTCTCAGTTGGCTCGAAAGGAGATATTATAGACTTAGCTTTTGGCCCCGACATGTTATAGGAATCCTGCTGGCACTTTCTTTGCTGGCAGGAGTAGTCGGCATCGGCTATGGAGGCTATTGTGGAGTGAAGGCTTGTGTCGAGTTTGTTGTCTCGGTGTTCAACGACGCCAAGGAACTGTTTGAAGAAGAGGTAGATGACGAATACTGCTGGAGTTCGAAACATCATGCCGAGTTCCCTGTCCCCGAAGACAAGCGGCATCCGAAGCGTGTGCCGAACTTTGCGAGGGACTTTGCCTTTGTCAACGACGTGCATCTCACTGCAGCCACCGAACTGGGTATCACACCTGTTGAAAATCGGGAAATACTGTTTCAGATGAAGGAAGAACTTGTGGAACTCAAGGACACGCGTTACTTCAAAGTCCTGCCGCTGACCAGTTCGTCGCCCTATCTGGTGCCCCGTGCTGCTGATTTCCTGACCGACTTGGGCCGATTGATGCAGGAATATAATGGCACAAAATCACGCTTCCTCATTTCGAGCGTGTTGCGAACGCAAAGTGACGTGCAGAAGTTGAGCCGTGTGAATGTGAATGCTACAACCAACTCAACCCATTGCTACGGTACGACGTTCGACATCACCTATAACCGTTTCGACATTCATGGCAAAACGTGGGAGGGAAAACTCAAAGAAGACCTTGCCAAGGCGCTCTACGACCTGCAGGCAATGGGTTATTGCTATGTGAAATACGAAATCAAGCAGCCCTGTTTCCATGTGACGGTTCGACCGTGACAAACAGAAAACTATATTTTCGAAAATAATTTTTGCTCTTTATACAATAAAAATCATAGGCACACGTTTTATTATTGACTGACCAATAAAACGTGTGCCTATGAAGCATAGATTTACTTCCTTACTATCTTCAATACCGGGTCCTCGTCGGGAGACCATCCACAAACTGCAGATGTTGGCTCGCTGCTATAACCCGAGCAATGTAGAAAATCTAAAAGATCGATGGTTCGACGAACATGCGCTGACCGGCGAAGCCATCTAAGTCCGTAAGACAGATGCCCGTAATGATATGCAGCATCTCGAGCGACGATGGTTCAGAACCCACAATTTGTGGACCCAACTGGCCCCCGCATTCCGGAGCGATCAACAGGTATTGTTCTTTATGTCCGCCATTTCCCTTCAACTTTAGGGAGATGGCGGTATCATTTTTCAATTGATCGACAAATCCCTTCAGACCGCCCTTGTCTTGGCTGTAGAGCCCTGCGACACGGTCCACGATGCTCACGTTGAGGATGGGTGGCAAAGTGCTGTCTGTGATGCGTTGGTGGATGTAACAGTCGATGTCGTTGCCAAGTCCGTCGCGCAGACGATGTAGCAAGTCTTCGGCATGAAGCGGTGGCATCTCGCCGTAAAGCATCTTCGATATTACGAGGTAATCGTGCTGGAGCTGGGTCGTGTCCAATCGGATTGCCTGTACGGCATCGACGATGGGCTGCACGGGGAAGGTGGTGTCGAGGGCTGAGGGCGGATTGTCATTCAAATATTGTTGAGTCGTCTCAAAAGCCTCCTGGCAAACCTGTGCAAGGTGTTCCGACTGGCTGGATATGGCCGATACCTGAGGAATGAACTCATTGAGCAACTTAGTGGCAAAGGCGGCACCTTCGTATTGGGTGCGCTGGATATAGTAGCTGGTGATTGCCGACTGATAGTCGTCGAAGAGCGACTTGTCCTTGCCACGCATACGGTCGAAGAATCCGAATTTTTCCCAACGACGGATGTAGTCCTTGATTGTCTCATCGGCATGTTCCAACGTTTTTCCGAGGTCGGCCTGTCGTTGGTTGAAATGGAGTGTCAGTAATTGCAGGTGGTTGATGATGGAACGTACAATGTCCTGACCCGTCTCGGGTGGATACGCTGAGTGGAGTAGAATCTCTTGCAGTTTTTCCTTCAAGGTGCAAAGCAGGGCCAGGCAATAGTCGGGTGTCTTCTTCTTCTCTTGTCGATAGAAGTATTCGACGCCCATATTTCTATATCGGGTCTGGTAATCGACTTCAAGATTATTGCGAAGCTGCGATGCCCATTCGTCGCGTGGCTTGTCCTGCAGGTCCTGCACGATGCGCTCCACAGCTTGTCGCCAGTACTTTTCGACATTTTGCCATGTTACTCCCGACGCACGGTTGAGGGCAAGGAAATGGTCGCCCGTCAAGTCGGTGAGTTCTTCAGACAATGGAAGGTCTGTAAGAAGTTCGCTGACGTGTTCGTTGCACTGCTCCATGCCAATCGGATTGACCTCCGGGCGGCTTAGTCCGAGCAAGGCATTCAGGTAGCTCTGATGAATGTAGTGGCGTATCTCGTCGTCGGGATAACTGATGCCACTGACATTGAAAGAACTGAAAATGGCCGGGAACTCCATCTCGAAGGCAGTATTGTAGGTTTTCGGCCGACGCAGTTTGTTGAGGTAACCGTAACGTTCCACCAGGTCGAGTGCCTCACTCTCCTGTGTGATGTCGAAAAGAAAATGCGCCAACGACACCTGGGAACTGTCGTGATAGAGGAAACAGTGGGAGATGAGCTGTACGTCGGGATAATCGTTGATGCCGTTGTTGATGGCCACGAGACTGTTCCACGCATTCTTCTTCTGGATTGCAGTGCAGGTGTCGAGGTCAGGCAGAAGGGCATAGACATAGGATGGAACATCGTATAGGCGACGTATCATCGTTATGGCTTGTATGATCTGTTGGCCCATCACGGGTTCGTCGAGCGTAGCGCAAATGTGGAATCCGAGTTCGCTGGGCATACCAGCTCTGCGCTGCTGCTCGTTTACTTCGTGCACAAACTCACGCTCCTCCAGTTGGTGTGATTGGAAGAGCAAGGTCGTGTTGCGTCCAACGAGTGAAGCCTGGATGAACCGACGATAGACGGGATGCTGGATACGCGATTGATTGTATCCGAGAAAGATGATGATGTGTCTCACTTCTTTTCCTGCATCATTTCGGCATAACAGCAACGGCACAGGGGCATGTACTCCTGTTTGGCACCGATCATCACCTGCTGGCTGGCATTGGAGATTCGATACGAGAAGTTGGCCAGATGACCGCACTTCATGCAGATGGCGCGGCATTTATAGACGTCGTCGGCCATTGCCATCAGGTCGGGCATCGGGCCGAAAGGCTGGCCCAGGTAGTCCATGTCGAGGCCAGCGATAATGACTCGCTTTCCCTGGTCAACCAGTTCACGTACGACGTCGAGCACATTCACGTCGAAGAACTGTGCTTCGTCGATGGCAACAACTTCGGTGTCGGCCTCTACCAGGTTGCTGATTACACGAGCATTTTGTACGGGTATGGCTTCGCTCGTGCTGTTGGCATGACTGACAATGTCGGTCTTGCTATATCGGCTGTCGATGGTAGGTTTGAAGATCTGTATCTTGCGCTTGGCAATCTTCACACGGTTGATGCGACGGATGAGTTCTTCGGTCTTACCCGAAAACATCGAGCCGCAAATCACTTCAATGCTTCCGCATTGGCGTAGATGGATATTCTCTAAATACATTATATTATAATTTATTTATTCGCTTGCTGCTGAAATGACGTTAATCACGTAGTCACCGATTTTTTCGCATTCGTTGATGATGTGCATGAAGAAGGAGTGCTGATAGTAGTCGATCTTCTTGCGGTCGAGTGAGTCGAATATTTCGTTACGTAACTGATTCCTGAGGTTGTTGATCTCGTCTTCGTGGTTGTAAGCCTTGTTGAGAGCGCTTTGCGGCACCTGATCCATGGCCAAAACCTTGAGCATGTGAGCCAGGGCAATATCGATGAGCGACATCATCTGAGAGAGATTCTTGTTCATGTCGAGAGTGAAGCGCACACGCTGCTCATACTTCTGATAGAGCACCATCGAGATGTGGCAGATGGCATCGGCTATCGATTCCAGTTCGTCTACCTCCTTGTAGAGGTTGCGACTTAGTTGCTCACCTGAATAGGAGAGGGTCTTGGGTGAAACGCTATTGAGGAATTTTGCTATTTCGAGTTCTGCACTGTCACTGTCTTCCTCCATGCGACGGATGCGCTGATTCAGTTCAAGTTGTTTTTCCGAACCCATTTGTTCATCGAGCATCGTCCGGATCATCCCAAACATCTTGTACACCTCTTCGCCATAGCGCGAAGCTTCCTTCTGTACCTGCACGAGGGCCATCTCGCTCGATGCAGTCATGAAGCCCGTGTTGATGTACTGTAGTTTGAAATCCTTTTCTTGGTCTTCCTTTTCGGGAATGAGGCGCGTCAGTAGGCGCGCAATTTGTGTAGTGAGCGGCAGCATCAGGCAGAGGCTGATGAAGTTGAACACGGTGTGGAACATTGCAAGTCCCATCGCAACATTATCGACCTCATGGGGATTGCCTAGTCCGATGTGGCTGCAAAGGTAGCTGATGGCATCACATAGGTAATAGAAGATTGCCAAAGCCCAGACCATACCCAATACGTTGAACAGCAGGTGGCCCAATGCGGCTCGCTTGGCCATGGTGTTGGCCGAAAGGGTGGCAAGCATGGGGGTGAGGCATGTGCCGATATTGGAGCCAAGCACGAGGGCGCATCCCATCTCGAACGAGATCCATTGGTTGACGCACATCAGCAAGGCGATGGCGAAGGTGGCGCTTGTAGCCTGCACAACCATTGTAAGCAACATACCGGCCACCAAAAAGATGAGAATCGAGGGATAACCCATCGCACTCGAATCGTGCAGCACGTCAATCACTGCCGGCATCTGCGAGACGACGGGCACAAGGTGCTTCAGTTCCTCCAAGCCGAGGAAGAGCAGCGAAAAGCCGATTATAAACTCACCCCAAGCATTACCGCGACTGCTGTTCGAATTGAAAAAGGGAAGCGAAAGCGCGATGAGCGGGAAAATGAGAAAAGCGATATTGAACTTGAAACTGAACAGAGCAATGATCCACGTCGTCAGCGTCGTGCCCACATTGGCTCCCATGATGACGGCCATTGATTGAGCCAGTGTGACCAGTCCGCCATTGACAAACGAAACGACAATCACCGTCGTAGCCGACGAAGATTGGATGAGGGCCGTGATGAGCACGCCCATCAGCATCGCGGCAAAGCGGTTGCTACGCATCGCCGACAAAGCCTTGCGGAGGCTGTCGCCAGCAGCCTTCTGCAGGCCTTCGCTCATCAGCCTCAGTCCATAAAGGAAAAGGCCGATGGCACCAATCAACGTCAAGACGTCAATCCAAGTCATGGTTTTCAGTATGATTTTATATTAAAGCCTTTAGTGCTTGTCTGAACGAATCGCGGTAAGTTCGGCCGATAGGCAACTCCTCGCCTGTGGTTAGTGACACAACGCTCGCGTTATAGTTTTTGACGTGCTTGAGACCCACTAGATAACTGCGTTGTATGCGCGAGAAGAGCATCTCGGGCAATTGTTGCTCGAAACCTGTCAAGGTACCTATGGTCGAGAGTTTTCGCCCATCGGCGAGTGTGAACTCCGTGTAGTCCTTTTGTGCGGCCAGACTCACAATGTCGATGATACGGATTGGTACGGTTCGTCCGTCCACACGAATGCTTACAAAGGGTTCAGGACGAACCTTGTCAAGAGCTTGCCGCAGGCGGTCGAGGGTATATGGCTTGAGCAGATAATCGGCTACACCGAAGTTGAATCCGTCGATGGCATACTGGTCGTAGGCAGAGGTAATAATCACCTTGAGGTTTTTTCCCCCCGATGTCTGACCTGGTGTCTGCAATTGCTGGAGCACTTCGATACCGGTCAGTCCAGGCATTTGGATGTCCAAGAAGAGTAGGTCGGGGCTAGGCATGTTATTGAGGGCTTCAACAAGGTCTGTGCCATTGTCAAACACTGTCGTGTCCTCTTCTCCCAGTTTTAGTAGGAAGAGTTGTAGTTTCTGGGCAGCCAGAGGTTCGTCTTCGGCTATTAATATCCGCATAATCGATCGGTGTCACTGGGTGAGAATATCCTTGATTCGTTGGGCGACAATCCTGGGCTCGATTTGGGTCAGGCAACGGTAATCGCCGTACTTGCAAGGTTTGTTGCCGTAGATTGAACACGGACGGCAGGGTAGTGCCAGCTCGATGCAGTCGTCTTCGTTTTGCTGGTAGCCCAAGAAACCTGCATAGCGATGCGTGGCTCCCCAGATGGAGAGGCAACGCAGACCCACTAATGATGAGAGATGCATATTAGCGGAGTCCATCGACACCATCAGCTTGAGGTTGGCCATGCAGCGCAGGTCGTCCTCGATGGTCTGCCGTCCTGCCAGATTCATGATATGCTCGGGATGATCGGCTACCCAAGTGTCGAGCACTTCCTGTTCGTCTGGTCCACCGAAAAGGTAGATTTTTACTTCGGGTAACTGCTCGACAAGGTAGCTCAGCATCTGTCGCATCAATGTTTCCGGATAAACCTTGCCCCGATGTTGCGCAAAGGGAGCAATACCTGCCGAAAGCGTCTCGGGAGATACGGCACAAGGTTTCTCTCGCAACAAGGCGGCATGTGAGGCACCATCATAGTCGATGGTGAAATCCAACCCCAGGGCAGAAAAAACTTGTCTGTATCGCTCGATGCTAGTCGTGAGTTGCCGATGGATGGCTCCCGTAGTCAAGGCCTTCTTCTCGCTACGTCCCTTCTGGATTCTCTTTACGGGTTTTCCTGAAATCCAAAAACGCAGATCGACCCACTGAGTACGCAATACATCGTGGAGGTCGGCCACAGCATCGACATCCAGTGCCTTCAGTTCTTTGTAGAGCCGATTGAGCCCAGTGATGCCGTTATAGTCACGTTTGTTTATGACCTTCACCGAAAGGTTGGGCTGATGAAGCATCGTTTCCATAACAATGGCCCCTGCTTTCGAGGTCAGCAGTGTGAACTGCACGTCAGGATAGGCTCGTGACACACTATCGAGTACGGGCAACGTCATGCAGATGTCGCCCAGCGCACTTAAGCGTATGGCCAATACTTTCCGGAAGGTTTTCATTGAGTTACTTATTGCCGTAGAGTACGGGGTTCAGGTTCGGGTCGTTGTACATCTTCATCTGCTTGTACACCTTCATGTCCTTGCGTCCGGCAGCGATGTCATCCAACAGTTGATCGATGGCCGTAGTCAAGTCGATGCGCTGCGTGAGGAGCACATCAAGTTTCTGGGCGCACTTGTCGTGATGCTCTTGTGATACATCGGTACGATCTACCTCAACCTGCATGTGGTAGATCTTCAGATAAAGGATCGACAGGCGATCGATGGCCCATGCCGGTGACTCGGTGTTGATGGTGGCATCGGGCAGTACCTCTACGTTCTTGTAAGTGTCGAGGAAATAACTGTCGATCATTTCCACCAGATCAGTACGGTCCTGGTTCGACTTGTCGATTCTGCGCTTGAGCACAAGAGCAGCCTCAGGATTGATTTCGGGGTCGCGGATGATGTCCTCGAAGTGCCACTGCACGGTGTCAATCCAATTCTTCAGGTAAAGGAAAAACTCGATCGTTCCTTTTTCGTAGGGATTCTGGATAAGAGTATCTACGTTATCGGTCTTGTGATAGTCGGCGATGGAGCGTTTGAAGATACCATCGCAAAGCTCAGTGAATTTCATAAATTACGGGTTTTAAAACTAAATTTGCCGCAAAGATAACATTTTTTTCTGAATTAAAGGATAACTTTCGCAAAAAATCTTTATCTTTGCACGCGATTTTTTCCAAAACGAGCTATTTTGGCAATCATCACATCTATTTAATTTATTTTAGCAATATCCGCCAACATCAACATGAAGGTTTGTATCGCCGAGAAACCGAGCGTCGCACAGAGCATCGCACAGATCCTTGGAGCTAACCAGGGAGGACCTCGCCAAGGCTACTGGGAAGGCAATGGCTATCAGGTGACATGGACGTTCGGTCACCTTTGTGAATTGAAGAACCCCGACGAATATGATCCCAAATGGAAGACTTGGAGTATCGTCTGGCTTCCGATAATCCCGCAGAAGTTCGGCATAACGCTCAAGGATGACGATGGTGTCCGCAAGCAGTTCGAAATCATCAGTCGCCTTTATGCCAATGCCGAGTGCATCATCAACTGCGGTGATGCCGGGCAGGAGGGTGAATTGATACAACGTTGGGTCATGCAGAAAGCGGGTGCCATCGAGCGTGAACATGCAGGACAAATTCCCATTTATCGCTTGTGGATCAATTCGATGACCGACGAAGCCATTCGTGAAGGATTCCAGCATCTTGAACTTCAGGCAAAGTACGATCGTCTGTATATGGCTGGCCTCAGTCGAGCCATCGGTGACTGGCTTTTGGGTATGAATGCCACCCGTCTTTACACCATTCGTTACGGCCAAACGGGACAAAGACAGGTGCTCTCTATCGGTCGTGTCCAGACGCCCACTTTGGCCATGATTGTTAAGCGTCATTTCGAGATTGTCAACTTTGTCCCCCAGCAGTATTGGGAACTCAAGACACTCTATCGTGATGTCACCTTCAACAGCACCAAAGGTCGTTATGACAAGATTGAAGAGGCGCAGACTGCACTCGAAGCTATCAAGGATAGTCTGTTTACAATTACCGATGTTCAGAAGAAGTCGGGAAAGGAGAGTCCCAAGCGACTTTATGACCTTACATCCTTGCAGGTCGATTGCAACCGCAAGTTCGGATTCAGTGCCGACCAGACACTCCAACTCATTCAAAGCCTCTACGAAAAGAAGGTAGCAACCTATCCTCGTGTTGATACCACTTATCTTCCCGATGACGTCTATCCCAAGTGCCCGAATATCCTTAGGGGACTGCGAGGATACGAGCAGTTGACAGCCACTTTGCTTGAGCCGAACAAGAAGCTCCAAAAGTCGAAGAATGTGTTCGATAATTCGAAGGTTACCGATCACCACGCCATTATTCCGACGGGTGTTCCAGCCAACAATTTGAGTGCACAAGAACGCCTGGTTTATGACCTGTTGACTCGTCGATTTATTTCTGTGTTTTATCCTGATTGTAAGTTCAATACGACCACGGTTTTGGGCGAGGCCTCGAAGGTCGAATTCAAGGCCACTGGTAAGTTGATTGTCGACCCTGGTTGGCGTATTGTCTATGCTGGAGAAAAGGACGATGATGACGACAAGGAAGGTGCATCCATCTTGCCCGAATTTACGGTTGGGGAGAGCGGCCCACACACGCCTTCGCTGCTTGAAAAATGGACACAACCACCCAAGCCATACACCGAGGCTACATTGCTTCGTGCCATGGAAACGGCTGGCAAGCAATGTGAGGACGAGTCACTTCGCGAAGCTATGAAGGAGAACGGCATCGGTCGTCCTTCCACGCGTGCAGCCATCATCGAGACGCTCTTTAAGCGACGCTACATTCGCAAGGATAAGAAAAACCTCATCGCCACCCAAACGGGCATCGATGTTATTCAGGTTATTCACGAGGAATTGCTTAAAAGCCCTGAACTGACAGGCCAATGGGAACGCAAACTGCGTATGATCGAGCGTGGCGAATACGAGGCAAGTGTGTTTATCTCCGAACTCAAGCAGATGGTTGTCGACATTATCCATAGTGTCATGTCTGACCAGTCCAACCGTCAAGTTGCTTACGTCAACCCGGAAGAGGAAAAGAAACAAGCCGCCTCCGAGAAGAAAGCAGCAGCAACTAAGAAAGCCGCTACCCCCAAAAAAGCCAGTACTCCCAAGAAGACCAAGCCCCAAAAGCCTGCTTCCCCAGAGACCCAGTCGCAGCCAAGTTTGGCAGCTTCCGTATCTTTTTCACAGCAAGATCCTGCTGCCCTCTCCGTGCCGCAAAAGTGCCCCCTTTGTGGTGGAGATGTCATCAAGGGACGTACTGCCTATGGATGCTCCAATTGGCGGACAGGTTGTACTTGGAGGCTTCCTTTTGACGCATCCAACTCCTAAAAAAGCATAAAAACCCCTTTCTTTTCGCGCGTATATGCAAAAAAGTGCGGCAAAGGTTTGGCAAAATCGAAGAAAATGCCTAACTTTGCCGCGTTTTTAAATAATGCATACGTTTTTTAGGCGACATATAAACAAGGGCAATGCCCCAATATTGCTTACACTAATCCTCCTGCTGACACCTCTGTGTCTCGGCAGAAGGGTTTATGCTGAGCCTTTGCCTTTGCGCGTCTTCGATACTTTGCAGGAGTCTATTGATTCCATTTCTCTTCCCATTGTTTCTCCCGACACTCTCGTTGATTCCCTGTCGCTAGATTCCCTTTTCATTGCCACCGACAGTCTCTCTATCGATACGCTAGCAGTTGATTCCGTGTCTACAAAACCAGAAGGAGGCGGATTGACGGCAGTGGTTAACTATAAGGCACAGGACTCTCTGGTCTTCGCTGCCGGCAACATGGCTTGGCTTTACGGTTCATCGCAGGTCACCTATACCGACATCACCCTTGATGCCGAACGTCTCCAGCTTTCGCTCGACAGTTCTCTCGTGCATGCCAATGGTGTTCCCGATACCGTTACAGGAAAACTCAAGGGCAAACCGGTCTTCAAGGACAGTTCTGGCGAATATGAGACACGCACTATGTCTTACAACTTCAAGACGGCCAAGGGCTTCATATGTGACGTTACTTCCCAACAAGGTGAAGGCTACGTGACGGGTGGCGTTACCAAGAAAATGCCCAATAACGACATCTATCTCGAAAATGGTCGTTACACTACTTGCGACCAGACCGAGTGCCCTCACTTCTACATAGAGCTTACCAAAGGTCGTTTACGTCCCAATAAGAATATCGTCACTGGTCCTGCTTATCTTGTCGTGGCTGATGTACCGTTGCCTATTGCCATTCCCTTTGGCTATTTCCCCTTCACCAAATCCTACTCCAGCGGTGTCATCGTGCCCACTTACGGTGCCGATCAGACCAAGGGTCTTTATTTGCGCGAAGGTGGCTACTATTTTGCCATAAACGATTATGTCGATCTGGCACTACGTGGCGAAATATATACCAAGGGATCTTGGGGCCTTTCTGCCGAAAGTCGTTATGCCATCCGTTACAAGTTCAAGGGCAACTTCTCCTTCAGTTATCTCGTGGCGAAGACAGGCGACAAGGGACTTTCCGACTATGTCGAACAGAAGAATTTGAAGGTCGCCTGGAGTCATTCCCAGGATTCGCGTTTCAATCCGAATCTTAGTCTTTCGGCCAACGTTAACTTCACGACCTCTGGCTACGAACGCAGTAACACCACTTCGATTTATAGCAACGACCTGACCACTTCGACCAAGCAGTCAACAGTCAATGCTAGCTACAAGATTCCAAATACCAAATGGAATTTGACGGCATCGACGAGTATTACACAGCGTACTACTGACTCCACACTCGTGGTCACATTGCCACAGTTGACTGCCTCAATGAGCACCTGGTATCCCTTCAAGCGAAAGCAGAAGAGTGGCTCCGATCGTTGGTATGAGAAGATCTCGATGACCTACAATATGAATATGACCAACAAGGTCACAACCAAGGAAAACGAGTTTGGACAGAAAAATATCCTCCGCGATTGGGAGAATGGCATCAAGCACTCGATACCCATCGGAGCTACATTCACGGCAGCGAAGTATATTCAGATCTCACCGCGTTTCAATTTTACCGACCGCATGTACAGCCACAAGACCGTGCAGTACTACGATCCCTCTTTGGTTAACTCCAATGGCTCTTATGGCGGTATAGCCAAGGATACCGTCTATGGTTTCTACAACTCTTATGACTTTAGCACTTCCTTAAGTTTCTCCACCAAACTCTATGGTTTCTTCAAGCCCTTGTGGAAGTCGCGTCTCTTTGCCGTTCGTCATGTGCTCTCGCCGAACATTTCGTTCAGTTATACACCCGACTTCAGCGAAAAGAAATATGGCAGCTGGGGAACTTATTATCTCCCCGACAGTACATCGGTAACCGGACGTCGTGAGGTTCGTTATAATTATTTCCAGGGTTATACACAAGGCGGTGCTCCTCAGGGTCGTAGTGGTTCCATCTCATTCTCATTCGACAATAATATCGAGGCAAAGATACGTTCCGACAAGGATTCCTCGGGTTACAAGAAGATTTCCATCATCGACAAATTGTCCACCAGCATCTCCTATAACATGGTGGCTGACTCGATGCGCTGGAGTACCACTGTACCTATCAATGCTACGATCAAGATGGGCAAGAATTCGTCTATGAACCTCAATACTTCGTGGGACGTTTATAAGTACGATGAGAATGGGCGGCATTACGACCGTCCGCGTTGGAAAGACGGTGAATTCCTTCGCTTGATGTCAACGGGTTATTCGTTTAACTATTCGCTCAATAATCAGAAACTTGCCAAACTTTTCGGACGAGGAGGAGACGAAGATGAGGAAGAGGAAGACGAAAGCTACGACCTCGATAGTGAAGATGGCTACGTCGAGGAAGATCTCGATCCGACGAGTCTCGAAGGCATGCAGCGCAATGCCGAAAAACGAAAACGAAAGGAGAAGAAGACTGCCGGATCGTATGATGACGACGGTTATCTTGTCTGGACGGTACCCTGGTCGCTCAACATCTCCTACTCAATGCGCTATCAGTACAAGACTTTCAACAAGGAAAAGCGCGAATTTGATCGTGGCATCGTACATAGTGCCACTTTTAGTGGAACGTTGCAACCCACCAAGGGTTGGAACTTCTCGTTCAATGCGTCTTATGACATGAACCTCAATAAAGTCACCTATAACATCGCTGTCAAGAGCTCTATGCTCTCCGATCTCAAGTATCAGAAGTCGAGCGTTTCGCGCAGCAACAAGATTCAATGGTATAACGACTAAAATGAAAGTAGCAATCATCAAATACAACGCAGGCAACATTTACAGTGTCTATTGTGCTTGCCGCCGTCTTGGCCATGATGCTGTCATAACCGACGATCCTGTCGTTATTCGTCAGGCCGACCGCGTCATCTTCCCTGGAGTGGGTGAGGCGCGTGCAGCTATGCAGCATCTCAACAAAACTGGCCTTGCCGACGTGATTCGCGGCCTCCAACAGCCAGTCCTTGGCATTTGCATTGGCATGCAGCTCCTCTGCAGTCACAGCGAGGAAGGTGATGTCGATTGCCTTGGCATCTTTGATGTCCCTGTCATTCGTTTCCGTCCTTCTTCAAAGGAATTCAAGGTCCCTCAGATGGGATGGAATACCATTGAGAAGTTCGAAATGACTGCCGAAAACGGCAACTCAAATCGCTTGTTTATTAATTTGCACGAAGGCGATTACGTTTATTACGTGCATAGTTTTCATGTTCCCATCTGTTCCTACACCATTGCCCAGACCGACTATGACGGTTCCTATAGTGCTGCTCTCCACAAGGACAACTTTTGGGCTACGCAGTTCCATCCTGAGAAATCAGGCCCAGTAGGTGAACAGATTTTACGCAACTTTTTATTATGATTGAAATAATCCCGGCCGTTGACATTATCGACGGCAAACTCGTTCGCCTTACCAAAGGCGACTATGATACTAAGAAAGAATATAGTCAGGACCCTCTTGAGATGGCCCGTCAGTTCGAAGATATCGGCATCCATCGTCTTCACCTTGTCGATCTTGATGGTGCAAAAGGCGGTCACATTGTCAACCATCGGATCCTCGAACAGATTGCATCCCAAACCAATCTCATCGTCGATTTTGGTGGTGGATTGAAGAGCGACGATGATGTCCACATCGCTTTCGAAAGTGGAGCACAAATGATTACCAGTGGCTCTATTGCGGTACAGCGCCCCCAGCTCTTTTTGGCTTGGCTGCAGCAGTATGGTTCCGACCGTGTCATTCTCGGTGCCGATATCAAGGACGGTCGCATAGCCATCCAGGGCTGGCTCGAGGAGAGCGATGCTCGTTGGCAGACGTTTCTTGAGAGCTACACCGCACGTGGCGTCAGCAAAGTCATCTCCACCGACATTTCGCGAGACGGCATGATGGCTGGTCCTTCCACTGAACTCTATAAGGATATGATGGCAGAGTTCCCCGACCTTTATGTCATTGCTTCCGGTGGCGTCAGTTGCATGATGGATGTACTTCAGCTCGAAGCTGCCAACGTCCCCGCCGTCATTATTGGTAAGGCCATCTACGAGGGTCGCATTACCTTCTCTGAACTCGAACGCTACCAACAAAACAATTGTTAATTGCAATTGTTATTTGTTAATTGTTAATTATTAATTAAGCTATGTTAGCCAAACGCATCATCCCCTGTCTCGACGTTAAGGACGGAACCACCGTCAAGGGTGTTCAGTTCGTCAATTTCCGCGATGCTGGTGATCCCGTTGAACTCGGCAAGCAATATAGCCAAATGGGTGCCGATGAACTGGTTTATCTCGACATCACTGCCTCACACGAAGGACGACGCACATTCACCGACCTTGTCCGTCGCATTGCTGCAGAGGTATCCATACCCTTCACCGTGGGTGGTGGCATACACGAACTCAGTGATGTTGAACGTCTTCTAGCTGCTGGAGCCGATAAGGTGTCGGTTAATTCGTCTGCCCTTCGACGTCCAGAACTCATCACTGAGATTGCCGAGCGCTTTGGTCGACAGGAGTGTGTCTGCGCCATCGATGCCCGCCTTGAGGACGATGGCCAATGGCGCTGCTACCTCAACGGAGGTCGTATACCCACCCAGCGTTACCTCTTAGAGTGGGCGCATGAAGCCCAGGAACGTGGTGCCGGCGAGATACTCTTCACATCGATGAACCATGATGGTTCGAAGCAAGGTTTTGCTAATGATGCTCTTGCCCGACTCTCCGACGAACTTTCAATCCCCATCATCGCATCGGGTGGAGCTGGCACCAAGGAGCATTTCCTCGATGTTTTCCAGATAGGCCACGCTGATGCTGCCTTAGCAGCCTCGGTCTTCCACTTCGGCGAGATTCCCATGCGTGAACTTAAGCTTTATCTTGCCGATCACGGTATCAACGTTCGCCTTTAACCCGCGCTTTGCGTCCCGCCCTTTTCGCCGTCCCCCTATGTTCTCGTTACGGCTGTTTTCTGCCGCATTCCTCGTGTTCCTGTTGCAGCCAAGTTTGGCTGCCCTCTATCATAACCCATCATAACCCCCAATAAACGAATGCAAATCGATTTCGACAAACTCCAAGGCCTGGTGCCCGCTGTCATCCAGGATGCTGTGACCAATAAGGTCCTCATGCTCGGCTTCATGAATCGCGAAGCCTACGAAAAAACCGTTCAGACTGGTCTCGTTACCTTCTGGAGCCGCACTCGTAATTGCCTTTGGACCAAAGGTGAGACCTCTGGCAACGTCCTTCGCGTAGTCAAAATCCTCAACGATTGCGATAACGATACCCTTCTTATCAAAGTCAATCCAGCTGGCCCCGTTTGTCATACTGGTGCCGATACCTGTTGGAATGAGACCAACGAACGCAACCCTCTGCTTTTCCTCACTGAACTGCAGGATTTCATCAACAAGCGTCATGAAGAGATGCCCGAAGGCTCCTACACCACAAGCCTCTTCAAGGATGGTCTCAACCGCATGGCACAGAAGGTAGGAGAGGAGGCGCTCGAACTCGTCATCGAAGCTACCAATGGTACCAACGATCGCCTCATTTATGAAGGCTCTGACATGCTATATCACCTCATTGTTCTGCTCACAAGCAAGGGCCTACGCATCGAGGATATGGCCGCCGAACTCGCCGAGCGACATCAGCCTGGCTGGAAAAAACATTAACGCTTCATAACTCCTCCCATGATCCAATACAAGAACGTCACAATAGCACGAGGTGACAACGTCCTCGTCAGCAATATGGACCTCACTGTCGGTGAGGGAGAGTTTGTTTATCTCATAGGCAAGGTAGGTGCCGGCAAATCCTCACTTCTTCGAACTATGTACAAGGATCTCGACATCCTCAAAGGAGACGAGGCCCGCATATTCGACGAATACAATCTCCTTGCGCTCAAGTCCAGCCAGATACCCTACCTTCGCCGTAAGGTCGGCATCATCTTCCAGGATTTTCAGTTGCTCACCGACCGCAACGTCGAAGCCAATCTTGATTTCGTCCTTCGTGCCACAGGTTGGAAAAACTCCGATGACCGTCGTCGTCGCATTACCGAAGTGCTCGATCTTGTCGATATGGTTGGTTGCGAAAAACGAATGCCCAACACCCTCTCGGGTGGTGAGCAGCAACGTGTCGTAATCGCAAGAGCTCTCCTTAATAGTCCTCGTCTCATTCTCGCTGACGAGCCTACAGGCAATCTCGACCTCGAGACAGGGTATCGCATCGTGAGTCTCCTATACAAGATTTGCAAGGAGCAGCATTCTACGGTTATTATGTCAACTCATAATCTGGCTTTCCTCAACGACTTCCCGGGTCGTGTCATCCATCTCACCGACAACCAACTTGTCGAAGTAGGTGGTACCGATGAGCCTGACACCATCGAGGATGTCATCGCGGGCTCAACGCCTGATAGTTTGGAATCGTTGGAAGGAATTCCCAGCAATTTGCTTCACGGTTCAGGTGACAGCAGTAATGCTGCAGCCCATTGCTGACTAGCAGCCAATCCACTTGCAGCGCGATGTTGTAGCGCGATACCTGGTCAAACACTTCCTGTGTCAGCCGAACACTCGACGCCTTGTACTCTACAATCATCAGTGCTTCTCCTTCGTCACCGAAGACCACGCTGTCGCACCTTCGCTCCAGTTGTCCCACGCGAATGCTGACCTCATTGCCTATTCTTCCCGAAGGGTAATTCATCGTCCCGATCAGGTAATGCACAAAGTGCTGGCGCACCCATTCTTCTGGAGTGAGTTTCACCCAGCGACGACGCTGAGTGTCCCAGATCTCCTCCAGCGAGTTCTTAGGATTTATTCGAGTGCGTACCTCGTATGATGGCAGATTCAGTTTTTCCAAAGTCCAGTTAACTATTAATTGTTAATTGTTATTTGTTAATTGATAAGTGTTTTTATGCTGCAAAGATACTAAAGAAATTCGAAATGGCAAAGAAATCCGACGATTTTCAGCGCATAAAGGCCCAAATTGAGCAGCGGCAATACGCTCCTGTCTATCTTCTGCATGGCGAAGAAGCCTTTTTCATTGACCAGCTCGCTAACCTACTCCTCGACACTGTACTAACTGATGACGAGAAGGATTTCGATCTGGTGCAGTTCTTTGCAGGTGCAGGCGAGTTCACAATAGGAGATGTTATCTCTGCCTGTCGTCGTTTCCCTATGGTGGCCGAAAAACAGCTTGTCCTGCTTCGCGAGGCACAGGCTCTTGACAAGCGTTCCTTCAAGCTCGATGACCTTTGTCTTTACCTTAAGCAGCCTAGTCCAAGCACTATCCTCGTCATCACCTATAAGACTGCCACCATCACCGGTGCCAACGAACTGGTGAAGATTTGCAAAAAGATTGGAGAAGTCTATCAGAGCGACAAGGTGCGTGACTACGAACTGCCCCGCGTCCTTCCTGGCTTCCTGCAGTCGCTTGGTGTCAATGCCGAACCCAAGGCCATTGATATGCTCCAGAACTTCATCGGTGCCGATTTTAGTCGTCTCACCCATGAGGTGGACAAACTCCGTCTCTCTTTACAGGGACGAACCTCCATCACGGCACAGGATGTGGCTGACCATGTCGGTATATCTCGCGAGTTCAATGTCTTTGAACTTGTTGAAGCCCTTGCTCGCAAGGATGCCCAGCGCATCGAGTTGATTCGTCTTTATTTCGCGCGTAATCCCAAGGCTGGACCCTTGCCCATGGTCATCTCCACGCTCTTCAGTTTCTTCCAGAACATGATGATGGCCTACTATTGTCAGGATCGCTCTGTCAACGGCATCATGAAAGAGGTAGGTTGCAGCTATCCGCAAGCGAAGAGCGTCCTCGACGGTATGCGTCAGTTCAATGCTCGCACCGTGATGCGCAACATCGCTATCCTTCGAGATTTCGATGCGCGCAGCAAAGGTGGCCGTCCCGCCACCACACCCGATCCCGACCTCCTTCAAGAGCTGTTCTATCAGCTCACGCATTAAGAGTGTCCATATCACAGTCACTCAGCCACCCTTTTATGTGTTTCAGTCGCGACCAACTATGGCCGCCCAATATAAGATTAAAAATGCATCCATTCTCAGAAATCACCATCGCTGTAGCCGGTACAGGCTATGTAGGCCTTTCCATCGCCACATTGTTGGCACAGCATCACAAAGTTATCGCTGTTGATGTTGTCCCTGAAAAGGTGGATAAGATCAATCGCGGCATCAGCCCCATACAGGACGAATACATCGAGCGTTACCTTACCGAGGTTCTGCCCGCCCTCCGCAAGGAAGGCAAGGGTGGTGACCTCAGCGCCACCCTCGATGGTCCAGCTGCCTATCGCCAGGCTGACTTTGTGGTCATTGCTGCTCCCACCAATTATGATCCCGTCAAGAACTACTTCGACACTTCCCACGTCGAAGAAGTCATCGATCTCGTCATCGCCAACAACCCTGATGCTGTCATGGTCATCAAGAGTACCATCCCGGTCGGTTATACTCGTTCGCTTTACGTCAAGTACGCTCTCCAATTCCTCTACAAGCCTGAACTGAAAGGCAAGAAGTTCAACCTTCTTTTCTCGCCTGAATTCCTGCGCGAGTCGAAGGCCCTCTATGACAACCTCTATCCTTCGCGTATCATCGTAGGTTTCCCCAAGCTCATCCATATCGACGAGAAGAACTTCACCGAGGAGAACGCCGCCATCACCGCTATCGGCAATCCTCAGGCCGAGGAGTTCGCCCACACTTTTGCCGACCTTCTTGTCGAAGGAGCGCTGAAGGAAGATATCCCAACGCTCTTTATGGGCATGAAGGAGGCAGAAGCCGTCAAGCTTTTCTCCAACACCTATCTTGCCCTGCGTGTCAGCTATTTCAACGAACTCGACACCTACGCCGAAGTCAAGGGTCTCGATACCGCATCCATCATCAATGGTGTCGGCCTCGATCCACGAATCGGTACCCATTACAATAACCCATCATTTGGCTATGGAGGCTATTGCCTGCCCAAGGACACCAAGCAGCTCCTTGCCAACTATCAGGACGTTCCGCAGGAGATGATGACAGCTATCGTGCAGAGCAACCGCACACGCAAGGACTTCATCGCCGATGCCGTGCTCAAGATGGCTGGATGGTACGATTACACTAGCAACAACCAGTATGGTGCCAACGACCCCAACGCATGCGTTATCGGAGTCTATCGCCTCACGATGAAGTCCAACTCCGATAACTTCCGCCAGTCAGCCATCCAGGGCATCATGAAGCGCATCAAGGCCAAGGGCGCTGAAGTCATTATCTACGAGCCAGCTCTTCCCGATGGCTCCACCTTCTTCGGTAGCAAGGTTGTCAACGACCTTCAGGCATTCAAGGAGCAGTCCCATGCTATTATCGCCAACCGTTACGACACCTCCCTTGACGATGTCAAGGATAAGGTCTACACCCGCGACATCTTCCGTCGCGATTAATTAGTTCCTCGCGTCGCTCGGTTCCGTCGTCTCGCGTCCCATTTGTTTTCGTTGCAGCCATATTTGGCTGCCCCTTCATTTAATAATCACTCCTATGAACCGCACAGTCATAACCGTAGTAGGCAAGGATACCATTGGTATCATCGCCGCCGTATGCACTTATCTTGCAGAAAACAATGTCAACATCCTCGACATCACCCAGACCACTCTTCGTGACTACTTTACAATGATGATGATCGTTGACATCAACAACTGCAACGTCCCATTCAGCGAACTTCGTGACGGTCTCGCAGCCGTCGGCCAATCCAAGGGCTTGGAAATCAAGTGCCAGAAGGAAGAAATCTTCAATCAGATGCATCGCATCTAATTTTGTCCAACCATGATCAATGTATCCGAGGTCCTCGAGACCAACCAAATGATAGACCAGGAACATCTCGATGTGCGCACCATCACGATGGGTATCTCCTTGCTCGACTGTTCCACCGAATCCGTACTCCAAACTTGCCAGAACATCTACGATAAGATCCTGCGCTATGCCTCCAACCTCGTCCGCACTGGCGAAGCCATCTCGCAGGAATACGGTATTCCCATTGTCAACAAACGCATCTCCATCACACCAGTAGCCATCGTTGGCGCTTCGTGCTGCAAGACAACCCACGATTTCGTGAAGATAGCTCGAACGCTCGACCGCGCAGCCCACGATGTCGGCGTCAACTTCATTGGTGGTTATTCGGCTACAGTGCAGAAGGGCATGACTCGGGCCGATGAACTGCTCATCCGCTCCATCCCCGAAGCTATGAAGCGCACCGAGCTCGTCTGTTCCAGTGTCAATGTCGGCTCCACCAAAACCGGCATCAATATGGATGCAGTGCGTCTTATGGGTGATGTCATCAAGGAAACAGCCCTCGCCACTAAGGAATCCGATTCACTGGGTTGCGCCAAGCTTGTCGTTTTCTGCAATGCACCTGATGACAACCCCTTCATGGCAGGTGCTTTTCATGGCGTGTCCGAAGCAGAAGCCATCATCAACGTTGGCGTCTCAGGTCCTGGTGTTGTGAAGCATGTGCTCGAAAACCTGCCCGAAGGCACCAACTTCGAAGTGCTCTGTGAAACCATCAAGAAGACTGCATTCAAGATCACCCGTGTAGGCCAACTTGTCGCACAGGAAGCCTCTCGTCGCCTGGGAGTACCCTTCGGCATCATCGACCTCTCGTTGGCTCCAACGCCCGCTATTGGTGACTCCGTGGCAGACATTCTGCAGGCCATCGGCCTTGAGCGTACGGGTGCACCTGGTACAACAGCCGCCCTCGCTCTCCTTAACGACCAGGTCAAGAAGGGTGGCGTGATGGCAAGTTCTTACGTGGGTGGCCTCTCTGGTGCCTTTATTCCCGTCAGCGAAGATCAAGGCATGATTGATGCCGTCAATGCCGGAGCCCTAACCATCGAAAAACTCGAAGCTATGACCTGTGTATGTTCTGTGGGTCTCGACATGATTGCCATCCCGGGCGATACACCAGCCACCACGATTGCCGGCATCATCGCCGACGAAGCTGCTATCGGTATGGTCAACCAGAAGACCACTGCTGTCCGCGTCATTCCCGTCATCGGCAAAGGAGTGGGAGAGGTGGTAGAGTTTGGTGGCCTCCTCGGTTATGCCCCCATTATGCCCGTCAATCGTTTTGCCTGCGACGTCTTTGTCAATCGTGGTGGCCGCATCCCTGCACCCATCCATAGCTTCAAGAACTGAAGCTGTTTTTATGTATTCGTTTATTTCGGTATTCCGTAATTTCGGTATTCCGTTATACCTATTCACAAAAAAGTCTATACTATGCGCTTCCTCCTGACCTTGTTGTCTCTCCTCCTTTCTCTCCCCGTTATGGCGCAGGTAGAGAAAAATGATTCGCTTGCCGAACGCCTGCAGCTCCAGCGTAGTCTATTCCCGCAGGAGAAGGTTCACATTATGACTGACCGCGAGCTCTATCATCCTGGCGACACGGTTTGGATGCGCGCATGGTTAGTGGAAGGTGAATCGCTGAAACCGCGATATCGGAGTAGCCGCTTCGTTTACTCCGACCTGCGCAACGGCATTGATCAGGCTGTCTCATGGTGTAAGATGATGGAGCGCGAAGGCCGTTTCGTTGGGCACATGATTCTACCCAAGGAACTCGTCAGTGGTGATTACACGCTCACCGGCTACACTTATTATATATTAGGTACGAAACAAGAATTTATTTTCCGCAAAACTATCCATGTCATCACTGAAAAGGATGTGGCCAAAGGCTATGTAGTGCGTCCGCTTCACGAAGGCTATTGTCCCGATGCGCCAATGCTTCTACCAGATTCCGTTAGGCCATATTCCTATTATCGACGCGACACGCTCACACGCTTCACCTTCGATGCTCCCGATTCCACTTGGCTCTCTATCTCAGTCACCGACGACCACCTAACCCCCGTCGATACTGCAGCTTCCATCACGCATATGCTGCCTCTTGTGCCCGATCTCTTTTCTCTCGAAACAATTTCTAGTGACACCAGCCTCTACAAGCCTCGTTTCTTCTACGAAAGGTCTCAGAGCATCAGCGGTCGCCTCACTTACCGCCTCTACAATAAGCCTTATAAGGTTGTTCTGGTGAATGTGACCAATTCGGAAATCTATACTACTGAATGCGAAGATGATGGTGTTTTCCATTTCCGAAATCTCAGCTATCCCGACAGTACCTTGTTTTGCATTATGGCCTTTGCTCCCAATGGCAAACCGACTAAGGCAATTGAAATCGATAACTTTTCTCTGCCCAAGACCTTACAGCATCTGCCGAGCGATGCAAAGCAATACTACCTCAAGCTTACTGCCGACACGATAGCTGCCGACACTACGGCCAAATCCGCCAAGGTGGAACCTGACAAGAACAAGGAGAAGCTCGAACAGAAAGTCAAGGAGATGCTTGTCTCTAGTGAACCTGATGACATATACACGCGCTCTGCCCATAAAACCAAATATACCCGTACTCTTTCGGATTATAAATATTACGAACTCAAGGATATGATCTTGAAGTTCGACGACATCACCTTCGATGACGAGGTAGCCAAGTATAAGACCAACGGCATGCACGTTCCTGTCCGCTTCGTAGTAGGAACCACCGAAATGCCCATCGAGAAGGACTCTTTAGGTAAATACCTACCTCAAAAAGCCCTGGAGATACCCGTTGAAATGGTCTATGCAGTCGATTTCATTCATCCCAACGTTGCTCGAACCATTGGTCGAACCGAATACCCCGATTCGCCCATCATCCGCATCGACTTGAAGAAGCTCAATGAACTCGTCTATGAATCTGGATGGAATGAAGTCCTTAAGCTCGTGATGCCCTTGGGCTACGTCAAGCGCCAGCAGTTCCCCAACATTCACGTATCTCGCTCTCCCCGTGCCACCCGCTACTGGAACCCCGAGTACTTTACAGGTACTTCAGGCCGCGTTACTCTCGACCTTCCTCTTCCCACCAACTATCACACCTCCTACACTCTCCGCGCCGAAGGCATCACGCCCTATGGCGAACCCGTCTCCCTTATTTACCGCATTCAAAAGTAATCAACGGTTATTACTTTACAAATGGATCTCCTTCCGTGCTTTCTGTCCAATGATTGTCGCCGCAAAGGCCATCGGTTTTCTAATTAGTCTTCCAAATATATCATGAAAAAATGTGTCAAAAATCCGAAAATTTTTGACACATTTTTGTTTTCTTGAATGTTAATTCGCGATGGAAAAGACATTACTTTATAACCACCTTCTTGCCGTTGATGATATAGACGCCACGTTCGGTGGGCAATTCAGACAATGCACGTCCTTGCAGGTCAAAATAACGACCATCCTGTGCATCCATCTCGTAGGTCTGCTCAATACCGGTGAGATCAGAATCGGCGACACCTACGGCTTCCCAGGCAGCGGCTACTGCCTGTAGCTCCTTGCTGTTGTCGCCAAAGAGAACCTCGGCGGCCTCTAGCGAAGCCATGTAGATGGCTGCATAGTCGGACTCCATTGTAGCGTAGCTGGTAAGGGTAAGGTAAGCTATCTTCAATGCCTTTTCCATGCCGATGCCTTCCACATTGTAGGAGAATTCATAGTCATTGGTGCCCTCTCCGCCTTCAGTAAGCAGGTAGAACCACTTATTCTGCACGCTGCTGTTCTTGTGGACGCCTCCTTCATCCATATCTTCCATATTATTAGGATCAACCCAGTATTCGCCTTCGTAGGTGTCGGGGCAGGGATTAGCACCATCCGCATTGCTCTTTGGATCGGCCATGTCGCGCATATTGGAAACGAATTCCAGTTCTTCGTTTAGTATCACATTTTCACCGATATACCAGTTGGCGCAATTAGTGACATATTTCTTTACAGCGATGCCAAAGATGTCGGAGAACGACTCGTTGAGCGCACCCGACTCACCCCTATATTCCAATCCAGCTGTGCATTTGGTAACGTTATGGGTGAATTCGTGTGCCATTACCGACAATTCGACTACTGGCCTCATGATACCTTCAACTTTCAAGCCGCCCAGGCCATACAGCATCGGCATGGGATCGTTTACGGAGATGGCTGCCGCATTCAGAGGAATGAAACTGAGGAAGACAAAGTCGTCCTCAAGGATGTTATAGACGAGATTATAGACTGGTGCTCCGTTATCGTCGAAGCTGTTTCGTCCGAATTTTTCCTTATAGAAATCGAGGGTCTTGGCCATCCCCCAGTGGATGTCGGCTGTGGGATCACCGCATGGTTCATAGTCGAAGGCAAAGGTAATGCGGTCGTTGGTGAATTCGAAATGCCCGCTTTCGTCTGGAACAACTTTTATGACGGCAAGGGTATCCATCTCCTCGTAATTGTACAAATAGACAACGAGTGTGCCGCCTTCGCGTGGAAGGAGGTTAACGACCTCGCCAAAGCTGGGTGCGAAAGGAAATTCCTCGATAGCAGAGAGATCGGTCATGAAATCGGAGATAACGGCCTTGCTGACTTTTTGAGGTTCGGTGCCGTACAGGAGTTCCATGTGGATTTCCAACTCATCGTCATCGTCACCCCAGTAATAGTCGTCGTCATCTTCATCATCTTCATCGTTGCCGTCATCATCGTCATCCCAGTCCATGTCACCCCAGTCAATATCACCTGGGTCATCGTCGTCATCGTCGTCGCTATTTTCACCGGGTGTGTAGGGAAAGAGGTCACCCTCCTCGTCCTTGACCAATATTTCATCAATCTTGAGGTCGGTGATTCGATAGGCAAAGTAATTGGTTTCCGGCTGGTTGTTGATATACGTGGAATGATCGAGGATGTATTCGGTGAGGTGGTCGAGCTCGTTGTTCTCGGCCATATCCGTGATCGTCTTCACCCAACTGCTAATCTGATAAATATCGGCATCATAGTAGTTGTCGGGCATGTCGAGTTGCGGAAAGTAGTACCAGAGATTCCCATCGTTGTACATCTGTTCATAGGTGGGAAAGTAAGCGGCATTGAGCGTGTGGATATTTCGCTCGGGGTCGTAGAGGTAGGTCGTGCCATCGTCTGCCAGACTTGCATCGAGCGTCACATCGCCGTTGTAGATGGTAGAAGCATTGACCTTCACGGGCGAATTCTCTGCTTGAAATCGATGAATTCTTGACACGACTTTGATTACCTCCAGGGTCTCGACGTCGTAATAGAACCATTTGCTACGGTCAGACGACAGCTCCTTGTAGGCATAGCGGAACCCGTTCTTGGTATTGACCAGATAGAGCGAATGGCCCTTGTTTTCGGCAGTGCCATCGTTGAAGATGGGGCTGTGGCGGCGAATCCTGGCGGGAGAGCGACGCAACTCCATGACCATACCGTTGGCTGTGCGGACCATACCGTCCTTGGCATGGATAAGCACCTGTGAATTCTCGACCTCAACGCCGGCAACATACTGGCGATACTCGATGCGTTCCATTCCCGAGAAGTCGGTGCTGTGGCTGACCTCGCACCATTCGGTGTTTTCAGGCAGGGAAAACCACTCAGCGAATCGCTGTTCGACGTTTTCGACGGCAATGTTTTTGCCGGTCAGTTTCTTGAAGAACTGTCCGTTGTCCCGTGCCTGCAACGAGAGGGCAAGCATTAGGGAAAGAATAAGTGTAAACAATCTTTTCATACTAATTAGTGAATGAATATGTAACCAAAATTAACGATAATTATATGCGTCTTTTTTCTTAACACGAATTATCATGAATTTACATGAATATTAGTATAAAGGCAGGTCAATATAGACACATACTGAGAAATTAATGATAATTTGCGATAATTCGTGTTAAAAGAAAAATATGTATAGTTAATTCCGAATAGTTACTTAGTAGTGTAAAAATAAGGTAATGAAGGTAGTCGTAAAAGTTTTTAATGGTAATGGGAGTTAGCGGAAGATAGCAAAAACTCCCTCTAACTCCTGTTAACTTCAAAGCAAAAATGTGTTTTATTATTGCTCAGCTAAAATAGCTCAGCTCATACCGATCAGTCCAGGAACTTCACCTTGTCCCAATCCCTGGGCTTGGCATCAGGCGTTTCGTCGGGATAGCCGAAAGCAATGGCATAGAGGATCTCGTATCCCTCGCTGAATTCCAGCTTTTTCAGATACTCAGCGCCAGCCTCGGTGCGGAAGAACTGCACGGGGCCACCCAGGCAGCAGGTGCCGATACCCATCGACCATGCCGAAAGCATCATGTTCTGGCCAAGGAATCCGCAGTTCAGTTCGGTGCCCTTCGGACAAGCGATGAACACCACAGTTGGAGCGTTGCGGAACATATTCTTGAAGTTGGCATCGACCATCTTCGTAAGTCTGTCGGCATCGAGGGTCTTCTTCCAGGCTTCGGTGCAACCGTTGATGAATTCGGGATTATCCACCACGCGAATCTCCCATTCCTGTCTATTGCTGCCGCTGGGGGCATTGATACCGCACTTCAAGATGGTTTCCATCTGCTCGCGGCTCACAGGCTCATCTTTGTACTGGCGAATCGAACGACGGGTCATGATGGTCTCAATCACCACATCACTCGCGCTTTTTTCAACTTTTCCATTCTCGTTGCTGCAACCGCAGAGGGTCAGAATGGCAAGACCCATCAACAACATTGTCTTCTTCATTTTGTTTATAAATTAATTGGTTTGAAATAAGTTATCCTAGCATTAATGCCAGCGACAGGAATGCCGCCATCAGGAACATATTGCGCGAAGTTTCGCCCAAGATTCCATTCAAAGCTCTGCCTGAAAATATCTTTACCATCTTGCGCCACGTCATAAAGTGCATGACAGGATAGATCAATTGCAAGGCAAGGAAGACGAAACGCACCGGCCTGCCATCGAACATTATCGTGCGCCAGCAAAGCCAGAAGACGAGCGCCGTCACAATCACGCCAATCAGCAGATAGGCATAGCGTCCGCACTTTTCACCAAATCTTACTACTATCGTACGCTTGCCCGAAATACGGTCCTGGTCACGGTCACGATAGTTGTTAATCATCAGGAGCGCATCGATGGCAATACCGGCAATCAGGCTCAGCAGAATGGCATTCGTTCCAATATAGAGTGTCTGCAGATAATAGGTGCCGCAGACGGGTACAAATCCGAAGAAGATGAGCACGAGCAGATCGCCCCATCCCATATACGACAGTCGGGTGGTGTAGAGGAAGGCAAAGAGAACGCAGGCCAATCCAAGCAGAATGAATTCGACGCCCTTCCATGGCAGGAACTCGTAGCTCCTATACACGGCAGCAAGTCCGACAATACAAGCCGCCACAAGAACGCACACGATGCCCTTGCGCATAGCTTCGGGTGTAATCCATCCTTGTGCACAGGCACGTTCTGGTCCCAATCTGTCCTCGCGATCCGTTCCTTTGCGGAAGTCATACAGGTCGTTGATCATATTGGCAGCTACCTGCATCAGGCACGCAAACAGCGCGCAACACAGCCAAAGGAAAAGATGCAATCCAGGTGTCCCGAACCATGTTTCGTCGAATGCACCCACACGACATGCCATCGCTCCTGCCAGCATCACGGGGATCATCGCCCCCGTCAGCGTCTTCGGTCGTGCAGCCAGCAGCCACGCCTTCACCGAATTCATCTTTATCTCGTTATTCATTGCCATTTCGTTATTCTGTTAAACGTCGCGGCCAAGCTTGGCCGCACCTTAACGTCGTTGCACAGCCGTCTTTTGCCGCCGCTTTGTTTTCTCGTCGCGGCCGTTTTTGGCCGCTTCAATCACCCTTTCTTGACACCCGTGAACATCCTGCAAAGCCCGAACGTGAACGCCTTGGCCTCCACCTTCTCGAACCCTGCCAGGCGCAGCATCTCACACACCTTGTCTGGCTTGGGGAAGTTCAGCACCGACTTTGGCAAATACTTGTAAGCACTCTTATTACCCGAAATAAGCCCACCGATAAACGGAAGGACGTGCAGGAAATAGAGCTTGTAGCCCCATAGCAGAATCGGATTCGAAGGCACCGACAGCTCCACGATGCATACCAAAGCCCCGGGACGAAGCACGCGGTTCATCTCGTTCAGTCCCAATTGCAGATGCTCAAAATTGCGAACGCCGAAAGCCACGCTGATGGCATCGAAGGTATTGTCGGCATAACTCAGGCACTCGCTGTCGTCCACCTTCATCTCGATATCCAGACCGAGATTCTTCACCTTCTCACGTCCCACTTCGAGCATACCCTCCGAGATATCTATTCCCGACACCTTTGGTACACCGGCTTGGGCCAAGGCAATTGCGAAGTCACCCGTTCCGCACGCGATGTCGAGCACGTGCTGCGGATTGGTCGAACAGATCCGCTTCACGGCTTTTCGCCTCCAGCTCTTGTCCACGTTGAGCGAAAGGATATGATTCAATTTATCATAGGTAGGAGCGATGTCATCAAACATCTTCTCCACAAAGTTCTTTTTCGCCATAAAACTTTTTGTTTCCGTCGCGGCCGTTTATGGCTGCCTAAAAAACTTTGGTTATTTCCTCAATCGTCTTTCTCGTCTTCTCCCGCGCCACAAAGTCATCGGCCGGATAGCCAAGGGGAATAAGCACGGCAGGCTCCTCGTCAGCCCCGAAGCCAAAGAGCTCATGGCACAGCTTCGCATCGAAGTTGCAAACCCAGCAGGTGCCCAGGCCCTGCTCGGCAGCAGCCAGGCAGATATGCTCAGCCAGTATGGCGATGTCGATGTCGCCATGGTCCTTGCCGTCGTTGCCGCGATGCCAGCTCTGGTCGTGCTCGATGCAAAGAATCAGGTAGTACGGAGCCGTCTTGAACCAATCGCGGTCGTAGCAGCGCTGCACCTTCTCGCGCAGTTCAAGGCCGCTCTCAGGCGTAATCATATAGATTTTCCACGGCTGCTTGTTCACCGCCGATGGAGCCATTCGAGCAGCCTCAAGGATATAATCCAGCTTTTCCGCTTCGACGCGATCCGACTTGTATGCGCGCACCGAGCACCGCTCTTTTGCCAATTCCAGGAAAGAATTCATAATTTGTTTTCTTTAAATATCGCCGCAAAGATAGTGATTTTTTCCGAACAATCAAAACAAAACTTCTCCCAAAAACCACATTTCACTTCAATAATACGGGAAAAATGAAAAAGATGCAATCTTAGCAACAAATTTAAATGTAATATTGTAGAAAAATTATTGATTTTTTTGTACATATTAAAAAAAAGTGTATCTTTGTGCCGTCTAAGATCGACTATATTAAACAATCCTCTCAATATTAAATCTATGAAAAAATTCGCTATTTTTATGGTTCTATTCGGAGCCACTTATTTCATCTACAACTTCTATGCATACTTCTCTGGCGTAAGAAGTTTGATGTCCATGATTTTCGGATTGCTCCTTGCTACTTCCCTCATCCTCTTGGGTCTCGACAGGATTTCCCACCTGGAGCAGACTCACCCCAAATTTCTTAAATACTCAGCCATTATTATTTCCGCCATTGCAATCATCTTATTCATCGCCTTTATCGTGCAGGCGTATTTGACGAGGGGGTAAATCGATGATGGCAAATACTAACTCCCGATAAAACTAATATCCTTAAATACTTCATTTATTTACATTTAAGCTTATGAAAAACAATTTCAAAGACAATGCTCGTAAGAAACAGGCAAGTTATTTCGTTGAAAAGTACGGAATCAAGAAGTTTGACACCTTTGGACGCAAACCCACAGGTTATCCCGAAGCGAAGGACCCCGTCGATGCTTTGCTCAAAAAGGAAGATGCCAAGGACGGAAAGATTTTCTACGAAGGTTATCGTCAGCAGATCCTTGACGAAATCAAGCAGCGGAAAGAGGCAGGAACCTATGCTCCGTCCGCTTTGATGATGCGTCACGCACTTCGCAGTGAGCACATGCCCTGGAATATCTTCTTCCCGATGTCCTTGTCCGACGACAAGAAAAGTCATGCCAAGGACCTGTTCAACTCAATCCTCGAAAAGGTTTCGCCCAACGGCCCAAAGATTAAGGAAATCACCGGCATCACCGTTGAGTATGCTCCCAAAGATAAAGTTTACCTCAACGACAAAACCTCCTTCGACACCTATGTTGAATTTGTGACAGAAGATGGTGCAAAAGGCGGCATCGGTATTGAGGTGAAATATACCGAAAAAGGCTACTCGCCGAGCGAGAAGGAAAAGAAGGAGGCTATCACAAACTACAAGCATTCCACCTATTATGCTGTGATGAAGGAATCCAGGTATTTCATTCCAAAAGCCTTCAAGCGTGAGGAGACGGGCCTCAGAGCGTGGTCGCCATTGGTGCGTAACGAACTGCGTCAGATCTGGCGCAATCACCTGCTGGGCGCTTCCATGGTGCAGAATGAGGACATCAAGTATTTCCTTTCCCTGCTGGTTTATCCCAAGGGCAACACCCATTTCCAGGGCGACAAGACGCACAATGGTGCCGTGCGTAATTACAAGCAATGGCTTAGCCCAGAAGGACAAAAGACGTGGCAAGCCATCACCTTCGAGGACCTCTTCCTGTTGATCCAACAGAACTTCACCGACCCCGACGGCGCCGCCTGGGTAAACTATCTCAAGGAGCGCTATTTGTTCTAAGCTATTATATGCAAACCACCGTTCTACATCTCATAGAATTTATTCTATAATTTTCAAGTTATTGATTATCAAAATATAAGCGCTACGGAAATCCGTTAAATACGTGAAATCCGTAGCGCAAAGAAATACTCAAATTCGCGAATTCTTGATAGAAAGAGAACGTTACTTGATCAGCACCTTGCGACCGTTGTGGATGTAGAGGCCTGCATCAGTAGGCTTGGAGTCGAGACGGCGGCCGTCCAGCGTGCACCATCCAGCTCCATAACCATTAACCCATAACCCATAACCATTAACCCATAACCCATAACCATTAACCTCTTCAATGCCCGTCTCCTTGCCGAAGTTGAGGACGAATGCCTTGATGGGCTGGACGTCCGTAGAAACAGGCTCACCCGCCATGAGGCCTTTCTTCAGCTGGAAGTAGGCGCGGAAGGAGTTGATGGGGAACGAGGTCATGCCCTCTCCCGAAGGATAGTAGAGCTTGTTGTTTGCAGCAAGATAGAGATTGGTCTTGTATTCGGTGAAGATGTCGATGGGGGAGAAGGTGCCCACGAAATCGACGTATTTGGTCTCGACGGGAGTGGTTGCATTGCTGATGGTCACGCCTGTGAATTCGGGATTCTCAACGTAATCCGGAGTCGTTGCCGCCCACTTCACAATATAGGGCTTGCCCGCCTCGATCTCCGTGGCATCTGCGAAGTCAAGCGTCAGTGTTCCATTCGCTGAATCGAACTCCGATCCACTGAGCGTCATTAGCCCATCAGGTGCCAACTGCGCGTTCACCTGCTCTGCAGACAAGGCGAACGGCAGGCAGAGCGTGTTCCACTTGCCATCCTTGTAAAGCGTGCGTCCCGCGAGGGTGACGCTGTTGACCGTCAAACCATTGTATAGGGTGAGCGCCTCGGCGTTGTCACTGTCGTCGGCCAGGCTGATATTTAGTCCTATTTCCACGCCGCAAACGATGCACTTGTCATTCTCGAAAGTATGATTCTCGGCCTCGAACGTCGTGGTGCAATGGCTGCAATGCAGGGTATGGGTGCTGTTGGCATCGATTCCATCGACGGTGTAGGTGGCTCCAGGATGCGTGCAGGGCGATATCTCAGCGTAGGAGCGATACCAGCAGGCGTTCACGCGTTCGTCGGCATCGAAGATGCTCTCTACACTGCCGTTGTTGCCAGCGCCCACCATCATCTTTTCGCCAATGTCCAACGAACCATAGATTTCCTTACCGGAGCCGGGACCGATGGCTCTGTTCCCAGTGCCGCCCTGCGTTCCAGCCTTGGCAATGACCGTGCCCCCGATGATGTTGACAAGGCCACCATTGCCTTTCTGGCCGCCGCCGATGCCGGCAGCATCACTACCGCCATAGGCTGTCACTGTGCCGCCCGTGATACTTACAGCGCCTCCGTAGCCATATTGGCCACCTCCGATGCCGGCTCCATTATTATCGCCTTTGGCTGTAACTGTGCCATCATAGATACGCACCGTAGCACCACCACAGTAAAATCCACCTCCAATGCCAGCAGCAAAATCACCACCCTTGGCAGACACTGTGCCACCAAACATCGTGAACGTACCGCCAAATAGAGACTGGGCGTAGGTATCGTGCAATTGTTTTCCACTACCGATGCCGGCACCCGAATGGCCGCCGGTAGCCGTGAGCGAACCGCCATAGACAGTCACATCGCCGCCCTGGCCGCCTTGGCCAAGACTGTTGTTCAAACCAGGGTAATAGGCACCGCCGCCTCCCACACCGCTTCCGTAGCTGTTGCCGATGGCGATCACCGTGCCATCATAGAGGATAAACTCTCCTCCCTTGATACCGTCATTATCGTAACCCGAGCCTCCACCGATGCCGGCACCGCTCTCACCACCTGTAGCCTTGACGTATCCGCCATAGACAGTGACTCGATTGCAGAGGTCGCCTTTGCCACCACGGATTCTTGCACAGGAACCTATGCCTGCGCCATATTGTCCTCCGGTGGCTTCGATGTGTCCGCCATGAATGACCAGCTCGCCCACTGTTTTCTCGGCGCCATTATCCTGTGCACTGCCTATGCCGGCAGCATTCGTGTGGCTGTTGGTGACAATCAGTCGGCCCATATCGACGCTATACGACTGAGAGTGGATGTAGAGCCTGGTGTCGCCCTCCAGCTTCAGTCCGCCGGTGAGGGTGAGTGTGGCTTTGTCGCAAAGGATGAGGTGCACGTTCTTGCCTTGCACGACGACGGTTTCGCGATTCACGTTTCCATGCACCACATAGTACTCGGCTACATTGTCGCTGAAACCGCCCATCCTGAACCATGAGCCGGGATCATCAGTCACTTCCTTGTACTGTCCCTCGATGGGAATGGCATCGTAGTTCTGCAAACCCGCAAGGCCCTTCGGTTGGCTCACCACCTGCATGTTCTCTTCATCCCACGACCGTTCGATGTAATAGACCGGGTTGTCGGCAATCGCATTCAGACATGCCTCACCTTTGTTGTCAAGTCCCAGATTCACGACAATCGAGAGGTCGGCCGTGAAGAAGGTGCTGGGGTCTATCTCACGATGATAGTCGTCGTAACCGCTGGTAAACGTACCCGAGGTGTTTTCCAGTTCTACGCCGATAGTGGGGCCATCGGATGTGTAGAGTTGTCCGGCAAGGGTAATCACATTGCCGCTTTTCAGGTAAACATTGCTGGCCAAGCCCGAGGCATTTGTGTTGTCCGTCACCTTGACCTCGCCCTTCATGTTCAGCGTGCCGCCATTCCAGATGCCGGCGCCAAAGGTTTCGGCGGTGTTCCCCGTGATGGTGCAGTCCTCGATGGTCATCACCGTAGCTCCCAGGGCATTGGCCAAGGCTCCGGCACCTGCAGTACCCGAGTTGCCCGTAAAGGTACAGTATTCCAGGGTGGCATTGCCCGCAGTCGAACCATCGGTTGACACAGCGTTGTAGATGGCACCCACATCTTTGGCAGTATTGTTCGCAAAAGTGCCACGAGTAACCGTAAGTGTGCCACCATTCCAGACGGCGCCGCCCTGTTTCCCGGCGGTGTTACCCGTAAGGTTGCAGCTTCTGAGTTCCATTACCGTTGCGCCCAGGGCATTGGCCAGTGCGCCGGCACCTGTGGTTCCCGTGTTGCCCGTAAAGGTACAGTTATCCAGGATGGCAGTACCCTCACCATCCGATGTCACAGAGTTATAGACGGCACCCACGTCGTCAGCGATGTTGTTCTCAAATGTGCATAGAATCGCCGTAAACTTGCCGTTGTTCCAGATGGCACCGGCATGATCGGCTGCCGAGTTGTTCCGGAAGATGACACGGTTGACACTGACCTCGTTGCCATGTGGGATGTGGATGGCACCACCGTTGTTGGCCATGCCGCCCTCGATGCTGCCGTAGCTATCTGCCGTACTCGTCAGCGTAAGGTTACTGCCGCCGTGCGCATAAATCACGTGGCCGTCACTTTTGTGCTCGTTCAAGTTGCGGTAGAGCTTGTGGCCATTCAGATCGATGGTCACGGTCTTCCCGTCGATGTCGAGGTATTTGTCGAGTTGGATATTCTCGGTAAGTTGAATGTTCGTGGCACCATTGGTGATGGCGTCTTTCAGTTCTTGTTCCGACTTGACGGAGGTTTGAGCCCAAACTCCCTGTGCAATCGTGCATAGTAAGGCAAGTGTCCAGAAGGCTTTCTGTTTCATATTGTTCTAAATACTGGATTTTATTTATAACGGGCGCAAAGATACAAATTATTTCTGAGATTACCAAAGGGATTGCCCAAATTATTCCATTTGACGTGTGTTTTTGAAACTTTTACAATTTTCTTTCCCATTTGTTTGGAGTTTATCGAAAAACACGTTATCTTTGCATCGAAAAACAAACAATTAAATAATGAATAAAAAAATAAGTATTATTTTTGACGTTTTATGCTTTCTGGCGTTAATTTATTATGGTTGGAAAGATATTTCTGAAAATGGTTACTCATTCCATTTTGTGTTATACTCATTGGGTATAGCTTATGTTACAATTAATTGTATCGGTTTGATATTCAATTGGAAGGAAACTCGGCCCACATTATCGAGGATAATAGAAATAAGTATTTATGTTATATGTTTCTTTCTAAGCCTATACGCTATATGGCTGGCCTATACACAGGACGGTGACATTGCTATGATATTATTCACATCAAGCCTCGCCTTGATGTCGTTGTGCTTCTTGTTCAGTTCGTTCTTCAACTGGAAGGAGACTCGCCCAAAACTTTACGAAAACATGAAATTTGGCACTCTTGTGGTTTTCTTTTTTATTTTTTTGGCTCTCTCAATCTATGAGATTGCTGTTAAACAAAACGTGTAAATTCATTTATTTATATATCCATCGTAAATAGCTATGAACAAGTACGGCTTATTCAGCGCTCTGTTAGGAGCTTCGTACCTTATCTTCAAGATCTGGGACTATACCTCAGGCAATATTGGTATGATGTCCTTTATTTTTGGTTTGATCGTGGCATTATACTTCATCTTCACCGGTTTCGATGATATATTCGAATGGAAGAAGACACGACCCAAACTCTATCAATATGGCACTATCTTCTTTTCCGCCCTTTTGCTCTCCTTCCTCGTCGCCTTTATCGTGCAGGCGTTTTTGACGAGGGGGTAGGACGACGCGATTCGTGTGGCCTTTTTCCAGTTAAGTTCTAATTTGTATCTTCGCACCCGTTTATTGCAATTTTGTAATTTGCCTAATAAATTACGAATACTTTTTTCACTAATAATAAATATCTAACGCAATGAAGAAATTCTTTACACTTTTCGCCCTGCTCTCGGTAGGACTGACCGCTTGGGCACAAGAGGGTCCTTTCAGGTTTCTACTCAATGGTCCAATAATAGAAATTGATGGAATTGAAGATGGACCAATACAGTATTTTGATTTCGATGATATTGAATCGTATCGTGAGATTATTTATCTCGAAAATGGTTTCTATCGCACCTATGTCCTTTATCCGGAGAACGAAGAAGAAAAAAATTATGAAGATGATTTTAGCGTTAAATATGGTGCAGCATGGGTCCCATTTCATGGAAAAATCCAAGTGACATACCCTCATAATGACAAATACCCTAATGTTGTGCCATCCTTTGATTTTGAATTTAAGGACGATGATTCAAAACCATTTTATTCTTACATGGTAGAAGGAAAAAATACTGTGTATAAACCTAAATATACACGTGAATGTGCCAGTCAATGGGGCACTCTCTGCTTGCCATTCAGCTTCGAACCAGCCCATTATTCCAATGTTACCTTCTACTCATTTGACAAAGTTGAAGGTGATGTGATGCACTTTAACAAAATAGAAGAACAAATACCCGCTGGACAACCCGTAGTTTTCAAATTAAATGATGGCCCTGGTGTATTGACTATTTCTGAAGGTGAAAATGAACCGGTTGAATTGGCTCTTACCCCAATTGAACCTACAACTTCCGTTTGGAAATTGCATGGAACCTTCAAATCTATAAACAGTGAGTCGGACATTTTCTATTATTTGTCAAAAGACACTACTGGAGAAGGTATCTTCTATGGTACTAATATCACCGTTCTTCCTTATCGTGCTTGGTTCACCGGACCTACGCCCAATGGTGCTCCTCTCCGCATCTCCATTGACGACAGCGAAAGCCTGCAATTCGTTGAGCAAGTTGACGGCACCTTGAAGGTAAGCTATGACCTCCTGGGTCGCAAGCTTGACGATGCTCGCAAGGGCCTCATGATCGAGAATGGCAAGGTAATTATGGTTAAATAATTATACAGATATAGAAGATATGAAAAAGATATATACAAGCCCCGAACTCGATGTTGTTTCGTTCAATTGCGATGATATCGTTACTGCATCTGGTGGCTCTGATTCTTTGGAAATGAAAGGCGAATGGAACAATAATACTGCCAGCGCCAAGAACCGCACCGACATCTGGGGTGAGGATTAATAAGTAATTCCTAAACCATTTATCCCTTCACTCAGCCCCCTCAGTCCTCCTGATTTGGAAGGCCGAGGGGGCTTTTTGTCATTAACGTTTGAATCACTCTACGGATTTACACAGATTAATCAGATTTTATTTATTAGCGAAGTATCCATTGCCATTTGGCAAACAAATATGGGATATAAAAGAAGGTAAAAATGGATTGGAGACGTTGGGCTTCAATAGGATTGTTTATATTCGGCTAAGGCCGTCCCCATGAATGGGGCCCCTTCCCTTGATTGCTGCAAAGCATCAATCTGCGGGTCCGGAAAATGTGCTGCCTCAATGGCAGCAGAAAATTGCTGACGCAAAAATAATGATGGTCGATATTATGACAGGCTTTGGATCTGCTTATTTTCTGCACGAAGTGCGATTTTTTGCAGGTATTGGACCTGCTCATTTTCCTGCAGAAACAACCAGGCCATTGGGGCCGAGGTTGTCTGCATTTTCACCTTCTTTATGAATAATTCTATAATTCTCAAATTCGTGATTATTAAAATAGCGATCCGGATGGCTTTTTTCTGGCTTTGCCTTTTTCTTCATCTAAAAGATGACTTTTTCTCTTTGAAAGGTGTAGCACGGCAGCAATGCCGTGCGCTGAAAAGTGATGCATGCAGATGTGAATGCTCGTATTCACAGATGTATGCAACGCTTGTCAGCAATGGGTGCATCGCACCTACACCTTTCAAAGCTTTTTTTTCATAAAATGATTTTCATTTCCTAACCGGATACCTTCTAAAATACTCCTCAACCTCTTCCATTTTTCTTCTTGCCGACGCTTTCCAATCTTCATCATCACCATTCATAATATTAGCCACATACGCATCCCATTCACTTGAGCGGAAATATTCACGCATTTCAACAATATATTGCTCGAGTCGGGTCTTAACATTATCGAAGTCCGAAATCACCCAATCAAATCCATTGAAATGCAGGACGATATTATGATTGCGATGCAGATAATTCACCTCTACATAAGCCGTCTTCTTGCCGATAAATGTGTAATCGACAACCTCCACCTTAGCATCTTCGTATCCTTCATAATCCTGGCCCGACACGAAATAATACAGCCATTCTTCTGCGCCGATTTCGCCTATTCCGCTGCTCGGAATCTCGAAAGCGTGATTCATCACCCTGTAAAACGATGGCTCAAACGCCACCATACGGCAATTATCCATCCCGTGATCAGGAATATACGGAACTAGTTCGGCAACTCTTTTTTTGATATAGTAATCCTTGTAATAATATTGACCATACACATCCTGTATAGCCAACAAGCTGCATACCAGAAGAATAAAGGATAAAATCAGTCTTTTCATATTATTAGTGTTTATAGGAGTTAACAGGAGTTATCGGGAGTTAGTGCAAACGCACGGGAGTTAACGGACAAATGTGTCTTTTGTAACGGAGCAAAGATACATATTTTTAATATATATGCCTTATCACGATTCCACTTTAACATTACTTTAACGCTTCACCCCAATCTATAATTAAATAAACCGCCATACCCCCTCATTTCCCTCCAAAATATCGCCCATGCATCACCTCCGCACACTTAGTCCCACTTCATCCCAATCTTGCACTATCTGTTCACCATCAATCCCATCTTGCCGTGAGATTGTATCAAGTGTTCACCACCAGTCCAATCTCACAACATCCTCTGCATCACCTGTGCACACATAGTCCCATCTCACTTATATCCTGTATCAATTGTACCCAATCAGTCCAATCTCGCCGCAAGATTGCATCAAGTGTCCACAAGGAATACATTCTCGCAATACCAGCTGCATCAACTGCGTACACCTAGTCCCATCTTGCGGTGGGATGGGATTAGATGTACGGGAGTGGGGCAGGAGAGGAGTAAGATGGGGATTCCTCAAAATTTGATGTAATTTCAAAATTTTTTGTGATTAATTGTCAAGTCAAGTTGAAAACTTTATTCATAATCTTGAAAAAGTTCCCAAGAATCAAAACAAATTTGATAAATAGTTTTGATAATAGTTTTCAATTTGTTAACTTTGCACCATAAAAATACCCTATATTAATCGATTCTTTACCTACTTGTTTATGGACAACCAGATTTTCTCACAGCGATTGAAAAACGCACGCATAATGAAACGTCTTACGATGGATGAGCTATGTGAGCGTATGGATAAATCTGTTACTAAAGCTGCTATCTCGAAATACGAAAATGGCAAGATTTCGCCTTCTGACGAAGTGAAACGAGCTCTTGCAAAGGCTCTTGATGTGGATGTTGCTTACCTTGAACGTCCTTTTGACGAAGATATTGAAAAATGTGAAATAGATTTCCGCAAAAAGAGTTCGATGCCAATGAGCGAAGTAAAAGCGCTCATAGTGTCGGCTCGTGACAAGGTCGAACGATATATTGAAATTCGCAAGATCCTGAGCGATACCAATGTGATTAAGAAATACGAACCAATTGGCAAGAAACCCGTCAGAACACGAGAAGAAGCACGTAATCGAGCACTTGAAATACGAGACCTCTGGAAGCTGGAAGATAATCCAATCGACAACGTACAATCGCTTTTGGAACGTAATGGGATTATGGTTTTGCCCGTTGTTGCAGGTGAGGAATTCGATGGACTGGGTGCTACTGTTGCCAATTCGGGTGAAATGTTCATAGTCATCAATCAATCGAAAGAACATGTCGAACGACGCCGTCTAACTACTCTTCACGAACTTGGGCACCAGGTCATGGACATGACAGGAGTTGAACCCAAAGAACAGGAAAGTCTCAGCCACGAATTTGCCAGCGAATTTCTGCTCCCAGAAAGAGTAATCAGAAAAGATTATTTGGATGACCTTATGTTACTACGTAAAAGCTTTTCCTTGCTTCGCTTACGTCCCATCCAAATGAAATACGGTATCTCGATCGATGCCATCGTAAAAAAGGCAAATACATTGAAGATATTATCTACGAGCGGATACACACGTTTCAACATTTTCAAAAATACGGCTCCAAGCTTCAGAACCGCTGTCGAAACCAGCATGTTCCAGGAGGCTGCTAATGATTATGACAAATACAGTATGTATGTGCTCACCGCTCTTGCGCTTAATCTGATAACACGCGATAAAGCTACGTCTCTGCTATATGATGCCGACAAAAAAGTTCTTGCAGACTTGAATGCTTTGATACACTAACTCCAAATAATTGCAAACCTTTGGTCCCAAAATAGATAAAAATAGCCAATGGTTAACAAAAATATCCTAAATATTCTGCTTTTTTAATCATATTTGTTGTTTTTTCTCCTAAAATATTTGGAGGTTTCGTAAAAAATACGTATCTTTGCAGCATGCTAATTATAAGATTGCTGCAAGGATTTTGTATCCCAGCACCCTCGAAAAGCGGTTACGGCTACACCGCTTCACCAAATAGCCGTTTTGCCCAAGGCCATCATCCTTGGTTGAACCTCAGCGACCACTCGCTCCTGAAAAGGAGAGAGGTGGTTGCTGACTTCGTTAATTGTAGGAATTATTTACTTATTAAAATAGTTAAGTTTAATGAAAAACGAACTATACCAGAATAAATTGCCCTTATTTTCATTTTATGATAAAGGGGTTCGAATTGACGATGGTAGGATAGTTCCTCAAAATCGAACTATCTATAAACCATTAAATATTGTCGATATATACAAGTATATTACGACAAATACAGATGCTGAACAGGCCACAAAGAAACTACGAGAGATTAAAGATGAAAATGAAAGCCGGGAATTCAAACTCCTGAATTTTCGTGCATTCACACCAGGTGGAGTTTTCAATCCTACTCGAAAGACCAGTAATTTGATATCTCACAGTGGTTTGATGGTCATTGACTTCGATCATCTGGGTGGTGAAAAGCAAGTTGAACAAGTTCGGAAAATTCTGCTTAATGATAGTGAGTTTGATACTGCAATGCTTTTTGTCAGTCCGCGAGGTCAAGGCCTCAAATGGATAATCTACATCGGAGAAGCGGATGCAGAAATGCATTCTCGGTATTTTTCAGTTGTCATTAACTACCTATATAATAGATATGAATTAGAGGCTGATAAAAGCGGGAGAGACGTTAGCCGTCTTTGTTTCCTGCCTTTCGACCCAAAGTGCTACTTAAATAATGAGTTTTTAACGTATGAGAAAGCCAAACTTTGACCGCTTGAGCGCAGACTACGGCAATGTACCTTTGATACGAAAGAACATTGCTGATTATTCAGAACGTAATCACGTAGAACTCGTGCTATCCCGCATCGAGCAGCAACATTGTGATATCACGGCCGATTATGATGATTGGTTTCGTATCTTGATGGCTTTGGCCAACGAATTTGGAGAGGCAGGCAGAAGTTATGCTCATCGCTTCAGTAAATTCAGTCAGAATTATAAATGTGATGAAACCGATAAGAAATTTACAGAATGCCTTAATAGCAATCAAGGAAAAATACGTATCGGCACATTGATGAAAATTGCAAGTGACCATGGAATCGATGTTACGCGGTCTTCCATGGATTATTCGCAGAAGTTAAATAATCAGAAGTTTGGAAAATCGGGAAAGGAAAAGGACAAACCCAAAGAACCTGCTATGACGACGGCTCAGAAGAAAGCATCCGAGATAGCGGAATTCCGATTCAATGTGTTTACCGAAGACATCGAATATAGGTTGAAATCCAAAGCTGATTCTCCTTGGGATACTCTTGATGACCGAGCAGCTGATACATTCTATACATATGTCAAAAAAGGAGGTGCAAGATTGTCTAAGTCTGATTTCATGTCAGCCATCAAGGCAAGTGACTTTTCATCCGCCTATGATCCGTTTATGGAGTATTTGAATAATCTTCCCGCATATATTCCAACAGACGATGGGGAGGATTCTATCGAAAAGTTTTTCGGACATCTGCTTTTCAAAGATGAATCGAAACGTACATTCTATATGAAATACCTGCGTAAATGGTTTGTCAACATGGTGGCATTGGCAGCCGGGATAATTGAGGAGAACCAGATTATGCCTGTGCTGATTGGTGTGCCAAATACAGGAAAGACCTTTTTCTCCAAAAATATACTGCCTCCAGAATTGAGCAGGTACTTCCGACGCGTTCCGCCCACTGAAGACCCTAAGGACAAGGACTTGCAATTGGCAACAACATCGAATATACTGATGTCATTCGATGAATTCATGCAGCAAGGCAAGGCCAACCAGATGAAGGCATTCATCAGTTCAGGAACAACACAAATTCGACGTGCCTACGATCGCATTGCCAAAAATCGAAAACGTCGAGCATCGTTTTTCGCTACGGGGAACGATACTCAATACCTGTCTGATCTTTCTGGCGACCGCCGTTATCTGAGCGTCGAAATTGATGGTACAATCAATTTGAACGAAGATCCACTTCAATACAGTGAGGCTTATGCCGAGGCTTGGTATCTCTGCAAACAACCAGACTTCAATTCATCGCTTTCGATGGAAGAAGCAGCCGAAATAACTGATAACAATCGTTATTTTGCTGAGCCAAATCTTATTGAAGAAACAATTCAAAAATGTTTCAGGAAACCCGAATCCGGAGAAACCGGAACATACTTGATGTGCTCAGAGATACAATCAATTTTAATTGAACGAAGCAAATTGACAGCACGCGAGTTCTCAATCAATATGATTGGCAAAGCTATGTCACGAATGGGTTTTGATTCGATTAATCCGCATAATAAACGTAGATATTTTGTAATTGAAGTTTCAAATGAAGAATATAAGCTACGAAATGATGTTGAGATTTCTGCGGATTTGAATGGACTCAATGCCAAGGAAGATCCCAGTGCAGACAATATTGTGCCAAGGAATTATATTCTTACAGACGAGCAACTAGAATCACTCTATAACGAAGACGAAGATTCTTAGTAATATAGTCTCCATCTCTTATTAAAGCACAAGTATGCTGTAATATAGGTTAAGGTTAGGGTTCAACCCTAACCTTTTAAATTATATATATTTTATCTGTCGAATTATTAACTACACACTGTGAAAAACTAAATCTTTTAAAAAGTTAGGGTTTATCCCTAACCAAACACCATTAATTCATCTTCCACTCTTTATTTTTTTTTCTGAGCTGACTCATTGTCACTCATCCACCACCCTAAAACTTAACGGCATATCAACAGTGTCCATCTCGCAAATTTGTTTTGCGAGGAGGTTCATGTTGTGGAAGCGGTCGTAGTCGGAAGGAGACGTGGGGTTCGAAAGGTTTGAGTAGTTTGAGAGGTTTGAAGGGCCATGGTTCATAGCCACGTCGAGCTGTGACGGCATCGCGTCAAGATCCTCTGGCCAAGGGGCGAGGATGAGCAGTGAGCCTTCGGCACAGGCGAAGAAACGCTCGCCCTCAGGTTTCTTGGTGATCGGTTCCTTCTGGAGGTGGATGAGGGGGAGGCGGTTTTCGGTGGCGAGGTTCTTTATGGCGAGTTCGCCGGGGGAGATGCCAGGGGTGACGAGGACGGTGCCCTCTTGTGCTGCGTTGATCCAGGCGTCACGATCGTGGAGCCACGCCTGGGTGTCGATGTAAGGCACCTTGGTAAGTGTGTCGGGAGGATAGGGAAGGGCCGTGTAGCCATTCGCGAGGCGCTCTTCGAGGGTGAGCTGTTCCATACGTGCCTTGCGATGGCAGAAGACCTGCGCCTTTAGCGGACAGCGCAGCAGGAGGAAGTTGCCGAAGGCAGAGTAGCGCATTCCACCGATGGTGAGGCACAGGCAGCTCTGCATGAACTGCGGCACGCGCGCCTTGATGATGGCACGCCGCGGGTTGTCTTGCACGTAGGCAATCATCGCCTGCAGCTGCCCTTTTCTCCAAAGGAACGAATCGTCGTAGTTATCGTCGAAGAGGGGCCGCTGGTTGCGGGGGTGGGAGGCATAATACTGCGCGCGTTGCGCGCGAGACATGCGGTGGAGGTCGGGAGGGGGTGGGGTAGGTGTTGCAGCCACACGCGGCTGCGACGGAGGACAAGAACCGGTAGGGGCGCCGGGCTGTGATGGGGGACAAGGAGGAGTCCCGTTTTCGTTTCCGTCATCAGCCGCGTGTGGCTGAGATGAGGACTGGTTGGCGCCCGTTAGTGCTCGCCAGCGCATCGTGCAGGCGGTTTTGAAACCGCAGATCACCTGCCCGACACTCACATCCATGCGCTCCTCTACAAAGAGGACGCCATGGAAATGGTCGGGCATGACCGAGGCTGCCAGCGTCTTGACGCGGCGGCCATGTTTGGCTTGAATGGAGGGAGTGGCATCCCACTCCTCCATCACCGCCTTTCCCAGCGGGGTGAGGTTCACGCCAGGATTGGCGATGTCCATGTTGAGCTCGCCGAGGAGGTGGTCGCGATTGGCGACCACGATTGTGATCAGATAGATGCCACGCTCGTAGTAGTCGTGGCCATTGCAATGCGGACGATGAGAGGGGTTCATGGTCGAATAGCGATTGGATGTGCGTTTGTTTTGCGATTGGATGTGCGTTTGTTTTGTGATTGGATGTGCGGCGCAAAGATAAGCAATAATTACAAGATGGCCAAAAAGATTTGGAAATATTTGTCTTTGCAAAGGCGTAAATGTATATAATTCTAATGCATTTCCCCTTCCCATCTATTTATTGCGGGATTGGGGACATAATACCTTACCTGTATCGTGTCACCAACTTTCTTGCCTTTAATAGGACTTGATACTCCCTGAAATTCAGCACTATATACATTAAAGTAATAATAAAAACTCCATGTATACCCAATTCCCCCTTCTTTATAAATATATCCTGTAGTAATTTTATAATCCTCATTTAATAACTCCGTATTATTATGGTAAACATACCGAGTATAAGCAATAAACGCAAAAAGACCAAAAATAACCCAGAACTCAATATTCTTCCAGAACTGGAATCTTTTCTTCGGCCTTTTGTGTTTCATTCGCCTCTCGTGTATGCGTTGTTCCCTTGCCTTCTTTTCCTCGATGGTAGGCTGTTTCGAAGTCTTCATATTTGGAGTATAATTTTATTGGGTGCAAAGATAAATACTATCTTTGAAATAACCAAAAAAAATTCAAAAAAATCTTCATTTTTTCACAAAAAAGTGGTCAAAAAATTTGGAAATGTCAAAAAAAATACGTAACTTTGCAACGTGAAATCAAAGGGATAGGAGCAGTCCGGAATGCGACTTGAACGGCGAGTTTTCACCACGGGAACTGACCCGGCCGGCAGGGACCGCGCAGAGATTTCACTCGTTTTATTGTATTAACCTAAACTTTTGCAAAGACTATGTTTTCAATCAATTCCAACTTCTCGATCTCGCGCCTGAACAACGCTGAGATCACGGCGTTCTACATCAACGTGCAGAAGGCCATCACCACCAACGACCCCTCGAAGCTGGGCGTCATCGGCATTCTGCCCGCATTCGGCAGCAAGCTGCAGGAGCTCATCGACCGCGTCTATGTGAGCCAGGGCTCTGAGTTCACCGCTGCCATGAAGGCGGCTGACGACCGCCGCTGCCTCATCTTCCGACGCATCCGCCTGCGCCTGCAGATGGTCGAGGTGGCCGAGCAGAACGAGGCGCTGCTTGCCATCCAGGACGTGGTGCGCACCCACCTGCTCTCGAAGTACGTGGCCACCGTCACCTCGAAGGCCTACCAGGAGCGCACCTCCATCCTCCAGGGCTTCATCCTCGACCTCAACGAGAAGCTCGGCGACAGCGGCATCGCCACCCTGGGCCTTGCCGAAGACATCACGGCGCTCGAGGATGCCAACAACGAGTTCATCGCTGCCTACGCCCAGCGCACCGCCGAGAAGGCCGAGGGCAATATGGGCGTGACCGCTCGCCTGCGCGACGAGATGTACGACATCTACCTCCAGCTGATCTACACGGTGCAGTACCTCGCCAACTCGACCGACGAGGCGAATGCCGAGAAGGCCACCGCCTGCCAGGCGTTCATCGCCCACGTCAACGTCCTGCTCAGCGATGCGAAGAAGCGCCTCGAGCAGCGCCTCAGCGGTGGCGACACCGAGGAGGGCGAGGGTGGCTCGAATGCTGGTGACGAGGGCGGCCAGGGCTCAAATGAGGGCGGCAACGGCGGCTCGAACGAGGGCGGCCAGGGCGGCGGCAACGGCGGCTCGAACGGCGTTGACAATGGAGCCATCGATGGCTCCACCGAAAACAACGGCGGAACGAGCGGCGGCGGCAACGGCGACAGCAACACCGGCGGTAACGGCAACAGCACCGACAACACCACCGACCCGAACCAGCCTTCGGAGAATGGCGTCGTGAATGGTGACGATGTAAGCTTCTAAACGATGAAACCGATAGTGACCAGCATCGAGGAACTGTACGGTAGAAGGGAGCCTACAGGCGACAGGATTCTTGACGAGGTCGTGAACTGCCTGCGCAAGACACAGATCATCGCGGCTGCCGACCTCGCCATCCTGATGGATGTGAAGAAGCCACATCTCTATGGCGCTATGCATATTCTCACTGGGTTGCCCCTCGGAGACTTCATCAACCGCTGGCGACTCCTTCAGGCACGCGAGCTGTTGCGACAGGGTGCCGAGGGTGAAGCCAAACCAGGCTTCGGACAAAGCGCAACAGGAACCAATCGCGTGAAGCGGCTCGACAAGGCGGCACGTCGTTGTGGTTGGCGTTCCTACCGCGTGCTGCTCCGTGTGGCCAAGCGATATGGCTTCGAGCTTGAACAATAAAACTAGCACAGGAAGCCTGAAACGCTAATTTCCTAAATTATTCGCTGCATATCCTCAAAGTATAACTAGGAGGGATATGCGGCGATATTTTTGTTATGAATTATCGGAAAAACGAGCCTATTTCGCACTTGCGCGCTAACATTATTAAAAAAGCGGCCATTTTTCGGTCAATAATTTGGAAAAATCAGATATTTTCCTCATATTTGCGCCTAAATTAGGCTTTATCAATATGGGTAACAACATTTATCTTGAATCAAAACCACGTTACGAAATTCTGGACGGCTTGCGCGGAGTGGCGGCCGTGCTGGTGGTGTGCTTTCACTTCTTCGAGACCTACTTTGGAATGGCACCCAACCAACCCATCAACCACGGCTATCTGGCGGTCGATTTCTTCTTCGCGCTTTCGGGCTTCGTCATCGGCTATGCCTACGACGACCGTTGGGACAAGATGAGCACGTGGGGCTTCTTCAAGCGCCGTCTGATTCGTCTGCATCCGATGGTGATTTTTGGCACGTTCTTCGGAGCCGTGATGTTCTATTTCGGCAGTTGCTCGACGTTCACGCTCATCGACAAGACGCCGTGGTACGTGGTGCTTGGAGTGATGTTGTGGTGCTTTACGCTTATTCCTTTGCCCAATTCGATGGATATACGCGGCTGGGGAGAAACCAATCCGCTCAATGGCCCGGCGTGGACGCTCCAATGGGAGTATATCGCCAACATCCTCTATGCGCTGGTGATTCGCCGATTCTCGAAAATGGTTCTGGGCATATGCGTGGCACTTTTCGCCATTCTTACCCTGATACTTTGTCTGAACATCGACATCTTTGGCGTTCTAGCGGCACGCAGTTGGGCATCATATACCGTCGTAGGCGGATGGAGCACCACGCCCGACCAGCTTCAAGTGGGCGCCACCCGTTTGCTATATCCGTTCTTCAGCGGACTTTTCCTTTCGCGCATGAACTGGGTGATCAAGGTTCGTGGAGGCTTCTGGTGGTGTTCGCTACTCATCGTCATCCTGCTTTGCATGCCCTGGATGGGCATAGGCACCGAGGGCGACAGCCGCTGGACGAATGGACTCTACGAGGCGTTCTGTATCCTCGTTTGCTTCCCGCTCATCGTCTCGATAGGCGCAGGCAGCAGCGTGAAGGGCGGCAAGAGCCAGGCCATCGCGCCGCTCAGCCAGCATATCTTTGTGGCTGCGTGCATCCTGCTCCTGGCCATCGGCTTGGCTTACGCAGCGTTCAGGCTTTACGATATGCCTGTTCGCGAATGGCTGAAGGGCAAGTTGTTTGATGTTCGAAAAAAACGATAAAACTATGGCTTGTAATCCTGATTTTGTGCAATACATCGCCGACCAGTGTGCTGGCGCAGGGACGATAACCATCAAGAAGATGTTCGGCGACTACGGCATCTATTGTAACGGGAAGATTTTCGGGCTGATCTGCGACAACCGCTTCTATGTGAAGCCCACCGAGGCTGGTCGCGCTTTGCTGGGCACGGTTGTGCTTCGTCCTCCGTACGATGGTGCGAAAGACTATTTCTGGATCGAGGATATCGATGACCACCAGCTCATTTCCAATTTGGTCAAAGTGACTTGCAAGGCATTAAAGTAGGATTTTCATAATTAAGGTGAAAATGCAGACAACCTCGGCCCCAATGGCCTGGTTGTTTCTGCCGGAAAATGAGCAGGTCCAATACCTGCAAAAAATCGCACTTCGTGCGGAAAAACATCTGGCACCAAACTCATCATTTTGTGCTACGTATTTCTCGGGAATCGAATTACGGATAGCCCCAGAGGGGCGAAAAGACCACAGACGGGGGTATAACCCCCAGTGATGATAACACCACACAAGGAAGCCCTGAAAGGGCGAAAGATGGTCTTTCGTGCCTTCAGCACTCCTATTGTTTGGGCCCTGTCTAACGGGGGCTTACACCCCCTCCTGTATTCTTCCCAGCCTTTCAGGCTTTTACTATTGAAGCGAGAGACGAAGCCATTTTCACAAAAATAATAGATCACAAAGTAACAAAATGACCGCAAAAGAAGTTATCCAATACATGGAGTCGCTACGCAACGAGGAGCAGCGCATTGGCTTGATGCGATTCTTCAAAACGGGCAAGGGCGAATATGGCGAGGGCGACGAGTTCCTGGGATTGAAAGTACCCGAGACGCGCGAGGTCGTGAAATACGCCAAGGATGTGCCTTTCGAGGAGATTCCCGAACTGCTGACCAATCGCTATCACGAGATCCGTCTGTGCGGCTTCCTTTTGCTCGTCAAAAGGTTCGAGGAACTGGCCACGAAAAAGAAAACGAATGACGAAGCCGCCATCGAAGGAAGGGATGCCATTGTGAAGATGTATCTCGAATATGCCGACTATGCCAACAACTGGGACCTGGTGGACCTTTCGGCTCCGAAGATTATCGGACATTGGCTGATGCTGCCTTCGCACCTTGGCGACAAGCTTGCCACGATGGATGGACTTGCCACGAGCGACAGCCTTTGGCGAAAACGTATCAGCATGGTGAGCTCGTGGATGACCTCGCGTTATGAAGACCCGTCGTGGTGCCTGCGTTATGCCGAGATGCACCTCCATCATCCGCACGACCTGATGCACAAGGCGGTGGGATGGATGTTGCGCGAGATGGGCAAGCAGGTCAATATGGATCTGCTCCGCGACTTCCTCGAACGTCACGCTCACGAAATGCCGAGAACGATGCTGAGATATGCAATCGAGAAGATGGGCGAAGATGAGAGGCAGTACTGGATGAAATATTCGGGCTCTTGATTTTATCACGAATTAGAGAATTATAGAATAATGAAAAAAAAGCTTTTGAGGAAGAAAAAAGGGCAAAGCCCAGAAAAACTATCCAGGCACGGTTAATAAATAATTCTTAAATTCGCAAATTCGTGATAAAAAATATAATTCATGATTATTCACGATAATTCGTGTTTAAAAATAAATATGGAAACAAGGAAAGAGATAGCAGCGGAGAAGAAGCGCTGCAACAGTCATAACTGCGCACAGGCCGTAGTACAGACCTATGCCGATATTGCCGGCATCGACGATGCGACAGCCATGAACGTCGCGAACGCGTTTGGTGGCGGTATGGGAAATATGGAAGGGACTTGTGGTGCACTGGTCGGTGCCGGCATCGTGCTTGGACTTGTTAACAAGGACAAGGCGAAGTCGATGAAGCAAATGCGTGTGATTATGAACAAGTTTCAGGAGCGCAATTGTGCCACCCAATGCAAACTGCTCAAGGGGATCGGAACGAAGGTCGTGCTCCGCGCTTGTCCCGACTGCGTGGCCGATGCCTGCGAGTTCCTTGAAGAACAGTTGACAAATAACAATTAACAATTAACAAATAACAATTATCTGCTCTTCCCAATACATTCAGGCGAAGGTAATGTCCCTAAAAATCCCTTAATATCCCCAAAAATCCCTTAATATCTTTTTATAAATATGGACCGCAGAGACTTTATCAAGAAATCGGCTTTGGTCACCATGGGAAGCCTGCTGATGGCAAGTCCTTTGGGCAGGCTGGTGGCAAAGACGAACGAGAGTGATTTAGCGAATGAAGCAAGCAACTTAGTAAACGAACCAAATAAAACTGATAAGAAAATGAAAGTATTATTGATCAACGGCAGTCCACGTCGTTCGGGCAACACCTTCACGGCCCTTTCCGAAATGGCCAAGACCTTGGAGCAACAAGGCATCGATGCAGAGGTTGTACATATTGGCGTGAAGCCCATCCGTGGCTGCATCGCTTGCGGCCAATGCCATATGAACGCCTTGGGCAAATGTATCTTCGACGATGATGTCTGCAACAAGATTATCGAGAAACTTGACACCGCCGACGGATTGGTATTCGGTTCGCCCGTCTATTACGGACAGCCCAATGGTAGTCTGCTTTCGCTGATGCAGCGTATGTTCTATGCTGCGGGCAGCAAGGTGCAGAACAAGCCGGCTGCTGCCGTATGCGTTTGTCGTCGCGGCGGTGCCACGGCTGCTTTCCAGACGTTGACTATGCCATTCCAGATGATGAATATGCCTGTGGTCACCTCTCAGTACTGGAACATTGTCTATGGTGCTGCACCGGGTGAGGCTTCGCTCGATACCGAGGGCATTCAGACTATGCGCACCCTCGCCAACAACATGGCCTGGCTATTGAAGAAGATCCACACTGGCGATTCCGATTATCCGGAACGCGAGTCCACGAATTGGATGAATTTCATTCGATAGACCCTCTCATTCCCCCTGCTTAGGTGGATGACCAGCTTGTCGATATTTTTATCTTAAATTTTTGAAACTATGAAACTGATGAAATCAATGTTGGCGATTGCTATCGCTGCGCTATCGTTCGGGATGGTTATGAGTGCCTGTTCCTCGAAGAAGGAGGGAGGCAAGGTGCCGACCAACAAGAAGGAGATTATTGATCAGTTTGTGGCTGGGACACTCGATCCATCGTATGTTCCTGTGCTCTTCTGGGGCCATTTCGGCAAAGACCAGAAGTTGGGAGAGGGGGCTGTCGAGGCACATCTGAGCCTGTATGAACAAGGTGGATGCGACATTTTGAAGGTGCAGACCGAAAAGCCGATGCCACGCATTGAGGACTTGACGATGGAGTCGCCGCTTGTGCCCGAGGACCATTATCAACCCGTGTTGGATGTCATCAAGGAAATAGTGGCCAAGAAAGGCAACGAAGTTTATGTGATGCCCACTATTCTGAGCACGCATCAAGTGGCGCTCCAGGCATTTGGCTTCGAGGGTGTGTGCAAATATGCCGTAGAACGTCCGGAAGCCTACAAGCGCATGCTCGACAACTACACCGCTGCCATCCTTTGGTTCATCCGTGAATGCAAGGCTGCGGGTGTGGAGTCCTTCTTCTGTGCTACGCAAGGAGGCGAAAAGAAGTTCTATGAACTCAACGTTCCAGGCGGTTTCTTCGAAACCTATATCAAGCCCTACGACCTGACCGTAATGAACGAGGCCGCCAAGGATACAAAGTTCACCATCCTGCATATCTGCGATTGGGAAGGCGAGATGGACGACCTGACACGCTATTTGGAATATCCTGGCAAGATGGTCAACCTTCCTTTGAACATCGATGGAAAGCCACTCACTACTGTCGATTCGTACAAGCTATTCGGTCGCCCAGTGGTCGGTGGATTCAACCGCAAGGCCGAAATTGGCAAGGCTGCGCCTGAGGTGATTGCCGAGATGACTCGCCAGATCATCGCCGATGGTCCTCGTGGCCACCTGATGGTCAGCGCCGACTGCTCCATCCCTTCGCCGCTCGATAATATTCCGAACGTTAAAGCCGTTACCAGCACAGCGCACGGAAAACAATAATGGGATGAAAGAGAGATAAGGTGAAAATGGATTGGAGACATTGGGCTTCAATAGCCCGTCTCTCAATCCGGAAAATTGTCGCCTTAATGGCGACAGAAAATTGCTAACGCAGAAAATAAAAAGGGTCGATGTAGTGACCAGGCTTTGACCCGTTTATTTTCCGCACGAAGTGCGATTTTCTGTGACCTATTGAAGGTCACAATTTTCCAGCAACTGGCTCGACTATTGATGTCTGAGCCGTCGCTATTTTCACAATAAATATATTCTAATTTTTTTGTATTATGAAAAAACTAATGACACTTTTGCTGATGTGCCTTATTGGCATCACAGCGAGCGCACAATCAGCCGAGAAACTTTACAACGATGGCAAGGAACTTTATGACGCCAAGCGCTACGAAGCCGCTTTCCCCAAACTGAAAGCCGCAGCCGAAAAGGGCCACAAGAAGGCTCAGTATCGTTTGGGCCGCTGCTACGACAAGGGAAACGGCGTTGAAGAAAGCAACACCCTGGCTTTTGAATGGTACCTCAAATCGGCAGATCAAGGATATGCCAAGGCGCAGTATCAGGTGGGCAAATCCTATAAGAACGGCGAGGGCGTTGACAAGGACATCTTCAAAGCCGTTGAGTACTTCACCAAGGCCGCAAAGCAGGATAATGGAGATGCTCAGTTGGCTCTCGGTAAATGCTATCTGAAAGGCAAGGGTGTCGAAAAAGACGAAGCCAAGGCCAAGGAATGGCTCAAACGTGCCGTTAAGAACGAGAAGGACGGCAAGACTATCCTCAAGGAACTTCGCCAGGAAGCCAGCGAGGAGGACGAGGATGCCATACTCATCCTCCAGATGCTCGGAATCAAACTCTAAAAGATGCTCAGAGACTTCGTTGCCATAGACTTCGAGACCGCCAACGAACAGCCATGCAGCGTATGCTCGGTAGGCATCGTCATCGTGAAGGATGGGGAAATGGCCGACAGCTTCTACAGCCTCATCCAACCCGAGCCTAATTACTACCAGTACTTCTGCCAACGCGTGCATGGACTTTCGGCGAAAGATACCAACGATGCGCCCGTCTTTCCCTACGTTTGGGAAGAGATTGAGAAGCACATCGAGGCCATCTTTCCCGATAGCTCTTTGGTGCCATTCGTGGCACACAATGCCCGCTTCGATGCAGGTTGTCTTCGCGCTGTCTTTCGGGTCTATCAGATGGACTATCCCGACTATCGATTCTTCGACACTTTGACCGCCTCCCGCCGCTGGTTTGGTCGCTCGTTGCCCAACCACCAGTTGCAAACCGTTGCAGCCGCTTGTGGTTACGATCTGATCAACCATCACCACGCCTTGGCCGACGCGGAGGCGTGTGCGGCGATAGCATTGTGTATTCTTTAGTCCGGAGTATTTCCGGCATTTCGGTATTTCGGAATACCGGAATAACGAAAAAATAACACCAACCCCCAAAAACCCTATGAAAACCGTTATCAGCACAACAAATGCACCAGCAGCCATCGGCCCATACAGCCAGGCTATTCGAGTTGGAAACATCATCTTCACCTCCGGACAAATCCCCATTGATCCAGCTACGGGAAGTTTTGTGGAAGGAGGCATCAAGGAGCAGACCCGCCAATCTCTGCTCAACGTGAAAGCAATTTTGAACGAGGCTGGCACGACGATGGACCACGTCATCAAGACCACCGTATTCATGGCCGATATGAACGACTTCGCCGAGATGAACAGCGTGTATTCCGAGTTTTTCAATACACCTTATCCCGCACGTTCGGCCGTAGCCGTCAAGACCTTGCCCAAGGGCGCGCTGGTCGAGATTGAGGTGATAGCCGAGACGATATAATAATTTTGGAGTTAACTCCCGCTAACTCCCATAAATAATAAAATTATAAATAATCATGAAAAAGTTTATTACCTGCCTATTGTCCGCTTTGGGCCTGACCACCGGCTGTGGACAACAAAATTTCGAGAATGTGGATGTCAAGGCTTTCTCCGAATTGATTGAGGAGCCAGGTGTTGTATTGCTTGACGTTCGTACTCCCGACGAATTTGCCGAAGGACATCTTGCCGGTGCCCTCAACATCGACCAGAACGAGAGCAATTTTGTCGAAATGGTGAAGGCTGCCATCCCTACCGACAAGAAGATTGCCGTCTATTGCCGTAGCGGTCGTCGTTCGGCCAACGCTGCCGGCAAACTTGCTGCCGAAGGTTATAAGTGCGTCAACCTCAAAGGTGGCATCATCGCCTGGAAAGAAGCCTCTATGCCCGTGACCACACAGACCTACGAGTTGGATGTGTTCAAGACCAAGAGCGGAAAGACCTTGAAGTTCCACGCCTTGATGCACGCCAGCATTCGTCTGGAATACGATGGCAAGGAAATCGAAATCGACCCCGTCGGTAAACTGAGAGACAGGACCGTTGACTACACCCAGATGCCCAAGGCCGACATCATCTTCGTGACCCACGAACATGGTGACCACTATGATGAAGCTACCCTCAAACTTCTTTCAAGCGAAAACACCAAACTGATCATGAACCCGCGTTGTGCAGAGATGTTCGGTGCAGGTCAGGTCATGGTGAATGGTGACAAGTTGACCTTGGCCGACGACTTCACCGTGGAAGCCGTTCCCGCCTACAACACAACCGAGGGACACCTCCAGTTCCATCCGAAAGGTCGCGACAACGGCTACATCCTCACCATTGATGGCATCCGCATCTATGTTGCCGGCGACACCGAGGATATTCCCGAAATGGAATCGATTGACGACATCGACATTGCCTTCCTGCCCTGCAACCAGCCTTATACGATGACTCCCGACCAGCTGATAAATGCCGCCAAGGTGATTATGCCCAAAGTGCTCTTCCCTTATCACTATGGACAAACCGACCTGAGCGGAGTTGCAGCTCAGCTTGAAGGCATCGATGTAAGAATCAGGCATTACGAATAAATGACGTCAATCTCGACCATCCGACTGCTCAACCAGCAACTCGCTGCCCCGCAGTTCAACGATCCTGCCAGCGTAGTCAGTCATATGGGAGCCATGCAGGCCCAGGAGTATCGTATGATGCGCTGGGCCGTGGGTATGCGCACCTGCAAGCCTTCGGCCAAGGCTTTCAAGAAAGCTTTCGACTGTGGGCAGATTCTCCGTCTGCACCTGATGCGAGGCACTTGGCAACTGGTTTCGGCCGACGACTATTGGCCACTGGTTGACCTGTGTGCGCCCAGGGCATTGGCTGTCATCAAAGGATGGATGCACAGCAACAACATATACATTCCCGACGAGGAAGTGCACGATGTACGCGACATCCTGCTTCGTACAGCCAATGACCTTCGCAGCGTGACCAAAGAGGATTTCGTGCAAGCCCTTGCCGAAAAGGACATCACGATGGACGACCATCGGCTGTCGTACCATATTCGTATGGCCGAAATCACGGGAGCGTTGTGCAGCGGCGACCTTTTGCCCATGAAAGCCACTTATGCGCTCACAGCCAACAAGGTAGGGAAGCACGTCGAGATGGATCGAGATGAAACGTTGATGCTGCTTACGCGAAAATATTTCCAAAGCCGACAACCGGCTTCGCTCGAAGACTTCGTCTGGTGGTCGGGATTGAACATCGGGGAATGTCGCAAGGGAATAGAGCTCCTGGGCGACACGATTCATCTGGAAAAACATAAGGGGTACGAATTCTATGTGACCGATGATTGCCGAACACGCGGATTCCGACGTGGCAGGTTCCTCCTGATTCCCCCTTACGACGAATACCTCATCGGCTACAAAAGTCGCGAAATTGTGCTTCCTCAAGAGCATCGTCATCGTGCCCACAACAACAGTGGCATCTTCCAGCCCATCATCGCCCACGACGGCATCATCTGCGGCAACTGGGCACCCTTCAAGGATGCTTTTCAAGTGTCGTTCTTTGATGATGCTTTCGACATCTCGGACCTGCATGATGCCTGGCAGGCTTATAAGACATTTCTTTCCAGAGTGTAGAATTTAAGTCCCTATCCAAAGTTAGCGGCATCAGAAGGGCTATTTGTCTGGAATCCATCGTGAATGAAATGAATCCATCAGTACGTAAATATCTGCTTTCGTTCATTCTGACCTGGGCATACATGGTTGTTTATGCCCAGAATAATACTTGCACCATCAAGGGGACGGTAGCAGATTCTGGTGGCAATCCTGTCATGTTTGCTTCGGTATGTATATTGAAAAATGGGAATATCGTAACAGGCACACTCACCGACACGTTGGGTACGTTTATGCTGAAGGATCGGTTTGCCGGTGATTACAGCTTGCGAGTCACTTCCATTGGCTATGAGGAGTTCTTCAAGAATATTCATGTGAACAAAGGCGTTCTTGAACTGGGTCAAATCCTTCTCCCACAGAAGACCACACAGTTGGAAGGCATCGTCGTGGCAAGCGATGCGCCCACCAAGCGAATGACTACCGAACTAACTCGAATCAATCCCGCAGCCACGATGACGTCGGCAACAGGTTCTGTACTCGAAGTGCTCAGAGGTTCTTCGGCCGTCTTCGTTGACAATAACGGCCATGTAACAATCAAAGGCAACAGCAATGTGCTTTTACTGATTGATGGTGTACCAACGACAGTCGATGGTCTCGGCAGCATCCCGGTAGCCAACGTTCAAAATATCGACATCATTTCCAGTCCTGAAGCCAAATATGACGCAGAAGGTTCGGGAGGTATCATCAGTATCGTATCGAAACAACAAACGCCTGATGCCTTCACAGCGATGGCCTCGATAAACTTCGGATGGAATCATTTCGTGAACGCTAATGCTGCTATAATCTATTATTTCGGAATTTGGGGCATCCGAATGAACTACAATGGCAAACGTGAGAACGATTGGATAGAAAGTGTCCTTCATCGCCAAATAATAAAGACAGGCAGCAGTCTCGACCAACATATCGAAGCCGAGAAGGAAACTACCAGCCACAACCTGGGATTAAACGTTGGATACAAGCTGAGTCGCAAGGATATGTTTGTGATTGATGTAAAGGCGGGATTTCCTCGAGTCAATAACCTACAAACCATGCAGAACCACTATGCATATGACGGCCGTAGAAACCAAAAGTTTCGCCAGACCGATATCTCATTCGATCGAGAAATGATAGAGGGTTCGTTGACCTACCGACATCAATTTGAACCAGGACGCAGGGAGTTGAACCTTATGGCCTCGTTATCCGACATCAATGGCCACCGACCTTCCTATTATTATGAACTCATGGAAACATCGAGCCAATTACAACCCGTGCAACGATCTGAGTCGGGTGGTCATCCCCACATTTTAGCCTTGCAGCTCGATTACATGATGCCATGGGGAAAAGGAAAACTGGAAACAGGCGTTAAAATGACCTGCCGAATCAACGACATCGACCACAAAATGTTTGAACACGATGTCATCAACGACACGTGGACATTGTCGGTCCCATTGAGCAACGACCTGCGCCATCGCGAATACATTCCAGCTGCCTACGTTCTGTATTCTGCCCGTCCTTCCGACAAGCTATCGTATAAAGCAGGTATTCGCATGGAATACAGTCGTGTGACCCTGAAGGGGAAGAAAGACCATCTTGACGAAGCCAGCAACTGCTATTTCGTGGCACCGAACATGATGCTTGACTATCACGTCAATGAATTGTGGCGACTGTCTTTGGGAATTTCGCGTAGAATATCGCGCCCCACTTATCCACAACTGAATCCTTATATCAACCTCATAGACAACCAGACTTATGAAACAGGTAACGTGCGGTTGAAACCTGAGAAGACAAACAAGCTCGATCTTGGCTATTCATTCAACGGCAAATCATTGAAGGTGAACGGCAATGCCTATTTCAACTATGCACAAGATTACATCAACCAAATAACGTACCTCGACATCACCTCGACTCAGAATGCTCAGGTAGAAACGCTTGTCATGACATATGTCAATGGTTCGAATGATTTGAAGACAGGTATCGAACACAACATCGTTTGGAGCATATCGCGATGGCTTAGTATCGACTTGGGAACAAATGTTTTCTTCACCAAATCCTACGCTGACTGGCAAGGCACCAAAATACGGAATCATGGTTGGTCGGCCAACGGCAATACATCTATGAACATTAAACCAAGGAAAGGTATGAATATCCAGCTGCAATATTTCCTAACCACGCCACAATACTTCCCGCAATTCACCACCAAGACCGATCACTCCTGCAATATCGGCGTCCGACAACAGTTGCCAAAGAAGGGTATCAATCTGTCGGTGCTTCTCACCGATGCGTTCAATACAAGACGATGGGATATCTCCTCCGACAATCCCGTTTACTCGCTTGTCAATACCAGTCGTAACCGTAGCCGAATCTTTTGGCTCGGCATCAGCTGGAATTTCCATTCCTACAAGCAACTCGGTGGACAAAAGAAGCAGGAGGAGGATCGTAGCATCATCAGATTGGGACAATAAATAATAATAAAATATGAAAAGAGTTTTAGCATTCCTTGTAACAGTGACACTGTCCGCGATGGCGTCGTTGGCCCAATTGAACCCGTTGCCTTCGAACGAGCAGTTGGAATGGTATGACATGGAAATGTATGCCTTCATCCATTATTCGCTCAATACCTACACAGACCAGGAGTGGGGCTTTGGCAACGAGGACCTGCAACTCTTCAATCCTTCGGACCTCGACTGCCGACAGTGGGCACGCGTCTGCAAACAGGCGGGTATGAAGGGCATCATCTTCACGGCCAAGCACCATTGCGGCTTCTGCATGTGGCCTTCGGCTTATACCGACTATTCGGTGATGAATACGCCGTGGAAGGATGGTCATGGCGACGTAGTGCGCGAATTGGCAGAAGCCTGCCGCGAAGAAGGATTGAAGTTCGGCTTTTACCTCTCGCCCTGGGACAGAAACCACGCCAAATATGGTACGCCCGAATATGTCACCTATTTCCGCAATCAGCTGCGCGAACTGCTTACCAACTATGAGGATGTCTTCGAAGTGTGGTTTGATGGCGCCAATGGAGGCGACGGATGGTATGGCGGTGCCAACGAGACGCGTCGCATCGACGGCAAGACCTATTACGGATGGGCAGAGACCTTCGGGCTGATTCGCGAACTGCAACCCCATGCGCTTATCTGGAACGATGGCGGCGACCGTGCCGACCTGCGCTGGGTAGGAACGGAAGCCGGCAATGTAGGCGAGACCAATTGGAGCCTGATGCCAGGCACAGGACCAACGACGTATGAGATGCTGCACTATGGCGTGGAGAACGGCGACGTTTGGTGCCCCGGCGAAACCAATACCAGCATTCGTCCGGGATGGTTCTACCACGAGACGGAGAACGACCATGTGAAAAGCCTGTCGAAACTGATGGACACCTATTACAAGTCGGTAGGACGCAACTCGACGCTGCTGCTCAATTTCCCCATTGCCCCCAACGGACGCATCCATCCCAACGACAGCCTGCGCGGCATCGCCTTCAAGAAGATGATCGACGAGGTTTTCAAGGAGAACCTTGCCGATAATGCCTATATTACTGTCGAAGGGAATTCGACCGTCATCGACTTCGAGGCACCCACGTCGTTCAATCGATTCGTTGCCGAGGAGGAGATTCAATTCGGACAAAGTGTCAAGAAGTTCACGCTTGAAGCAAAGATCGATGGCGAATGGCAGCCGCTTAAAGATGAACTCGTCGAGGAAGGGGATGGGCTGACCACCATCGGCCATCGCCGCATCATCTGTTTCCCTACGGTAAGAGCCACCCGACTGCGATTCACTATCAATGAAAGCAAATTTGAACCCAAGATTAAAAAGTTGGGCGTCTATCTTGCCCCTGAACTCACTCCTGATATTCCCGATAGCGGTGAGAAGAAATCTTCGGGTCTACACATCTATTTCCGCAAACCTTACATCATGATGATCGACTTCGACTCGGAACAGACCTTCACGGCTTTTCGCTATCTGCCGCCCCAAGACACGAAGGATGGCATCATCACACATTACACGCTTTCGGCTTCGACCGATTATCAAAACTGGACCAAGCTCGCTTCGGGCGAATTCTCGAACATCGTCAACAATCCGATTTGGCAAACCATCAACTTCGAACCAACCAAAGCCAAGGTCTTCAAATTCGAGGCTGACAAGTTGAGTAGCGGCACACGAATGGGGTATAGCGATATTGAAATCATCAAGGGTTCGGAAATAATGTTAAAACCTTAATCATATTTATAAATTATGAAAGCATCAAGAATTATCGCAATCGCTTTACTGGCGATGGGAATCTGCACCATAGATGCAGTCAAGGCAAACGGACAGGATAGTTTCCCAGAGGGTTCCTATTCTCCCGTGACCAACATCAATGTCAATTCCTATCCCCGTGTATTAGCTGACGGCTCGGTGATGTACCGTGTGAATGCTCCCGAAGCTCAAAAGGTCCAGATTGACCTTTGCGGCACCAAATACGATATGACCAAGGACGAAAAAGGGGTGTGGACAGTGACCACCAAGCCTCAGGTTCCAGGTTTCCATTACTATTTCCTCATTGTTGATGGCGTCTCGGTGGCCGATCCTGCCAGCCAGACTTTCTACGGATGTGGTCGTTGGTCGAGTGCCATAGAAATTCCCGAGAAGGGAATGGATGACTTTGAGGTTCACGATGTGCCCCATGGTGAAGTTCGCACGATGCAATATTATTCGAAGGTCGATGAAGCCTGGCGTCCGCTGATGGTCTATACGCCAGCAGGCTACGACGAGAGCCGACAGGATTATCCCGTGGTCTATATCCAGCATGGAGGCGGCGAGGACCATCGCGGATGGATGGAACAGGGCCGCACCGCGCAAATCATGGATAATCTGATTGCAGCGGGCAAAGCCGTGCCCATGATCGTGGTGAGCGCCAACAGCAATGTGGCGAATCGCAATGGCGGCTTCGGCGGCGGGTACAGTTGGCAAGGAATGCAGGCATTCCGCAGCGAACTTCTGGAAAATATCATTCCTTTTGTCGAAAAGAACTATCGTGTGAAACGCGACCGTAAGAGCCGAGCCATGTGCGGTCTCTCGATGGGAGGAGGGCAATCCTTCTATATCGGACTACGTGACCCCGACGTTTTTGCCAATGTCGGTGTATTCTCTACGGGTATGTTCGGCGGTATTCGAGGCGCATCCAATTTTGACCTCGAAACAGAAGTGCCGGGCATCCTCAGCGACACCAAGACCTTCAATGAGCAGTTTGATGTTTTCTTCATGAGCTGTGGCGAACAGGACCCACGTATCGACTATACACGCAACGTGGTTCAAAAGATGCGAGACGGTGGAGTAGATGTTCGCTTCAACTCCTATCCCGGCGATCACGAATGGCAGGTTTGGCGCAAGTCGTTCCACGAGTTCGCACAATATTTGTTCAAATAATAAAACTATCTATAAATTACTATAAATCTGTTTATTATGACTACATGTTTTTTTACAGCTTCGGGCAATAGCCTTTATGTTGCTCAGCGCATTGGTGGCAAACTCTTGTCAATCCCGCAATTGATGAGACAGGACAAGATCGAGATCGAGGATGATGCAGTCGGCATCGTCTGCCCAGTCTATGTTGCCGAATTGCCGATGATGGTTTCCGAGTTTATGTAAAAGGCAGAAATCAAGACCGATTATCTGTTCGTTGTTCTTACCTGCGGCGAAAGTTTCGACACAGCCTTAGGTCACGCCGAGCTTGCTGCACAGGCAAGAGGCTGGGATATCAAGTATGGCAACGGTGTGAAGATGGTTTACAATTATCTGCCGCTGCACGATATGGAGGAAGAGATTGCCAAGCTTACTGAGAAAGATGAGGAAGGGCAGATCAGCAAGGTTCTCGCCGACCTCGCAGAAAGGAAAATTCAGAAAGTTGTCATCACTCCGGAACTCAAAAAGCAGATGGAGTTCTTCCATAACGAATACGCCACGAAGCTGCTGGACAAGAATTCAGCGCTCGACTATTACGTGACCGATTATTGCGTACGTTGTGCCTTCTGCTCGAAAGTCTGTCCATCGAACAACATCAAGGTTACCGGCTTGGGCGTCAAATTCTTCGACCATTGCGAGGTATGCTATGCCTGCGTCCACAATTGTCCGATGAAGGCTATCCATTTGAAGAATGAACGAAGCGGCGCTCGTTTCCGTAACCCGCATTTGATGTTGAAGGATATTATCAAGGCGAATGAATAAACTGCGAATTAACAATTAATAATTAACAATTAACAATTATTTGCTGGCTCAATATAATTTGGGTTAACTATACGAATTTATAAAACTATGAAAAAATTTCTTATCATTACCACATTTCTTGCCTTAGGCACTATTGCCAACGCACAAGACAAACTGTATGCCGACGAGTTCCCGCTCGGCGATGTGACCTTGCTCGACGGACCTTTGAAGAAGGCCCAGAACTTGAATGTCAAGACCTTGCTCCAATATGACTGCGACCGCCTGCTTGCCCCTTATCGCAAGGAGGCAGGACTGGAATCGAAGGCGCCAACCTATCCGAATTGGGACGGCCTGGATGGACATGTTGGCGGTCATTATCTGACCGCGATGGCACTGAATGCTGCCTTGGGCAACGAGAAATGCCGCCAACGTATGGAGTATATGATCAGCGAATTGCAGGAATGTGCCGACGCCAACAACAAGAACCATCCCGATTGGGGACGCGGTTACGTGGGCGGTATGCCCAATAGCGAAAAGATCTGGAGCACGTTCAAAAAGGGTGATTTCAATATCTACTTCGGTTCGTGGGCTCCGTTCTACAATTTGCACAAGATGTATGCTGGTCTTCGCGATGCTTGGTTGTATTGCGGCAACGAGCAGGCATGTCGTCTTTTCCTTGGCTTCTGCGACTGGGCCATTGACCTGACTGCCGACCTCAGCGACGAGCAGATGGAGCGTATGCTCGGCAACGAACATGGAGGTATGAACGAGGTGCTGGCCGATGCTTATGCCATCACCGGCGAACAGAAATATCTCGACGTGGCTCGTCGTTTCTCACATCGCCGTCTGCTCACTCCGATGTCTCAGCGACAGGATTGCCTTGACAATATGCATGCTAATACTCAGGTTCCCAAGGTTGTTGGCTTCGAGCGCATTGCCGAACTTTCGGGCGATGAGACCTATCACGATGCCGGCATCTTCTTCTGGGACATCGTCACGGGAGAGCGTTCGTTGGCATTTGGTGGCAACAGTCGTCGCGAGCACTTCCCCAGCAAAGAAGCGTGCACTGACTTCATCAACGACATCGACGGACCAGAGAGCTGCAATACCAACAATATGTTGAAACTCACCGAGGATCTGCATCGTCGCAATCCCGAGGCACGTTTTGCCGATTATTATGAATTGGCAACCTTCAACCATATCCTTTCGTCGCAGCATCCCGAGCACGGTGGCTACGTCTATTTCACGCCAGCTCGTCCGCGTCATTATCGCAACTATTCGGCTCCCAACGAGGCGATGTGGTGCTGCGTCGGTACGGGTATGGAGAACCATGGCAAATATGGCCAGTTTATCTATACCCATGTGGGCGATGCCCTTTATGTGAACCTCTTTGCTGCCTCTGAACTCAACTGGAAAGAGAAAGGCATCGTGCTTCGTCAGGAGACAGGTTTCCCTTATGCCGAAACAAGCCGCATCACCATTGTGCAGACTCCTAAATTTTCGAAGAAGGAAGGTGGTGTCGGATTCCCTCTGCTCGTTCGTTACCCAGGTTGGGTGAAGCCCGGACAGTTCTCGGTCAAGGTGAATGGTGAGCCTGTGAACATCATCAGCGGTCCTTCGTCGTATGTCAGCATCGACCGCAAGTGGAAGGCTGGCGACGTGGTCGATATCACCTTCCCGATGCACAACAGCATCAAGTATCTGCCCAATGTGCCTCAATATATTGCCTTGATGCATGGTCCGATTCTGCTTGGTATGAAGACGGGAACCGAAGACCTGGCACATCTCATTGCCGACGACAGCCGTTTCGGACAATATGCCAGCGGTAAGAAACTTCCTGTCAACGAGGCTCCTATCCTCATCAACAACGACATCAATGCCATCGCCGACCAGTTGCAGCCTATCGAGGGCAAGCCACTTCACTTCACCCTCTCTACACGCATGGAGAATCCCATCCGCAACGAGGTGATGCCTTTCTTCGAGATTCACGATTCGCGCTATATGATCTACTGGCTGGCTCTTTCGGAGAACAGTTACAAGGGTTATCTCGATGACCTTGCACGTCAGGAGCAAGAACGCCAAGAACTCGAAGCACGCACCGTCGACAAGGTGCAGCCAGGCGAACAACAACCCGAAACCGATCACAGAATGGAAACCGACGACTCTTATGTGGGCAATTCGAACGACGTCTTCTACCGCGATGCACGCGACGGACATTATTTCAGTTACCTGATGCAGACCAATGGCCGCAACGACCTCAGCCTTCGCCTCAAATATTGGGGAGTAGGAGAGTGGAAGAGCCATGAGTTCGACATCCTGATCGATGACGTCCTCGTGAAGGAAGTCAACAATACTGGCAAATATCGCATCTCGGAATTCAAGTATGAGACCTATCCAATACCCGTTGAACTTCTGCAAGGCAAGCAGCAGGTTCGCGTGAAGTTCGTGGCAAAGCCTCGGAAGCAGATTGGCGAAATCTATGAGGTAAGACTTATAATTAACAATTAATAATTAACAAATAACAATTAACAATTGGGAATTATCAATTGCTAATTAACAATTAATAATTAACAATTAACAATTTAGGTTTTAACCGATTATCATTATGTTCAACAAAAGTATTATCATTATTGCCTGCGGCTTGATGCTGACAGCATGTGCTAAGAACGAAACAAAAGAGACAGTTATGGATTTTACCGACAACGTGAAGGTAGCACTCGAAAACGGAGGTAAGATTGACCTCAATGCGCTGAAATGGACGCGTGAACCAGGCGGTTTCGAAGTGAAGGGAGACACCATCCTCATCACAACAGCACCTCATACCGACCTTTGGCAGCGCACCTACTATCACTTCCAGAACGACAATGCACCTGTCCTCCAAATGCAGACTCGCGAAAAGTTTTTCAGTTTCGTAGTAAAGACCGACTTCACGCAGAGCCATCAGCGCTTCGACCAATGCGGCATCGTGATGTATCTGAACAGCGAGAATTGGGTGAAGGGTTCGGTGGAATACGAGAACGAAGAATTCCAGCACCTCGGCAGCGTTGTGACCAACAAAGGTTATTCCGACTGGGCAACCACCGCTATTCCCGCCGATGTAAAGACGATGTGGTATCGCTTCTCGCGTCGCGACGATGACTACTGCATCGAATGCTCAAAGAATGGCATTGATTTCAGCCAGATGCGCATTTGCCACGTCTATGAAGGAGCCGACGTGATCAGTTTCGGTATCTATGCATGTTCGCCCGAGGAGTCGTCGTTCACCGCAATCTTCTCCGATATGAAGATTACCGAATGCGCTTGGAAGGCTCATGATGGACAGCAGCCGGATTGAAAAAATTAATGTTATTAAGGGATAAGAAGGGATAATTAGGGATTTGAAGTGACGATACCTTCGCCGTTCAGAGTCCTAACCCTAATATACATTTGTCCCTTAATATCCCCTAAAATCCCTAAGAATCCCTAAGAATCCCCTACATTTAAAGCAGTTTATGAAAAGAACGAGATTATTCTTGCTGATTGCCCTTCTCGCCATTTGTGGAACAACAGGATTTACCTCCTGTTCGTCCAACAAGGAGAATGTCAACGAACTGAGTAACATAACAAAGATTGCCGATCAGGTCTGGACATTCAGCCAAAGTCATCCCGATGGCTTCACACTCGATGTCCGCACAATGACCGAACCCACCGAAGGCATTTCAGTGAGTTATGCTGCCACACAAGGTAGTCATTCGCGCGACCAACTTGACAAGGTAGTACGTCATGCATTGGAGCACGATGGCTATGTGGGAGGATGGTACAACAGCAACGACGGGCTCTATTACTTCGACAGCAGTCGTGTCTTCCCCGAAGACTCTTTGCGCAGCGCCCTTCGTTTCGGCAAGGATAATCTCCAATATTCTGCTTTCATTCTTTCCACCTTCACCGATATTCCTATCGAGGGCAAAGTGGCTGAAATCGT
>CACXTQ010000029.1:0-36401 GCA_902770595.1 uncultured Bacteroidales bacterium | reverse complement strand
CCGCCGTATGCCGAACGGCACGTACGGTGGTGTGAGAGGTCGGTAAACGTGAAAGTAGGAGATAAACGCCTACGATTAGCGTTTACCTCCTACTCGATTTTTATCACGAATTATCGAATTATCGAATTATGTGGGGCTGCTTTATCAAGAATTAGAGAATTAGAGAATTTGATTGGGTCGTGAAGTAATAATAATTCGCAAATTCGCTAATTCGTGATAGAAGGAATTCGGGATCACTTCGTTTCGGGAGCTTCGTCGATGAGTTCGAGGAACTGGTCGAGCTTGGGAGTGATGATAATCTGCGTACGACGGTTGCGAGCGCGACCAGTCTCGGTGTCGTTGGATTCGAGCGGGTTGTGTTCGCCACGACCGGCAGCAGTCAGACGACTGGGATTGACACCATACTTGTTCTGGAGAGCCTGAACGACGCTGGATGCGCGGAGGCAGGAGAGGTCCCAGTTGTTGCGGATGTTCTCGCGGCTGATGGGCACATTGTCGGTGTTGCCTTCGATGAGCACCTCGTATTCCTTGTAGTCGGTGATGATCTTGGCGATCTTGGCGAGGGTCTGTCCGGCCTTGTCGGAGATCTCATACGAGCCGGTGCGATAGAGCATGTTGTCGTTGAGTGAGATATAGACCACGCCTTTCAGCACCTGCACATCGACGTCCTTGAGCTCTTCCTTCGAGAGGGAACGGGTGAGGTTGTTGGTGAGGACGATGTTGAGCGAGTCGCTCTTCGACTTGGCGTCGGTGAGCTGCTTGATGTACTTGTTGGAAGCATTGATCTCATCGACGAGCTTGGAGATGTTGGTGCCCGACTGGTTGATGCTCTTGTCGAGCGACTGCTGTAGGGCGTTGAGCTGTTCGAGGAGTCGTGCATTGTTGGCGCGTGCTTCGGCCAGACGCTCTTCGAGGCTCTTGCTGCCCGTCTCGCAGGAGGCGAGGGCAATCTTTGCATCGTTGAACTGGCTTGTCAAAAGGTCGTAGTCACTGCGAAGTTCGTTGTACTTCTTCTGTGTAACGCAACTGCTGCTGAGCAGTGCCACGGCTGCCAGGATGGCAGCGGACATTAGTTTCTGTTTCATTGTTTCTGATCGTTTATAGGAGTCTTTTGTCTTTTTTCTTTGACGAGAGTAGTGGTCAAAGGTTTAAAATGGTCGAGGTTGATGTCGCGCAGGAGGATTGACTGTCCCTGCTGGAGGGCTGCCTGGCGCATGGCTTCGCATACCTTGTATTCCTTGGGGAAATATTTCGAATAATTGATCTTCAAGAGATTTTCCCCATTGGAAGCCAACAGGTCGTAAAGGGCGGCGATGGTGAGTTTGTCGGTCTCGCGGCCCGGTATCCAGTTGTTGGGCATATGCTTGTCGGTGGGGTATGCTTCGCGAATGACGTCGATGTCGGCGAGTTGCCGGATGAGACTACCCGTCAGTCTTGCAGGCAGTTTGAGCGCCTGACCCACCTCTTCGGTGGTAGGAGCGGGCTCCTCGTTGGCGAAACGATTGTAGATGTTGCCGGCCACGAGGATGAGGAGGAAGTCACGGTCGTGGCGCGAGAGCATCTCCTCGACGTTCTCGAAGTTGTAGTTCTGGATGTTCTGCGAAGCGTAGGAAAGCTCGGCGCCATAGAGGCAGATGATCCATGACATCTGAATCCACAGGAGGAGGAGGGGGAGGGCTGCAAACGAACCGTAGATGGCGTTGTACTTGCTGACCCAGATCTGTCCGTGAATGTAGAGCCACTGGAAGAGGAGGAATGCCGTACCGGCGATGACTGCTGCTGCCAGGGCATTGAGGAAACGCACCTTGCAGTTGGGGATGACGATGTAGATGAACGTCAGGAGCAGGATGGTGAAGACATAGGGGACACAGCTGAGGATGGTGAGCAGCGTCTGACTGAGCACGTAGTCGTACATGTCGGTCATGATGTAGGTCTGCAGGAAAATCTGTGTGCCCGAACTGATGGCGAGGAAGGTGGGGACGAGGAAGATGATGCTGAGGTAGTCGGTGATGCGGCGTAAGGTGCTGCGTCCGTTCTTGACCTGCCAAATCCCGTTGAAGACGTCCTCGATGTTGCTGATGAGCGAATAGATGACCCAGAGGAGGAGGACGATGCCGATGCCGATGATGATGCTCGAAGTGGCGCGTTCGAGGTACTTTTCGGCAAAGCCGTTGATGTAGTTGATCACTTCGACCTGCCCGGGGAAGGCGTCGGTGATGAGGTTATAGAACATCTCCTGCATGCCGAAGCCTCGACCAATGCCGAGGGCAAGCGCCACGGTGGGGACGAGGGCAAGCAGGGTATAGTAGGTGAGTGCCGAGGCACGTTCCATGATGCGATGAGCGAGGAAGAAGCGTATGGAGAGATAGACCGCCTTGAAGATGTTCATGAGCCACAGGTAGGTGCCACGGACGTCTTCGTTCGTGTAACTCCAGATGTCGTGTTTCAGGAACCTCCAGAAGAGGCGGATGCGCCAGATGAAATCGCTCATGTTATGTTCTTATCACGAATTATCGAATTATCGAATTTTTGTGGGTCCTTTTTAATCACGGATTATCGATTCTACTTTTTAAGTGCGATTGAGCCGCGACCGATCATGTTGCCATCGGCATAGATTTCGACACGATAGGTGCCTGCATCGAGTGCTTCGCCGCGCTTGTAGAACATGGTGACGGGCGTCTCTTCGCCTCCGAACTCGATGGTCTTGCGGGCGGAGTAATCGAGTTTGGCATTCTCGTACTTGAACTTTCCGCTCTGCGCGTTGGTGAGCACCTCGTCGCTGGGACGCAGGATGCGCAGATAGACGTCCTTCTCGCCGGTCTGTGCGGTGACGTTGGCAGCGATGGTGAAGTTGACCTGGAACTTGGCAAGCTTATCGACGCGATTGCGTTTTTCGACCTTATCCTTGCGGTCGAGAGCGGTAACAGAGACGTTGGTTGCCGAGAGCTGTGCAGCCACGGTGACCTGCTTGGTGAGGGTCTCGTTCTGCTGGCGCACCTGCTGGTTCTGCTGCTGCACGGTGCGCATGTCGCTACGTATCTGCTGGTTTTCGGCCACGAGGGCATCGTTGACCTTGTTGAGCGAATCGACCTGGGCGACATAGTAGCGGAGGACGCCGCGCACCGTCTCGAGTTCCTTCTTGAGGGCGGCAATACGACGGGCATCCTGAGCCTTGGTCTGACGCAGTTCCTCGACGAGGCGCTGAATCTTGATGCGCTGGTCCTCGAGTTTCTGTTCGAGCGAGTCGTTGTTGACCTGCAGCTTGTAGCCTTCGTACTGGATGGCAAGTTGGGTGTATTCGTCTTCAAGTTGTTCCTTTTCGAGCGCAAAGCCCTCGGTGAGTTCGTCGATGGTCTGCTGCTGACGCCAGATGTAATAGCCACCACCGGCCAGCAGGGCAAGCAGGACGATGGCAGCGGCAATGATAATAACCTTATTCTTCATAATCGTTTTTTGATGTTTTCGTATCAATAGTGCCTTTCGCACCTTGTGAAGGCGCACAAATGCGGTGCAAAGGTACGCATTTTTTGTGAAATACGGGCCAATTGACGCCAACTTTTTTAAATATTGAAGATTTTTTTGTCTTTTGTTTGTTTTTATTCACAAAAAGCGCTATCTTTGCAGCGTTATTTTATTTAAATAGGTATAAATTTGGCACAAGAAGAAAATAATGGCCGCAAGAGCCAATGGGGCTACTTCGGCAAAATGGTTGGACTATCGATAGTGGGCATCATTGTTGCCACGGTGGCTGTCCTGACATGTCTGTCGCTTTGGATGAACTCCTACACGCATCATAACGAGCGTGTCGAGGTTCCCCGTCTGGCAGGCCTCCCTGCTCCCGAAGCGGAGCGTATCCTTGAAAACGCCGGGCTCAAGTCGATGATCATCGATTCGGTGTATGCCGACATCACGCCGGGAGCCGTTGTGGAACAGTTGCCTACAGCAGGCCTTCCCGTCAAGAAGGGACGCATCGTCTATCTCACCATCAATGCCCTTGGCGTGCGTATGGTGAAGATGCAGGAAGTGCGCGAGGGCGGAAGTCGCCAGGCACTTTCGACGCTGCGTTCGCTGGGATTCAAGGTCGATTCGATCAGGCAGGTGCCCTCGGAGATGCACGACCTGGTGCTCAGCGTCACCGTGGGTGACCAGGAGATGGTGCCCGGCGCTGAATATCCCTACGGCACGCACGTCGTGGTTTCGGTGGGCAACAGCAAACTGGAACTTGAACCTGTGAACGAAGAAACCGAGGAGCAATGGATGGAGTAACCGGCGACGTAGGGCAGGAGGAGTTGTTCGAACACTTCCGATTCGTGGCCGACAGGGGACAGGGACCGTTGCGAGTCGATAAGTTCCTGGTGGACCGAATCGTAGGCACAAGCCGCAACCGCATACAGAATGCTGCCGATGCCGGATACATCCTGGTCAACGGCAAGCCCGAGAAGTCGAACTACAAGGTTCGTCCCGGCGATGTGGTGCAGGTCATGATGGACCGTCCGCGTCACTCCACCGAAATCGTTCCCGAGGACATCCCGCTCGACATCGTCTATGAGGATGATGACCTGCTTGTGGTGAACAAGCCTGCGGGCATGGTGGTCCATCCGGGACACGGCAATTACACGGGAACCTTGGTCAACGCCTTGGCCTGGCATTTCCTGCAGGAAGGCATCGAACTCGACCTGACGGGAGAGGACGAGGAAAGTGAAGAAGGGGAGGACGGAGCTGCGTTATCCGAAGGAAGTGCTTCGCCCGACACTGAGCAGAAGCCCGACTTCCAGAAACGTCTGGGACTGGTGCATCGCATCGACAAGGAGACTTCGGGTCTGCTGGTGATTGCCAAGAACGAGGATGCGGGTACTTCGCTCAGCCGTCAGTTCTTCCACAAGACGACACGCCGACTCTACACCGCCTTGGTTTGGGGACATGTGGAGGAGGACGAAGGAACGATAGTGGGAAACATCGGACGCAACAAGCGCGACCGCACCCTGATGGAGTATTATCCCGAAGGAAGCGAGGAAGGCAAGCCTGCCGTCACCCATTATCGGGTCATCGAGCGACTGGGGTACGTCACCCTTGTCGAATGCCGGCTCGAGACGGGTCGAACCCACCAGATACGTGTCCATATGAAGCATGCGGGACACACGCTCTTCAACGACAAGACCTACGGTGGCGACCAGATACTGAAAGGCACCACCTTCGCAAAATATTCGCAGTTCGTGCGTAACTGCTTTGACATCTGTCCGCGACAGGCATTGCATGCCGGGACACTCGGTTTCCGTCATCCCCGCACAGGGGAGGAGATGGACTTCGAGGCTCCATTGCCCGCCGACATGGCCCGACTCGTCGAAAAGTGGCGGGAATATGTTAGTAACAGAAACTATTGATGAAAAAAATCGCAATCGTGGCTGGAGGCGACTCCAGCGAATACGTGGTTTCGCTCCGCAGTGCCCAGGGCATCTGGAGTTTCGTTGACCACAGCAAATATGAGACCAGCATCATCGTCATTAAGGGAACTGAATGGAAGATGGTGCAGTATGACGGCAAGCAGTACGACTGGGACAAGACCTGGCCCGTCGATCGTGAGGACTTTTCGGTCGTGAAGGACGGCGTGAAACTCACCTTCGACTTCGCCTATATCATCATCCACGGAACCCCAGGTGAGAATGGTATCCTGCAAGGATATTTCGACATGATACGCATGCCCTACAGCTGTTGCGGCGTGCTGGCAGCAGCCCTCACCTGTTCGAAGTTCACATGCAACCGTTATCTTTCTACCTTCGGCATTCCTGTTGCCAAGAGCATCCTGCTCCATGTGGGCGAAGTAGTGGATACCGAACAGTGCGTCAAGGAACTGGGTCTGCCCGTCTTTGTCAAGCCCAATGCCGGAGGCTCGTCGTATGCCACAACGAAGGTGAAGACGCCCGAAGAACTGCAACCCGCCATCGCAGCCGCCAAACGTGAGGCTACGGGCGAGGTCATCATCGAAAGTTTCATGCAAGGCACCGAGGTCACCTGTGGATGCTATACCTCACGTGACGGTCTGCGCGCCTTGCCCATCACTGAAGTCGTCTCGAAGAAGGAGTTCTTCGATGTCGATGCGAAATATAATGGTGCAGTGGAGGAGATAACCCCTGCACGCATCTCGGACGAAATGACCCAGAAGATCCAGGCACTGACCCGACGTATCTATGGATATGTGGGTGCCAAGGGTATCATCCGTGTCGATTACATCATCATTGGCGACACCCCGCATCTTCTGGAAGTCAACACGACTCCCGGCATGACGGCCACCTCGTTTATCCCGCAGGAGGTCAGAGCTGCCGGTCTTGACATCTCAGATGTCATGGATGACGTAATTACCTTTGGATCATTATAGTTTTTAATCTAAACCCAAAAACATTATGGCAGAATACAATTTTGATGACATTCGTTGCTACAACGACGCAGACATCCCTTCGAAACTTTGGCCACTGGCCGATCGTCCGGAAATACTGGGCGCCATCAAGGCCGGATTCCCTAATGTCGATCCCGAGCAGATGAAGGCACTCATCCTGAGTTGTAAGACGGTGAAGGATTTTCAAACCAAGGTAATCCTTCTCATCCTCGATATGCTGTGCAAAAAATGCACCGATGGTGTTGAGGCTTACGGACTTGATCAGATTGACTTCACCAACGGACACCTCTTTGTGACCAACCATCGCGACATTGTGCTCGATTCGGCTCTGCTCAACTACATTCTTGCCAAGAACGGCAAGGAGACTTCCGAAATCGCCATCGGCAACAACCTTTTTGCTGCTCCATGGATCGAGGACCTTGTCAGGGTGAACAAGAGCTTCGTCGTGCGTCGTGACATTACCGGTCGCCAGCTGCTCGAGGCTTCGATGAAGTTGTCGGCATATATCTATAAGGAGATTGTCGAAAACAAGTGCTCCATCTGGATGGCACAGCGTGAGGGACGTTCGAAGGACAACTCCGACAACACGCAGGCTTCGGTCATCAAGATGCTTTCGCTGGGAGGCAAGAGCAAGGACCATATGCAGAATGTTCGTGCGCTGCACACTATCCCAGTTGCCATCAGTTACGAGTATGACCCCTGCGACTACCTCAAGGCTGCCGAGTTCCAGCTCAAGCGCGACAACCCGGAATGGAAGAAGACCAAGGCCGACGACGTGAAGAGTATGGCGACGGGCCTTATGGGCTACAAGGGCCGCATCCGCTACACCTTCACTTCGGAGCTCAATGGCGTGTTCGACCAGTATCCTTGGATCAACGACAGGAATGCACAGGTCAACTGTGTCTGCGAGACCATCGACAACATGCTGCATGAGGCAATGGTGCTCTATCCGATCAACTATGTGGCCTACGACCTGAAGTACCAGACCGATCGCTATAAGAACCAGAAGATGTACACCGAGGCCGATAAGACCAAGGCTGCTGCATACTTGAACGGACAACTCGCCAAGGTGGACATCCCGAACCGCGACGAGGCCTTCCTTTGGGACATGCTGCTCACCATGTACAGTAATCCCGTATTCAACAAGGAGAAACTTTCCAGGGAGCGGGATACGAACTATGTACCCATGACCTGAGGCACAGGTTTGAAAGGTTCGAGAGGTTTGAAAGTTAATACTAGTTGTATTATGGACGAAAAGATTGTTAACGAGCTCATCGAGGAGCTCATCAAACTGAGTTTCGCCGAGGATATCGGCGATGGTGACCACACGACGCTCTGCTGCATCCCTGCCGATGCCATCGGCAAGCAGAAACTCTTGATCAAGGAGGAGGGTATTCTGGCTGGCGTCGATATTGCACGCCGCGTGTTCAACGCCTTCGATCCTGAACTCAAGATGGAGGTCTTCATGCAGGATGGTGCACATGTCGTACCCGGTGATGTGCCTTTCATCGTGACCGGCAAGGAACAGAGCCTGCTGCAGACCGAGCGCCTGATGCTCAACATTATGCAGCGTATGAGTGGTATTGCCACTATGACTGCACGTTACGTCAAGGCTTTGGAGGGTACAGGCACCAAGGTGCTCGATACCCGCAAGACCACTCCCGGTATGCGCATCCTCGAGAAGATGGCCGTAAAGATCGGTGGTGGTTGCAACCATCGTATCGGCTTGTTCGATATGATTCTGCTCAAGGACAACCATGTTGATTTCTCGGGCGGCATCCACAATGCCATCAGCCGCGCCAAGCAGTACTGCAAGGAGAAGGGCAAGAACCTCAAGATCGAGGTGGAGGTACGCAACTTCAAGGAACTCGATGAGGCATTGGCCGAAGGTGTGGATCGAATCATGTTCGACAACTTCACTCCCGAAGATACTGCCAAGGCTGTGAAGATTGTGAATCATCGCTGTGAGACCGAGTCGTCGGGCGGCATCACCTACGACACGATGCTTCCTTATGCCAAGGCAGGCGTCGATTACATCTCGTTCGGAGCGCTGACGCATTCCGTGAAGGGTCTTGATATGTCCTTCAAGGCGGTAAAGTGATTCCAATCAAGGATCATCTTATGCAATATTATCTTGGGGCTCATCCTTTTAGGATGGGCCTCATGCTTTTTCCCTGGCCAACTTGTAGTCCCTGCCTATCATTTTTCGTATCGAAATGCATTAATTTGCCGTTTATAGTTGCTTTTTTATATAAAAATGAAGAAATATTTAAAATTTTGCATCATTTTTTTCGATTTTTGAGGAAATATCAAAAAAAGTCTGTATCTTTGCAGTCACTTTACGTGTATTGTGTTTAATTGGTTAGTTTTTACGACAAAATGAAGATTCAACTCAGAAGTGCTCAGACCACTGAGGGTCGCAGGATGGCGGGTGCCCGCGCCCTGTGGGTCGCTAATGGTATGAAGCGTGAAATGTTCGGCAAACCCGTTATTGCCATCGTCAACTCCTTTACCCAGTTTGTGCCAGGTCATACACATCTGCACGAGATCGGCCAGATTGTGAAGGCTGAGATCGAGAAACTCGGATGCTATGCTGCTGAGTTCAATACCATTGCTGTCGATGACGGCATTGCCATGGGTCACGACGGCATGCTCTACTCGTTGCCTTCGCGCGACATCATTGCGGACTCAGTGGAATACATGGTGAATGCGCACAAGGCCGATGCGATGATTTGCATCTCGAACTGCGACAAGGTGACTCCCGGTATGCTGATGGCTGCCATGCGTCTGAACATTCCTGCCGTCTTTTGCAGCGGAGGCCCTATGGAGGCTGGCAAGTGGCGCGGCGAGAATGCCGACCTCATCACCGCGATGGTGAAGGGTGCCGACCCATCGGTGACCGACGAGGAGATGGCCGAAATCGAAGGCTGCGCTTGTCCAGGCTGCGGTTCGTGCTCGGGTATGTTCACTGCAAATTCGATGAACTCACTTACCGAAGCCATCGGACTCTCTCTGCCCGGCAACGGTTCGATTCTGGCTACCCACGTGAATCGCATCCAGCTCTTCAAGGACGCCGCAAAGCTGATTGTCAAGAACGCATTGAAATATTATGAGGAGGGCGACGAGAGTGTTTTGCCACGCAGCATCGCCACTCGTGCAGCATTCCTCAACGCCATGACCCTCGACATCGCCATGGGTGGTTCGTCGAATACCGTGCTTCACCTGCTTGCCGTAGCGCAGGAGGGTGGCGTGGATTTCGAGATGAAGGACATCGACCGTCTGAGCCGCGTGGTTCCTTGCCTCTGCAAACTTGCTCCTAATACGCAGAAGTATTCGGTGCAGGAGGAGAACCGTGCAGGCGGCATCCTCGGCATCCTCGGCGAACTCGCCAAGGGCAATCTGCTCGACCTGAGTTGCAAGCGTGTCAATGGCGCAACACTCGGTGAGGACATCGAGAAATATTCCATCCTCAAGGAGAACATCGACCCCGAAGCAAGCCGCATCTATCACAGTGCACCTGCCGGCAAGTTCTCGATCAAGATGGGTTCGCAGAATGCTCAGTGGGAGACACTCGACACCGATCGTGCTAATGGTTGCATCCACGACATCGAACATGCCTACACCAAGGATGGCGGCCTGGCTGTACTCTTCGGCAATATCGCTAAGGATGGTTGCGTCGTCAAGACTGCAGGCGTGGCTCCTGAACTCTGGCATTTCGAAGGTCCTGCCGTATGCTTCGACTCGCAGGAGGATGCTTGCGAAGGCATTCTCGGTGGCAAGGTCAAGAAAGGCGATTGCGTTGTCATCACCCACGAAGGTCCCAAGGGTGGACCCGGTATGCAGGAGATGCTTTACCCGACATCCTACATCAAGTCGATGCACATGGGTAAGGAATGTGCCCTCATCACCGACGGACGTTTCTCGGGTGGCACTTCGGGCCTTTCCATCGGACACATCAGCCCTGAGGCAGCAGCAGGTGGCAACATCGGAAAGATCAAGGATGGCGACATCATCGTCATCGACATCCCGACACGTTCGATCAACGTCAAACTCAGCGACGAAGAGCTGGAAGCACGTCCACAGCAGCCTTTGAAGCGTCATCGCGTAGTCAGCAAGGCTTTGCGTGCCTATGCCCAGTCTGTCTCGTCAGCCGACAAGGGCGGTGTGCGTATCATCGATTAATACGTGCGTATCGCGATAAATACGTGACTTCACGTTTATTAAAGGAAATAAATCAGAAACAACCCATAGAATGTCAGAAAGAATATCTGGTGCAGAAGCGCTGATGCGCAGCCTCGAGGATCAGGGTGTCACCACCCTCTTCGGATATCCAGGAGGTGCCATTATGCCGACTTACGATGCACTCTATGATCACCGCGACAAACTCAACCATGTGCTGGTAAGACATGAGCAGGGTGCTATCCATGCTGCACAAGGCTACGCTCGCGTCAGTGGACGTACAGGTGTGGTCTTGGTAACATCAGGCCCTGGTGCCATGAACACCATCACTGGTCTAGCCGATGCAATGATCGACTCCACTCCACTTGTCGTCATCTGTGGACAGGTAGGTGCCGCCATGTTGGGTACCGATGCCTTCCAGGAGGTCGATGTCGTGGGTGTGACACAGCCTATCAGCAAGTGGAACTATCAGATACGTCGTGCCGAAGATGTGGCATGGGCCGTGGCTCGTGCATTCTATATTGCAGGTACGGGTCGTCCCGGTCCCGTCGTGCTCGACTTCACGAAGAATGCGCAGACTACCGTCATCGACTATGAGCCTCAGAAGGTCAACTTCATTCGTTCGTATGTACCTGAGCCTGTTTGCGAAATGTCGGTAATCCAGAAGGCTGCCGAATTGATCAACCGGAGCGTGAAACCATTTATGCTGGTGGGTCAGGGTGTCGAACTTGCTGGTGCCAATCAGGAAGTGCTCGAACTTGCCGAGAAGGCACAGATTCCTTTCGGATGTACGATGCTTGGCCTTTCGGCAATCCCTTCCGACCATCCTCTCAACAAGGGTATGCTTGGTATGCACGGCAACCTTGGTCCCAATGTGATGACCAACCAGTGCGACCTGCTGATTGCTGTGGGCATGCGTTTCGACGATCGTGTGACCGGCAACCTCAAGACCTACGCCAAGCAGGCCAAGATCATCCACTTCGAGATCGACCCTTCGGAAATCAACAAGAACGTGAAGGTCGATGTGGCCGTTCTCGGCAACTGCAAGCAGACTCTTGCCGACCTTATTCCCTATGTTGATGAGGCAAAGCATGGCTCGTGGATTGCTGGCTTCAAGCCCTATGAAGAGAAGGAGTATGACAAGGTCATCGACAAGGCATTGCATCCCACCGAAGGACCTTTGCTGATGGGCGAAGTGATCCGCAAGGTGAGCGAAGCCGCCAACAATGAGGCCATCCTCGTCACCGATGTGGGCCAGAACCAACTCTTCGGATGCCGTTACTTCAAGTTCACGAAGAAACGCTCCATCGTCACTTCGGGTGGTTGCGGCACGATGGGCTTTGCCCTTCCTGCTGCTATTGGTGCCACCTTTGGTGCTCCCGACCGCACTGTCTGCATGTTTGTAGGCGATGGTGGTCTGCAGATGACCATTCAGGAACTGGGCACCATCATGGAACAGAAGGCTCCGGTGAAGATGATTTTGCTCAACAACAATTATTTGGGCAATGTGCGCCAGTGGCAGTATCTGTTCTTCAACAAGCGATACTCGTTCACCCCGATGCTGAATCCCGACTACGAGTTGATTTCCAAGGGCTATGGCATACCATGCCGTACTGTCGTTGAGCGTGAGGACCTGGATGCGGCAATTCGCGAGATGCTCGACACCGAGGGCCCATTCCTCTTGCAGTGTGCGGTGAAGGAAGAAGATAATGTATTACCGATGACTCCTCCAGGTTCCAACGTGGATGAGATGTTATTAGAAATATTGTGATATGGCAGAACATATGAAAAATGGCGGTGAGTGCGGCAATTGCAACACTTGCGGCAAATGCGACGAGGCACAGGCATCGTTGCAGGCTTTGGATGAGGCTGTGAAGGCAGCGGCTGCCATTGACCGCAATTCGTACGAGAAGAACCTCTATCGCGAACGTGCAGCATCTCTGGCCGAAGACCTCAAGGACGGAGGCTTCCACGAGCGATTCTCAAAAACAGCTGTCGATGCACCTTCCACCTTAGGAAAAGAAGGCGCTTTGCTCAGCCCATTGCATGAAGGACTGACACACTACACGCTGATCGTCTATTCCGAGAACTACGCAGGTATCCTCAACCAGATTACGGCAGTGTTTACACGTCGTCAGGTCAACATCGAGACGCTCAACGTGTGTGCATCATCGACGCCAGGCGTACATAAATATACGATTACCTGCTACTGCAAGCAGGAGATGGCCGAGATGCTCACCAAGCAGATCGAGAAGCGCATCGATGTGCTGCAGGCCAACTGCTTCGTCGATGACGAGATATTTATCCTCGAAACGTCGCTCCTAAAACTGGCTACTCCGATGGTGCTTGCCAATCCCGAGGTTTCGCGCATCGTGCGTCGTCACGATGCCCATATCGTGGAGGTCAATCCCACCTACACCATCGTTGAGAAGACCGGTATCACGGCCGACGTGCTCGACAACTTCAACCAGTTGAACAAACTGGGCTGCGTCCTGCAGTTCGTTCGTTCCGGACGCATCTCCATCACCAAGTCATGCATCGAACGTTTGGACCAGTATCTGACCAAGCGTGAGGAAGATCATGAAAAGGTAGAAGACTAGAAATTATTTAATAACCCATTAATTATAATTAATATGGCACAAATGAATTTTGGCGGCGTCATCGAAAATGTAGTGACCCGCGAGGAGTATCCTCTTGAGAAAGCACGTGAAGTCCTGAAGGACGAGACTATTGCAGTGATCGGTTATGGCGTACAGGGCCCAGGTCAGTCGCTCAACCTGCGTGACAATGGTTTCAACGTTATCGTTGGCCAGCGTCAGGGCAAGACCTTCGAGAAGGCCATCAGCGACGGTTGGGTACCAGGCAAGACCCTCTTCAGCATCGAGGAGGCAGCCCAGAAGGCTACCATCGTGATGTGTCTGCTCTCTGATGCAGCTGTGATGAGCGTATGGCCTACTCTCAAGCAGTATCTCACCCCAGGCAAGGCTCTCTATTTCTCACACGGATTCGCTATCACTTGGAACGACCGCACAGGCTGTGTTCCACAGAAGGATATCGACGTGATCATGGTTGCTCCTAAGGGCTCAGGCACTTCACTCCGCACCATGTTCCTCGAAGGCCGTGGCCTCAACTCTTCGTATGCTATCTACCAGGATGCTACAGGTCGTGCTTACGACCGCACCATCGCCCTCGGCATCGGCATCGGTTCGGGTTACCTCTTCGAGACCACATTCCAGCGCGAGGCTACTTCTGACCTCACTGGTGAGCGTGGTTCTTTGATGGGCGCTATCCAGGGTCTTCTCCTCGCTCAGTACGAAGTGCTTCGCGAGAACGGACACTCTCCTTCGGAGGCCTTCAACGAGACTGTTGAGGAGCTCACTCAGTCGCTCATGCCTCTCTTCGCAAAGAACGGTATGGATTGGATGTATGCCAACTGCTCGACCACTGCCCAGCGCGGTGCCCTCGACTGGTATCCACGTTTCCACGATGCCATCAAGCCTATCTGCCAGTGGCTCTACATGAGCGTGAAGCTCGGCAACGAGGCTCAGATTTCCATCGACGCCAACTCCAAGCCCGACTATCGAGCCGGCCTCGAGAAGGAACTCAAGGCACTCCGCGAAAGCGAGATGTGGCAGACTGCCGTTACCGTACGCAAGCTCCGTCCTGAGAACAACTAATCCCTAGGACCTCTCTTTTACACATTGTGTAAAGATACTTTACAAAGCCCTGAAACCTATGGTTTCGGGGCCTTTTTTATTAAATATGTGAAAAATTAGGGTGTAGATTTTGTCATGTTAGTTTTTTTTCGTAACTTTGCTCCCGAAATATATACATAACCCAACGATGCAAGAACGTAAACCTAATATTTATAACGACAATATCATCGGTCCTATCCATAGTCGCCGACTGGGTATCAGCCTTGGCGTGAACCTTCTGCCCAAGGATGCCAAGATTTGCTCTTTCGACTGCATCTATTGCGAGTGCGGATGGAACAAGGACCATAAGGGAGGACATTTCCCCGATGCCGATGCGGTGATGGAGGAGCTCGAAGCAAAACTCAAGGAAGAAGTGGCCGAAGGCCGCAATATCGATGTCATCACTTTCGCTGGCAATGGTGAACCCACCCTTCACCCGCGCTTTGCAGAAGTCATCGACCGCACCATCGCACTTCGTGACCGGTATTATCCCCAGGCAAGGGTGAGTGTGCTGAGCAACGCCACGCGTATGACCGACCCCAAGGTACATGCTGCCCTTTTGAAGGTCGATAACAATATTCTCAAGATCGATGGAGCCTTCGACTCGACGATCCATCTCATCGACCAGCCCACCGACAAGAACTACAGCGTGCGACAGGTCGTCGATGGCATGAAGTCGTTCCAGGGCCAGCTCATCGTCCAGACGATGTTTGTGCGAGGCATGCACGACGGCAAGGTAATCGATAACACCACACCCGAAGAAGTCAATGCATGGTGTGACCTCATGCGCGAAATCAAGCCTCACCAGATTATGGTATATAGCCTTGATCGTCCGACACCCGAGCCCAAACTCGTGAAGGTTTCAAAAGAGGAGATGGCGCAGTTCGTTGCTCCTCTCGTTGCCGAGGGCTTCAACGTCAGCATTGCTTAAACATCACTCATGGCACATTCCAATCCGATGTATAAACAAAGATATCATATATTTCTTCTCCTGCTGCTGATGGTCGTGCTACCGGCCACAATAGTAGCCCGCAAGAAGAATCCCCAACCCAGCGAAACTTCGCTGCTGAGCCTTGACGAACAGCAGTACTTCGATTCACTCTATTTCCTTGCAGTGACCCAAGGTCAATGCGAGCGTCCCGACTCGGCCGTGAAACTGATGAAGCAGGCTGTGGCCTTCTACGATTCGGTGATGACGTCGCAGGGTTATGAACTTTCTATCAAACTGCCTACCGAAGAGCCCAAGGAGGTGAAGAAGGGCATCAAGAACCCGACTACCAGGCAGGTGCCGGGTCTGGCTGCCGCATACTTTTTCCTCAGCAACCAATACCGCGAGCAGAACAATGCCATGAATGCGATATTGGCCATCGAACAGGCCATCGCCATCGACTCGGTCAACTATTGGTATACCGAGGCTGAGGGTGACCTTTTCCTTGCACTCAACCGCATTGAGGATGCCCGCCTTTGCTATGAGCGACTGGTGCGCAACTATCCCGACAAGAGCGAACCTCTCTACAATATGTCGGAGATCTATCTGCGCCTCGATAGCGTGAACGAATGTCTCGCTATGCTCAACAAGCTGGAGGAACTAGAGGGCATCAACGAGCAGCTTACACGTTACAAATTCGCCATTCTCAGCGACAAGAAGCGTACCGAAGAGGGCTTTGACGAATACCGCAAACTCATCGCACGCTATCCCTACAACGTGCGCTATCGTGTGCAGTTGGGCGATTTGCAGATGCAGTACGGACAGATTCCTCAAGCCAAGGAGACTTATGAGGCTGCTGCCGCTGTGGAACCCGACAACGCCTATGTGTGGGTCGCTCAGGCAAATTATTACAGCATGACCGGCGATCAGGATGCTGCCGACCGACTTGTCGCTTCGGCACTCGTCAACAGCAATCTCGATGTCGATACAAAGGTGGAGGTTATGGAAGAGTACCTGAAGGGCTCTTTCCGGAAACTTTCCAACTATCGTGACCAGGTCGAGAAAGGCAACGTCACTTCCAGCCTCGATACGATAGCGTTGTTCAACAACGTGGATTCCCTCTTCACTGCTGTCGTCGAGATGCATCCTACGTCGGACGAGATCTACAAACTGCAGGCCGATTGGCGTAATGCGATGGGACAGGACAGCCTTGCCTCCGAGAGCATGCGTTTTGCTGTTGATCTGAAGCCCACCTCGATGGAATATTGGGACCAGTTGCTCTACTACAGCACTTCGTGGATGCCAAAGCCACAACTTGTCGAGTTGACGCAAGAGGTTTTGAAAGAGCATCCCACCAGCCAGACTGCCTACCTCGTTGCTGCATGGGCATACATTCAGCAGGATCAGCACGAAAAGGCCATCGAGCAATACCGCCTGGCTATCGAGAACATGAGTCCTCCCGATGCCAACAGGGTCAGCAACCTTTATGGCAGTATGGGCGACATCTATTATCAGGACAATCGTATGGACGAGGCCTTCGAATGCTATGACAAGGCTGTCAAGTACAACCCGACGAACTATAATGCGCTCAATAATTATGCTTACTATCTGAGCCAGCAGAAGAAGGATCTCCACAAGGCCGAGGACATGGCATTGAAGGTTATCCAGAAGTACCCTGACAATCCTACCTATCTCGACACCTATGCCTGGGTCCTTTATCTCGAGGAGAGTTATACGTTGGCGACGTTCTATCAGCAGCATGCCATCGACTGCCTCGCCAAGGATGACAAGGGCAACAGCACGTTGTTTGACCACTATGGCGACATGCTGCTCAAGAGCAACGACCTCAAGGGTGCTATCGAGCAGTGGAAGCGTGCCCTCGAATGCGATGACGTTGAAGACGTCGAGAAGATACAGAAGAAAATAGACAGTGCCGAGACACTTCTAAACAATTAAATTGCAATGAACAAGAACTTGAAGCATATTTATACGGCTGCGTTGTTGGCCTTTACCCTTGTGTTCACTTCCTGTCATACCACCAAGGTGGTCACAGGAACCTTGACTGGTGCTCATCCCGAGAAGGCTCGTTTTGAGAGCGTGGTACAGAATAACTACCAGTATGATGCCCTTCAGTCGAAGGTGAAGTATTCGTTGGGAAAGACCAGCCTCAATGGAAAGATGTGCCTGGAGTCGGGCAATCGTCTTTGTATGCAGGTCAATGCTCCTATCATCGGTTTCGAGGTGGCTCGCGTTGAAGCCAGCCAGGAGTCGGTTCTTCTGGTCGACAAGTACGACAAGATGTATACCATCCTCGAACTTGCCAATCTCTACGACATCAAGGACATCAATGGTCATGAGATGGAGGCGTTGGAGTGCATTATGCTTGGTCGTATCTATATCCCGGGTAGGGGACAGGCAACGAGTAAGGATTACTCGAAACTCACTTGGACGACACCTTCGCTCGCCGATGGCAAGCAGGGCTATTCCGAGGGCCTTTACAAAGGAAAGGATTACAGCATCCTCTATGCCATCGACGAGAATGGTCGCCTCGTCAGTACACTGCTCGCCGTAGGAGGTAAGACGGCTCGATGGGAATACTCCGACTACCAGGAAGTGGAGCAGGGACAGTGGGTGCCCACCCAGGAATTCATCACTATTACCAATGCCGATAACAAGGAGATTTCGGCAAGCCTGAAACTGACCAATCCTTCGTTTGGAGAAAGCACTTGGCGTGATTTTGAAGCCAACGACTCGTATAACAAGGTCTCCATCAAGGATATTGGCAATAGAATCAAGAGTCTGACCAAGTAAGTTGTGTCCCCTATGAAGCGTTTCTTTCGATATCTTGTGGTCATCGTCTTTTCGGTCGTGCTGATGGCAGGACCTGATTGTTCTGTCGCCTTTGCACAGCAGAAGAAGACCACTACAACGAAGACTACGACGCAAAAGAAGCCCGCCCAGACCTCTCAGAAGAAGCCTGCACAAAGTTCGGCAAAGAAGCCCGCCCAGAGCACTTCTCAGAAGAAGCCTGCACAAAGTTCGGCAAAGAAGCCCGCCCAGAGCACTTCTCAGAAGAAGCCTGCACAAAGTTCGGCAAAGAAGCCTGCACAGACCTCGCAGAAGAAACCCGCTCAGAGCACTTCACAGAAGAAGCCTGCCCAAAGTACTACGCAGAAAAAGCCGGCTCAGAGCACACAAAAGAAGTCTACCCAAAGTACGGCAAAGAAGTCAACGCAGAAGTCCTCCAAGGGTTCTGGTTCGAAGAGTTCTTCGAGTTCAAGCAAGAAGAAGGGCAAGCCGATGAGCCGACAGGCTTACGAAAAGCAGCAACGCGACCTGCAGCAACAGATTCGCGATACCGAGAAACTCATCAGCAACAACAATACTTCGCTGAAGAGCCAGAATCGCGATATCCAGATCCGTGCCGACGAGATTCGTAAGCGTCAGGCGCTTATCAACAGTAAGCATCGCGAGATAGAATCCCTCGTTGCCGAAGAGGACAGCCTCAAGCGTGAGATAAGCAACCTCGAGAAGCAGCACAATGCTACGCAGAAGAAGTATGCTGCTGCAATGCGTCATCTCTATAAGTGGCGTAGCGGTTATGACGAACTGCTCTTTGTCGTTTCGGCAAAGGACTTGCTCGAAGGTCTGCGTCGTGTGCGTTACCTGCGTCGCTATGGAGAATGGCGCAAGAGTCAGGCCGAGCTGTTGGAGCAGCAGCGCAATGCTACCCACGAGGCCAAACAGTTGCTCGAACTCGTTCGCGTCGATCACGAGATCATTCTGGAAGACCTTGACAAGGAGCGTGCCTCGTTGGCTCAACGTCAGCAGGAGCAGGAGACACAGATTGCTAATCTGCAGAAGCGTAACAAGGAATTGCAGACCGAATTGGATCGTGACCGCAAGCGTATGGCTGAGGTAGAGAAAACTATCCAGCGAATGATCGAGGAAGAGATACGCAAGGCCGAAGAGGCACGCAAGAAGGCCGAGGAGGAAGCCCGACGCAAGGAAGAGGCTGCCCGCAAGGCTCGCGAGGCCAAGGAGAAGGGTACTGCTACTGCGTCGAAGGGTTCGACGAGTGGGACCTCAACCTCAACTTCGAAGTCTACCGGCACTACCACGGCTCCTTCCAGAAACACGACCCACAATTCAGCCACAGTGAAAAAGGACGATGCTTTCCGCAGGCTTTCGGGCAGTTTTGCCGAAAACCGTGAAAGGTTGCCTTATCCCTTGGATGCCACGTTTGCCTTTGTCGATCATTACAATCCCAGCAACGGCAACTCGAGCATTGTGCTCAGCACCCGTGTCGGAGCACATGCCTGTGCCATCTACGAGGGTGTCGTCCAAAGTTGTTTCCGAACGAGCGAGGAATGGACCATCATCGTGCAGCATGGCAATTATCGTTCGGTCTATATGAACCTGCAGAATGTTTTCGTTCGAGCAGGACAGAAGGTTTCCACGCGTCAGCAGTTGGGTACATTGAAGACCGAACCGGAGAGCAATCGAGCAGAGATCCGTTTCTGGATTTATCAGAATTCCACCGCTGTTAATCCTGAGCGCTGGCTGAAACGATAACCTATTCGAGCGATAATCATTTGACCACATGGCTACAATAGACGACTGCAAGATCATCAATCTGCCCAAGGAGGAGGATCCTCGGGGAAGCCTGACGTATATCTATCAGAATGTGCAGGTTCCTTTCGAAATACGTCGTGTCTTCTACATCTACGACGTCCCTGCCGGTAAGGATCGTGGCGCGCATGCCCACAAGCAGTGCTGGCAGTTCATCATCGCTGCCTCAGGAGCCTTGGAGGTGTATCTCAACGATGGCCACGCCGAAAAGGTTGTGACCTTGAATCGTCCCTTCCAGGGATTGCTTGTCCCCCCGGGCGTCTGGGCTCACGAACAGGAATTCACCACAGGTGCCCTCTGTCTGGTGCTTGCCAGCCATGATTACAGCGAAGATGACTACATCCGCAACTTCGACGATTATCTGAAATACTTTGCCCAAGCATGAACATCCATCGATATACGAGTAGCGATAAGCCGATATGGGACGCCTTTGTCCGTGCTTCGAAGAATGGAACCTTCCTCTTCGAACGTGACTATATGGACTATCATCGTGACCGTTTCTTCGACCATTCGCTGATGTATCTTGACGACAAGGGATGCCTGGTGGCCCTCTTGCCGGCCAATGAGGTGGAGCTCGATGGTGTCCGACATCTTTACAGTCATCAGGGATTGACCTATGGAGGCTTTGTCCTTTCGACCAAAAACACCGTCGAACAGGTCATGGAACTTTTCGACGAAACTGTCACCTATCTGGAAGCAGAAGGTTTCGAAATGTTTCATTACAAGCAGATGCCGACAATCTATCATCAGTGCCCGTCGCAGGAGGATGAATACGCCCTTTGGCGCCATGGAGCCACCATGGAAGGCTGTAACATCTCATGTACGGTGCCTCTTGCAGGAACACCTCAGCAGCCACCTTTCGAACGTCGTCGTCGTCGAGGCGTAGTGCGTGCCGAAGAGGCAGGCTATCAAATTGTTGAGAATGCCTCGCTCGAAGTGTTCTGGCCCATCATGGTCAACAATCTTCAGGAGCGCTACGATGCTTCGCCCGTCCATTCCCTGGCCGAAATGCAGTTGCTGCAAGACAGTTTCCCGCAGAACATCCAGTGTTTCCTGTGTGTCGATTCGATGGGAGAGGCGCAGGCGGGTGCCGTGGTCTTCCTGACCAATCCGATGACGATCCATGTTCAATATGGGCATGCTACGTCGCAGGGCAAGGCGGATGGCGCCCTCGACTTCCTCTATACTCGGTTGATGGAGCGGTATCGCAATCTGGGCTTTCAGTATTTCGATTTCGGCACGAGCAATGAGCAGGGAGGACGTGTCCTCAATGCCTCGCTCATTGCTCAAAAGGAAGGCTTCGGAGGACGAGGCATCGCTTACAAAACGTTTGTCATCCAACTGTATCGTCCTCAAAGTTTTTATAGCTTTAATAGCCTCTAAGGATTCGAAGCCTCAAAAAACATCATCCATAATCATAGCGCTCTTCATGATTCCTTATCTTGACCTACATACCATCAATGCTCCCTACGAGGCAGACATCAAGCAGGCGTTGCTCGATGTGGTTGACTCGGGCTGGTATCTGTTCGGACAACGGGTCTCTGCCTTCGAGCAGGAATGGGCCGACTATAATGGTGCACGTCATTGCGTAGCTTGTGCCAATGGACTGGACGCGTTGCGTCTGGTGCTGCGTGCATGGATTGAGATGGGATATCTGAAGCGTGGCGATGGTGTGATTGTTCCTGCCAACACCTACATCGCCAGCATCTTGGCAGTCAGCGACAACGGATTGGTACCTATTCCAGTGGAGCCCGATCCGGAATCCTATCTGATTGACCCTCGCACGATTGCTCAACTTTTGGAGAATCCTGAATCTTCTCCTGCATATCCTGTTGCCAAGGATGTCACAATCCGTGCCATCCTTCCCGTGCATCTCTATGGACAACGTTGCGAGATGGAGGCTATCGACGAACTAGCTGCTCAGTATCATCTGCTGGTTTTGCAGGATAGTGCACAGAGCCATGGCATCAAGGCAAAGGGAACTTGCGCTTGGAGTTTCTATCCGGGCAAGAATCTTGGAGCCTTGGGCGATGCAGGTGCGGTGACCACCGACGACGAAGCATTGGCTGCCGTGATTCGTCAGTTGGCGTTCTATGGCAGCGAGAGGAAGTACGTGCATCGCTTCAAGGGTGTCAATTCTCGAATGGACGAATTGCAGGCTGCCGTGCTTCGCATCAAGTTGCATGACCTGGATCTTGCCAATGCCCGACGTGTTGCGATTGCTGAACGTTTTGCCTGCGAGGTCTCCAATCCGTCCCTCGTTTTGCCAAAGGCCAAGGCCGATCATGTCTATCATATCTATCCGGTGCTGACTCCACAGCGTGATGCACTCCAGCGCTATCTGCTCGATCAGGGCATACAGACACAGATACACTATCCCTTGGCACCTCATCAGCAGAAGGCCTACAACGAGTGGCAGGCTTTGCATTTCCCGATCACCGAAAAGATAGCTGCCCAGGAATTGTCGATTCCTTGTAATCAGTCGATGACCGACGACGATGTTTCGAAGGTTATCGCTGCGCTAAACCACTATCCCCATGTTTGATTCCTTCTTCCGCACCAATTGGTTGGCGACTTTGAAACTCAACCTCAAGTTGCTCCCTTGGCATCAGGCCTGCCGTCTGCCCATCGTGGTGGAGGGCCCGTTGCGCATCGAGATAGGAGAGGGGGCACGTGTCATTTTGCCCGACGATGCCCCTAAGGGAACAGTCATCTTAGGCAGTCGGCATGAGACCTATAAGGCTGAGGCTGGAAAGGCACAGTTCTCTATCTTTGGAACCTGGGAAGTAAAGGGAAAGATTCGTATCGGCTTGGACAGTTGCCTTTACATCCATCGTGGTGCCACGCTCACTACGGGTCGTGATATTTTTGTTGCTCGCGACAGTCAGATAGAATGTGCCGAGCGAGTCATCGTTGGTGACAATGTCCTTGCAGGGGAGATTTATATCTGCGATAGTGCAGGGCATAGTGTTGCCCATGGTGAGGCTGTACAACCTATGACCAAACCCATCCTAATCGGCGATGGCTGTTACTTTGGCTTTCGCACGATGGTGCTTCGCGGTGCTGTCGTTCCTCCTCATTCAGTGATAGGCAGTGGAGCGGTTTGTACACGTGATTATAGTGCAGGACATCCAGCAGGACATCTTCTTCTGACCGGCGTTCCTGCCGAAGTCAAGGCTACCGACGTTACGCCCGATTGTCACGTTTAGCATTCTTCGTTTTATGGAGGTCCCATCCTACAGATCCATCGTCAAAGGTGCCGGCATTTTCGGTGCAGCCAAGGCAGTCAATATCCTGACGGCCCTGGTGCGTACTAAGTTTGCGGCTGTGCTTTTGGGAACTGCCGGTGTCGGACTGAATGCCCTTTTCAATACGGTTCAGCTTTTCATGAACCAACTGCTTGGTCTGGGTCTTTCGACGGGAAGTGTCAAGACCTTGTCCGAAGCCTATTCCACCCACGATCTTGCCTTCATCGATCGGCACGTGACCCGTGTGCGCCACTGGGCTATTCTCTGCGGTGCGGCTGCTATCGTGCTCCTGGCCTTGCTTTCTCCGCTTCTCAGCCTGCTTTATTTTGACACCTTGCATTATGTGCCGCATTTCATGCTCTTGGGTGTGGGTGTTGCGGCCCTCATTGTCTGCGACATCGAGCAGAGCGTGATGCGAAGTCTGCAGCGTTCCGTCCGATTGGCGTTCAGTATGTTGTTGACGGCCATCTGTGCCTTGGTCTTCACCGTTCCCTTCTATTGGTGGTTGGGCATACGTGGTGTCATCTTCGCCATCGTCTCCTGTGCTGTCGCTTCTGCCTGCATCTGTTTATGGCAGGGACACAAGACACATCCCTTCCATCTTGACTGGAGTCAGTTCTCCGATTGGAGTGAATTCTGGAAAGCATCACAGCCTATGCTTCGAACGGGCATGGCTTTTGTCATCACAGGCCTTTTCCTGCAAGGCAGCGATCTGTTCTTGCAGTCGGTGTTGGCTACCACGGCATCGTTGACAGTCGTCGGCCTCTTCAAGGCAGGCTATCAGTGCGCCTTCACCTATCCGAGCATGATCTTCTCGGGCGTTGCCAACGATTATTTCCCCCGTCTTTCGGCCGTTGCCGACGATGATCTTGCAGGTCGACGCATCGTAGTGATTCGTCAGATTCGCGTTATGTTTCTCATCGCCCTTCCTGTGGTCGTCGCAATCTGGCTACTTGCTCCTTGGGTGATACGTATCCTACTGAGCGAGGAATTCCTTCCGCTCGTCACGATGGTGCGTTGGTCGGTATTGGCCATCCTTTTCAAGTCCATCTATCTTCCTTTGGGCTATCTGCCCTTGGCGCTCAATAAGCGCCTGCATTTCGTCATCCTTGAAGGACTGAGTTGCCTGATCAACATCATGGTCGTTCTCGTGGGCTTTTATCTGGGCGGTCTCGATGGCATCGGCATAGGTATCTTTGCCGGCGGCGTCCTCGACCTCATCCTCTACATCCTCTTCTGCCGATATCATTATTGGAATTGATGTGTGCAAAGCCGGTTTGCCCCCTCATTGTTAATTGTTAATTATTAATTGTTAATTGTCAATGCGCATTCTCTTCACCACAGCATGGTACCCCAACCGCAAGGATGCGGGCGATGGCGTCTTCATTCAGAAGCACGCCAGGGCTGTTGCGCGACTCAACGATGTGGCTGTGCTGATGGTGCAGACCGACGTGGCTGTCCGTGGTCTGAGGATTGAGGTTTGTCCGAAGGAAAGACAGGACAAATCGCTGCACGAGGTCCTTGTCTATGTGCCCAAGACTCGCTTTGAGATACCGTTGATTACGGGCCTTTTGCGACTCTTCTGGCTCATGATGGGTTATATCAAGGGCTATCGGTTCATCAAAAGGAATTATTGGCAGGGAGAGCGGCCCGAAGTGTGCCATGTCAATGTCCTGACACGTGCGGCAGGCTTGCCTTGGCTTTTGCTCAAACTCCATCACATTCCTTATATCATCACCGAACATTGGTCACGCTATGCCCGCGAAGGGGCATATCCCGACAGCGCTATGCAGCTCCGTTTGGGCCGACGGTTCGTGAAGGATGCCTCCTACGTTTGTCCCGTCAGTCTCAATCTTGAGCAGAATATGAAGAAATGGGGTCTGGAGAATCGTCATTACACGCGCATCAGCAACGTCGTCGATACCGATACTTTTGTCGTTCCGGAAAGGTGCGTCAAGTCCGACAAGGTCACGTTCGTCCACGTGTCGTGGATGCGCGACGACTCGAAGAACATCTCAGGTATTCTTCGCACGGCAGCAAGACTGAAAGAGCAGAATCAGGATTTCCACATCGACTTCATCGGGGAGGGGAATGACAAACCCAAGCTGATGGAATATAGCAGGGAACTTGGGTTGGACGAAACGGTGTCCTTCCTTCCTGCAAAGACTGGGCGTGATTTGGCAGAGGCACTCCAAAGGCATGATGCGCTGTTGATGTTCAGCAATTTCGAGAACCAGCCCGTGTCGGTGCTCGAAGCCCTTGCGTGCGGACTTCCCGTCATCGCTACCATGGTGGGAACCATCCCCGCTATGTTGGCACAGAATCGCGGCATAACCGTCGAACCAGGAAACGAATCAGAATTGCAGGAAGTCCTGGCCGCCTTCATCACAACTTGGAATCGAATGACCGATGCACAGCGTGCCGACAGAGCGCTGGCACATCAGCGCCATCAATATGTGGCCGAGCGACATAGCCCCGAGGTCATCGCCCAGCAGTTCGATTTGCTCTATCGTTCAAGTCTTCCCCCTAAGCAGGGGGAATGAGGGGGTCTTAGAACCCCACCTTCCCGCTAATCTCCGGATGACGAATCCACCACGCGATCAATCTTTCGTTGCACGTCAGCAGTTTCATTCCAAGGTATTTCAGTTCATTGATCCACGGCAGCGGGTAGAGTCCCAGTTGCCGCAATGCTTCGATGCACTGCAGGGCATAGTCCGTATCGTGCTGCTTCCTGATGAGCACACGCAGCACGTCCATGCTCAGGTAGGACAATTTATATCGCATCACCGATTCCAGGCCGTGTTCGTCGCGCCAACGGGTGAGATTGGTGAGGATGGTCATCGTGTCGTCCATCAGTTTGCGCTTGCGGGCTTCGGTGCGCGTGTTGATGCTGCTGCCCGAATGCTCGAAATAAAGGTATGTGTAGCCCCGCTTATAGACCACAGGACCTGCCAGCGTGAATAGTTTGAAGATAAGTTCCTCGTCCTGGTGATAGATGCCGGGCGTGAAGCGCAGTTCGGGATGTCGGGTGAATAGGCTGCGCTTGAACAGATAACCATAGACAAGGCCCTCGATGTTGTGGCTTCGCACAAAATCTGCGCCCGAAGCGTATTCCTGGTCGAAGGGCCAGCATTCCATCTGGTGGCTCCATGGACGCTGTGTGCCGTCTTCGAGCCGATACATGACCTGCACGCCGATGATGTCGTACTTCCCGCTTTGCATCGTGTCGATAGGCAGCACTTTGCCCTCCATCATCTTGTCGTCCGAATCGACCATGTAGATGTATTCTCCCGTTGCCTTCTCGATGGCAAGGTTGCGAGCCACGCTTTGTCCCTGGTTCTTCTGGTGGAACACTTTCACGCAGGGATGCTGCTGGGCATATTCGCCGAGTAGGGCAGGAGTGTTGTCGGTCGAACCGTCATCAACGACGATGACCTCCATGTCGTCAATGCCTTGTGCAAGACAGGAGTCCAGACAGGCAACGATGTATTTCTCCACGTTGTAGGCGGGAATAATGAAACTCAGCAGCATATTTCTAACTTTTAACGGTGCAAAATTACAAAAAAAATTGATTCGATGCACAAGGTTTGAACAAAAATACTTATCTTTGCAGCGAAAAATACCACGTTCATCGATGAAAGCCCCCTTTTTGAAGATGTTTCTCGTTTTGATTTGCTGGGTGTCGGCCCTGAGTCTGACACCTTTGGCTGTCATGGCCCAGGAGAAGGATAAGGACACTGTGGTCGTGCAGTCTGTCGATACGACGTGGATGGCCGAACTCCCGGTCATCGAACTGACCTACAACAAGGCACGTCTCAACAGCGATACTTTCATCCCAGGCAGGATGGTATATCATAGCATCGACAGCACGCGTCAGTTCAGTTGCACCATAAGGCGTCGAGGCGGCACGTCGCTTCTTTTCGACAAGCCGAACTATGCGCTGAAATTCTACGACAACGATGGCAATTCGCTCGACGTGCGTTTCCTCGGTATGCGCAAGGACAACAACTGGATTCTCGACGGCATGGCGCCCGACCATTCGAAGATGCGCAATCGCGTCTCGATGGACCTTTGGCTCGACTTTTCACATCCGTCCTATCAACAGGAGGAGAAACCCAACGCCGTCAATGGTTATCGCGGCAAGTATGTCGAGGTCTATGCCAATGGTCAGTATATGGGCCTCTTCTGCCTGATGGAGCGCGTCGACCGAAAGCAACTCAAGGTGAAGAAGTTTGTCACCGATGAGGATGGCACCTCCCATCATCGCGGTCTCGTCTATAAGGTCATCAATGGCAAGGATACACGTACACCATACTTTTATTGGAATCAGAACGCGCCTAACGACGCAAGTTCCTATTACGATGGCGTGCAGAGCGAATATCCCGACCCTCACGATGGCGAACCCTGGACATGGGATCCCTTGCGCAAGAACATCTATTACCTCGCAGGATATCGCGGTACGACATTCTACAACCAAATAGGCAAATATTACGATTTGCCCGTCTTCTGCGACTTCATGCTGTTCCTCGACCTGCTCTATGCTTTCGACAACGTCGGCAAGAATTACTATTGCTGGGTCTACGATTATAGTTCAAATGACAAGCGTTTGGGCATCACGCCTTGGGACCTTGACGTCTCGTGGGGACGTGACGAGACGGGTGTTCGTGTCGCTGCTACCACGGAATTGGCCAACAAGACCAATTTCCACATCCGTATGTCGGAACACTACAAGGGCTATGCAGATACCTTGTCCACCCGATATGCCGAGTTGCGCGACAGTCTTTGGACCGAGCAGTCGCTTCTCGGATATTTCGACCGCTACTTCGACTTGTTTACTCGAACGGGTGCGTTCGAACGTGAGCAGAATCGATGGATAGACTCCAACTGCAAGGTGCGCGATCTTGACCTCGAGAAGGAGTATATCTACGGTTGGATTCACGATCGTCTCGCCTATCTCGATTCGGTCTATGGCTACATTGCCCCCCAAGCCATCCGTAGCATCCCCACCGACAAGAATCAACCCCCATCTCCCTGCTACGACCTTTGGGGAAGGCGCATCCATCCTTCCTCCACCCGCTCCCCCGGGCTCTTCATCCAAGATGGTAAAGTGCAGGTTGTCCAATAGTTAATTGTTAATTATTGATTGTTGCCGGATGGCCATTGTTAATTGTTAATTATTAATTGTTAATTGCTCCATGCGCATCCTTCTCTTCGGCGAATACAGCAACGTTCATCACACCCTCTGCGAGGCCTTGCGCCGCGCAGGGCACGAGGTGCTGCTCATCAGCGATGGCGACGGATGGAAGGATTATCCGCGCGATGTGGACTTGCGTCGCACGAAGGAGGGCCCCGTCGGCTCCTTGATGTATCTGTCGAAGTTGGCGACCCTCTTGCCCAAACTGCGAGGCTATGATGTCGTCCAGATTGTCAATCCCATCTTCCTCGATGTCAAGGCAAGGTGGAACAGGTGGGTCTTCGATTATCTCAAGCGAAATAACGGCATCCTGTCGGTGGGTTGCTTTGGCGACGACTACTACGTCATCAGCCGTATGCGGGACGACAAATTCCTCGCCTATACCGACTTCTATGCCGCAGGCAAGGTGATCGACCATGAAGTGAATCGTCGCCGCATCGCTGCGTGGACAAAAGGCCCGAAGGCCGAATTGACACAATACGTGATGCAGCACGCCAACTGCCTTGTCCCCTGTCTCTACGAATACTGGAAGGTCTACGATACCCCCGAATTCCACTCCCGCCTCCGTTACATCCCCCTCCCCATCGATGTAAGCACCCCCTGGCTACCCTCGGATGCAACCCTCGGGAGCGCTCCCTCTTCCCCCCGTTCCGTTTGTTGCGATGCCATCGCAACACCTGCCCCCTCATCCCCCTCTTCCCCCGTCCGCATCCTCTTCGCCTCCCAGAAACTGCGCGGCCAGATGAAGGGCACCGACCAGCTGGAACCCCTGTTCGACAGGCTCGCCCGAGAGTTCCCCGAAGCAATCGACTTGTGCAAGATTGAGTCGGTTCCCTTCGAGCAGTATCAGCGGCTCGTGGCTGAGGCCGATGTCGTCGTCGATCAGCTCTACAGTTTCACGCCGGCGATGGGTGCGCTCGAAAGCATGGCGCAGGGGGAAGTGGTGATCAGTGGCTACGAGCCGGAGTATCAGCAGTTCATCGACGGGCCACAGGAATCTGGCATCATCAACCTTCGTCCCTTCGACGATGCCCACAACTACGAGGTGCTGCGCACGACCTTGACCGACCGAAACAAAATAGCCCGACTGCAGTCGAGCAGTCAGGCTTTCGTTCGCAAGTATCACAATGCTGACGAAGTGGCGCGTCAGTTCGTGGAGTTCTGGTCCTTGGCTTCTTCGTCCAGGCGGCCCTCCCAAAGGTAGTATCTCGTTTCCTTGACGAGCACGCCGCTCAGCACAAGGAGGCAGATGAGGTTGGGGATGGCCATCAGGGCATTGGCGGCATCACCGAAGTTCCACACCGCTTCGAGCGCATTCGTCGCACCGAAATACGTGCCGATGGTGATGAGCACGCGGAAGATGTATCTGCCCACCTTGCCGTACTTGCCGCAAAGGTATTCCAATGCCTTTTCGCCATAGTAGCTCCAGCCCAGGATGGTGCTGAAGGCGAACGTGAATATGGCGATGCTCAGCAGGACGCCTCCTACATTGAAGCCGGCAAAGGCGATGGGGATTTGCTCAAACGCCTGTCGGGTCAAGGTGGCCGATGCCGACGAATCGACACCATTGTCTGCCAGGATGGTGGTGACAAGCACAAGGCCGGTGAGTGCGCAGATGATGACGGTGTCCCAGAAGACCGAGGTGCTCGACACCAGTGCCTGACGCACGGGATTCTTCGTCTTGGCAGCAGCGGCTACGATGGGTGCCGAACCCAGACCTGCCTCGTTGCTGAAAAGGCCACGGGCAATACCATAGCGCATCGAAAGCATGATGGTCGAGCCGATGAATCCGCCTGTCGCAGCCTGTGCCGAGAAGGCGCTCTTCAGGATTACAGTGATGGCTTCGCCGATATACTGTCCATGGTGGATCAGCAGCACGATGCAGCCTGCTACATAGAAGACCGCCATGAACGGAACGAGGAGCTCGCAGACCCTGGCAATGCCTTTCACGCCAAAGATGACCACCGAGCCGATGAGGATGGCAAGGACGAGTCCGATCCACGTTGTGTCCCATCCGAAACTCTCTGCCGCCATAGTCGAGATGGCATTGCTCTGGATGGTGCAACCGATGCCGAAGGTGGCAAGGAACGCAAAGAGGGCGAACAGCACGGCCAGCCACTTGCAGCCCATGCCGCGCTCGATGGCGTACATGGGTCCGCCCAGCATCGTGCCTTCCTTCGTCGTGATGCGGTACTTGATCGAAAGCAGGCCTTCGGCATATTTGGTGGCGATGCCGAACACACCGGTCACCCAGCACCAGAACACTGCCCCCGGTCCGCCCATCGTCACAGCCGTGGCCACGCCGATGATGTTGCCCGTACCGATGGTTGCAGCAAGGCCAGTGGCAAGGGCAGCGAATTGCGAAACGTCGCCCTTCGAGTTTGCATCACGCTGGAATGACAGCCTGATGGCTTTGCCGATGTAACGCTGTGGAAACTTCAGTCTGATGGTCAGGAAAATGTGTGTGCCTACAAGCAGCACGATCATGGGCCAACCCCACAGATAACCATTGATGGTAGTAAGTATCTCGTTCATACAAGAATCGCAATTTCGCAAATGCGTGATAAAAAAGAATTCGAAAAAACGCCGCAAAGATAACGGATTTTTGTCAAATTACCAATTTTTTGACCGATTATTTAGCAAAAGATGACTGTTTTCGTCCTTTTAGGCCCCACTGCTGTCGGAAAAACGGCTCTCAGCTTGCAAATGGCTGAGATGTTGGGTGTGCCCATCATCAATTGTGACTCGCGGCAGATCTATCGCGAGATACCTGTTTGCACCGCAGCCCCGACGGCCGAGGAGCAGGCTCGGGTGCAGCATTTCTTTGTGGGTACTCACGGCCTGGAGGATGCATACAGTGCCGCACAGTACGAGACCGATGTTATGCGTCTCTTTGCTTCGTGTCCAGAGGATTATCTCCTTTCGGGCGGCTCCATGATGTATATCGATGCGGTGACGAAAGGCATCGACGATATGCCGCAGGCCGATCCTGCCATCCGCGAACGTCTGCGCAGGCAGTACGAGGCCGAAGGTCTGCAACCGCTCCTTCTGCAACTTGAGCAGCTCGACCCCGCCTATTTCGCTTCGGTCGATCGGCAGAACCAGCAGCGTGTCATCCATGGCCTTGAGATGTGCCTGACCACCGGCCAGCCTTTCAGCACCTTCCATACGGGTCGGAGCAAGGAACGTCCTTTCAACATCGTCAAGATAGGCCTGCGACGCGATAGGGAGGAGCTTTATCGTCGCATCGACTTGCGTGTCGAGCAGATGTTCGATCAGGGAATTGTCGACGAGGCACGTCGCGTCTACCTGCGTTATCAGTCGTCGGTCGACGAGCAGTTCGCCTCGGTGGTGCGTAATCCGGGCCCCACGCAGAAGCAACCCATCCCCAATCTTATACCCCCGGCATTGAATACCGTGGGCTTGAAGGAACTGCTGCTCTACTTCACGGGCGTCTATTCTCTCGACCGTGCCAAGGAGCGTATCAGCCACAATTCGAAGGTCTATAGCAAGAAGCAGATGACCTGGTTTCAGCGCGATCAGGAGATACATTGGTTCCATCCCGACGACGCTGACAAAATTCTACAATTAGTACGAAATTTCCGCTGATTTTCCCCTCTTTCGACCAAAAAAGAATGTTATAAAACATATTTTTGTGATAAAATGCCGTTGTGCAACCGATTGCGCGGCAAAAAAGTTTCACGAAAATTTGGATTCGTTCAAAAAAAGCCGTATCTTTGCAGCACCTTAAATAAACAACCATAACACAATACCTTAAATAACGCAACAAAAGTAGTTTCTTTGGGACCTTAAATCTAATACCAGAAAAACAGGATAAAAGACATTAAAGCAAATCTGAGTCACCTGTCATTCATTGACAGGTGACTTAGTTTTTATAGCATAGCTCTTCCCGCCCAATTGTTAATTGTTAATTATTTTTTGCCGTTGCCCCTCCCACTCAATTGTTAATTGTTAATTGTTAATTGTTAATTTCAATACATTATATTTTGATTTTTCAAGTATATTCCTTATCTTTGCACCCGATAATCCAAGATAATCGATGAAAATCTCTGTCGTGACATCCTCCTTCAATAGTGCTGGCACATTACGCAGCACCATTGAGGGCGTGTTGGCTCAGGACTACGACGATTACGAACTGATCATCCAGGACGGGGGCAGCACCGATGGCACCTTGGCGCTCATCGAGGAGTACTCGTCCCGGTTGGGCGACCGGTTGAAGCTCGAGAGTTGTCCCGACAAGGGAATCTACGATGGGTTCAATCGCGGATGTCGTCGCGCCACGGGCGATGTTGTCGGCATCCTCAATAGCGACGACTTCTTCACCCGCAACGATATCCTTTCCACCATAGCGCGCACCTTCGCCCAGCATCCCGACGTCGATGCCGTCTATGCCGACGTGCATTACGTTTCGCCCAAGGATCCTACGCGCATCGTGCGCTACTACAGCAGCCGTAAGTTCACGCCCGAGCGTATGCGGATGGGCTATATCCCCGCTCACCCCACTTTCTATCTGCGACGCGAATGTCTGGAGAAGTTCGGCTATTACGACCTCGATTACAAGGTGGCAGCCGATTTCGAGTTCCTCCTGCGTCTCATCTATCTCAATCGCATCAGGACCTTCTACGTCGAGGAGGATTGGGTGACGATGCGCATCGGTGGAGCCACGACCAAGGGCTTGCAGAGTCATTACCGAATCATGAAGGACCACATACGCGCCTTTCACAAACACGGAATACCATTCAACCCCTTCATCTACTTCTGGCGTTATGTCGAGAAGTTGAGGGAATTCAGATAAAAACTTATGAAAAACTTTTTGAAATCATTCGCACTCGGAATTGTTCTCATGAGTGCCTCGACGCTGTTGGCACAGCCGGCAGGCGGTTTTGGCGGTTTTCAGCAGCAAGCTGAATTGCAGACTTCCCAGGTTTGGAAGGACGTGAATTATGCCGGCGATGACCAGGCATTTCACACTTGCGACATCTATCTCCCCAAGGTGGAGAAGGATGCCTATCCCGTGGTGGTGCACATCTACGGAAGTGCATGGTTCTCCAACAGCAGCAAGGGTGCTGCCGACCTGGGCACCATCGTGAAGGCGCTGCTCGATGCAGGTTATGCAGTGGTTTGCCCCAATCACCGTTCCAGTGGCGACGCACAGTGGCCTGCCCAGATCAACGACATCAAGGCCGTCATCCGTTTCATACGCGGTGAGGCGGCAAACTATAAGTTCGACACTTCCTTCATCGCCACCTCGGGCTTCTCGTCGGGCGGTCATCTTTCTTCCGTGTGCGGAACCACCAATGGTGTGAAGGTTGCCGAGGTAGGGAAGGAGACCATCGATATCGAAGGCGCTGTGGGCAACTACACCCACGAGAGCAGTCTTGTCAACGCGTCCTGCGACTGGTCGGGTCCTGTCGATCTCACCGACATGGAATGTGGCGAGCACATGACTTTCGGACCTTCCAGCCCCGAGGATATTCTCTTGGGTGGTACTAAGTTGGCCGATGAGCCCGACAAGTATATTGGTTTGAGCGCAACGCATTATGTCGATCCGACCGATGTGCCTATTATCATCTTCCATGGCGAAAAGGACAATGTGGTGCCTTGCTGCCAGGGCATGAAGTTCTATGCAGTGCTCCAGGCTGCTGGTGTAAAGAGCGAGGCGACATTTGTGCCCGAAGGTGGTCACGGCATGGGCATGTATTCAGCCGAGAACCTGCAGAAGATGGTGGTCTTCCTCGATGGCGTTCGCTTAGGCAAATGAGGTACCCCGCAGCAGGCAGCGAGATGAGCGAGGCATATAGCAAAAAATAGCCAGTACCAATGTCGAAAAGCTTGGTACTGGCTTTTTTCTTGGAATCGTGATTGCTTAGATATGCATTACGACAAAAACGAAGGCGACATTGCAGCAAAAACGACGGCGACAATCATGAAGATGATGTAGAGGACGAAGGAGATGATGGTCAGCCAGCCGCAGTACTTCATGATGGAGTGGAGGTCGTCGGCTGAGGCTTCAAAGTCGGAGTTCGTGCCTGCACGGAGTGCCTTGCGGGTGTGATCGATGAGCTTGAAGCCTTTGATGATGGGATAGACATACACCACACCGACAACCAGATAGAGCAGGCCCATGCCCAGCAAAATCAGTGGCGACATCTCAGCTTCCGCCACCGGGAAGAAACTGCTCATAGCGAGCATCACAATCGCAATGATTACAAGAATACCCATTCCGACACAAGACAAGATGACAAAGAACTGTATCCATTTCATCGATGAAAGCAGCGATTCCTTCATCTTGGGTGAAACACGCAGAAGTGATTCGGGTGTCTGATTAACCTCTCCCTGAGAGGTGATGTTGTTTTCTTCCATAATGTATTGTTTTGTTAATAATATTAGTGATTAATCTTTTAAGCAACCGATAGGAACTACTAGTACGCCATCAGGCCGTTGGTAAGCAAATTCACCGCCTGTCAGTACCATCATAAATGTGGGCTTACCCATCTTTGCTTCATCGACTTTACAAGCTAATTCTTTCAAATGCTCTGCAGCCTCATCAATTTGCTTGTTCCCGAGTTTAACTTCTATTGCTGCCCAACGGCCGTCATTCAGAGCTACTATCATATCGCTCTCAAGTCCAGATTTGTCACGATAATGGAAAACTTCTCCATCATTCGCTTGTGCGTAAATGCGCATATCCCTTGTACAAAGAGATTCAAACAAGAAGCCAAAAGTATTAAAATCCTCCAAGAGACCTTTGGGTGTGGTTCTAAGAACAGCCGATGCTATAGAAGGATCTGTGAACTGACGTTTGGAGGCAGTACGAATAGCGGTCTTAGATCGCATTGAAGGTGACCACGCTGGCTGATCTTCTACAACAAAGATTCTCCGTAAAGCATTCATATATACGTCCAGTGTTGGTGCAGTAATACCTTTTTCGTCGCCTTCCAAATCTTTCATGATAGTCACGTTGCTTGCCATTGTCGAAATGTTACGCGCCAAAGAACGCAGCAGCAACTGTACTCGTTTTGGATTTTTATCTACTCCATCGACGCGGGAGATGTCCTGATGAATAATGTCTTCCACATAATCCTTGGCCAATTCCAAAGCATCGTTCCCTTTTATTTTTACTGATGCAGGCCATCCACCACGGCAAATGGCAAACGCAATCTGCTCAATGCTGAGATTTGAAGTTGCTATTGAAATGGGTTTGCCTTCAAATAAATCGCGCAAAGAAATGGCTCCGTTGGACTCTTGAGATTCATATAGACTCATTGTATGCATCCTTAGACGAGAGATTCGTCCTGTGCCAGTATGCATAGTAGAATTGTCAAGGGGAACGGCTGATCCAGTCAAGATAAATTGACCCATTTCTTGTCGTTGGTCAACTGCAAATCTTACGGCATCCCACAATACTGGTGCCATTTGCCATTCATCAATCAAATGTGGAACTTCTCCCTCTAAGAGTATTGAAGGTTTGACGTCGGCCGCCTTCAAATATGCAGATCCGCGATCAGGGTCTTGCATGAAGATAATGCTTTTGGAAGCTACTGTTGCCGTAGCGGTTTTTCCACACCATTTAGGACCAGTTATCAGTACTGCGCCTGTATGCCTTAACTTCTTTGAAAGCAAATTATCGCAAATTCTTGGTAAATAATTCTTTACTTCCATAAATTACTATTCATTTTGTGCGCAAATATACTCAAACTTTAAGAAATGGCCAAGAAAAACTTTAAGAAATGGCCAAGAAAAACTTTAAGAAAAGGCGAAAATCACTTTTCAGTAAAGGCGACATTGCAATTAAAGATTTTGAAAGGGAGATTATTATTGAGTTTTATTTCTCAAAAGTCTTGGCAACCGTCTTGAGCAGTTCGCGGATGGGAAGATGCTGAGGGCAGACCTTCTCGCACTTGCCGCACTGGATGCACTCCGAAGCCTTGCCGCGTTCACCGCCAGTGAGGACGGAGTTGTAGTAGAATGTCGTGTTCCAATTGTGGAAGGTGTCGAGTTGGTTCTTGGCCGCGAAGAGATCGGGGATGACGATTCCCTTGGGGCAGGTCCTCGTGCCCTGAGCATTTTGAAAGGAACACTATGGCAAAGAACCAGTCGAGAAAACCCGGGC
>CACXTQ010000028.1:37670-69514 GCA_902770595.1 uncultured Bacteroidales bacterium | reverse complement strand
CGAGGTGTAGTCTTCGGCGATGGATTTGATGTGTGCTTCGATGTCCTTGCCATCGGCATCACGGAAAGTGACGGTCAGAGGAGTGTTGGGGTCATCAACCATGTAGTTGCCCGTGAAGGTTACCTCGTCGCCGACGGCTGCATATTCACAACTCATGGCCGAAAGCTGTGGAGCTGGGATGACTACCGAAAAGTCATAGCTGACGGTATCCTGGTTCTTGGTGATCATGTAGATCTTGTCGGTCACCAGGGAAGGAACGGAGCTTGGCACCGAAACGATGAGGGTGTTGTCGGTGATGTAGCTCGAATTGAGGATGGCCTTCTTGTCGTTGAAGTACATCTCATAGACCGAACGAAGGTTGGAGCCCACGAGGCAGAGCACGGCCTGGGGCGAGGCGCTGGTGACGAGTTGGCCGTTGGTGTAGAGGGTGTTGGCGTCATCGTTGTTGCCCTTGATTTCGCTCGAAAGGCAGCGGATGTAATCGACGGTAGGCGTGCCTCCTGCCACTTCGTAGGCATCTGGGGTGTCATCGCAACTGCTCATTGCGAAGAGGGCAGCCGTGCCGATGAGGCCCCATATGATGGATTTATATTGTGTATTCATTGTTGTATTTCTTTTTCAATGACTATTCGTAAGAGTAGGTGGCGCGAATGTCCACATGCTGGCCATCCACGTTGGAGCCCAGGTTGGGATTGAAGGTCACGTCTTCGGTTGGGAAAGGCAGATAGAAGTAGTTCTTGCCCGTATCAGGATCGCGCTTCATCAGGCCTTCGACGTAAGGTTCTGCTGTGTTTTCGTCATAGCCCATGCTTGTGGTGACATTCCAGCTGCCATTGTTGTAATAGCCTAAGTAGAGGTCGTTGAGGCCCCACATTGAATTACGCTTCTGACCTTTGAGCTGGCTGATGGCAAAGGTTGGATTCCAGTAGCTTACGCGCACGAAGTCGTACCAGCGGTCGCCTTCGAGGGCAAACTCCAGACGACGCTCTTTCCAGATGTCCATCCAGCTGAAACTTGTGACGGGTGTAGCGGTAGGAACGGCGCGCTGATGCACGGCGTTGAAGCATTCCACAGCCTTGGGGTCGGAGGTGGTGGCATCGATGCCCTGCGAAGCGGGAAGCTTGGCTTCGGCATAGATGAGATAGACTTCCGACAGACGGAGGATGTGGGTAGCCAGGGAGTTGTACATGTAGGCTGCGGAATGGCCGGCACCCTGCTGATGGTCGTAGGCATCGCCGTAAAGATGCTTCACGACGTTGGCGCCGGTCGAAGAGGCGAGTTCGCCACGGCAGCTGGCATAGAAGGTGTCGTCGTAGATGAAGCGCAGGTAGTCGAAACCGCCCTTGTCCTGCCAGAAGTAATCGTACTTGAAGCCGGGCAGCATCATCGTGGCTTTGAGGCGGGTATCGGTGGAATTGATCCACGAGTCGGGAGTCTGTTCGAGAAGTTTCACTCCAAAGGCCTCCTGCAAATCAACTGACGGGGAAGTCCAGTCGCCCCAGCAGTCGCCGAATTCGTCGAAGCCTGTCATGCCAAGGTCCGACTGCAAGGTGTTCTGTGCGGTCCAGACGTTTCCGTTGGCGGTCCAACGCCAGGCATAGAGGCTCTCCTGGCACTTGTTGTTGGTCAGGCGATAGATGTCACTGAAATTCTCCATGAGCGTGCGGCCCGAGTTCTCGATGACGTGGAGGGCGTGGGCGGCGGCCTGGTCGAGGTAGCCCTGGTTGAGTTCGCCCGAAATGCCTGCCATCGACAGGTAGGTCTTTGCCAACAGTGCCTCGGCGCAATAGCGGTCGATACGGCCTGGGGCATTGGTTTCGGGAAGAAGTTCCATGGCCTTTTCAAGCGTCAGGAGGATGTACTCATAGACGTCGGCGCGCTTCACCTTGGGATAGGTGTTGTAGTCACCGGCATTGAGCGACTCGGCATTGTTGTGCACGATAGGTACTTCGCCGAAGCTGCGCACGAGGTAGAAGTATGCCATGGCCTTCCAGGCGAGGCATTCGCCCAGGCACTGGTTGCGAACGCTCTCGGAGATGTTGCCCGTCGAGGCCTTGATGCTGTTATACACTGTGTTGCTGTGTCCGATGACGGCCCAAAGGGAGTAGGACATGTTGATGAGGTCCTCGTCCGAACCGTTGACCGTGAATTTGAGATAGGGGCTGTTGCCCATGTAGAGGTTGCCCGAAAGGCCTTCGCCTACCTTGAAGAAGCCGCGCTGGAAATCATACCAGGGGGAGTTGTACAGGTAGTTGACACCTGCAATGCACTGGTCGTCGGTCTGGTAATAGTTGTCGGCGTTGTAGGCGTCCTTGGTCGGCTTGTCGAGGAAATCATCGCACGACGACATTCCTCCAATGATCAAGGCGGCCAAAGCTATATAATTAAATAATGTATATTTCATAATACGATGTGTTTTGTATTGATACATTTAGAAGCCGATGCTAAGGCCTACGGAGTAGGTTGTTGGCGAAGGATAGCGTCCGTTGTCCAGACCCATCACGTTGGCGCTGGCAGGCGAAACGCCCACCTCGGGGTCGTAGCCGGTGTATTTGGTCAGCGTCACAAGGTTCTGGATGTTGCCGTAGATGCGGAGGTTGTCGAGCCTGAGCCGACGTATCATCTTCTTCGGGAAGGTGTAGCCCAGGGCGATGTTCTTCAGACGGATGTACGAACCGTCTTCGATGTAGCGGTCGCTGAAACGGTCGTTGTCGTTCGGGTCGTTGAGGGTGGCACGCGGGGTGCTGGTGCCGCTGTTCTTTACCTGGACGTTGGTGATGTCGTCATACCAGTGCCATACGGTCACGCCGTTGATGTCGCGGCCGGCGGAGTAGTCGATCGAGGCATCGATGGGTTCGAGCACGGCGCGGTCGTTGACATCCTTCAATTGGTTGGTCCAGCTCGAATTCATGTGGGTGAGCTTCATCGCCATGTAGTTGGCGACCTTGTTGCCGTACGAACCGTTGATGAAGATGTTCAGGTCGAAGTCCTTGTAGCGGAAGGTGTGGTTCCAGCCGAAGGTGAACTTCGGGAGTGGTGAGCCGATGTTGGTGCGGTCGTTCTCGTCGATGATGCCGTCGCCGGTGATGTCCTTGTACTTGACGTCGCCGACCCAGGTGGTCGATGTGCGGCTGAAGACGCCGTTCGACGTATAGGCTTTCGGCTTGGGCGAAGTTTCAAGGTCTTCAAGGTTCTGGTAGATGCCGTCGGTGACGTAGCCGTAGAAGCTGAAGAGTGACTCGCCCACCTGGGTAAGGCTGACCACGTCCGACCACTGTCCGTAGCCGGTGAGGGTGGCATTGCCTGAGCCGTCGTTCAGTGATACAAGTTTATTGTTGTTGAGAGAAAGGGTGACTTCTGTGCTCCATTCGAAATTCTTGGTCACTACGGGGCGGGCATTGAGGGTGAACTCCCAGCCACGGTTGCGGATCTGGCCATAGTTGCCGTAAGGTGCGGCAAGGGCGGATGACCCATTGCCTGATGTACCCATATACGAAGGCAGCTGCAACTGCATCAGCATGTCCTTCGATTCCTTGTTGTACCATTCGACCACGAGGCCGATGCGGTCGTGCAGCAGGTTGAGGTCGAGGCCGATGTTCCATTGTTCCTGGCTCTCCCACTTGATGCCGGTGTTGGCAACCTGTGCGGGACGATAGGATTTGCCGAAGTCGGTGTTCATGATCGAAAGGGGAACGCCCCACTTGTAGCCGCCGATGTTTGAGTTGCCGGTCTGTCCCCAGCCCACACGGAGCTTGCCGTTGCTGATCCAGTCGATGTCCTTCATGAAGCTCTCCTGGCTGAAACGCCAGGCGAGGGCAAACGAGTTGAACGCTGCCCAGCGGTTGCGCGGACCGAAGTTCGACGATCCGTCGTAACGCCAGGTGTAGGTGGCAAGGTAGCGGTCGTTGTAGTTATAGGTACCGCGTGCGAAGAATGAGGCCATCGAACTTTCGCCAAAGCCATAGCCGATGGAGGGTGTGCCGTCGCCAAGGGCGGGGTTGTGCACCTCGTCGCTGGGCAGGTTGGTGTTCTGTATGTTCTCGTAGTCCCAGTTGCTCGACCATGCTTCCTGTCCGACCATGGCGGTGAACGAATGCTCGCCGATCTTGTCGGCGTAGGTCACGTAGTTCTTGAGTGCCCAGAACTTGTTGGCGTTCTTCTGCACCGAACTGGTGTTCGAGTCGCGCGTCCATGTGCCGAGGTTGACCGTCGGCTTGTAGCGCTCGCCCTTCGACCAGCCGAGGTCCCAGTCGTACTCCGCGTGCCAGGTGAGTTTCTTCATCAGCTGGATGTCGAGGAAGACGTTGCCCGTGAGTTTCTGACGGGCCAGCAGGATGTCGTCCATCAGCGCCATGGCGATGGGGTTGGGGTTGGTATAGCCTTCCTGGCTGACGCTCGAATAGTTGCCGTCGAGGTCGTAGATGGGGATGCTGGGGATGGTGGTGAGCGAGTAGTTGATAAGGCCCTGGTCCGAGTCGGCGAGTTTGAGGCTCTCGTCGGTGTCGGTATAGCTGACGCTGAGGCCCATCTTGAGCCACGACTTCATCTGTGCGTCGATGTTGGTGCGGAACGAGAAGCGCTCGAACTCCGAGCCGATGATGGTGCCGTCCTGGTCCATGTATCCGCCCGAGACGAAGTATTTCACCTTGTCGTTACCACCCTGTGCGCTCACCTGATGCTGGTGCTGAAGGGCGGTCTGGAAGACGGCGTCCTGCCAGTTGGTGCCCAGGCCGAGCAGCGAGGGGTCGCTGTACTGTGCGTTGGCGGAGCATTCGCCCTGGTCCACAAGGTCGTTGTAGTATTGTGCAAACTCGCGCAGGTTCATCATATCGAGGCGTTTGGTCTGGCGGTTCCATGCCACCATGCCGTCGTAGCTGAACTTGGCGTCGCCTGCCTGTCCGCGCTTGGTGGTGATGAGCACTACGCCGTTGGCACCCTGTGCACCGTAGATGGCGGTGGCTGAGGCGTCCTTCAGGATCTCCATGCTGACGATGTCGGCAGGGTTGATGGTCGAAAGGGGAGAGATGGTCGAAACGGAACCGTTGCCCAGGGCATCGCCCAGGCCGTAGGAGGCACCCGACGAACCTTGGCTCTGCACGATCACGCCGTCGATGACGTACAACGGTTCGGCGTTGGCGTTGATGGTGGCGGTGCCACGCACACGGATGGACGACGAGGAGCCTGGGGCACCCGACGTCTGGGTGGCCTGCACACCGGCGGCACGTCCTTGCAGCGACTGGTCGAGCGAGGTGATGATCGAACCTTTCATCTTCGATTCGTCCATCGTGACCGATGCACCGGCAAGGTCCGACTTCTTCATCGTACCGTAGCCGACTACAACAACTTCTTCGAGCAACTCATCGTCGCTCTTCATTTCCACATTCACAGTCTTGCGTCCGGCAATCTTGACCTCCTGGTCCTCCATGCCGACGTAGGTGAACAGCAGTGTGGCGTTGGCGCTCGAAACTCGGATCGAGTAGTTGCCGTCGATGTCGGTAATCGTACCGGTGGTCGTGCCTTTTTCACGAACGGTACAACCGATGACGGGATCTCCCGTTGTTTCTGTCACCACGCCCGACACTGTAACTTGCGCATACAGGGCAGTTGACACCATCATCAATAGTGTCAATGCAAGCGCTCTCATGTCTAATGACTTTGTCATGGTGTTTGCTGGGAAAAAGATATATGATTATTTGGTTTTTCGCGGTGCAAATATAAGAGGTTTATTTGTTAATTGGTTGTATAATTTTATCCAATTGTTGCACAATTTGAGAAATTGTGGATTCAAGAAAGGATTTTGTCAAAAAAGTGTCACTTGAAAGACGTGGCTGATACTTTTTCGAACAACGTTTTCACGTCATTTTGATCGAAGGCTACGGGTTCGGTCGAAAGGTCGGGGATGTTGTAGGACAGCAGGTTCCAGTCGTCCATCTCCGGGTCGGCTTGGGGCAGGGGAAGGGGTTTGGAGAGTTCGTCACCCTCAACATGAACGAAATAGACACGCCCATATTGCCCATCGGTGCGCTTTGAGGCAAAGGCTATCCAACGGGAGTTGTGGCTCCAGCTGTGGTAGGTTCCGTTCTCGGCAGTTATTGTATCGGCCACGATCGTGTCGCCTTCGATTCGCATGAGGCCGAGACGTGCCTCGCGGTGCCAGATGGGGAAGGTTCCGTAGTCGGAGATGGTGTAGCAAAGGTATTGGCCGTCGGGCGAGCATTTGGGGAAGCTGAGCGAACCGCCTTCGAGCCGGGCATTGCGGATGGTATCGACGCTGGTGCCGAAGGTTCGGGTCGCGGCATCGAAGGCGATGCGGCAAAGCGAATAATGCAGGTCGCTGACCTTGTCGCGCAGATCGACGGCAGAAGGCAACGTGTCGCCGCAGGGATTGTCGGCGGTGCAGAAGTAGATCCATCGTCCATCGGCTGAAAAGGCTGGGAAGGTCTCGAATGAGGCTGGCGTATTGGTGACGAGAGGGCAGAGCAGGATGGTGTCGCGGTCGAAGTCGGCTACGCAGAGGTCCGACAGGGTGTCATAGACCTCCAGGCGGCGATGGCCCTCGGAATGAAATGCGGGAATGATGACGTTGGTCGAAAAGACGGCATAACGTCCCGAGGGATGCCAGTCGCCATAGACGGTGCCGCCCTGCATCAGCGGACTGCGAAGTGCGACCTTGCGCAGTCGGCCCTCGCGATTGAGGATAGTGCCTCCGCCTTCGCCTCGCAGATAGAAGAAGCTGTATTGGCCACGGTCGCCACCGTGGGTGTGGCAGTTCATGCAGCGGTTGCCCAACTGTCGGCCGTCGGCCAGAAGGCGATGGGCGAAGTTCTCGGTGCAACGCTCCTCGATGCAAACATTGTCCCAAACCTCATAGCCTGGTTCGATAAGACGATAGGTGATGAACGCATCGATGCTGTCGGGCGAGATGGTCCATGTGAAGTCGGGGTATCGGATCCACCGGCCATCGTCTTTGAGTCGTGCCGTCAGTGTGACGTGCACTTGTTTGCCGACATGGCTGCGCGTCAGCATTCGCCATCCGTACTGGTCGAAGATGATTTTCCGGCCTTTGTCGCCGAGTGAGAGCAGCGTTGTGCCCTCGGCGTCCTTTATTTCGCACGAGCAAGCATCGAAGTCGCCTCGCAGCATGAAGTTGAGAGGCGCAATGTTGCATGGCACGGTGACATCCTGATAGTCGGGATAGATGACGGCCTTCTCGTCGGACATCACGACATCGTGGGGCGTGGGCACACAACCCGTCCACCCGAGCAGTAGCCCAAGGAACAACAGGAAATGTAGGACGTGGTTTTGCTTCATCGGTTTTTGGGGTTCTATAGTTCCTATAGTATTAATAGTGACTATATTAACTGTAGTGACTAAATTATCGTTAGTGACTATAGCTTCTTTTGCCTTAAATAATACCAATAGGTTTTGCCGAAGGCGGGGCGAATCTTGTCGAGGTGGCCCTTGCTTTCGATCAATGCCTGGTTGAAGGCCTCGAAATCTTCGTATGTCTGACGGCGTACGAGGGGCTGCCAGGCTTCGCGCAATTCGTGACGGCTGGCCATCACGACGAGCATGGCCTCTTCGTAGAGCCTGACGTCGCGGGGACATCCGTAACGCTGCACGTCGTCGGTGAACGATAGCAGATCGCGCACCAGCAGATCGTAGCAGAGCAGGTACTGGAGAGCCATCGCATTGCCGGGCCGACGATCGAGCGTACTGCGAAGGCAGAGGCGCACTTCGCCTGTCAGACGGAGGGTGTCGCTGGTCGACAGGTCAAGTACGTTCGGGCATTCGTCGTTTTTTTTCTCCAAAGCCCATTTGCGGTGCACCAGGCTTTGCTCCAGCATGCGCAGATACTTGTCGGCGGCCACCCGATCGCCCTTGGCAAGGTTGATTTCCGCCAGACGCTTCATGTAGCGGCTTCCCATTTTGCGAGGCGAAAAGATCTGTGCGAGCAAGGTGGCATGTTCGGCCATTGTCATGTCGCCGACAGCCCACCATGCCTCGCCGGCTGCTCCGAAGAAGAAGTAGTTGCCATTTTCGTTGACGGGGATAAAGAGTCCTTCCTCACCATTTTGCCGACGTGTCATCATAGCCTCAGGCAAGCGGTTCTGATACGCCAAAGAGAGATTGCGATAGAAGATGTCAATCGTATTGGGCGTGTCGTCTTCGGTGAGATGTTCCACTTTGGTCCAATGTCCGAAACTCGCCTCCACATCGAGGCCCATGAGGTGTTCGACCATCATATTGGGTTTGCCGAAAAGCTTGGACCCGGGCAACATCTCATAGTCGAGCAGCCAGCAGCCGGCAATGACGCCGATGCCTAAGGTCCAGGCTGCCATCGGTCGGTCCTTGCACCGCAAGGCAAGGAGCAGGATGGTGCTCCATCCGAGCACTTGCAGCGTCGATGCCAAAGGATATTGGGGCAGACATTCACGCCCCGCTTCCCACAGGACAACCAGTATTGCGAAAGCATAGGCCCCGAACTTCCACAATCCCGCACGTCCGTCACGAACATCAGCGGCTTCTTCTCGCGGTTCATGTCCTCCTCCTCGGAGGCGGAACAAGGTCCTGATTCGCATCACTATCCTGTACCACACAACGCCGAGCAAAGTCACCAGTATCGAGAGAATCACCGGACCGGCACCGATGTAATAGAAGAACTGTTGCACAAAATCGCCCACAAGCCGCACCAGTCCGCCATGTTCGAGGCTGAGATAGGTCGCGCGTATCCAGTCTATATTTAAAAGGAAGAGCATCGTCTGTTCGCGATGTCTCAGATGGTAGGGATAAAACAGAAGGAAGAAAAGCAGCAGCATAGCAGCCCCAATGAGGGTCACTATCCAACCGATGTGTGAGTTATAATGGTGTTTTTGCTGCATTATTGTTTGATTTCGGCAGCGAAGATACGTGTTTTTTGTCAAAAAAACAAGAAAACACTTTTGATTTTTGTAAATCAATGGAAAATTTTTTATCTTTGTGCCCGAAAACAAACACAATTCAATTAACAATTAACAATTGATAGAAACTGATGGGAAGGCTTAAAGCCCTGATGACTATATTCTTCGGATTGGCAGTGACGCTATTCTTTGCCCTTGCCTATCCGCATCACCTGCATTTCCAGGAGCAGTACCAGCTGTTTCTGTTCGAGGGTAGCTACGTGCGCGAAGTGCTCTCGGTGCCTGGCGGGTTCGCTGACCTGTTGGGCCGGTTTTGCACGCAGTTTTTCCTCTATGCGCGTGTTGGCGCCGTTATTATTGGTGTGTTGCTGGCGGTCGTTCAGCTGATGTCGGCTCGTCTGGTGGGCTGGAACCGACAGTATGGACTGAGCTTCCTGCCTGCTGCCTTGCTGTGGATTTTTCTGCTCGACGAGAATGCCCTGCTGGGCGGTGTGTGGGCACTGATCCTTGTGATGCTGGCTGCCTGGGACATTGGTCGGATCGCTAATCCGACGGTGCGAAGTCTGGTTGCAATGGTTTGTGCGCCACTGCTTTATTGGATGTCCGGACCTGCGGCCTTCCTCTTCGTTCTGCTTGTTTTTCTGGATGAGGCACGCCGGGGCACGTTCGTCAGCCGCTGTATAAGCGTTGTGACCGTAGGTGTGCTGTGTGTATTGCCGGCTGTCCTGCCCCATTTCGTGTCGATGAGTGCAGCCCGTCTGTGGCAAGGCGTACATTACACCCGTTATCCCGATGCTTTCCCCATGTGGTTATGGCTGGCGACAGGTTCGGTGGCTGTGCTCTCCATGCTGCATCTTTTCGTGAAACGTTGGCACGAGTCGGAACAGCGATGGGTTCGCCCCGTTGTGAGCGCATTGATAGCCCTTGTGGTTGTTGCTTTGGGTGTTCGTGTCAAGATGAACCCGCGCACCGAGCAGGTCATGGCCTACGACTACATGGCGCGCAACCAGCAGTGGAACCGCATCCTGCATACCGCCGACCACCAGATGCCCGACAATCCCCTCATGGTTACCGCCCTCAATCTTGCCCTTGGCATGAAGGGACTGATGGCCGACAACATGTTCCGCTATATCCAGAATGGTGTCGAAGGGCTGCTGCCCGAATTTGTCAGCGACCCCGTTTCGCCGCTCACTACATCCGAAGCCTACTATCAGCTTGGCATGATCAATACGGCGCAGCGTTTCGTTTTCGAAGCACAGGAAGCCATCCCCGACTACCAGAAGAGCGGACGTTGCTACAAGCGGCTGGCCGAGACCAATCTCATCGTGGGCAACTATCCCGTGGCTCGCAAGTACCTCAGCGCCCTCAGCCACACGCTGTTCTATCGCACTTGGGCGAACGAGACGATGAAGTTGCTTTCCGATGACGAGCAGGTCCGAAGCCATCCCGAGTACGGACGTCTGCGCTCCTGCATCGTGGAGGAGGACTATTTCTATAGCGACCGCGACCTGTCGGCCATGCTCGGACGTCTGTTCCTCGCCAATCGTCGGAATCGTCTGGCTTTCGAATACCTCGAAGCATCGTACCTGCTCTCGAAGGATATCGACAGCTTCGTGGCGCGTTTCCCGCTCAGTGAGTCGATCGGCTATCCGCGTTTTCCCCTGGCATTCCAGGAGGGATTGCTGCTCTGGTGGAGCCGCGAGCATACCGCTCAGGAACAGATGCCTCCCGGCATCGACCGTGCTACCTTCCGGCGCTTGAACGACTTCTACACGCTGACCAATCGCAAGGCACCCCTTGAGCAGATTGAGCAGCGTTTTGGCCAAACCTATTGGTATTATTACTTCTTCGTGAAAAATGTCAAGAATTATCATACGACTCCACAGGATCATCACCCCTCAACATCCTAACCCTTCAAACCTTTCAAACCCCTCAAACATAAGTTCATGAAACTTCCGCATCGCAACATTATAGCTTACGTTCTTTTCATTTTTTCTGCCCTTTTCCTTGCCTCTTGTGGCGAGCGTGTCGGTCGTGCAACGAATGAACCTTCCTTGCCCGACATCTATCCCGATTATGTCGATGTAACCATCCCCGTCGGCATAGCTCCGCTCAACTTCGGCATGACGATGGACGATGCCCTGCTGGTTGATGCTGTCGTTACGGATGCAAAGGGCCACACACTTCACGGACAGGGTCGCGAGACCACCGACTTCGATATCGACGACTGGCACAAGCTCGTGGCGCAGAATGCAGGCGATTCGCTCACTGTTACAGTTTCGGCCAAGTTTGCCGACGGGTGGCACACCTATCGGCCTTTTCACTTCTATGTCAGCACCGATAGCATCGACTACGGCTTGTGTTATCGTCTCATCGAACCGGGTTATGAGGTATGGAGCAAGATGGGCATCTACCAGCGCAACCTCTCGAATTTCGAGCAGACACCGCTCATCGAGAATACGCAGTTCGAGGGTTGTGTCAACTGTCACGGCTTCAATCGCGCCGACCCGTCGCGCATGAGTCTTCACATCCGTGGTGCGCATGGAGCGACCCTGCTGCTCGACGAGGGACGTCTGACTGCCTACAACACCAAGACCGACCAGACCCTCGGCTTCTGTGTCTATCCCTACTGGCATCCTTCGGGTAAATACATTGCCTACAGCACGAATACCACGCGACAGACTTTCCACATCCGTCATGCCAATCGCATCGAGGTGTTCGATGCCGCATCGGACATCCAGGTCTATGATGTCGAAAAGAACCAGCTCATCATCACTCCGACGCTCAAGACCGACTCGCTCTACGAGACTTTCCCCGTCTTTTCGGCCGATGGTAAGACACTCTATTTCACCGCTGCACAAGCTCTTCCCCAAGGCAGCATGCAGCTTGATTCGGTGCGCTACAGTCTATACAGCATCGGCTTCGATGCCGATAGTGGCACGTATGGTTCCGCTGTTCGAACGGTCATCGACTGTGGCGACAGCTGCTCGGTCTGCTTCCCACGTCCCAGCTACGACGGCCGTTTCCTGGTCTATTCGCTGGCCGACTACGGGCAGTTCAGTATCTGGCATCACGAGGCGGACCTCTGGATGCTCGATCTCCAGTCTGGCGAACGCCGTCCGATGGAGGAGGTCAATAGCAAAGACACCGAAAGCTTCCACAACTGGAGCAGCAATTCGCGCTGGATGGTGTTCAGTTCACGTCGTGATGATGGCCTCTTCACGCGGCCTTACTTCACCCACATCGATGCCGAGGGTCACGCCACCAAGCCCTTCATGCTACCCCAGCAGAATCCCCGTCGCTTCTATCGCGAACTCTTCCTGTCGTATAATGTGCCCGACTTCATTCGCGCTCGCGTAGAGTTCAATAATGTAAAGGCCGTTGAACTAATCAACGACGACTATCGCAAACCGATGGGTGTGGTCGAAAGGTGAGCTTTTGTAAAATAAGAAAATGAAAGTAGTTATTGCCATCGATTCTTTCAAAGGATGTCTTTCTTCTTTCGAAGCCAATCAGGCCGCGGCAGAAGGCATTCGTCACGCATGTCCCGATGCTGAAATAGTGCAAGTGCCGGTCAGCGATGGAGGTGAGGGCTTTCTCGAAGCGTTCCATGCCGCCATCGGGGGCGAACTGATTGCGGTGACGGTTAACGACCCGCTGATGCGGGAAATTACTGCCCAGTATTTGTTGCATGAAGAGCTGGCTGTGATCGAGATGGCCGAGGCCAGCGGTCTGACCTTGCTCACCAAGGAGGAACGCGATCCGATGGTAGCTACAAGTTACGGCACCGGCCAACTGGTGGTCGATGCCGTTCGAAAGGGTGCCCGTCACGTCATCGTAGGACTTGGCGGCAGTGCAACGAGCGATGCAGGAATGGGAATGCTTCGTGCCATTGTCGATGCCTTCGCGAAGCACGAGCGATGGGAGGATTTCGAGGAATTGAAGGATGTGCGATTCACGATAGCCACCGACGTGAAGAATCCTTTATGTGGTGAAAATGGTGCGGCATATGTCTTTGCTCCACAAAAGGGAGCAACGCCAGAGATGGTCCGTCAGTTGGACCAGCGCGCAAGGAAGTTTGCTGAAGTCTCGGCACGTCATTTCGGCTTTGACCATTCGCAGGATGAAGGTGCTGGCGCCGCTGGTGGTCTCGGCTATGCGTTCCTTCAATATCTCGATGCATCCTGCAAGTCGGGGATTCAACTTTTGCTTGAAACGATTCATTTCGAAGCGCTTGTCCGCGATGCTGATCTGGTCATCACGGGCGAAGGTTCGGCCGACCGGCAGACGCTGATGGGCAAACTTCCCGTAGGTATCCTCGCCCAGTCGGGCAAAACTCCTGTCTGCCTCATTGCAGGGCGGATCAGCGACCGTGAGCAGTTGCTTAAAGCAGGATTCGCCCGGGTAGAATGTATTAATCCGCTGGGAATTTCGTTGGAAGAAGCCATGTGCAAGAAAACTGCCGAGTTGAATGTCGGCAATACTGTTCGCAGAATTTTAGAAGATTGATTACAATCAGCGGCATACAGTTTTGATACACCAAATCTGTATGCCGCGATAGTATGGGTCCAATTCACTAACGTAAATTGGACCGCTCCGGTTGGAGCATACAGTTTTGATACACCAAATCTGTATGCCGCGATAGCATGGGTCCAATTCACTAACGTAAATTGGACCGTTCCGGTTGGAGCATACAGTTTTGGTACGCCAAATCTGTATGCCGCGATAGCATGGGTCCAATTCACAATCGTAAATTGGACCGCTCTGATTGGAGCATACAGTTTTGATACACCAAATCTGTATGCCGCGATAGTATGAGTCCAATTCACTAACGTAAATTGGACCGCTCCGGTTAGAGCATACAGATTTCGTACACCAAATCTGTATGCCACGATAGTATGAGTCCAATTCACTAACGTAAATTGGACCGCTCCGGTTGGAGCATACAGTTTTGGTGCGCCAAATCTGTATGCCGCGATAGTATGGGTCCAATTCACTACTTCCATGAGGAGACTGGCAGAATTTGATTGTTGTGTTGCTTTTCATGGTTGCAAAGATGTCGTTTTGGGTGTTATCTTCAAAATATTGCTGGAAAAATGAGCATAGGTGGAGGATTGTTTTGGTCCGACACGAAAAAAGTGTTATCTTTGCAGGCGATTTCGAAAAATGAATTACGAACGATAGACGAAAGGAAATGAAGCAGTTGTTTCTTATGGTCGCTGCGCTGACGGGATTGTTGGTGCTGACCGGATGTCATAGGGGTAGCAGTGACTCGCTTGCCGAAGGTGAATTTGTGATCGAAGGCAAGTTGCCTGCCGATAGGTATGAAGGCTCGTGCATCTTCCTGGTGCCGATGCGAGGTCCACATCCCCGACCTGTCGATTCCACGCTTGTGGCGAGGGATGGCAGTTTCCGTTTTGCAGGCAATGTGGAGCATGTGGCCGTGCTGCGCTTGGCTCTGAAAGCGCGTTATGGCATCCAGGATTTGCTGGTGGTGACCGAGCCTGGCGTGATTCATGCTACTCTCGACAGCGTCAGTTCGGGCTATGGAACACCACAAAACGATTCACTGCAGTCGTGGAAGGAGCATTTGGGCAGCTATCAGCATGGGATGGCCCAGCTTTCACGGATGAAACAGGAGGGGCGCATTGACAGCACGACTTACAGACTGCAGACTACGGCGCTGCGTGAAGAAATGGGCAACTACAACTATCGGCTCCTGAAAGGACTGGGAAGGACGAAGTTGGCAATGTGGATCAATCAGGAATCGATGACAGGAAGCCTCGACAGCCTGCGTCGTCAGGAACTCAACGAATTGTTGCGTGATACGACCGACTACAGCAAGCCGCAGATAGGGTTCCACAAGTAAGCACTTGACCTAGTCGCCTTATTGGCGTGGAGGCAAGAGCTTGGTGTAGGCCAGCAGATATTGCCGGGCTATGCGATTTTCCCTGTTATGGAAATAGAGTTTCTTCACCACTACGGCGGCGAGGCGAGGCTGGAAATATTCGTCATCGGTCAGACAATAGCTGCGTAGTCTTCCCCAAGGTTCGTGCTGCATGGCAGTGCCGTTGGCGAGGGTTTGTCGGGCGGAGTGTGCCCAGTCGCGATAGAATAGGGTTTGTTCGAGTTGGCTGAGATATTTGTCAGCGACCTTATAGTCGCCCAAGATGATGTTGCATTCGGCCAAGCGTCGAGTGAGGCGCGCGCTTTTGCGAAAGTTGGAGATACTCTCCTGCATGTCGAACGCATAGTGCATGGCTTCGCTGATGAGTCCCATCTGGAAGAATGCCTCCATCGTGGGCAGGCCGGAAATGTTGTCGTGATGATTGTTGGAGAGCAGGCCGGTGAATCCTGTCTGGGGATAGTCGGCGAAGTGTTCGTCCATGCGGTCTGTCATGGCCAAGGACAGATTGACGGCGGTGCAGTATTCGTCGCTTTTGGCAACGGGAAGTCCTTCCTGTTGCCAATTTTTTGCCTTGTCGAGAATCTTGTCCCATGCGCTGCGGCGAATGAGATAGGATTGCTCCAGAATGGCGTAGGTGTTGCGTTCATAAAAATGATTGGACAAGGGGGTGGGCAAGGTAGCAACGAGGATGAGGCAGATCGATAAGGAGAAGTCCAGGGCTGTGAAATATTTCTTTTGCCTCTGTTCGCCCTTGAAAATGGTTTTGAACAACAAGTGTAGGCCAGGCAGGACGGCAATCATAGCAAGGATGATCCACTGCATGGCTGGAGCCGTCTCGACTTTCAGCACGAGACGATGGTAGTTGATGCCCCATAGGATGGTGAAGGTGGGGTATTGGGAAGAAGACAATAGCCGAAAGCTTACGAATAGGCTGACGAGACAGAGGGCTGTGAGTATAATCCCTTGTTTCCATCGCTTCCAGAGAAGCAGAACGGGATAAAGAATGGCGATGGGGCCTGCACACCAGACGAGGATGGGGGAGAGGATCGCCACGAGCCAAAGAGGGGAGTTCGTCGTGATGACGAGGCAGCCTAAGGTCAGCGTAATGGCCACGGGATAGGAAAGCAGGACGTCGAAGTCGCCCATGTAAAGAAGAATCAGCAGTGCGGGAAGGACGGAGAGAAGAGAAGAGTGGGAGACGGCACGACATTCCGCCTGCAGCGTCATGAACAGCAATGCCAGTACGACGCCACCAAGCGCAGGATAGAAGAAAAATTGGGTCAGCCCTTCGGCCATCCAGTCGGCAAGGCCTCCCGGGATGGAGACGCAATGCAGGAAATAGTCAGCAGTGCAGAGAAATAGTTGGTTCTGCTCCTGAAAGGACAAGGCTTCGGGATGCGCTAAGGCCCAAAAGAGGCCTGTGCACAGTCCGAAGATGAGGGTGATGACAAGGTGGGAACGTCGTAGGTTCATGATTGAAAGAGAATGCTCCGCACAGGTCTTGTGCCTACGCGGAGCATTATGATTATGGATTGCAGTTCAATTATTCAGCGGGAATGAAGCGCCAGAAGGTGCCTTCCTGCCAGCTCTCACCGCCCGAGGCCTTGAAGTAGGATGGAGCAATGAGTACGAGGTGGTCGTCGCCCAAGAAAGCGATGTCAAACTCGCTGATGGTGGTTGGGAGATCGCCGTGATCGCCGGCATTGATGCGCTGGTTGAAGAGAATGCCGTCGCCCTCGGTCATGAGGCGGCCGAAGGTCTTGCCCTCATTGTAGCCGCCGAGATCGGAGGTGTTGTTGGCATCGAAGGTCCAAGTGCCCTTGCCGCCGGAAGTCTTGGTGTAGGTGCCATCGTTCTTAAAGGTCATGGTAGCATCGCCAGCATCTTGGAAGCTGTAGCCGTAGTTAGCAATCTGATCGGTGAGGTCGGCGGGACCTACGCCCCACCACTGGCCACCTGTAAGGCTGCCAGCACCACCAGTGGCAAAGCCGCTGTAGCCGGCGTTGCCCCAGCACTGATCGACTGTGGTGTCCCACTTCCATGTCTTGCTGTCGTTGTTGGTCAGGCATCCCTCGATATCGGTGGTGCTGCGGAAGCGCCAGAAGGTGCCTTCCATCCAGCTCTCGCCGCCACTGGCCTTGAAGTAGGAAGGAGCGATGAGCACGAGGTGCTCGGGGCTGACGTAGGCGATGTCGAATTCGCTGATGGTGGCAGGAAGGTCGCCATGGTCGCCGGCGTTGATGCGCTGGTTGAAGAGGATGCCGCTGCCCGTGGTGGTGAAGCGACCCATCGTAGTGCCTTCGCCGTAGCCACCGAGGTCGCTTGTGTTGGCGAGGTCGGCTGCCCAAGAGCCTGCATCAGAGGTGGAAGACTTGGTGATGGAACCATCCTCGTTGAAGACCATGAAGGCTTCTTCGTCGGCATCACCGGCATCATTATAGGCATAGCCGTAGTTGGTGATCTGCTCACCGAGGTCGGCGGGACCTACGCCCCACCACTGGCCGCCTGTAAGGCTGGCAGCGCCACCTGTGGCAAAGCCGCCGTAGCCGGCGTTGCCCCAGCACTGATCGACGGTGGTGTCCCAGATCCAGGTCTTCTTGCCTGAATTGGAAACCATGAGCTTCTCAGCCAAAGTAAGCTCCTGCTTGACATAGACGGTGGCAGTATATTCTGCCTGGGCCTTGCTGAGGTCGGAGTTGACTACCTGCACGTAGAACTTCTGATTGGGGTCCGAGCCACGGGTAGGCAGGATGGGGAACGAACCGGACGATCCGATGGCAAGCTGCTGCTCTTCGCCCTTGGCGTTGTAGTTATAGACGCGGACGATGGTGGCTGGATTGGTTGTATAGGTGAAGTAGTTGCCATCTGAAGCCAAGTTACCATCAGCATCCTTCTGCACGAAGCTAAAGAAGCCTTGCTGTGAAAGCTGCGAATCGGTAACAGCGGTTGGGGAGAAGGAGCCTCCTTCCTCAATGGGGTCGCAAGCTACCATCAGGCTGGCTGCAGCAAATAGATATAATGCTTTTTTCATTGTAGTAATCGTTGTTTAAGATTAATATACAGGAGTACCGGACATGTTGGCATCGGTCTGCTTAGGACCCCATCCGGGATTCTGCTTGAGGACGTTCTCGTCGCCGATGTTGGCAATCTGCGTGGGAGGAATGGGGAGGAAGCCGTTGGTCTCGGCATAGCGGGTGGCCCAGCCAGTAGAGGCATGATGCATGTTGGTCCAGCGGCCGGTGTAGTTCACGCGGGTGCCTTCCTGCTTCTGCAAGGCCACGGCAGCTTCGCATGCAGCTCCGCCGTCGATGCCCGACCAGCGGCGCAGGTCGTTGAAGCGGAGACCCTCGCCTGCGAACTCGAAGCGGCGTTCGTTCTTCATTGCGGCCAGCGAGTAGCTTGGCTGGTCGGGAAGACCTGCACGCTTGCGGACGAGGTTCCAGCTGGTGGTGGTGCCAGTGAGCTCCGACTCCATGAGCAGGATGTCAGCATAGCGCATCAGCACGAGGTCGGTATAGTGGTCACCCTGCATACAGTTGCCGTTATTTTGGGTGGCATGTTCATTTTCGCGAAGCACGCTCCAGAAGGTGTATGGACCAGCGGTCTGGTCGTTGTCGGCCGTAGCCTTGGTGGTAACTTCGACAAGCTTCTTGTTGTAGTAGCCGGCATCCTCGGAGCAGGAGGTGGTGAAGACGAACTTCTCAAGCTCGGTCTGAGCATCGAGGATCGAGGCAGTCTTGCGAGGATCGCTGTCGGGCCATTCGTCCCAAAGGTTGGCATTGACGGTGCCCTGGCCCCAACCTATGGCATAGGGGAAGGTGTTGCCATTGCCGTTGGAATTACCGGCGCCATCGTCATCGCAGCGGAGCGAGCAATAGAGGGCAAACTGGTTGATGAAGCCCATCGAAATGGTGCCGTTCCAGGAGGCGCAGTTGCTGAACTGGATCTGGAAGACCTCCTCAGAGTTGCCGTTGCCAACCCAGTACTGGTTCTTGTCGGCCAAGTCCTTCACGAAGGCGTAGTCGGGAGCGGTAAGTTCGTTGGAGTAGCTCCAGAGCAGACGATAGTCGCCGACGAGCGAGTAGGTGCCGGATTTGATGGTCTCCTGCAGGGCGTTGACAACGTCGTTCTTGCTGATGGAGGTGAAAGCGTAGCCTTCAGGAGCAGTGATATCGGGGATAGAAGCCGAAACGTCAGACACCTTGTTGTAGAAGCCCTCGTAGAACATATAGGCACGGGCCAGATAGCCGGCAGCGGTTCCCTTGGTTGCATGGCCGTCGCCCAGGGTGGTGTTACCGAACTTCATGAGGTTGTAGGCGGTCAGGAAGTCGGCAATAATGTGCGGATAGATCTCATCCTTGGCAGAAACCTGTGGGCATGGATCGGGAGCGGCAGGAGCCCAGTAGGCGGGAATGTCGCCAAAGAACTGCGAGCCCCAGAGATAGAAGAGACCACGCATGAAGTAGGCCTCGCCTATGAGCTGATTGCGGGTACCTTCTTCAATGGAAGAGAGGACGCTTTCGTCGATGTAGATGATGGAGTTGGCGCGGGCAATGCCGACGTAGGTGTTGTGCCAGGCATTGTCGTAAAGACCATCCTTGTTGGTCATGAGGTGACCTATGGCATGTGCCTCAACGTCACCTGTTCCACCTGCACCATTGCAGTCGTCCGACATGATGTTATAAACCAGGTAGGGGTTCTCGAGAGGAGAAGTGCAGAACTGGTTCATCACACCGTAGAGAGCGGCGATCTGCTTGTTCAGGTCGTTGGGGCTGTGAGGGAAGTTGCCGGTGTTGGCACCAGTATAGTTAACCGAGTCGAGCGCGTCATCGCAAGCACTGAATGCGAGGCAAGCGGCTGCGGCCAGCATAATGAATTTTTTCATATCTTTAATCTAATTATTAATTCAAATTACTAATAATATCGTATCATTCAGTCTAACCAATAATTAGAACTTGATGTTGACACCCACGAGATAAGTGCGGGCTGATGGGTAGAGACCTACGTCGATACCCGAGATCCAGTTGCCATTGCCGTTACCACCGTTCGAACCGATTTCAGGATCGACACCGGTGTAGCCGGTGAAGGTGTAGAGGTTCTGGGCCTGTGCATAGACACGGAGCTGGCTGAATGGGCAGGCTTTCCAGACTTTCTTGACGTCGTAGCCGATGGTTACATTCTGAATCTTGAAGTAGTCGGCGTCCTGCATATAGAGAGGCGAAATCCACTGGTTGGCCTCGCCGCCTACGGTGTAGCGTGGACGGCAGTTGTTGGTGCCTTCGCCTGTCCAGCGATCGAATACATCGGTAGTATATTGTACGTATGGATTGGCAAGAAGTGCGGTACGGTAGCACTGGAGTACCTGCTGGCCGAATGCGCCTGCGCCCTGAATTGCGAAGTCGAGGCCCTTCCACGAGAAGCCGATATTGGCACCGATGGTCACGTCAGGATTTGGGTTGCCGATTTCGTGACGGTCGCCACCGTCCTCAACCTCGGCATAAACGATAGAGCCATCGCCATTGTAATCTTCCCAAATGGGATCGCCAGGCTGGGCATTGCCGAGCACGGCCTTGCCGGCTGCACGGGCTGCATCGATTTCGCCCTGGTTCTGCCAGATGCCACTATAAGTCATGCCGCTGAAGTAGCCGATGGGGTGACCTTCCTTCACGAGTGCTGCATAGCCGGAGTTCTCGAAGAGGGCGTCGCCAACTTCCTGGCCCATGGTGCCGGAAGCGGTGCCGAGCTGCTTCACTTCGTTCTTGTTGGTAGCGATGTTGAAGTTGACATGGTACTGGAAGTCCTTGCCAATGTTGTCGTTCCAGGTGAGTGCTACTTCGAAGCCGGTGTTGGTTACCTTGCCGCCGTTGATGACAGAGGCAGCCTCATAGCCGAAGATGTCGATGAGGGGAGCTTCGATAATCCAGTCCTTGGTGTCCTTCTTATACCAGTCGAAGGCAACGCCGAGACGGCTGTTGAAGAAGCGTGCATCGAAGCCGAGGTCGAGCTGCTGAGAGGTCTCCCAGCTCAGGTCGGGATTAGGCTGGTTGTAGGCGTAGGCACCAGTGACATACTTGCCGTTGACGGTGTAGCTTGGATCGCTTGAGAACTTGTAGCCATAGTCGGCATAGGCGGTGGGAGAGAAATAGATGTTCGAGAGGTATGCGAAGTCCTTAGGAGAATGGCAGTTGCCGTTCTGACCCCAGCTGCCACGCAACTTGAAGAAGTCCATGACGCTGGTGACAGGCTCGGCCCACTTCTCGTTGGTGACTACCCAACCGGCAGATACCGAGGGGAAGTAGCCCGAGCGCTTTCCATCAGCGAAGTTATGCGAAGCATCGCGACGGGCGATAAGGGTGAGCATGTACTTCTCCTTGTAGTTGTAGTTGATACGACCGAAGATGGAGAGCAACGTTACCTGATGCTTGTAGTCACGGCCGTCGAAGCCTGTCATGTTGCTGGGCTCGTAGTTGTGGATCATGGCGTAGTCCCAACCATTGAGAAGGAGGGAACCGGCGTCGGCTGAGCTGGTCTTGAGATCGACGCTCATGTCCTGGCTGAAGAGGCGCTGCTCCATCGACTGGCCCACCATCACGTCAATGTGATGTCCGTTGAATTCGGGGAGCGTATAGGAGAGGGTGTGCTCGAGGGTGAGGCTGCCGCTCTGGTTTTCGCTCTGAGATGTCTGGTAGGAGTCGTCCGAGCTGGTATTGCTTACATAGAACGGCTGGGTGAAGCTGCGCGAGTTGGAAGCGCTGAAGCCGGTGTTCATAGAGCCGCGCCACTTGAGGTTCTTGATAGGCTCGATCTCGAGGTAGAAGGTAGCGCCAACGCCGAAGTCGCGGTTCTTGTTGATGCCACCAAACTGGCCATTGTAGAGACCATTGAGTGGGTTGGAGTAGATCATGGTGCTGTAGCCGGCGCCTGCGGTGTTGTAGCCGAGAAGGTTGCCTTCCTCGTCAAATGGCATCACAAGCGGAGAAGCTGAGTAGGCACCCTGCATGATATTCCAGTAACCGTTGCTCTCGGCGAGAGAGTGGCCATTGTGATACCAGTAGGAGAGGTTTTCGCCCAGCTTGACAACGTCGCGACCCGATTCGGTGCGATAGATGACGTGGTCGGAGTTGATACGTCCGCCGAAGCGCTCGTAGTTGGAAGCCTTTTCGGCACCCATGATACCGTTCTGCTTGGAGTAGCTGAGGCTGACAGAGAACTTCGAGCGGTCGGTGCCACCCGTCAGGTTGAGGGAGTGGCTGTGCTGGAGGGCATTCTCGTTGCGATATTCGTCAAACCAGTCGGTGCCTTCCCAGCCGGCATTCACCTTATCGACGATAGCCTGTGGAACGATGGTGTTCCATACGGGAGCAGAGCCAGTGTAGTTGAACATCGTCTCGTTGATGACCTGCATGTATTCCTGGGCATTGAGGGTGTTGGGGCGCTTGTAGGGGTTCGACCAGCCTACATAGCCGTCGTACTGAACGCTCACCTTGCCGGCCTTGCCCTGCTTGGTGGTGACGAGAATAACGCCGTTTGCGGCACGTGCACCGTAGATGGCTGCGGAGGCGGCATCCTTCAGGACGTCGATGCTCTCGATTTCGTTCGGGTTAAGACCGTTGAGGCCGTTGTCGGCAGTACCGGCGTTCACACCATCGATGATGAGGAGTGGTGAAGCGCCGTTGACGGTGCCGAGACCACGAATGTTCACCTTGAAGCCCTGGCCAGGCTGGGTGGAGCTCTGGGTGATGTTTACACCTGGAGATGTAGCCTGCATGGCGGTCAGCGCGTTGCTGGTGTTCAGCTTGGCGATGTCCTCACCCTTCACCTGCACGGTGGCACCTGTGACAAGCTTCTTCTTCTGTGTGCCGTAACCCACTACAACTACATCTTCGAGAGACTGGCTGTCCTCGCGAAGGGTGATGGTCATGCCTGGAGCGGCCTTGACTGACTCGGACACATAGCCGATGAAGCTGATCTCGAGGTCAGATCCAGCGGAAGTATCCAATGAGAACTTGCCGTCGATGTCAGTGACGGCACCAATGGTAGTACCTTTGACGCGAATGTTGGCACCGATGACGGGATCGCCAAACTCGTCTACAACTGTACCGGTAATCTTCTGGCTCTGAGCCTCGGCAGTCTGCATCAGGCTGGGGGCGACGAAACCAGGAGCACCACTTACAAGCAACAAGGTGAGACCTGCTGCGAGCCAAGAGTTTCTTGTTTTGCTCATTGATTGGTAGATTTAGTTAAATATGTTAGTTTGTAATGATATGCGTGTGACCGTTGGATGAGCATCATTCATTGTGTGTACATGAAGTGAGGACACAATAAACCCCCAAAAATCGTTGCAAAGATAGATTATTTCCAAACAAGGTTGATAAAAGACTGCGAATTTAACATTTTGTTTTAACACTTTTAACAATTTTGCAAAGAGTGTGCAAATTTATTGTCAAAATAATACAATTTGGAATATATAAATATCAACCGATGGTACAATTTTTCACTGCAGTTGGGAAGATGCCGATGCATTGCAATATGTGTTAGAAATTGTTGTAACGCGCATCGGTGGCGGGGATGATGGCGATACACTCCATCTCGATGAGCCATGCCGGGCGGCAGACGGGGGCAAGGGTGATGACGCGAGGCGTTTCGGGCAGCCGTTCGTCGAGATATTGGCTGACAAGGGGATAGTCGGCCACGTCGCGCAGATAGACGATGGATTGTACAATATCGTCCAGCGTGGCACCACCTTCCTGGAGCAGGGTTTCGATGTTCTCGAGCATGCGGGCAGCCTGGGCCTTGACATCGCCGAGGTGGATGACTTCGCCGCGATTGTTGATGCTGGCTGTTCCGCTGATGAGCAGATGCCGGCGGTCGCCATACTGGATGGCTGTGCCGCGTTCGAAAGTTACGCCATACTGATAGGTCGGATTGAGGTGGGTGGGTGCATAGAGATAACGCTGCTGTTCGGGTCGAAGACCCTGGGCGGCGTAGGCATCCATCTGCACGCGGCTTTGCGTCTGGATGGGTTGTCCGCCGATGCCTGTGCTGGCGATGTAGTGTGTGTCGGGCGTCAGGCGCTGCATGGTGAAGTTGTTGCAGCGGGCTTCGACCATTCCCTTGTAGTTGGTATCGACATCGCGGATGAAAAACCAGGTGCGCAGGCAGTTGTCGGCCAGGTTGAGGTCGGCGTGGCGCAGTTGTGCCTCGTAGCCTTCGAGAATCTCACGGGTCTGCGTGTTGGAACCACCTGTGGTCGATTGCCAGTTGGTGCTCCAATAATGACGGTATCCGTTGTGTGAGGTAGTGGTAAGATTTTCAGCATAGGAAACCTCGAGACCTTCGACCATATAGATCCAAAGTGCAATCTTTGAGCCATCGAGCGGCGGTTGCCCGATCATCGAGACGGCTCCTTTGTCGCTGCCTTCGCGTTGCAGTTGCGCCTGTAGGATAGGCGCCTGGTTGGCAATGTCGCTGAGCAGATAGCGCCGCATCACGACCTTTGCATCAGCGTATTTTTCGAGTAACAGTGAATAAGCCTTTTGCAATTCATCCATCTGGATTTCAAAACGGCCGAGGCCATCCTTGACGTGAAGGATGATGTGCCGTTCGGTAGTGCCATGGGTCGGAGAGAAGGTTGCCACTTCTGCCCAGGCTTGAAGTTGGTCGAATTCTTTTTTTTCAAATACCATGAACAATCAATTAACAATTAGTGAATAACAATGAAGTTGGGATGATTTTATTTCCTCCATCGTGCGAACCATTCCCACATGGTGGGATTCCAGATGTCGTAGTTGACGTGATGACCATAGTCGCGGAAGATGCGGTATTGTTTGGGCGTACGCACGAGGTTATAGCCCGAGAAGTTGGTGTGTGGTGGACAGGTGGGATCTTGCAGACCAATGGCCATATAGACCGGACATTCGATCCAACGCGCCAGATTCTTGATGTCGAAGTAACTCATCACGCGCAGCATCTCGGCGTTGCTCATGCCGAGGGCGTGCTGCTTGGCCTCGATGGGTTCGGCAGGCCAGCGCACGATCTGGAAGTAGTCGGGGAAGTCGCTCATGAAGGTGATATAGACGGCGGCTGCGGTGATGCGGTGGTCGAGGGCGGCTACGGCCATGCTGCAAGCACCTCCCTGGCTGCCACCTTCGATGAAGATGTTGCGGGTGTCGGCTTGCGGCAAGGTGCAGAGGTAGTCGATGCCTCGGACGCAGTCGAGATAGGCTCCGCGATAGTAATAGGTGTCGGGACTTTCTAGGCCATATTGAACCCAGTCGCCATAGCGGTTGTTGGGCTTGTTCTGTCCCTGTCCGCGTACACTGACGATGGCCTCGATATATTCCTGTCCTTCAACATCGAGGTCCCAGATGTCGCTGCTGTATCCTAAGAAGAGCACATGAAGGGGGAACCGTGCATTCTTGTCGCGCGTGACGGGTACGGTGTAGAAGACCTGGACCGTATCGTTGTCGATGCTGAGCACCTTGGCCGAATACACCTTCTTTCGCGGAGAACTCTTTTCCTTTATCTCCTTGACCTGTGGTTGGAGGGGCACGGCAGCAAGTTCGGCGCGTGCCTTGTCCCAAAACGCCTGGAAGTCGGGTTGTGCGTCGGGCAGAGATACGATATTCTCTGGTTCAAAGCCGATGGTGTAGAACGATTTGTGGCCCTGTCCTCCCCATTGCTCGTAAGCATTGTCGACGATGTTCTGTCCTCCGGCTTCGACAAAGACATGGTAGAAGCCGGGTGTGGCGATGCAAGGATTGATGCAAAGACGGGCACTGTCGCCTTTCGCAATACTGACACTTTGTGTAATCACACATACAGGCAGCCCCGTATCGGTGATGATACGCACGGTGATGTTGGTGTCCAGCGGATTCAACAGCGAATCCTTGACGGTGAAGGTCAATTCGGGTGTCTCGGGCGCATACCACACCCAGTCGTCGCCTTCGAGTGTCACCTTAGGCTGCGCCTGCAAGGCCAATGAGAGCAGGCCTAACGAAAGTGCTAAGAATTTTTTCATTTGCAGATGTCAGCATTTAGTTCCTTGATCATGCGGAGCGTAGTGGTATCGCAGGCGAAAACGGAATTGAGACCCTGTTCCTCCTGAGCGGGGTCGCAGACATAGTCATCGTAGGGTTGCCAGATGACGTGCTTGACGTTGGCACGACCTCCCCAGCCCCAGAAGTTGCAACCTGCTATCATGCCTGAGTCACGGATGATGGAGAATACGTAGCGATAGTAGGCATCACGGCCCTGGGTGGGTGAACCAGGAGTGAAGACAAAACGGTCGCGCGGATAGCCAAATTCCTCGAGCACAATGGGACGGCCGGCAGCACTCATATATGCGTGCGCGTTCCTTATATAATCTAATGTAGAGTCGCAGGCTGCCTGCACACGTTCGACGATGGGATCGGGTGTGTCTTCGGCGATGGTCTTGTCTGCATCGTAGTTCTGGTTGAATTGTCCGAGCCACCCCCAATTGTTGGGCCAGATGTGGATGCAGGCATAGTCGATGTTGGGCAGCGTGTGGATGGCATTGAAAAGTGCGTAGTCATCCTGACAGCCGTGATAACCTTCGGAGCCTGTGGTGACGAGGTGGTTAGGGTCGAGGCTCTTGATGAGACTCGATTGCTCGTCAATCCACTCGACAAATTTTGCCTTGTGAAGCGAATCATCGGCAAAACATCTCGGCTCGTTGGCAATCTCCCAGGCCATAAGGGCGGGAGATTCAGCGTAAGGCTTGCCGGTGATGGTGTTGGTGCGACTTACAATGAAGCGCACATGATTGGCAGCCAATGCCTTGGCCGAATCGTTGAGGACGAAAGCCGAGACATACTGCATATATTCCCACCAGCCATCGTAACTTGGCACAGGCGTACGGTCGAAGTGCACCATCTTGCCAGGTTCTTTCGAACTCATCACGTCACCCGTATAGCCTACCCAATCGAGGTAGGCTCCATAGCCGCCCGACCATTCCCAGGCATTGTTGAAATAAAGGACGGCCTTCATCTGACGCTTCTCGAGTTCGAACATCATATAGTCGAGACCTTCGAGGATGGTGTCGTTATAGACGCCGGGTTCCGATTGGAGTTTGGGGTAGATGTGCGAAGGGATACCCTCACGGCCATCGCCGCCAATGAGGACGCGGACATTGTCGATGCCGACAGCCTTCATATCGTCAAGTTCCTGGACGAGACGCTCGCGGTTGCCCCCGAGACCTTTTGAACCGAGGATGGCACCATACCAGAAGTTGGTGCCCACATAGCGATATTCCTTGCCGCCTTGGTAGAACTTGCCATTGCGAACGGTCACGAATGGAGACTCTTCCTGCGTCGTAGTGCACGAAGCAAGGAGAGTGAGGAGGGAGAGAAAGAGGATGGATTTTTTCATTCTAACTAATAATTTGTAGTGAAAGGCACGACAGGCAGGCCGTAGCAGTCATGGAGCTGGTTGGTGGTGAAATTGTGGTAGTTGTAGCGAACGTTCTTCACTTCGCCAGCCTCGGGGCAGACGAGTTTCAGGAAGCATCCTCCGTATTCGGGGTCGCTCCACCCGTTTTCGGCCCAAACGATGGCCTTGTGCCAAACGCCGTCAGCGCCAGCTGCCTCAAAGCCTTCGATGTTGAACATTCGATCGACACCATCGATGAGATTGCTGAAATAGAGGCACACGACCTTTCCCTTGTCGTTGGCATTGGCAGCCAAGGCCGATCCTGCCACAAATTTGAGGAATTTGTTGTCAACCTCGATGGTCTTCATGCGCTCGAATTCGGGTGCTTCGGCATGGATGCCCTCGATGCCATAGTCGCGCGTCGCGGCCATGTAGGCGAGGCGCTGTCCGATCTCCTTCTTGCGGCACCCGTGTATCTGCTCGGCCTCGTAGGGAAGGATAAGGTCGGTGGTCGAAACGCAGCCGCTGTTCTCGAGTTCATGGGCAATCTGATGCTGTGCCGCACGGAAGTCGGCAGCATTGGTACCATTCACGTCACCGTAACTGTATCCTGGAAGTTCGACGGTGTACATGGGCAAAGGATCGTTGCCTTGACGCCACATCTTGCGCCATAGGCGTGTCATGGTCTTGAAACGTTCAACGTATTCCTTTTCACGACCTACGTTCGATTCACCTTGGTTCCAAAGGAATCCCTTCACGGTGTAACCTGCCAAAGGATGGAGCATACCATTGAACATCACCATCTTGCGGTGATAGTCTGTTTGGTCCATAGGCGTGAGTCCGTCAGGGTAGGTGAGGAGAATCTCCTTAGGTAACCAGCCTTCGACGCAGCTGCCGCCCCACGAGCAGTTGATGATGCCCACGGGGACGCCGAGGATGTCGGTCAGGGCTTGTGCAAAAAAGTAGCCGCAAGCCGAGAAATTGACGGCATTCTTCGGCTCGCACACTTTCCATCCACCTGGCACACGGTCCTGTGGCTCCAAGGCATCCTTTTTCTCGATGGTGGCCACACGTATGCTGCGACGGTAACGCCCCGAAAAGGCAATCTCCTCGTTGGCACCGCGAACAGGGCAGTTCCAGAAGCCTTTGAGAGGCATCTCCATATTCGATTGGCCCGAGCAGAACCATACTTCGCCGATGAGCACATTTTCGATTCGACGAGTCTCGCCGTCACCCTTGATGGTGAGACTTTGCGGGTCGTAGGATGCAGCAGGTGTCGAGACTTGCAGTTCCCAGCGTCCCGTCTGCTTGTCGGCAGTGGCGCGGTAGGTCTGTGTGTCCCAGGAGGTTGTTACTTCAATGGTTGAGCCGCCTTTTGCCCATCCCCACAGGCGGGCATGGGTCTGCTGTTGCAGCATCATGTCGTTGCCGATGATCTTTGGGAGTTCGAGGGCTTGGGCGCTCAAAAACGAGACAAAAAGGAGGGCAAGTGCCAGCAATTTCTTTTTCATACGAATATCTTGTTTTTATGGTAATTTTCGCGGAACTGTGTGGGTGAGCATCCCTTGCGTTTCTTGAAGATGCGGTTGAAGTTCGAAACGTTGTTGAAGCCCGAATCGTAGCAGATTTCGACCACCGAAGTGGTGGTATCGACCAGTTGACGGGCAGCGTAGCCCAGACGGATGTCGATGATATAATCAGAAAGGGTACGTCCTGTGCGTACCTTGAAGAATCGGCTGAATGCCGTTGGCGTCATTCCTGCCAGGTCGGCCACGGTGCCCAGGCGAATTTCTTCCTTGAAGTGTTCGTCGATGTATTCCTCCACCTTGCGTACTCGGCGGCTGTCGGCAGTTGATTTCACCGAAGCGAATGATGACGACGCCAGCAGATGGAAGTCATCTTCGAGCGAAAGTTGGTAGAGGATGTCGAGCAGTTTGAGTACACGTGGGAACCCCGGTGCCTCGGACGAAAGTTTGTCCAGTTTGTTGAAGACGCGCATGATGGCAGGCAGGCCGAAGCACACCCCGCGCTTGGCGTTTTCGAAAAGTCGTGCCAAAGAAGCCATCTGGCTTTTTGCAAGGAACGACTCACCCAGCAGGTCGGGTGAAAACTGGATGACGAACTCGCGCACCTTCTTGCCTGCTGCCACATCGACCAGCACCTCGTCGGGATGCTGTTCCCATGCATGCTCCAGGTTGCTCCCGATGAGCACCAGGTCGTATTGCCCGCAGATTTCGATGGAGTCGCCCACCACGCGGTGCACGCCTGTGCAGTTCTCCATGAATGTGAGTTCCATCTCTTCATGCTTGTGAAGCGGGTAGTCATAGTGATCCTTCTTGTGGTCCATCACGTAGAAACTGTCGTGTTCGGTGAGTGGAGTGATTTCGGTGATGATTTTTTCCATGATATGCTAACTTATTTTCTAAAAATGTGGGGCAAATATAAACGAATTCTTCGACTTTCGCAAATAATTGCCATGATTTTGTTGCAAAAAAGTGTTATTGCAAATTATTTTGTCAAAAAAGTATCAAATATTTGTGCAGTTTTTTGATAATTCCAAAAAATCTGGTTACCTTTGCTGCGTTTTTTAAAATAATTTGTTTTTCCCCAAAAAAACCAATTGTTAATTGTTAATTGTTAATTATTAATTGTTAATTATTAATTGTTAATTGTTAATTGATAATTGATCAATATGAAGTTAGGATTCGATAATGACAAGTACATCCGTATCCAATCGGAGCACATCAAGGAACGTATAGCCCACTTTGAGGGCAAACTCTACCTCGAACTAGGTGGAAAACTCTTCGACGACCATCATGCCTCGCGCGTCTTGCCTGGTTTCCAGCCCGACAGCAAATTGCGCATGCTCAGCCAACTCGCCGATTCGGCCGAAATCATCATCGTCATCAGCGCCACCGATATCGAGAAGAACAAGGTGCGTGCCGACCTCGGCATCACCTATGACGAGGACGTGCTTCGCCTGCGTAGCGAGTTCGAAAGCCGCGGCTTCTATGTGGGCGGCGTGGTCATCACCCACTACAACGGACAGGCCAGCGCCAAGGCATTCCGTGAACGTCTCGAGCGCATGGGCATCAGCACCCACTACCAGTACTTCATCGAAGGCTATCCGCGCAACGTCGATGTCATCGCGTCGCCTGATGGCTTTGGCCGCAACGAATACTTCGAGACCACACGTCCCCTCGTCATCGTCACTGCCCCGGGTCCGGGCAGCGGAAAGATGGCAGTCTGCCTCTCGCAACTCTACAACGAGGCGCAGCATGGCGTGCGGGCAGGTTATGCCAAGTTCGAGACCTTCCCCGTCTGGAACCTTCCCCTCAAGCATCCCGTCAACATCGCCTACGAAGCTGCCACCGCCGACCTCGGCGACGTCAATATGATCGACCCCTTCCACCTCGAAGCCTATGGCAAGATGGCGGTCAACTACAATCGCGACGTCGAGATCTTCCCCGTGCTCAATGCGCTCTTCGAAGGCATCTACGGTTCGTCGCCCTACAAGTCGCCCACCGACATGGGTGTCAACATGGTGGGCTTCTGTATCAGCGACGACGAAGTATGTGCCCAGGCTTCGAAGGACGAAATTGTGCGCCGCTACTTTGCCGCCCTCGGCAAATATGCGCAGGGACTCACCGACGATACCGAAGTCTCGAAGATTGCCCTGCTGATGAAGCAGGCGCGCATCGACACCGACTTCCGCCGCACCGTGCCCGCCGCCCGCCAGCGCAAGGAGGAGAGCGGACACACCAGCATCGCCCTCGAACTGCCCAACCATCAGATCATCACTGCCCACAGCAGTTCGCTGCTCGGTTGTTCGGCTGCCTTGCTGCTCAATGTCACCAAGCATCTGGCAGGCATCGATCACGAGATCAACCTCATCCCGCAGACCATGATCGAGCCTATACAGAAGATGAAGTTCGAATACTTGCAGGGCCGCAATGTGCGCCTGCATGCCGACGAGGTGCTCGTAGCCCTGTCGATGCTCAGCGTGAGCGATCCCTATTGCCGTCGTGCCCTCGAGACGCTGCCTTTGCTTCGCGGCTGTCAGGTGCATGCCACCGTGCTCCTTAGCGAAGTCGATCGCACCATCTTCAAGAAACTCGGCATCGATGTCACCTGCGACCCGGTAGCCAAATGAAAAACTATACCGGCTACGTCTTTGCTGCTCTCGCGGCAGCATCCTACGGTACAAATCCCGTCTTTGCCAAGCCGCTGTATGCCGATGGGATGAATCCCGACTCGGTGCTCCTGTTCCGCTATGCTTTCGGCATCGCGTTGCTCGGCTTGCTGATGATTTGGAACGGATGGCGGCGTCATAATCTTTCGACGGCATTCCGTGTCAGTCGTCATTCGTTGCCGCAACTCGTCATCCTGGGCATCCTCATGGCGCTGTCGTCGCTCACGCTCTTCCTGAGCTACAACTACATGCCCGTCGGCATTGCCTCCACGTTGCTCTTCACCTATCCCATCCTGGTGGCTGTCATCATGACGCTGGTTTATCACGAACCGATGTCATGGCTTGTTGTCATCTGTCTGTTGTTGGCCACGTCGGGCGTTGGCCTGCTTTGTGAGCAGACCCCCCCGTCCCCCTCAGAACCCCTCTTAACCCCTCTTAACCCCTCAGAACCCCT
>CACXTQ010000028.1:0-37662 GCA_902770595.1 uncultured Bacteroidales bacterium | reverse complement strand
CCCTCAGAACCCCTCTTAACCCCTCTTAACCCCTCAGAACCCCTCTTAACCCCTCTTAACCCCTCAGAACCCCTCTTAACCCCTCTTAACCCCTCAAACCCCTTAAACCTCCCTTGGGGGGTCTCTCCTTTTATGATCGGCGCTCTCCTCGTGCTGCTTTCATCCCTTTCCTATGCTATTTATCTTGTGGGGCTCAACAAGACACGTGTGCGCACCATTGCATCGATGCCTGTCACGTTTTATGTGCTTTGTTTTGGTTTCTTGCTCTTTGTGTGGCGTATCTGCTTCGGAGGTGCGTTCACGCTTCCGCAACATGGGGTGATGTGGCTCAATCTGATAGCCCTTGGTCTGTTGCCCACGGTCGTTTCGCTATTGCTTACGGCTTGGGCTATTCAGCGCATCGGCAGTACTTCGACTGCGCTGTTCGGTGCGCTCGAACCCGTCACCGCCGTGGCGCTCGGTATCATCTTCTTGGGCGAGAGCATCAATTTGCGTGAATTTCTGGGTATGGTCCTTATCTTTGTTTCGGTGACTCTTGTGGTTTATCGAAGGAAGTAAAAGGCTTCTTTTCGCGATTATAAATAATGTGCCCTCCGGTCAACGTCGACTGGAGGGCACATTGCGTTGTGTTGGGAGAGTTTATCGAACGACTCGAATCCGTCCTTCGGTGATGTAAAATCCGCGCGAAGGATGCGCGATGCGTCGTCCCGTAAGGTCATGAACTTCATCGTGCGAAGGCACGCTCGACGGAGTGTCGGTATGGATAGCCTCAATGCCGCTCTCGCCCGTAGGGAGTGTGATGACTGTAATGTCCTGCGAAGGTAGGGAGCTGCGTAGAGCCTCGTTGTCGAGTGCGGTGACCTGGTAGTGGTAGGTGCGTTGGGGAACAAGGCCGGTGACAGTGGCCCGTTGACGGTCGGCCTGCACGCCTTCTTCGGTGAGCAGAGGAGCAATGCTGTCGACGCTCCAGACGGCAGGACCCAGCGAGCGCATATCCAGGCTATCGCGCATACCAATGGCTACGCTCAGCTCGTCAAGAAAGAGACGTTCCTTGTTCGTCTTAAAGCAGAAAGCTGCCTGGCTGGGCACATCGGTAAAATGGAAGATGTGGGTCACGAGGTTGCGGTCGGCTTTCATCGTGGTGTCGCTTGCGACCTGACCATTCTCGGCATCTATGAGCGAAAGGGTATAGCTGACGGTCTTACCAGGATAGGAAGAGGCGGTGTAGAGCAGGGTGAGTTCGGCTGTGGGCTCAAATTGCTGGCGGTTGATGGCAGGAGTCTGGAGCGTGCCGTTCTGTCCGTATGCACCGATGCGAATGTAGCCGCCAGCCTGATAGCAGCTTGTGCCGCTCCATCCGGGAGATTGCGTATAGTCATCGAGCTGCGAAGAGATGTCCGAACTGCCAGCCATCGGATAATTGCCTTCCTCCAGAAGGGCAAAGTCGTCTTCGAGAAGTATGGGATTGAGCGAGTCGGGCAGTTCCTCCTGCAAGTCGATACGATAGGCGATGGCGCCCTCGACGGGGTCCCATTCGGCAACGAAGGAAGTGTCGCACAGCTGGGTGACCTCGTGAGCAATGGGTCGGAACAGTCTGTCACGCATGAATCGGAACGAGATCGTGCCGTCGGCCTCCTGTTGGATGTGGTCCACACCGCGTTCGGTGGGCGTCTTGTCCCAAGCTAAGCTGTTGGGGTTGGAGTAGTCGGTGAAACTGTTGTTCGATTCGGTGGGGTAAAGGTCCGATTCGGTGGGAGCGCCCGGCGTGCCGTCGGCTTCCACCAGGTCAACGCGAGGATGCATTCCGGAGTTGACCGTATTGCTGTGCCAGATGCTGGCTTCATAATCGATGTGGATGATCATCATGCCGCTGGAGGGCTGGTAAGCATCCCAACCTTGCTGTTGGTGATTCTCGAGGGTGAAGAACTCGCCCTCATTGCCCGTCCTTGTGGCGATGCGATAGCATACGCGGCTTTCGTTGATTTCGGGTAGGATAATGCTGTCGGCGGGTTCGGTCAAGTCCACCATGTCAAGCCAGCCCAGGCAGTAGCGTTCGTAGCCTGTGTAGGACGATGGAGTGCGCGACAGGTTGTTGTAGCTGCCTGCGTCCATGATGTCCCATGCGCCCAACTGTAGGTTTCGGGAGTTGAAGGTGTCATAGATATCGGGTAGTCCAAGTACGTGTCCGAACTCATGGCAGAAGGCGCCGATGCCGTCGATGGCTGTGCCGCTGGTGCCTCTCAGTTCACAGCTGCAGGCATATAGGTCGAAGTTCTTTCCGTCGAGTGTCAGGTATTTTCTTTGGTCGGTCAGTTTCGACATGTGGGGCCAGATGGTGGAGGGTAGAGCTCCATAGTTCTCGCCATATCCCGCATAGAGGATAAAGACGAAATCGACCACGCCGTCGTCGTCGAAGTCATAGTTGCCGAAATCGACGCCCAGACTGTCGTGGGCGAGCTGGCAGGCATCGATCACCATCTGTCCGGGGTTAATGTCTGCGTCCATCTGATTGGCTCCATAGTAGCCTTCGTTATGCGGCAGATGGATGGGGCCAACCACATCGAAGGTAGGCGTAAACAATCCGTAGGACTGACTGATGAAGTAGTCGCGCGCCGAGCCGGTTGCTCCGTCATCTGCGAAGCCTTCTTCATTGAGCTGTCGCGTGAAACGAACGCTGTCCGATTCGGGTTGAAACTTAACGTCGTCGAACTCCACGAGCAGGAAGAGCCCACGCACGTTGCCCTTGGTGGGGAAATCGGTAATGCGTCCTGCACCTTCGTCACTGGTGCGCTGATTGGCAGCTTGGGCACGCTTGCCAAGGGTGGCTTTGCGAGACTCCATCATCCGCTGCTGGCGCACCTCGATATCGGCTTCCGAGAGCTGGTGCCACTGCCCGGCATCGTTGCGGTCGAAATAGCGTCCGTCGGTGCTGACAAACCAGTGCCCATGTTCGTCACCCACCAGACGGCACATCAGTTCGGAGCCATCGGCCAAGGTGATTCTGTGCAGCCCTGGATAGGCAGGGCGTGCCCAAAGGGAGGAAATGCAAACTGAAAAGAATGTAATGAGAAGTATATTCTGAAAGAATTTCATTCCCCGAAAAACTATATTCATGTTTATCTTCTTTAATATAAAGAGGAGAAATCAAAAAAGATTATCTTTTGCCACGAATAAAGAGTTGACCTTTGGCTGCATGGTTGATACGTCTGCCAAACAAATCGTATAGGCAGTCGGTAGCCGGTTGCTTCGTGTCGATGCTGACCAGTTCAATTCCTTCGGGCACTTCGCCTTCTGGCCATATATTTTGGCCATTCTGGATGAAGCCTGTCTTGCGGTCGATGACGATGCCCACGATGTGGAGCTGTCTCTTGTCGAGCACAGTGGGTGGGAGTGGAAGGGTATAGTCCAACTCATAGTCTTGCATCGAGGTCATGTTTCCTTCAAGCATTGGAGTGCCTTCAAACGAAGGATAGCATCCGCGTGCGATGTCCATAAACATTACATCGGTGGTGATATAGGCTTTGTCCTCCCAGCCATAGAACGGACCTGAATAATTCTGCGAGTTGGCGGAGTAGTAATTGGTCTGGTAATAGCCGTGCCCTGTGATGCTGTCTTCGACGAGAATGAATGCTGCATCGTAGGCCACGTCGGTCAAGTCCTGATCGCTGAAGATGGTGGCACGGCAATGGATGCTTGAGCCATCTTCTTCCCACTCGGCGGTCATCTTGTAGGCAATATGGTTTTCGGCAGTCGATTCAAGCTGATATAGCGTGCCGATATCGAAGTAGGGATCACCCTGCAAACGTCGGCCGACTGCACAACTGGGTGCTCCCGAGAATCGGCTGATGAGCGGGGCGTAAGTGTAGGCGCTGTCGGAAGGTACTTCGAGCGCATCTCCTCCATGCACGGCCACAGCGATGAATCGGTCGGGATGAGCTTCCTTCATAAGCTCCATACCGACCATGCCACGGGGACAGAAACCGCACCAGAAGCCTGAGTATTCCTCGCAAACGACGCGTCGTGCGAAGCGTTCGTCGGGCATGATGAAGGTGCACGAGGTGGTGTTGTCAGCCGCATATTCGTCATCCACGCCGTTGACCGAAGCGACGCTGATGGTGAGCGTGTGGGGGCCGAAAGCATATTCGGCGAAGATACTTAGTTCGAAAGTGTCGCGACCATTGACGGGTATCGGGCGCTCGAAAGTGACGTTTTGCGGCTCGGAGCCGTCCACACTCCACTGTAGCGTGTAGTTTTCGACTTCGCGAATGCCCCTGTTGCTCACAGTAGTCGAGAAGTTGATGCTTTCTGCCATAGGATCTACACGTTGGTTGGCCAAACTGCCGATGGCGAGCTGGTGCTGCGGCATTCGGTCACCCTCGACGAGTGCCTTGATGCACAGCGAACCTCCACAGGTAGTCCACTTGGAGCTTTGGTTGATAAGGATCTGGTCAGCGAGGGAGTTCTTTTCTGCACTGTAACCGAAAGCATTTTTTTCGGTGCTACGAAAACGACATCCGATGGCGATTTCCTTGCCTTCGGGAATCTCAAACGGGGTATCGAGAGTGATGACGTTCCAGCCTTCCGAAAGTCCTTCGGCTACCGTCTGTCGGTAGAGTGCATTGGCATCGCGCGGGGAGTTCTTGATATATATGGTGACATTGGTCGCACTTGATTTCATGCCGATGAGCACCTGTGTAATCCGATTGCCTGCGTAGGGCTTCACCACCGAGGCTTCGAATTGGACATAGGGCGTATAGATGGTGCCTGCATCGCCAAAACCATTGTCGATGCCCTCGCAATAAGATAATTCCACCTGAGCCTTTGAGACACCAGTAAAGCAGAGTAGGAAAAGAAGAAAAAGCGTAAAATGCTTCATTTCAGTCAAGAGAAAAGACACCTGCACGGAATGGTTTCCGTGCAGATGTCGTATGATAGGATGATGTATTACTTGATTACAACCTTAGCGGTCTTGTCGCCCTGACGGAGCAGGTAGATACCTGGCTCAGCCTTGCCTTCGATGCGACGTCCGTCAATAGAGAAGATCTCGACAGGTTCGTTGTTCATCATAATCTCGCCAATATTGGTGATGACGTTGATTTCGATGACGTTCGAAGCATTGGATTCGCCCTCAGCCCAAACGGCAGTTACGAAGTATTCGTGATCGCCCACGCTGGTTTCGTCACAGTAGGTAGTGTCCTGTACCTTCTCGGCAATGAGTTCACCATCACGATAGATGTTATAGCCAAGGAAAGTGAGCTTCGAGGTAGCACCAAAGAGCGGTGTATATTCTACATCGTCAATGAATGCAACGGTGGTGGCGTCGCCATTGTTCCAGTTGCGGATAGCGAAGTACTTGGCATCGTTAGGCAGGGTGTATTCGAGTTTCACCCAAGCGGTGGTGCCCACGATTTGGTCACCATCAACATGCTGGAAGTTCTCGGGCTGCTGATCTGTATTAGAGTAGAGGATTTCTACGTTCTGAGGATCTGAACCATCGTTGGGAACACGATAATAGAAACTCAAATCGCTGCCGCCCTGTACGTCGCTCGAAATCAGCCAGTCGTCGGTAGGCTGAGTTGCCGATACGCCGTCGGACGCAGTCCAAGAGGCGATGTACTTATTACCTGAGTGAGGAGTAAGCATGTCAAAGCGCTCCAGGCTGAAACCAGCCTCCTCAGGTGCCCAAACCTGCCAAGCCTTGGCATCAAAGTTGTTTGGCACACTTGGACCTCCGAAATAGACAGTGATGGCTCCATCACCATCGTAGGTCTTCCAGTCACCGATGCCATCAATGATGAACGATTCATAGTCGTCGAATCCATCCACTACAGGATCAGTAATCTCGTCGGTAGCAGGTGCTGACCAGCTGAGGTTGATGCCCTTGTCGTCCTGTTCGGCAGCAAGATCGGTGGCAGCTGGCAGGTTATTGCCCTTAACGTAAACCTGGATTTCTCCAGAGTTGTTGTCGGTGTTGGCATCGTCGGCTGCTACTACAGTTGCGCTGATGGTGAAGGTCTTGCCTGAGTGCGACTTGTCGAACTCGACTTCGTACGACAGTGTGGCAACTTCGCCGGCCTTGAGGACTTGATCGGTGGAGATCTCATCTTCCTGGGTGAGTTCGCCATCGGAGATGGTGAGGGCTACCTTATAGTCTGAGAGGTCCTTCATACCATAGTTGGCTACTGCGAAGCTGAACATTTGGAACTCGCCGGGGATAGCGCGTTTTGCTCCGCTGATACCTACGAGGGCAGCATCCACATCCACGCCATCGGCAATAGCAATCTTGTCGATGAAGATTGAAGCAGAAGGAACTGTGGTGATACCACGGAACGCAATCTGGATGTTACTTGGTGCATATCCTTCGGGTGCTTCGGGGGCCTCGAGAGCAAATGAACTGCGTGCCCATCCGGTGGCACCATTGTTATAGTCCACTGTGCCGAGCAACTTCCAATCAGCATCATTGTAGCATGCCCAAACTTCGAGCACAACATCCTCAGGATCGGCTTCTACACCATGATACATATAGAAGCTGAGCTCGGCCTTGGTAAGTGTAGAGAGGGCTACACGTGGACCCTGCATGATCTGTTCGTTGCTGTCTTCACCCTTGTAGGTGTAATAGAGCATGCCGCCATCTTCGTCATAGGGCTTCACTGCGAGGCCAGAGCCAGCGCTGATGCTCCATGCGTAGTCGTAGGTCGAAGCGAACAAAGTCCAGGGATCTTTGCTTGCGAATGCCCAGGCATAGCTCTCCTCATAAGGAGTCTCCCAAAGTGCGCCAAGGGTAATGTGGAACTGGGTGCCTTCGCTTATGCCGGCCTCGTTGGTGGCGAAAAGTGCATAGGTCTCGTTTGCTTGACCCCAGTAGGAGAAGTAGGCGTCATCGACAGCGCTGAAATCCTTGGTCGTAGCAACCTGCTCCCAATGGTTATCCCAGTTGTAAGCATTGTACTTGCACAAAGTATAGGTTATCTCTTCGGGTACGACGTATCCTCCGTGGGCACCAGTGGCAGGTACTGCATTCCAGCTGACGGCAGGCTTGGTGTCGGCCGTCTGGTGATACTCTACGATGGTAGGAGCAACAGGGATATCAAGGCCAACCCAGATGGTAACTTCGGCAGGAGCGCCTTGGCCTGCAGCGTTGTAGCAGACGATGGTGTAAGAAGCCTCGCCATTCTCAACAGTGTCATCTTCGTAGGTGATGGCCTCACCAGGTTTGCCTTCAAGGGTTGCGATCACCTTGCCATTGCGACGTACTTCAACAGAAGTGATTTCGTTGAGTGCATCGCCTTTGAAGGTGGTGGTAGGCAGGGTGAAGGTCAGGGTGCTGTGGAGTGCACCGCCAGCACCTGGAGTTGCCTTGATATTCGTCGAAGCAGCAGGTCCTTCGAAGAAAGCATAAACGGCGATGCCAATGTTGTCGAGTGCATAGTTGGAGCTGTATTCCGGAGCACAGTCGTGGAAAGCGATGTTGTAGAGGCCGTCTTCCTCAACGCTGAAATCGATGATTTGGCCGGAATTATCGTTCCTCCAGTCGAAGTCGTACTTTGCAAGCGTGGTCTTGAGGGCATCTACTGTGTTGCCTTGTCCGAGGAGGACGTTCAAGTACTCATGAGTCAGGCCAACTTCGTTTGCATCGAAGGTGAAACGATATTGTACGTTCTTCTGAAGTTGGATGGAAGGAGTGACGAGGTAGTCATCCATTCCCTTGCCACCATTGGGGTTGAAGTCTGGATCGTAAGCACCGTTGCCAAGGAGGTAAGCGCTCTGATTAGCTGAGTAGGTCCAACCGATGCCGTCAGCATTGTTGTCGATGATGGTGAAGAGATCGAAGTCTTCTTTCGTGTTGAATTGCTCTACGTAGTCAGGAATCCATATGTTGCCCGAAACGATCTCGTTGGAAGTCACAGTCACATTGCTTGCGGTAGGTTCGCCCACGTAAGAGGTTACCTCCCAGGTGTAGTGATTGTGCTTAGCAGGAAGCTCGTCGGTGAGTGTGGTCTCAGCCACAGCGGTTGCTACGACAACCTCGTCGGGATAGCGAACGACGTTATAGCGAACGGCAGCATCGTCAAAAGCTCCACCGTTGAGTGAAGCGGTTGGGGCATCCCAGGTGAGGGTGACGGTAGTGCCTTCGATGGCAGCGGTCAGATTTTCTACGCCTGTTGGCTGGTCAGCGCCGAGATAAGCCTCCCAGATGCGTTCGGGACCTACACCAGCTGCATTCTCAAAGGTGATGATTGCTTCATGATTGCCGTCAGCGAGCTCGAGAGCAAGTTCAGTGGCAGCACCGGCAGCAACTGTCAGGTTCTGTGCTGTGCCATCAACCACTACATGTGCTGTGAGTTCACCGCTGAGCGTCTCACCGGTGGTGTAGGTAGTGGTAGGAGCTGTAAAGGCAAGTTTGCCTTCGGCATAACTGATTCCAGTGGCAGCAGCAGGAGCTGCGGCAGGAGCGTACTTGATGAAGGCGCCCTGCAAGTGCTCATCGTTGGGCATGTCGCTCACGAAGGTGCATTCGCCGGTTTCGCAGTTGATGGTATAGATATACGACTCAGCTTTATAGCCATTTCCGACTGTGCGAGGAACGATCCAATAGACGGTGCCAGTAGCCGGGTCGGTGACTGCGGTTTCGGAGTTAGGATAGCGTCCAAAGGGGATGTCGAGGTCGACTACCTTCTCAATGCTGGCGTCGGTTTTGCTGATCTTGTAGAGTTCCTTCGTGTTGTAGGGGATGCCGTAGAGCTGGCCGTCTTTGTCAAAGAAGAGAGTTTGTACGAAGATCTGGTCAATCTTGCCCACTTCTGTAGCGGTCTTTGTCTCAAGGTCAATCTCCATGAGAGGACGATTCGTGCGGTAAGTATCCCAGTCCATCTCACCCCAGAAGACGAAGTAGGCCTTGCCTGTGGTCTCATCGAAGGCGGCAACTTGACGCAGGAAATCATCTTTCTCGCAGATAACGTCTGTACTTTCAAGTTCCCATGTCTCAGTGTTGTAGGTCTTCATGATGCACTGGGTGCCCTCCATTTCAAGGGTGTAGAACTTGCCGCGTGCATAGAAAGCGGTTAATCCACCAATTTCGGGGCTGACGTCCTTTTTCGAAGTCTGGGGGCCTGCGTGGAAACGGATGACGTTGTAGGGACCTCCCGACACGTCGTTGTAGCCGCTGTCGGCATGTTTCAGACCGTAGATGACGGGATAGTCAGCTACATTGGGACGGGCGTCCACATTGCGACGATTGGTACGTGAGGCCTTTCCTGAAAAATCCTGGATGGCCTTCTGTCGTGTGTTAACGACTTTGAGTTGTCCCTTTGCGGCTGCTTCCTTCTGTTGGGCAGGAGTGCGGAATGCCGAGAGGAGGGACTGTCCATAACTGGCAGCGCCAAGGGTGGCAATGCCAAGAACGAGTGGTAATAGCAGTTTTACTCTCATAAGTGATTATTGTTTGGTTATGTTTATGTGTCTTGTGAATAGTCGCTGCAAAGTTACAGATTATTTGCTTTTTGTCCAAATTTATGCAAACTTTTTTGCAAAAAATTTATTTGGATGGGATAATTGCCGCTGAATCCAACGATATGCAATGCAAAGAGCGATGGAGGTGACCGCCCAGCTGACAGGATAACAAGCCGAGAGGACTCCGAAGTCGGGATACACTTGGAAGACAGAGCCAATCCATGCCAATCGCAGTCCCACAATGCCCAACAGGGAGATTATCGTCGGGACAAGGGAATGTCCATAAGCCCTCAATATACCGGTGAAGGCTTCGACCACAGCGTTCAGACATTCGGTCGAACTGATTACCCAAATTCGAATTCGAGCCATGGCGATGACGGCGGCATTGGTTGTAAAGATGTGCAATAGAGGACGGGAGAACGCCACCATGACGAGACTGACGAGCAAGGTGCAACCTATTCCCCAAATAAGGCTCCAATGGGCTATCGTGCGGCAACGGTCTAGTTTACCTGCTCCATAATTCTGTCCAATCCAGGTGGTGGCTGTCTGACTCAGCGAATTGGCAATGAAGTATAGGTAATATTCGAAGTTCATGGCAGCGGTGGCTGCCGCTACTGCAATGGTGCCCAGACTATTGATGCTCTGCTGAATCATGATGTTCGAAAAAGAGAACAGACAGCCTTGCAGTCCGGCAGGAATGCCGATAAGCGCGATTTTGCGGAGCTGGTGCCGATCGAGTCGCAACTGGTGCATGCGCACCTTGAGCACACCCTCTTCATGGCGCAGGAAATTGATAAGACGATAGGAGGAAAATGCTGTAGCGATGACGGTGGCCAATGCCACACCTTCGACACCCCAACCCAATCCGAGTACAAACAGCAAATTGAGCGAGACGTTGATGAGTCCACTGAGAAAGAGCGTGTGAAGCGGCCGCCGCGTGTCGCCCTTCGAACGAAGGATGGCTGCTGCAAAGTTGTAGAGCATCAGGAAGGGCATGCCTGCAAAATAAATGCGCAGGTAGAGAACAGCTTGCGGAAGGACATCGTCGGGGGTGGAGAGTGCCGCAAGAATGGGGTAGGCAACAACCTGCCCGAAGCCAGCTAGGAAGATGCCGCTCAATAGTGCAAGCAGCAGGGCTGTATGTACGGCACGTCGGACGCCATGGTCGTTCCCTTCGCCCAGGAGGTGGGCAATCACAACATTGGCACCGATGGACAGGCCGACAAAAAGGTTGATAAGAAGATTGATGACAGGGGAGCAGGCTCCGACAGCTGCCAATGCCGAATGCCCGGCGAACTGGCCGACTACAGCTACGTCGGTAGAATTGAAAAGCTGCTGCAGCATTCCACTGGCGGCAATCGGCATGGCAAACGAGAGCAAACGACGGGGGATAGGGCCCTCGAGCATATCGGTCTGCAATCGATACTTGTGCGGATGATGCCGGTGAAGGTGGAGATGCGGGTGGGAAATAAACATTTCAGACAGCTATGAAGTGGGGGAGCAGGCAGAGGGCAGCGCCTACGGCAATGATGAGGAGGATCCACCATTCGACCAGCGCCGAACGGAGATTGGCCTGCTGGATGGTGAGTTGGAGGGCGAGCAGCGTGGCAAGCATCGGGAGCAGCGTGGCAAGGTGCGCCGCATCGAGCACGAGCAGACCCATCATGACCAGGCTGAGCACCGACACAAGGACGATGGAGGCTTCGGCACGTACAGTCTGCCCCACATCGATGGCAAGGCCCGCCATGGCATAGACCAACAGGAGCAGCCCCACATAGGCCACGAAAGCAGTGCACCACGTTCCCATGGCAGCAAGTTCGGCCAGCGGGGGTGCCTGGAAGAGACGGAGATAGGCTGCCATCATGCCGTCGGCTGCATCGATGCTTCGGCCAAAGAAGTGTGCCAGATAGACCACCCAGATGCCGAGCACGATGCCCGTGAGGGCACTCATCATGTTGCGCAGACTTGAGCAGCGCATGTAGTAACTGGCAATGAGCAGCAGCACGATCCACCCGAGCGCGTGTGGGCAGAGCGTGGAGGTGAGGCCGATGATGAGTCCGAGCAGCATGTGCTTGATGATGGCGACGCGACGTTGCCACAGGCTCATCTGGAGTGAGAGGAATGCGAGCAGGGCGAGTTGCTGCACAATGCCCCACACGCCTTCGTCGTCGGTGCCTGGGATGACGAGATAGCATCGGGCGAAGCACAGCGACGTGGTGAGCAGGGGCCAACTGATGGCAAAGGCCTTCACGCTGGCGCCTCCGTCGAGTCGGAACCGCGCCACGATGTGCCAGATGCCTGCCGAGAGCACTCCTGCGGTGACCCATGCGCTCCACAATGCCTTGGGAGTGGCTTGGCCCAACAGCGCGAGCACAGCAACAAGCGCCGCGCTCAGCAGGATGAGCACGGGCGTCACGTGGCGGTATTGGGTCAGTGGGGCGTACACGAGAGGGGTTTGAGGGGTTAAGAGGGGTTAAGAGGGGTTCTGAAGGGTTAAGAGGGGGTCGAACAGCCCTTCGAACCTTTCGAACTATTCGAACCTTTCAGAACTTCCAGCAATAAGCTGGAATCAGTCCCAGGCGGCGAGGTCCTGACCGATGTCGCGGCGATAGTACTTGCCTTCGAACTCGATGAGCTGGGCACCACGCATCGACTGGGCGAGGGCGGCAGCACGATCGGAGCCGTAGGACGTGACGGCGATGACGCGTCCACCAGCCGTGACGACTTGGCCGGCATCATTGCGTGCCGTGCCGGCATGGAAGAGGATGGAATGGCGTGCCGAGTCGGCGGGAGCCACGGTGCCCTGGGTGAAGAGTTCGTGGTCGAGGCCCGTCATTACCTTGCCCTTTGCATAGGAACCCGGATAGCCTCCGCTGACAAGCATTACGGTGACGGCTGCACGCGGATCGACTTCGAGCGTCTTCGTGTCGAGGTTGCCGTCGGCTACGCCTTCGAGCAGTTCCACCAGGTCGCTCTGGATGCGCGGCATGACGACTTCGGTCTCGGGATCGCCCATTCGGACGTTGTATTCGATGACCATGGGGTCGCCGGCATGATACTGCTGGATGTCGCGGTCGATGCGGATGAGGCCGAGGAAGATGAAGCCCTGATAGCGCAGTCCTTCCTGCTGGAGGCCTGCGATGGTGGGGCGGACGATGCGTTCTTCAACCTTCTGCATGAACTCGTCGTCGGCAAAGGGTACGGGCGAACAGTTGCCCATACCGCCGGTGTTGGGACCGGTGTCGCCTTCGCCGATGCGCTTGTAGTCCTTTGCCACAGGCAGGATCTTGTAGTGCTGACCGTCGGTGAGCACGAAGACCGAGCATTCGATGCCCGACAGGAACTCTTCGATGACCACGGTGGCCGAAGCTGCACCAAACATGCCATCGAGCATCAGGCGCAGTTCGCGGCGAGCCTCGTCGAGGGTGGGGAGGATGAGCACGCCCTTGCCGGCTGCCAGACCGTCGGCCTTGAGCACGTAGGGCGCCTGGAGCTCTTCGAGGAAACGGCATGCCTCGTCGTACTGCTCGGCGTTGAACGAGCGATAGCGGGCGGTGGGGATTTGATGACGGCTCATGAAGCCCTTGGCAAAGTCCTTCGAGCCTTCAAGCTGGGCTGCTGCCTTGCTGGGACCGATGACGCGGATGCCCGCGAGGCGCTTGTTGCCTTTGATGTAGTCGTAGATGCCGTTGACCAAGGGGTCTTCGGGGCCCACGACGATCATGCCGATCTGGTGCTGGAGGCAGAAGTCAGCAATCTTGTCAAACTCGCCCACCTTGATGGGGACGTTCTGTCCGTAGGCGCTTGTGCCTGCGTTGCCTGGGGCAATGTATAGTTGTTCGCACTTGGGGCTTTGTGCCAGTTTCCAAGCGATGGCGCATTCGCGGCCGCCACTGCCGAGAAGGAGGAGGTTCATCAATTAACAATTAACAATTAATAATTAACAATTACAAATGCTCGTCGAAATAGCGTGTAATATTATTTAAAAGGTGAACACGGTCTTTGCCGCGCACATTGTGCTCGTGACCGATGTACATCAGGAAGTCGGGGTAGGTGTCGGCAGCGACAGCATTTTTGAGGAACTGCATCGACATCTGGGGCACGACGGTGCCGTCCTGGTCGTCGTGGATGATGAGAAGGTGACCGCGCAGTTTCGCAGCCTGATTGACCAGCGTGTTGGCAGCGTAGCCTTCGGGGTTGTTCTGGGGTGTGCCCATGTAGCGTTCGCCATACATCACCTCGTAGCGGCTCCAGTCGAGCACGGGACCGCCGCAGACGCCCACTTTGAACGTTTCGGGATAGTTGAGCATCATGTAGGTGGTCATGAAGCCGCCGTAACTCCATCCGTAGATGCCGATGCGGTCGGCATCGACATAGGGCAGGGTCTTGAGGTAGGCGACGCCCTGCATCTGGTCGAGGGCCTCGACCTGGCCGAGGTTGTGCCAGATGGCTTGTTCGAAAGCGAGGCCACGGTTGTCGGAACCGCGTCCGTCGATGGTGAATACCACGTATCCGCGATTGGCCATGTAGCAGTCCCAGCCGGGCAATCCCCACTGGAAGCCGTCGGTGACGAGCTGGGCATGAGGACCGTTGTAGAGATAGACGACGACAGGATAGCGCCGATCGGGATGCTTGTCGTAGTCGCGTGGCTTGACGAGACGATAATAGAGGTCAGTCACTCCATCGGCGGCCTTGAGTGTGCCGAGTTCCACTTCGGGGCGTGCCAGCGTGGCGTGCTTTTCGTTTTGGAGATAGGGATTGGCGGCAGTGTAGAGCACATTGGTCGTAACGGGACGACCATTTTTGAGGCTGATGAGCTGGCAGGTGCGGGGTGTCGCGTGGTTGGTGTAGGTGTCATAGACCTGTGTAAATTGTTCGTTGACCTTGATGCTATGACGGCCTTCGGCCTGGGTGATGCGTGTTACCTTCAAACCTTTCGAACCCTTCAAACCCTTCAAACCCTTTACTCCACGCGGTATTTCTACCGCGTACAAGTTGCTTTCGAGCGGACTGTCGGCAGCCGCCATGAAGTAAAGGTATTTTCCTGTGGGGTCGATTCCGACAATCGAAGTGATGTCGTATTTGCCTTGGGTCAGCGGCAGGCAGACGACTTTGTCGCCAGCGATGTTGTAGAGATAAGCCTGCATATAGCCGTCGCGTTCGCTGAGCCAGACGAAACGGTCGTTGGAGCCGGGGAGGAAGTAGGCGGGGTGCTTGGGTTCGACATAGCGGTCGGAACTCTCGGTGAAGAGTGTGCGCACGAAGTCGCCTGTCTGAACATCGTAGACGTTCATCTCCATGTGGTTCTGCAGACGGTTGAGTTCGGCAATGAGAATCTGACGGCAGTCGGGACGCCAGGTGACGCAGGTCAGGTAATGATCGGACTGCGGTTTGGTCTTTAGCCAAACGGTCTGCATGTCGTCGGGATTGTAGATGCCCAAGGTGACCTGATGGCTCGTCATGCCCGCCATCGGATAGCGTATCCATTTGACTTCGGCCTCGCGGGGGTCGGTCTGGAGCAAAGGATATTGACCCACCATCGACTGGTCCATGCGGTAGAATGCCAGCAGGTGACCCTTGGGGCTCCAGAAGATGCCGCCCTCGATGCCGAATTCGTTACGATGGACCGATTGCCCCCAGACGATGGGCGATTGCCCCTCGTCGGGAGAGTCGCTGTCGGCATTGGGGTCGCTGACCTGATGGCGAAGGGGAGATTCACTTTCCGTCAGTTGTTCCACCCAAAGGCGATCGCCTTCGTTAAGAGCTGTCCACAGTTTGTCGGCACTGGGTTCTCCTTTCAGCGTCGGGCGCTGAGGCGCAGCTTTGGCAGCATCTTCGGGCAGCACATAATGGAACTCACCCTGCTCGTCGAACCAGGTGTTGAGGAGCGAGGGGGCATAGGCGTAGTCGGGATGACCTGGCGTCAGTTGTGCCATCGTGGGCAGTTCTCCCTCGGTTTGAGGGATGGTGCTCAGGATGGTTTGCGCTGATGCAGAGAGAGTCATTGATGTTGCCAAAAGGGTGGAGAGAAGGACTCGGATGCTTTTTTTCATTATCTAATTATTTGTCGTCAGGCTTTTTGGTAAAGTCGAGGACGGCTTTGCTCATATCGAAATCTTCGCCGAACATCGGGCGGTTGGGGTCATAGGTGCGACGTCCGCGGGGTTGGAACTCGCCGCCGCGTTCTTCGAGTTTGCCGTCGGCGCCTCGCTTGAAGTTGCCACGGCTCACCGAGATGCTGCCATCCTTTCCGATGGTGTAGGTGCGCTGGGTGTTGCTGTCCTTGCGGGGACGTTTGGGCTTGTCGTTGTCGGCAGGTTTATGTCCGCGCTCGTAGGCTTTGCCGTCCTTGTCGAAGAAGCGCTTTTTCTTATCGCCATCGTCTTTCTTTCCTTCCTTCTTGAAGTCTTTCTTGAAAGGCTTGTCGTCCTTCTTGAATGGTTTGTCCCCTTTCTTGAAGGAAGAGCCTTTCTTTCCAAAGTCCTTGCGGACGCGGTCGAAGTGGGAGTTGTCCTGCTTCTGGTCGGCGCTCTGCTTGTCAAGTTCGCCACCTTCCTGGCGGAACTCTTCATACTTGCCGCTGAAGAGTTCGTACTTGCGGAGCTGGCAAGGGATGCCTCCGTTGTTGAGGTCGATCTTGAGCGAAGGCTTGAGGCCGATGAAGTCGAAGGGAGTGCCTTCCTTGCGGCGGCCGGTGCGTGGATCGGTGTAGGAGAATGTGGCGTTGGGATCGTCGCTCGAGATGATCCAAGCTTCGGAGCCCTGGAAGTTTTTCTTCAACACGCTTGCCACCATGCGGTAGAAGGTGGGGACATCGGTAAAGAGGCGTTTGCCATAGGGGGGATTCATCACGACGATGCCACCGAGGGGTTGCTCGCCTTCGGCCAAAGATTCGGCATCGGCTTGTGCCCATGGTGCTGCATCGATCTGCTCAAAATCCTTTACCGAGAGGGAAATGTACTTCTGCAGACCAGCCTTGCGGACGTTTTCGGTGGTGACATCGATGGCGACCTTGGAGATGTCAGATCCGTAGATGTGGTGCAGGAATTCCTTTTCTTGCGAATCGTCATCGTAGAGTTCCTGCCAGAGGTCGTCGTCGTAAGCCAGTTCGCCCACGGTCCAACGCTGGAAGCCGAAGCCCTTGCGATAGAGTCCGGCAGGTGTGTTGGTGGCGATAAGCGCTGCCTCAATGAGGAAAGTTCCCGAGCCGCACATGGGGTCATAGAGGTCGCGTGTGCCGTCGTAGCCGGCCTTGAGCAGGATGCCTGCGGCGAGCACTTCGCTGATGGGGGCGTCGGTGAGTTGCTCCTTGTAGCCGCGCTTGTAGAGCGGGTCGCCGCTCGAGTCGAGGCTGAGGGTGCACTCCGAACCTGTGACATCGGAGTCGGCCGTGTCGGAGATGTGCAGGTTGAGTTGCACGTCGGCCGAACCTACAGCCACTTTCGGACGCCTCTTTCCGTGTTCTACAAAGTAGTCGCAGATGGCATCCTTGGCACGATAAATGGCGAAGCGTGAATTGCGGAAGTTTTCGGAGTAGATGGTGTTGTCGATGGCGATGGTCTGTCCTTCGGCCACATATTGGCTCCAGTCGATGGCCTTCACCTTGGCGTAGAGGTCGTCGGGATCGACAGCCGTGAACTGCTCAAAGGGTTTGAGCACACGCAGTGCGGTTCGGAGCCAGAGGTTCGACTTGTAGAGCAACTGCTTGTCGCCCAGATAACTTACCATGCGGTTGCCGATGGCGATGTTTTCGCCACCCAGTTGCTCGATTTCTTTGGCCAGAATTTCCTCGAGGCCAGCGAGGGTTTTAGCAATTATCTTGAATTTTTCCATAAAGCAAAAGGCTTAGGTGCCTAAAGGTCATTTCGCATTGTAGAATAGTTTTGTGCCGGCAGGAACATCGTGGGTGACCCAGAGGTTGCCGCCAATTGTAGTGTTGTCACCTATGTGGACGCGGCCCAGGATAGTGGCGTTGGCATAGACCACCACGTGGTTGCCGAGGATGGGGTGACGGGCGATGCCCTTGACGAGCGAACCGTCGGGCTCTTGCGGGAAGTTCTTGGCACCGAGGGTAACGCCTTGGTAGAGTGTGACGTGATGGCCCAGGATTGCTGTTGCGCCGATGACGACACCTGTGCCATGGTCGATGGCAAACGAGGGGCCGATGGTGGCTCCCGGATGGATGTCGATGCCCGTCTCGCTATGGGCGAGTTCGGTAATCATGCGCGGGATGAGCGGCACGTCGAGTTGGTAAATGGCATGGGCAATGCGGTAGTTGGTGATGGCATGCATGCCAGGATAGCAGAGGATGACCTCGCCGAGATTGTTGGCTGCGGGGTCGTTGCGATACATGGCCACCACGTCGGTCGCCAATATTTCGCGTAGTTCGGGAAGGGCTTCGACAAATCGTTTGGCACGGCGCTTGGCCGCATCACGCACCACCTCGCGCTCGACGAAGTCGTCGCCTTGGGCAAAGGCAATGCCCGCCATGAACTGCTTGGAGATCTTTTCGTAGAGGTGCTCTACGCCAACGCCGATGTGATATTGCAGACCACCTGTCACCACGTTCTTTCCGTAATAGCCGGGGAAGAGTACGGAGCGGCAGATGTCGACAAATTCACGCAGTTCCGGCACCGAAGGAAAAGGTATCCCTTCGATGCCGAAGTGGTGCAGTTCGCTTTGAGAGATGTCGCTCAAAGTCGATATGGTCTGGTCGAAATTGTGCATTAATCAGATGCCGTATTTAGCACGAAGAGCCTTCGAGATGGCATTCTTGTTCACAACGTAGTTGAGGGTCTTGGCGCGTGCGAACTCTGGAGTCATGTACCAGATGCCGTCGTACTTGCCGGTGACGCCCCAGCTGTTCTTGATCAGATAATAGAGGTTGCCCTCCTGGTCTTTGGCTGTGCCGAAGAGGTGCATGCCGTGGTCGTCGCCGGTCTCGAAGTTGTCGTAGCCGCGCTGACGCTCTTCGACGGTGACTTTCTTTTGTGGAAGAGGCTTCTCGCTGAGTTCCTTGCCCTTGGCACTGCGGTCAAGACGGAGCCAGCGAGCCTGGTCGGCACCGGGAGCATCGGGAGCCTCCATGTCGGGATATACGGCAAGACCGTCGCGTGTGAATCCGTCCTCACTGACATCACCGCCCCAAAGCACTGTGTAACCGGCCTTGATGGCGTCGTCGATGATCTGCATGAAGTCATCGAGCTCGAGGTTGAGGCTTTCGCCCCAGCGCCAGTTGTCCTGCACTTCGATGATGAAGCCCTTGCCCTTGTTGGCACCTGTCGAATAGGGATGATGGGTGAACGAGGTGAGCGAGACGTAGTCGTCGGGGTTGAGACCGGTGCTTGCGGCAAAGGTCATAGGAGTATAGGTCTTGCCTTCGTAGGTAAAGGTCTCGGGAGCCTTGCCAAGATATACCTCATGGACGGCACGAACGGCTTTCTTCCAAAGAGGTTCGCCATCGGGGCTGAACTGGAGCTTGCGGGCATTGGCGGCAGCCTTTACCAATGGGTCGGTCATGGCCGAGAGTTCGCTGTGGTTGCTGAGGGTGTCACCGTACATGGCACCAGCTGGCATCTCGCTGTCGGGGATGAGGCCGTAGTTGCGGAGGCAATAGAAGACATCGACGAACGAGCCGCCCTGGGCAAAACTTACATCACCGTGGGTGCGCACCGACTTTTCGGCACGGTCCATATAGGTGTTCTGGATGACAAACATCTCCGAGAAGTCATAGACCTTTCCGGTCTTCTTGAGTGCCTCGCTCTCGAGGAAACTCAGGCCGGAATAACTCCAGCAGGTGCCGGCATTCTTCTGGTTCTTGACCGAAGTGATGGCTACTGAATCGACGGTGGTGAACTGGAAACCCTTGACAGAGTCGTTCTTGGCATCTTCCTGTGCAAAGGCTGCACACGAAAGAAGGGCGGCGATGCCGCAGAGCATGGTTTTCTTCATCTTTTTATTATTTTTTGTTGTTTTTGTTTTTCTTGTTTGCAGGCTGCAGGATGTCGTTGTAGCGTTTCTGGTCGGCAACGAGTTGTGCGGCCTTCTTTACGAGCGTATCTTGCAGCAGACTGTGTTCCGACTGTCCGCGCTGATGGTAGTAGCGCAGGATGATCTCGTTGGCGACCTCCTCCTTGATCTCTTCACGCAGCGAATCGAGGTCGTGCTTCATGTCGAAGACTTTGAGGAGGGTGAGGATGCTGTCCTTCTTGTTTGTCAGGGCTTTCTTGCAGAACTCATCATACTCTTCGTCCGTGAGTTTGAACTCGCCGATGGGTGCGATGGTCTCGTGCTCCTGGCGATAGCGAGTAGCATAGTCGAAGGTGAGATATTCGCGTTCGAGATAATAGGCAAGTCCGGACATCTGCTGCGGTTTCTCCTCGACATCAGGTTTGATTCCGCGGCCATCACGCACTTCGCGACCATTGGCGGTGTAGAACACGTGTGTCAACGAGTCGGGTATCTGCTCAGCCTCACCCAGTTTGTAGTTGATGACCTGGATGCAGCGGCCCGATGGGATGTAGTACTTGGCGGTCGTGAACTTCATAAGCGTGTTGTAGGGCAGGGGACGGGTGCTCTGTACGAGACCCTTTCCGAACGAACGCTCGCCCATGATGACGGCACGGTCCAGATCCTGCAACGAACCACTCAGGATTTCGGCTGCTGATGCCGAATTGCGGTCGATGAGGCAGACAATGGGGAGTTGTGGTTCGATGGGTACGGTGTTGGTGCGGTAGGCGCTGTTCCATTCGGGGCGCTTGGCCTTGGTTTCGACCACGGGGCTTCCCTTTGGCACAAACATACCGACAATCTTCACGGCTTCTTCAAGCAGGCCGCCGCCGTTCTGACGCAGGTCGAAGACGAGACCCTTGAGGGAATGCTGCTTGTCGGCTCGCATCTTGACGAGCGCATCCTGAACATCCTGTCCTGCCTTGTCGGTGAACTGTGAAAGGAAAATATAGGCCACACTATCGTTGAGCCAGCCGTAATAGGGCACCGCATCGAGCAGGATCTTGCGGCGATGTATCTCGAAGTCGATTGGCTCGTCCACGTATGGACGCTTCACACGAAGGTTGAACGTCGTTCCTGCTTGTCCGCGCAGTTTCTCGCTCACTTCGGAGGTGCTCTTCTTGATCATGCTCTCGCCATCGATGCTGAGGATGGCATCACCCACACGTACACCGGCTTCCATAGCGGGCCGTCCCTCGTAGGGATTGGCGATGATTACAGTGTCGCCACGCTGCTGAATGAGGGCACCGATGCCGCCGTATTCGCCGGTGGTCATGGTCTTGAAGTCTGACTGATCTTCTTCGCTGTAGAATTCGCAGTATGGATCGAGTTCGGTGAGCATGGCTTTCACGCCAGTGGCCAGGGCTTTCCCCCAGTCAATGGTATCGACATATTGTCCCTGCAAGGTCGTGATGGCGGCTCCCAGGATCTCCATATATTGCTGTGCGTCGAGGTGCAGGTCCTCCACTTTCTTCTTGTTGCGATTGTCTGACGATTGTGCCTGAGCCTGCGTGGGGAAGGCAAGGCTGAGTGCCAGACATGCGATGAGGCCAACGAGGCCCAACATCTTTTTCTTCATGTTCTAAATATTAAAAAATTTGGGCAAATATCGCGATTTTTTTTTGAATATCCAAAAAATGACTGTGTTTTTTGCTTTTTTTCGGACAATCTTTGGGAAAAGTGGGCAAAATGCCTTATCTTTGCAGCAATTAATTCTATTTATATTGTACGATGCGTACCATTTTGAAGCGTTTTTGCCTGTTTTTGGCTGCTTGCCTGCTATCGCTGAACACTGCTTTTGCGGACAGTGATATTTTCCGTTGGGGTATCACCGCAGGTGGAAATATCACCAAGGTTGACGGCTCGGGAACGGGTTTCAATTACAAGGGCTGGCATTACGACAGTTCGGGCGGTTATTTCGCTGGATTCACGGCACGATTGTCTTTGCCGATTTTGAATTTTGGTCTTGATGCCTCATTCGTCTATTCGCAGGAGATGGCCGATCTTGGTTCGGGTGACGTCAATGTCATGGAGAAGATGCGCTATTTTTCTGTTCCTATGCACTTGCGTTATGACTTGGAACTTCCCTTCTTTTCCAACATCGTAATACCCTATGTTTTTGCCGGTCCGCAGTGCAATTTCGCACTCAACGATTTTGACCTATACGATTTATTCAGGCAGGATCCCGAATCGCGGCAACACTTATACGAAGTCGATTCGGAATACCGCACCAACAAGCGTGTTTGGAAGGTAGACCTCGGTTTCGGAGTCATCCTTTTCGATCATTTCCAGGTGTCCTACTTCTATGCGATGCCTCTCGAAAGCAGTTTCCGCTTCAAGACCGTCTATGAAGACACGAAGAGCCATTTCCGCATGGGCACACATCACGTTGGCCTGACCTTTTATTTTTAACATTCTTACATCCAAGATAATCCTATGTTCGACGACGACGAGAAGACCCCCGACCAAGAACTAACTAATGACGAGGCTACTGATGCCGCATCCTACGACGAATCAGAAGAGGCAGCGGCTGCAGGCAATGGCTACAAGCCCCATAATGATGACGATGCCACGGATGACAAGATACACCATCTGGGCGGCATGTACCAGAACTGGTTCCTCGACTATGCGAGTTACGTCATCTTGGAGCGTGCCGTGCCGCACCTGGCCGATGGATTAAAGCCTGTGCAGCGTCGTATCCTGCATGCCATGAAGGTAATCGATGATGGCCGCTACAACAAGGTGGCCAACATCGTTGGACAGACCATGCAGTACCACCCACATGGCGATGCCAGCATCGGCGATGCCCTGGTGCAGTTGGGACAGAAGGAACTGCTCATCGACTGTCAGGGCAACTGGGGCAATATACTCACGGGCGATTCGGCAGCTGCACCACGTTACATTGAGGCACGCCTTTCGAAATTTGCCCTCGAGGTGGTGTTCAATAATAAGATCACCCCGTGGCAGCTTTCCTACGATGGTCGCAAGAAGGAGCCTATCAACCTTCCCATCAAGTTCCCGTTGCTCCTCGCCCAGGGCGTGGAGGGCATTGCTGTAGGCCTTTCGTCGAAGATTCTGCCTCACAACTTCAACGAACTGCTCGATGCGTCAATCGCTTGTCTCAAAGGCGAACCTTTTGAGCTTTACCCCGACTTTCCTACGGGTGGCCTCATCGACGTTTCGAAATATCACGATGGTGCTCGTGGCGGCGTCGTCAAGGTACGTAGTCGCATCGACAAGATCGACCAGAAGTCGCTGCGTATCACCGATGTGCCTTTTGGTAAAACCACCGATTCGCTCATCGAGTCGATACGAAAGGCCATCGAGAAAGGTAAGATCAAGATCAAGAGTTTCGACGACTTCACCAGCGACCATGCTGAGATTGTCGTCCATCTGATGCCGGGCGTTTCGAGTGACAAGACCATCGATGCGCTCTATGCCTTCACCGATTGCGAGATTTCTATCTCTCCAAACTGCTGCGTCATCTACGACAAGAAGCCGCACTTCCTCACTGTGAGCGAAGTGCTGCGTCGTTCGGCCGAAAATACGAAAGAACTGCTGCGTCAGGAACTCGAGGTCAGCAAGGGCGAACTATTGGAACATCTGATGACGTGTTCGCTCGAAAAGATCTTCATCGAGGAACGCATCTACAAGGGTCAGGAATACGAGCAGGCCAAGGATCTCGATACAGCCCTCGCATACATCGATATGCGTCTCGAACCCTTCAAGAAGGATTTTGTGCGCGAAGTTACCCGCGACGACCTGTTGCGATTGGAGGATATCAAGATGGCTCGTATCCACAAGTTCAACAGCCAGAAGGCCGAGGAAGACATCCTGATGACCAAGAAGAAGATTCAGGAAGTGGAACGAAACCTCAAGCACCTGACCACTTACACCATCAAGTGGTTCCAGCACCTCAAGGAGAAGTACGGAGCCGACTATCCTCGTCACACCGAGATACGCAACTTCGATTCGGTCGATGCCACCAAGGTCATCGAGTCGAATATGAAACTTTGGTTCAACAAGACCGAAGGATTCATCGGCACAGGCCTCAAGCAGTCCGAATCGGAATTTGTCTGCAACTGCTCGGAAATCGACGAGGTCCTTGTCATCTATAAGACCGGTCAGTACAAGGTGATGAAGGTCGATCAGAAGGTCTATGTCGGCAAGGACGTGCTTTATCTCAACGTCTATCGCAAGAACGACAACCGCACTATCTATAATGTCGTCTATCGCGATGGCAAGGGTGGCCCGCATATGATCAAGCGCTTTGCCATCACTTCGGTGATGCGCGACAAGGTCTATGATATCACGCAGGGCAAGGAGGGTTCGCGCATCGCCTATTTCAGCGCCAACCAGAATGGTGAGGCCGAAGTCATCAAGGTGTTCATCAAGTCGAAACTTCGCAATTCGAAGGTTGTCAACTTCGAACGTGACTTTGCCGAGACACCCATCAAGGGACGTGGGGTGAAGGGCAACCTGCTTACCAAAGCCGATGTGCAGAAGATTCAACTTGTTTCGAAGGGAGGTTCTACGCTCGGTGGACGACCCGTATGGTGGGATCCCGATGTGCAACGTATCAATTACAACAAGCAGGGACAGTATCTTGGCGAGTTCCTCGGCGACGACCGTGTACTCGTCATCCTCGACAACTGGGATTACTACATTTCCACTTTCGAAGAGACCGTGCATTTCGAGTCGAACGTGCTCCGTGTCGAGAAATACGATCCGCAGAAGGTTTGGACCTTCATCCTTTGGGACAAGGAGATGAAGTGCTACAACCTGAAGCGTTCGCTGCTCGATGCACGTGCGAGCAAGCAGAATATGCTGGGTGACGTGAAGCGCTTCAAGTTGGCCACAGGTCTGCTTTATGTGCCCGAAGTCGTGGAGGGCGATGAGAGTGAATCGGTAGTAACTGAGTCGCAGACGGCTGAGGCTCCAAAGCCCCAACCCCTTGTCATCGACACGCCCTATCCGCGTTTCCGCATCACGTTTGGAAAGCCTGACCAGTTCCGTCCAGCCATCGAGGTCGATGCCGACGAGTTTATACCAATCCGCAGCATCAACACCAAGGGCAAGAAGATTACGCCTTACAAGGTGGCAAGCATCGAGGAAATCCAGCCAACCAGAGTACCGGAAGTCGTCGAAGTCACTGAGGTGGAAGAAGGAGAAGAAGAACCGGAAGAGGAAACTTCTAATGATACTGAAACATTGTTCTGAAAGCCGATGAAAAGATTCCTCCTCCTGGTGTGGGCGTTATTGTTCATCCCTGTGTCTATTTGGGCACAGGATGAGTTGCCACGACCCGTTACCAATATCCTTTCCCTGCGCATCGGCCAGGGGAAGATGCGCGATACCTATCTGACTCCGCTTCTTTATACTGGAAGTTCCATCAGCCTCGAAGGGCAACGCTGGCGTATGCATCGCAATCCGGTTTGGACTTCTTGGCAGCAGGCCGACATCATGTTCTCGACAGGCGAAGACCATGGTCATAACAGTGAGGCTTGGACAGGTCGTCTGCGTTATCGCTATGGCGTTCTGCATCGCTGGTCCGAAAACTCTTCGCTTCTCTCGAACCCCTCAAACCTTTCGAACCTTTCGAACTCCTCAAACCCTTCGAACCCTTCGAACTCCCCCTGGTCTTTCTACTTGGGTCCTTATGCTGGCGTTGATCTCGGCTTTGACTACAACTTGAAGATGGGATCGTCCAATAATCCTGCCACGGCTCGAATCACCACCAATCTGGGAGCTGCTGGTGCCGTTAGCTACAAGTTCCAGACGCCATGGGCACAAGGTATGAAGGTAATGCTACAGGCGCATGCCCCACTGCTTGGTATGGGCTTCTGCCCGGAATATGGGGCCAGTTATTACGAGACGTTCTATCTCAATACATCGGACCACATCCTCCATTTCACGTCGTTGCATAACCAGCAGGATGTTGACGTGCAATTGGCTGTCGATTTCCCGTTGGCCATCATCCCGTGGTTTCGCAGTTTTGATTCCGTGCTGCGTCTGGGCGGTTCGTATCACATCGAGACGATGGACATCAATGATATCACCACGCGTTACAGCAGTTTTGAGTTCGTTATCGGTTGGGTTTATCAGTACCTGCCATTCAGTCGCCGCAAGGCCAGTCTTCTAAAACGTTCGCCCTACGATGCATATTAATGGTTCATGGTTTATGATTCGTGGTTCACGGTTCATGATTAAGGGTTCATGGTTTACAGCTCTTTGTTGCCTATTGTCGGCAGGCTGCCTCCTCACCGCTTGTCTCGACGATGACCAGTTGGAGCAGGACGATAGTTTGCGCGGTAACTTCGAGGCGTTCTGGCAGACGCTCGACGAGCATTATTGCTTCTTCGATGAGAAGGGTGTCGATTGGGAGGGTGTTCATCGCAAATATGCTCCTCTTTTCAAAGACTCCATCAAGACGCAGTTCGAACTCTTCAATGTGCTCGACGAGATGGTTGATACGTTGCGCGACGGCCACATAAACGTCTATACTCCTTTCAATATCGCTCGCTATTGGTCGTGGTATGAGGATTATCCCACCAACTATGACGACAACCTGATTCGTGAGTATTATCTTGGCACGAATTACTGGTACACGGCAGGTATGCAGTATGTGATGTATCGTCGCGACTCGGTGGCTTACGTTCGTTACAGTTCGTTCAATAGTGCCATCGGCTCCACCAACCTCGACTACATCCTTGCCCTCATCCGCAATGCCAACGGATTGATACTCGACATTCGAAACAATGGAGGCGGCTCGCTGTCCAATGCTGTCACGTTGGCAGAGCGTTTTGCCACCGAGAAGACGCTGAGTGGTTACATCCGTCATAAGACCGGACGTGGTCACAACGACTTTTCCAAGGCAGAACCCCTCTATATCGAACCTGCTAACGATCGGATGATGTGGGATGCTTCGGTACGCCCAGTGGTGATTCTGACCAATCGCCATTGTTTCAGTGCTGCCAACAACTTCGTACAACTTATGCGTGCCCTCGATGGTACGATGACCCCTGATACGCTCGGTATTCTTTTCCCCAAAATGATTAAGGTTTGCGGCGATCGTACAGGAGGCGGCTCGGGCTTGCCTTTCGAAAGTGTCTTGCCCAATGGTTGGTCTATTCGTTTCTCGGCGTGCCCCATGACCGATCCTGATGGAAACAGCACCGAGTCGGGCATCGATCCATCTCCTGGTCTCAAGGTCGATATGGATAGTGTGTCGGCATACCAGAATCATCGCGATGACATCATCGAAGCGGCACGCCAATATATCATACAGAATACTCGAGCACCGCGAGATACGACCAAAAGTGAATAATTTTTCGAAAATATTTGGAAGTTCCAAATTTTTGTTGTATCTTTGCGCCCGCAAATTCGATAGGCGGGTATGCTGAAATTGGTAGACAGGCCAGACTTAGGATCTGGTGTCGCGAGGCGTGTGGGTTCGAGTCCCACTACCCGTACTTCCTTGTAACGAACTCCATTTACACTTGTAAGTGGGGTTCTTTTTTTATGATTCTTGATCAACAAACGTATAGTTTTGTTGAATTTTCTTCGCGCGGGCTCGTGTGTGTGATGCGAGTGCGCCTCTTATGCGTACCTGTACACTCGCCTCATACGCGCGCTCGGTTCTTTTTAAAGAAAAAGAAAAAAAATAAAGATTTAAAGACTCACTATATATAAAGGAAACACAGTCTTTTTTGGAAAATAACACTCTGACGGCCGACAGAGTGCTTTCTTTGCTCGGAAATAACATTCTGATGGCCGACAGAGTACTTTTTTCGCTCGGAAATAACACTCCGACGGCCGACAGAGTGCTCTCTTCGCTCGGAAATAACACTCCGACGGCCGACAGAGTACTTTCTCCGTTCGGCAATAACACTCTGACGGCCGACATAATGCTCTCTTCGCTTGGAAATAACACTTTGACGGCCGACAGAGTACTCTCTTCTCTCGGAAATGACACTCTGACGGCCGACATAATGCTCTCTTCGCTCGGAAATAATACTCTGACGGCCGACATAATGCTCTCTTCGCTCGGAAATAACACTTTGACGGCCGACAGAGTACTTGCCACATAAAATATCCCTCGATACCTGTTTTTAGTACCGAGGGAGAGTTGTCGAAGACGAAAAAGTCGTCGTAAGTTGCTTATTTCACCAGAATAAGTTTGCCGTTCACCACGCAGAGTCCCTTGGCTGCGTTGAGCTTCTGGCCAGCGATGTTGTAGATAGCGCTATTGGCAACAGGTGCAGCCTCCACTTCGCTGATGGAAGTTTCGCCGCTGGTCACAAGCACTACTTTCGTAACCTTGGCATCGATTCCCTGAAGGACGAGACCATAGTTGGTGAGTTCAGTCACCATGTTCGAAGTGTAGGGATCGAGTTTGTAAGGCTCAACTGTGATATCAGTGTCGGTGATGGCTACGGTATAAGTGTCAGCTGCAGGTACGTTGATGGTGGGAGCAATGGCACCCCATCCTTCGGCGAGAGACTTGACGAATACCTGTCCGCCCCATTCCCAACTTACAGCCTCCACGGGCTCGGCAGTGATGAGGAGCTTGTCGCCTGCCTTCACGTCAATCTTGCCGATGCTGACCGAACCGCTCCAGCTCTCGTCGAAGGTGTATTCGCCTTCCCAAAGGGTCTTTTCGGTTTGTGGAGCGATGTCGCCTACAAGGGTCACATGATCGACAACACAGTCGTTGTAGATGTTGATGGTGATGCCAACATCGTGATACTCTCCTGGAGTGGTGCCAGCGACTTCCTTGATGGCAGCCACGGTGTACTCATAAGTCCAGCTGTCGCCAGCCATGCCTGTCCATTGTACGATAGGGCTCCAGTTGTCGGAATTGGCAAAACCACCAATGCCCCAAGTATCGCGGCTTGCACCCGAGTTGTTGACGATGTAGAAACGCACGATGTCGGTGTCGGCAGCGCCAAGGCCATCGATTTCGGAAATGAGGAGGGTGTGTCCCTCTACGAGGGTGAGAGGAGTCTCAGTTTCAGCAAAGGCGATGGCAGCGCCAAGGGCCAATGCAGAAGTAAGTAGAAATTGTTTCATAAGCTTTAGAGTTTGAAGTTTGTGTAGGACTGATAATGTTTTTTCCAATACAGGATTTTGATGGCGCAAAGATAGGATTTTCCTCCAAAAACGCCAAATAATATTTTTATTTTGGATAAGAAAAATCAAAAAATGGATAAAATATACATAAATTGTCCAACTTTTTAACCCCTTTTTTGTTTTTCTTGGTTAGATTTATTATCTTTGCACCATAATTCTTAGCACCAATGAAACATTATTTTTCGCTTTTTGTCCTTTTACTCTGCGGCTTTTCGCTCCAAGCAGAGGAATTTACTAGTTTATCCGTTGATTTCCCCAAGGTGGCAACCTATACCGATGCCACAGGCTATGGTTATGACTTGGGCACCTCGTGGGATGGTCGCTTGACGGCTCCCTTTTTCTTCAGTGTCAATGTGCCCGATGGCAACTATCGTGTCACCGTCACCATCGGCAGCAAGAAACGTGCTGCCACCACGACAATCCGTTGCGAGAGCCGTCGTCTCTATGTCGAAAATCTCGCCACCAAAAAGGGAGAATTGGTGACGCGCACCTTCGTGGTCAACAAGCGCGATTCGCTCTTCACCGATGCCAAAGGCAAGGTCGATAAGGTGAAACTGAAGCCCGGTGAGGGAGGCAAACTGCATTGGGACCGCAAGCTCACCTTCGAAATCAATGGCGAAGCCCCAGCCATTCAAAGCATCTCCATCGAGCGCGATGAACAGATTTCCACATTGTTTCTTTTGGGCAACAGCACTGTAGTCGATCAGAGCAACGAGCCATGGGCAAGCTGGGGACAGATGATCCCTCGATTCCTCAACGAGGGTATAGCTGTAGCCAATTATGCCGAAAGCGGATTGGCAGTAGCCACCTTGATAGGCCAGAACCGTTGGGCCAAGGTTCATAGCCTCCTTCGCGAAGGAGACTACGTGATACTCGAATTCGGTCACAACGACCAGAAGACCGACGACCGCCCCGGCAACGGTGCCTACTATGCTTTCAGTCATCAGGTGAAGATGATTCTCGACCAGTGCCGACAGAAGGGAGCCACCCTCATCCTCTGCACACCTACCATGCGCCGCAGTTTCAAGAATGGTGTGAACCAGAACACCCACAAGGACTATCCTGCCGCTATCCGCGATATCGCCGAGCGCGAAGAACTGCTCTGCATCGACTTGCAGGCCATGACCGGTAAGTTCTACGAAGCGATGGGAGAGGAAGACTCGAAACGTGCCTTCGTGCACTATCCTGCCGGCACATGGCCTGGCCAGGAAAAGGCTCTTGCCGACAATACGCATTTCAACCCCTACGGCGCCTACGAGATTGCCAAGATGGTTGCCGCCGCTCTTGCCCAATCCGAAATGCCCATCGGCGCGTTTGTGCTGCCCGAATTCAGCCAGTTCGATCCGTCTCATCCCGATGCGTTCGAAACCTTCCATTGGAATAACTGCCCCTTTGTGGATATGACCAAGCCTGATGGAAACTAATAAACAACACACACAATATGAAAAGAACCCTCATCACTCTAGCCCTTCTCTCCGCTGCCTTTGCAGGTGGAGCCCAAGTGAAGGACATCAACGGCATCAACGATACCACTGTCGATAACTACAAGCAGTCGGAGGATGCCGATTCGAAATATGCACGCCCTGTTCCCGGCTCTAGCCGCAAGGGCAACAATCCTGTGCTCTTCCTCGTCGGCAACAGCACAATGCGCACCGGCACCAAGGGCAATGGCAACAACGGCCAATGGGGTTGGGGTGCCTTCGCCTATCAGTATTTCGACGAAGAGCGCATCACCGTCGAGAACCATGCCCTCGGCGGAACGTCGAGCCGCACGTTCTACAACCAGCTTTGGCCCGATGTACTCAAGGGCGTACAGGCAGGTGACTACGTGCTCATCGAACTGGGACACAACGACAATGGTCCCCTCGACACCTGGACCGCACGTAACAGTATCGCCGGCATCGACCCCGATACCTGCGTCACGGTGACGCTCCACGACTGTCGCTCAAAGGACTGGAACGGCCGCGTTGAGACCGTCTATAGCTACGGACAGTATATGCGCATGTTCATCAACGATGTGCGTGCCAAGGGCGCTTATCCGCTCATTGCCTCGCTGACGCCCCGCAACTCTTGGGACAACGAGACCACCATCACCCGCAAGTGGAACACCTTCACCCCTTGGGGCAAGGCGGTGGCCGAAGAGATGAACGTGCCGTGGATTGACCTCGAAGGTGTAAGTGCTTCGCGTCTGGAGAAGTTCGGACATTGGAAGACCGAATATATGTTCTACTATGTCGATAAGATCCACACTTCGCGCTTCGGTGCCGAGAACAATGCCTATAGCGCAGCGCTTGCCATCCAGCAGTGCGAGAACTGTCCGCTCAAGGATTATCTCAAGGACCTTACGCCCATCCACGTCGATGTGAACCGCACACCGGGTAAGACCGTCGTCTGGCTCTGCGGCGACTCCACCTGCAAGAACTCCGACAACGATCCCAATGGCATGTGGGGCTGGGGCAGCCAGGCCTACACCGTGTTCGACACCGCCACCGTCATCTTCCAGAACGAAGCCATGGCAGGCCGTTCGTGCCGCACCTACCTCAACGAGCGCCGCTGGGAGAAGGTCTATAATTCGCTGCAGCCGGGCGATATCGTCTTCCTGCAGTTTGGCCACAACGACGTGGGCGACATCGAAAAGGGCAAGGCACGTGGCGAAATAGCCTTGGGCACCGATTCGACCAAGGTCTTCAAGCTCGAAGCAACGGGCGAATATGAAGCCGTCTATAGCTTCGGCTGGTACTTGAAGAAGATGATCCAGGATGCGCGCGAAAAGGGAGCCATCCCCATCCTGCTCAGCCTTACCCCGCGTAACGAGTGGCCCGGTGGCAAGATTGAGCGTCGCAACGACACCTACGGCAAGTGGTATCGCGAAGTTGTCGAAGCCACGGGTGTCCCATTCATCGATGTACACAACATCACCGCCGACTATCTCGACAGCATCGGCCAGGAAGCCGCCAAGGCCTACTACAACCACGACCACACCCACACCAGTCTGACGGGTGCACAGCAGAATGCAAAGAGCGTTGCCCAAGGTATGCGCTTCCTCGGATATGATCGATTGCTAAAGTAACGCCTCCGAACCCTTCAGAACCCCCTCTTAACCCCTCTTAACCCTTCAGAACCCCCTATGTCCTCCCCCAAATACCTCCTCTCCGCCGGCGGCTGCCTTATGGGCGCCGTGGCTTCGCTCACCAGTTGCAGCAGCCAGAAGCCCAAGGATGAAACGCCTGCTCATCCCAACATCATCTATATCCTGGCCGACGACCTCGGCATCGGCGACATCCAGCCCTATGGCCAGAAACTAATTCAGACCCCTAATCTCAACCGACTGCAGGAGCAAGGCTTGCGCTTCACGCAGGCTTACGCCGGAACTGCTGTGTCGGCACCTTCGCGTTGCTCGCTGATGACCGGTCTGCATACGGGTCATGCCTTCGTTCGTGGCAACAAGGGAGTGGATCCCGAAGGACAGGTGGCGATGCCCGAAGGCACATTCACCATGGCGACGATGCTGAAGGAGCAGGGCTATGCCACCGGATGTTTCGGCAAGTGGGGCTTGGGTTATCCCGGCTCGGTTTCCGATCCGACTAAGGTGGGCTTCGACCAGTTCTTCGGCTACAACTGCCAGACATTGGCTCACGACTATTATCCCGACCATCTGTGGAACAATGAAGCACGCATCGACTTGCCGCAGAACTACGAGCAGCGCGAAGTCACCTATTCGGCCGACACCATCCATCAGCAGGCACTCCAGTTCATTCGCCAACATGCCGACCGGCCATTCTTCACCTTCCTCAGCTATACGCTGCCCCATGCCGAATTGATTCTGCCGCACGACAGCGTCTATGATATGTACTGTCGTATGATTCCCGAAGCCGATGAGGTGCCTTATGCCCCCAAAGACCCGAATCGTCGCGGTGCCTACGGAGCCACGGCGCGACCCTTAGCATCGTTCGCTTCGATGGTGACGCGCTTCGACCGATACGTGGGCGACGTGATGCAGCTGCTCGATTCGCTGGGTATCGCCGACAATACCGTGCTCATCTTCACCTCCGACAACGGTCCGCATCGCGAAGGTGGAGCCAATCCCGATTATTTCGACAGCTATGGCCCCTATCGCGGCATCAAGCGCGACCTCTACGAGGGCGGCATCCGTATGCCCTTCCTGATCCGCTGGCCTGGCCATATCAAGGCGGCGGGTACCGACTGCGACCACATCATCGCCTTCTGGGACATGCTTCCCACTTTCGCCCAACTGGCAGGTTACGAGAAGCCGCTCCTGACCGATGGCATTTCTTTCGTGCCGACACTCTTGGGACAGGAAGGCCAGCAGAACCACGAGAGCCTCTATTGGGAGTTCCACGAGCAGAACGGCAAGCAGGCCGTGCGCCGTGGCCAATGGAAGGGTGTGCGCCTCCAGGTGGGCACCGACCAGCCCGTCTTCGAACTCTATGACCTTAGCAACGACATCCACGAGGACCACAACGTAGTCGCCGAGCATCCCGACATCGCTGCTGAGCTCAATGCCATCATCGACAGCTGCCACACCGAGTCGGAACTTTTCGACTTCGGACGCGAGAAAACACCGAAAGGCATCACACATTAAATCCTTCATCTCATGCTACGCACACTTTCCTCTTTGCTTGTCCTTCTGGTTTCGTGTTCACTTCTTGCTGCTCCCGTCACGATCACTAAGAAGGGTACGCAGCAGCGTTTCCCCGATGGGACGGTCATCGAACCGTGGTTCCTCGACGCGACAGCACCCGTGCTGTCTGATCTTGGCACGGCTTACCGTCTGGATGACTATGGCATCATCAGTTCGCCCTATCAGGTGCAGACCGAGGCCATCCAACAGCTCATCGACCGCGCAGCAGCCGATGGGGGAGGTGTGATTGTGGTGCCCGAAGGAATATATAAGAGCGGTGCGCTTCATTTCTGGCAAGGTGTGAACCTCTACCTTTCGCGTGGAGCCATCCTTTTGGGCAGCGAGGACATCTACGACTTCCCCATCCAGATGACGCGCATCGAGGGCGAATGGTGCAAGTACTTCCCCGCCCTGATCAACGTGGAGAGCACCGATGGCTTTACGCTCTGCGGCGAGGGCACGGTGGATGGCAACGGTTCAACTTATTGGCGCAACTTTCGCCTACGCCGCCAATGGAACCCCAAGTGTACGAACAAGGACGAGCAGCGTCCGCGTCTTCTTTATGCTGAATTTTCCAAAAACATCACCATCTCGGGTGTTACGCTCCAGAACTCTCCCTTTTGGACGAGCCACTTCTACAAGTGCGACCACGTCAAGATTCTGAACGTACGTTATTTCAGTCCCAATCATCCCATCGCTTCGGCCAGCACCGACGGCATAGACCTCGATGCCACTTGTAACGTGCTCATCAAAGGATGCAGCATCACCGTGAACGACGATGCCATCTGCCTGAAGGGTGGCAAATACCCCGATGCACCCGAACTCGAAGCCAATGGTCCCTGCGAGAACATCCTCGTGGAAGAGACTTCCTGGAACAGCAGCATCACCTGCGGCAGCGAGTGTCTCGGTGCCCGCAACCTGTTGGTTCGCAACTGCACCGTCAATGGTTCAAGCCACCTGCTCCAGCTCAAGATGCGACCCGACACGCCGCAGCATTACCAGTATATCACCTACGAGAATGTCAATGGCTACACGCGCGACGTGCTTCGCGTAGCTTCGTGGCGTCAGTTCTTCGACCTGAAGGGACGCACTGAGATGCCGCGTTCCTACGCTGATCATGTTACCTTCCGCAATTGTAACCTCGAAGCCAATCGTTTCACCAATGTCGTTGCCATGCCCGAAGAATATGATCTGACGGACTTTACGTTTAGCAATCTTACAGTCACCTCTCCCGACACTTCGCTCAATCGTGCGGCATTTAAGTCGGGACTCGTAGAACAGAATGTAACATATATTGTGGCTCCTCGTATGCAGTGGCCAGAGGTTACGAATCAGACCAAACCTTGGACGCGATGGTGGTGGCTGGGTGCAGCCTACGACACGACCGATGTGCGTGTCGCTCTCCAACAATATGCCGAAGCAGGACTTGGTGGTCTTGAAGTGACCGATATTTATGGTGTCCAGGGCGAAGAAGCGCGCTACAAGGAGTTCCTATCGGACGAATGGGTTGACCTTTTCTGCTATACTCTCGATGAGGCCAAACGCCGTGACCTTGGCATCGATTTGGCCAATGCCTCGGGATGGCCCTTTGGTGGCCCGTGGATTTTTGGTGATTTGGCTTGCAAGACCAAGGTGCCGCGTGTGTGGAACGTGAAGGCGGGTGAGCGTTTCTCGGAGAAAGTTGTTTGCCACCAGGAGCCGATGATCAAGGGATACAATGTTCCCGACATCAAGGAGGTGCAGTCACCTTTATACAAGAACACACAGCTTCAGCAGTGGGGCCTCGAACAACTGCGTTTCGAAAAGAATCTGCCGCTCATTGTTCTTACGGCCAATGGTCCCGATGGACAAGTCATCGACCTTACTTCGCAAGTCCAGCCTGACGGAACGCTTGACTGGGTGGCTCCAACTATTACTAATACATCAGCTGGCGAATCTTCGTCTCAAAGCGATTGGATTCTTACCGCACTTTTCCTCGGCGATCATGGCAAACTCGTGGAACGTGCCGGCCCTGGAGGTGAAGGCGATGTAATGGATCACTTCTCGAGTGAGGCTTGCTTGTCTTTCCTCTCGAAATTCGATGAGGCCTTCAAGGGGCGTGACATCAGCTATCTGCGCTATTATTTCAACGATTCGTACGAGGTGGATGATGCGCGCGGTATGAGCGATTGGACTGCAAAGATGTTCGACGAGTTCGAGCAGCGAATGGGTTATGACCTGCGCCAGCATCTGCCTGCCCTTTTGGGACAAGACACTCCCGAGATGAACAACCGCGTGACCTATGACTTCCGGCAGGTTATCGAGGCACTCATCCTCGAGAAATATACTATGACGTGGAGCCAGTGGGCCAAGGATCGCGGTAAGGGAATACGCAACCAGGCGCATGGTTCGCCAGCCAACATCCTGGACCTTTATGCGATTGCCGACGTGCCCGAAATCGAAGGTCGTGACCTCATTAGCATCAAGGCAGCTCCATCGGCTGCACATCTCACGGGTAAGCGTCTCATCAGCAGCGAGAGTTGCACATGGCTCAACGAGCACTTCCTCGGCACCTTGGGCGATGCCAAGCAGGCTATCGACCTTTTCTTCCTCGGCGGTGTGAACCACATCTTTTATCACGGCACCTGTTTCTCGCCCGTTCGGGCAGAATGGCCTGGATGGATGTTCTACGCTGCTGCACATTTTGAACCAAACAATCCCTGGTGGGGCGACTTCCGCCACCTGAACGAATACGTCACACACACTCAGTCGTGGTTGCAGCAAGGTCGTGCTGATACCGACGTATTGGTGTATTACAATATCACCGACCTCCAGGCCACCTATGACGAGCGTCGGCCTTTGCGTCATTATGCCGGTCTCGACCGCGAGATGCAGGAGAGCAACACGCGTCGTTGCATTGAGCAGCTCGACAAGTTAGGTTTCTGCTGGGATATGGTGAGCGATCGGCAGATCCTTCAACTCCAAGTTGACAAAGAGGGCAACCTGTATCCGAATACTCTGAATAATCCGAGTTCTCCGAAATCTCTGACTTCCTACAAGGCCATTCTCGTTCCTTATTCCCATCAATTGCCCTACGAGACCATCCTTCAACTTTATCGTCTTGCCGAATCGGGAGCAAAGGTAATCTTCGAACGCCAGTTGCCCGACGATGTGGCGGGGTTCAAGGATTTCGCCCAGCGGAATGCTGAGGTGCAGTCTTTGGCTCAAAATTATGCCGATAGGGTAGAAGTGCTGACCAATGTGTCGAAGTTAATGATCGAAGGTACTCGCCCAGAGACAAGTCTGTATGCCCAGCACTTGCTTTGTCATCGCCGCATTCTCGACGATGGCAGCGAAGTGTATTTCATCGCCAACCGAAGTGGTAGTGACTTTGCTGGTACTATCAATCTCAAACCTGCAAGTTTGCACGACTATGCTTCGATTTACAATCCGATGACGGCTGCTTTTGGCAAAGTGGATGTGAAGCGAACGGCTCTTTCCAACAACCTGTATCTTCAACTTGCCCAGGGAGAGGCACTCATCGTTCATCTGCACGATCAGCGCTATTTGGGTGCGCCGAGTTATAGTTATTATGCTCCTATGCCTAATACAACCCAAAGCATCACCGGTCCTTGGCAACTCACCTTTGTCGAAGGCGGCCCCGTTCTGCCTTCTTCTCGTACACTCTCCAGCCTCGGTTCATGGACAGACCTTGATGACCTCGATTGCAAGGCTTTTTCGGGTACCGCAGAATACTCCATTACTTTGCCTAGCGTCGATCGGTCGGGTCGCGCCGTCCAGTTATCCCTCGGCAAGGTCTGCAACAATGCTTCGGTTTATCTCAACGGACATTATGTGGGCACGGTGCTCCCTACTGGTTCATCGATGTCTGACGTTGCAGAAGGGACCAATTGCCTCGTCATCCCCAACAACTACTTCCGGGGCAACGACGTGCTTACCATCCGTGTAGCCAATAGCATGGGCAACCGCATCGCAGACTTGGAACGTAAGGGTGTGCATTGGCAGAAATTCTACAACATCAACGTGAGTCCACGTCGTCCTGAAAATCGCAGGAACGGAGTCTTCAGCGCTATCGATTGGGAGCCTCTTCCTTCCGGTTTACTGGGCCCTGTGACGCTTACACCCTTGAAAATTGTTCAGTAAAACATAAATTTCGTCCAAAAATATACCAAATTATCCATTTTTTTGTACGGCAATTTGCTAATGTATTAATTTTTTCGTTATCTTTGCACCTGATTATCATGCATCCTTTTAACGATTCATGGTTATCGGTACACATACATGACGGTTTTTTAAGACTTACTGACGTATATAAATATCAACACATAATAAATTATTAACTTAACACACAATTCTGATGAAAATCAAAGTTTGTCAAATGTGGTCACGCCTGGCCACTATGCTCTTTGTGATGTTCTGTCTGTCGACTG
>CACXTQ010000027.1:0-52219 GCA_902770595.1 uncultured Bacteroidales bacterium | reverse complement strand
ATTCTCGTTGCCTTTTGGCATTAGATTATCGTGGTAGTATGCAGTCTTTGATCTGTTCAACAGACTATATTAATAGAAAGACCTTTTATTACACAAAAGAATATGAAACATCAAAGACCTTTAGCCAGGATGATGGCGATAGCCATAGCCGGCATGACGATGACAGCTTGTAGCAGTGATGACAACGAGACCGAGATGCCTTTCAGTCCCGATTTAGTAGAAAACGGCATACTCTATGCTTGTGGAGTTGGCTTGTCCGAAACACGAACAGATGTTGAAGCCAATGACGTTCTTTTCACCGAAAATGACATCGAATGGTTTAATGTCACTACACGCGAAATCAAGTTCCGCGAAATGCAGAAACCGCTATACCAGCGCTTACAACCTTTCCACGAAATCAAATTCTATTTAGGCAACAATGTCATATTCGTTGTTAGCAGTTTCGTAGGAGATTGGGACAGTAGGGTGTTCACGGATCTTGTCTTGCATTATGATGTAATTTCCGACCCCAATCAAGGCCATTATTATCTTCACGACTGTTACCCCATTCAGTTCATCGATACTGACGAGGTGAAGACAAACATCAACAAGAATACCAATCAGTGGAAATTGTTCACTTACTATTTGAAAAGCAAAGGGAAACTGAAAAAATAATTACTATCTCAATGCAGTCAATGGTTGCAGTTTCATACTATATAAGTAGAATCTGCAACCATTTTTATGTACTCCATTTTTGATTATGCCTACAATGGCTTCCTCTATTTGAACAACATCCTACGTCCACACCACAAACGCTTGTCTCAATTGATGATTTACACGACAACAGCTTGCCAGTCGGCCTGCAAACACTGCAATATCTGGCAAAAAAGCGTGCAGCATCTGTCTCTTGAGGACATCAAGCAAATTATGCGAAGCCGATGTGTTACCAAGCAAACGACTGTAGGTCTAGAAGGGGGTGAATTCATCCTTCACCCTCAGGCTTCGGAAATCTTGGCTTGGTTCCGTGAACATCATCCGAACTACACATTGCTTTCCAATTGTCTTGCACCACGTCGTGTCATAGAAGCCGTCCGTCTCTATCACCCAAGGCATTTGTACGTTTCGCTCGATGGAGGTCGTGAGACTTACCGACGTATGCGAGGGCGAGATGGTTATGAACGCGTGATCCTGGTCGTGGAAACTCTGAAGGACGAAGTACCTCTATCGTTGATGTTCTGCCTTTCACCATGGAATTCATTCGATGATATGGCCTTTGTCATTGATGTGGCCAAGCATTATCATGTGGATGTACGCATCGGTATCTATGGGACGATGGCATTCTTCGACACGACAAGCGAACTGCTGACAGCTTCAGATTTTGTTTATAAGATTCCTCCGAGTATTCGCCAGACACAGGAGAATTTTGACTTCGTGGCACTTTATGACCAGTGGCGTAATGGCAAACTGCGATTGCGATGTCAAAGCATCTTGAGTAATCTCGTCATCCACAGCAACGGCGATGTGCCGCTTTGCCAGAACCTGGATGTCGTACTGGGCAATATCCATAGCAAATCGCTTGATGATATTTTCAACAGCTATAAGTCGTGTCAAACGCAGTGCCAACATTCAAAGAACTGCAATGGTTGCTGGATAAACTTCCATCGCAAATATGACATTATCCTGCTTCGCAATTTGGAACGACTGCTCCCTAAACGTTTCATCGAAAAGTTCTACGGGCCGTATCAGTGGACTGATGACTCTCGCATAACTTATCACAAATACTTTAATGGCTTATGATGCAACAATTGACAAATCGATACAAGCGGTTCAGAACGAAACGTCTTCTCTCCAAAGCGTACCAATATTCATACGCTTTTGTGGGCATGGGGCAACACTCAATGACCAATCTTTATCCTGTGCTTCATTACCTTGGTGTTCCATTGAAATATATCTGTGTTACATCGAAGCAGAAAGCACTTTTGATAGAAACAAAAATCCCTCATATAATAGCAACGACTTCGATTGATGACATACTTGGTGACGATACTGTCAAGGGGATCTTTGTTTCCGCTTCGCCCGAAGCTCATTTTTCCATAGCCTCACGCATCCTAAAAACTGGAAAATCTTTGTTCATCGAGAAACCTCCCTGCAAGACGCACAATCAACTCGATACACTTATAAACCTCCAAAACCTTTATGGTTCACCCATCGCTATGGTAGGACTGCAGAAACAATATGCACCAGCCATGAAAATCCTTCGGAAACGTTTAGGCAAGGAGCAACTGATCAATTACGATATTCATTATTTGACAGGAGCATACCCCGAGGGCAATGTCCTCCTTGACTTATTTATCCATCCTCTTGCCCTAGTTTGTAGTCTCTTTGGCAAACCGGAAATCCTCGCCTGTCAACCTATAACACAATCTTCTTATCTTCTCATGCTACGTCATCCACACATAGTCGGCACTCTTGAACTTTCCACTGCCTATTCTTGGACTGACGCTGAAGAATCTCTCAAAGTCTGTACAAAAAGTGGTATCTACCATCTTTCCCAGATGGAAGAACTTACATTCGTAGCACATTCCTCTACTTTCTTTGGCCTTCCTATTGAAAAAGTTCGCTCTCGGAACAAGACTATTGAATACCTTTACGCCCGAAATAACTATATTCCTACGCTCCCAAACAACCAAATTCATTCACAAGGTTACTTCAATGAACTGCAGGATTTCGTTGATGCTGTAGAAGGTCATAAGGACAGTGTTGATTCTTCACTTCAATCATTAAGAGATGTCTATGCTTTACTTGAAAACATAAAAACAGCAGATAAACTTATCCTTGAAAAAAATAATCATTTTCAAAGATAATCCCATAAGAATTCTATTCTTAATTTGAATAAGTCTTAGCTTCTATATGATTCACAGCACCAACCGATGCGTGATGTTGGCGGGGAGTTCCTCTTCGTAGTGCGAGACCATGATGAGCGTCTTGTCGGGACGGCGGCAGAAGGTGTCGATGACGTCGCGCACGAGATGTCGGCGATAGGTGTCGAGGCCATGCAGGGGTTCGTCGAGGATGAGCAACGCAGGATCCTTGACGAAGGCACGAGCCAGGAGGCACAGACGCTGTTCGCCACTCGAAAGGGTGAGGAACATGCGGTCGCGCAAGTGCTCGATGCCGAAGACGCGCATCCAGAAGAGACAGGTTGCAACCTGGTCGGGGCGCGGACGCTTGTAGAGACCCACCGAATCGTGCAGACCGCTTGCCACAATGTCGATGGCAGGACGGTTCTCCTTGTAGGCTCGGTGGAACTCGGGACTGACGAAACCGATGTGCTTCTTGATCTCCCAGATGGATTCGCCCGTGCCGCGACGACGACCGAAGAGCGAGATGTCGCAGGCATAGGCGGCAGGATGGTCGGCACAGATGAGACTGAGCAAGGTGGACTTGCCTGAGCCATTGCGTCCCTGCAATGCCCAATGTTCGCCGCGACGCACCGTCCAACTGAGTCCTCCATAGAGCACGCGGTCGGTGTCGGGCAAGGGCAAGGTGAGGTCGCGGATGCTGATGATCTCGTCGGTGGGACTGCCATCGACGGTGAGGTTGGCGACAGGCATCACAGGAAGCGCAGCAATCTGAGCCTTCAGTTCTGGCGAAAGTGAAGATGCCGGAGCGGCCTTGAAGTCGGGCAAGGTTGCGAGATACTCCTCACGCGTAAGCTTCTCTCCCACCCTCATATTGTCCACTTCGACGACGTGCGTCATAAAGGTCGGCACGGTGTCGAGCATCGACAGGAGCATGATGATCTGCACTTCGCCCGTATCGACGAGGAGCTGGAAGAACTGACTAAGCTGGTCGCGCATCGGGGCATCGAGGCCGATGAAAGGATTGTCGACGATGAGGACGCGCGGGCGCTTGATGAGATATTTGAAGAGCTGATAGCGGCGCATCTCGCCACTGGAGAGCAAGACCATGCGTTTGGGCAGGAGGTCGCGCATCAGGAAGGTGTCGAGCAAAGGGTTCTGCAGGAACTCGGTATCATCCTCACCGCCTGCAGCCACAGCCTCTTCGCGCGTCAGGCCATGACCTGCCTCGCGTGCCTCGTCGGCCGAAAGTCCCGTTGCCGTGACGCGACCCGATGCCAGGGCGCGTTTAAGAACAGTCATCACGAGGGGCGACTCGTCGCGGTCCTGGCTGTTGAAGCGCTGCTGATAGTAGTAGGGCTTCTCGACGGTGCCGAGGGCGTCCTCGAAGGTGAGCTGCACGATGTTGCCATAGGCTGTGGGTCGGGTGCCGGGGCCGAAGTCGTAGTCGAGCCTGCCCTGCATGAGCAGGTTGCGGCCGGTGATGAGATCGACGAGACACGACTTGCCGCCGCCATTGGGACCCATGACGGCAATGTGCTCGCCTGCCTCGAGCGAGAAGTTGACGGGCTCGGCCATGCGGGTCTGGGGGAGGCGGCCGAGAGAGTTTTGGAGAAGAATTACGGACATAGTTGGAGGGATCGGGGAATCGGAGGAATCGGAATTATCGGAATACTCTGAGGAGTCGGAGAATTCCGAGTGCTCTGAAATAAAAGTGATGCACACGCTCAGACGTGTGCATCAATGGGTTGTTTGAGGTCAATCTCGTTGCGATCGGCATCGAGGACCTTGTACTGCAGCAGCTCCATGGACTGGTCGGTGATGAGCCGCCATGCCATGCCATAGCGCCGCCGCCACTGCCAGTAGAGGCTCCTGAAGAACCAGCCCTGGCGAATGTAAGCTGCTATGAACGGATGCACGTGGAGTCGGAAATTCTTCACTTTCATTTCGGAGGTCAGCGTGTCGAGCTTCTCCTGCAGCCTGTCGCAGAACAGGATGGAGGGCTTGACCACGTGGCTGCCACCGCAGACGGGGCAGGACTCGGCGGTCTGCACGTCCATGACGGGACGCACACGCTGGCGGGTGATCTGCATCAGGCAGAACTTCGAGAGCGGCAGGATGTTGTGCTTGGCTCGGTCGCGCGCCATGAGTTCCTTGACGTGCTTGTAGAGCTGCTCGCGATGCTCCGACTTGGTGAGGTCGATGAAATCGACCACGATGATGCCACCCATGTCGCGCAGACGCATCTGACGACATATCTCGTCGGCTGCCGCCATATCGACCAGCAGGGCGTTCTCCTCCTGGTCCTCGGCCTGTCGGCTGCGATGACCGGAATTGACGTCGATGACGTGCAAGGCTTCGGTGTGCTCGATGATGATGTAGGCACCTTCCTTGCAGGAGACGGTCTTTCCGAGCGACGACTTGATCTGGCGCGTCACCGCGAACTTATCCAAAATGGGCTGTTCCTCGCTATAGAGTTTCACGACGTCCGCCTTTTCAGGGGCTATCAGACTCACATAATCCTTTATCTGACTAAACGTCGCCGGGTCGTTGACCCAGATGTTCTCGAACGAGGGGTTAAAGATGTCACGAAGTAATGCCACGGCACGGCTGTTCTCCTCGTAGCAGAGGCTAGGCAGCTTGCCTTTCATGAGTGTGGTCACGCATTCTTCCCAACGCTTGACCAGCGAAGTAAGCTCCTGGGTAAGCTCGTCGGCTCCCATCCCCTGCGCTGACGTGCGTATGATCACGCCGTAGTTCTTCGGACGGATGGCGCCAATGATCTGCTTGAGACGGCTCTTCTCTTCGCTTGACTTGATTTTCGTGCTCACCGAAACCTTGTCCTGGAATGGAATGAGTACCATGAACCTGCCGGGCAGGGAGAGGTCGCATGTGAGTCGCGGCCCTTTGGTACTGATGGGTTCCTTGGCGATCTGCACCAGTATCTCCTGCCCCACGGTGAGGGCTTCGGCGACGGTGTCGTCCTTGTCGATGTCGAGCTCGCGCTTGAAATGCTCGAGCGGGATGTAGTGCTTGCGGTCGGAGATCTGCTGCTTGACATACTTGGCCAACGTCCTGAACTGCGGGCCAAGATCCTGATAGTGAATGAATCCTTCCTTCTCGTGCCCCACGTCAATGAATGCAGCGTTGAGACCTGGCATGAGCTTCTTGACGCGCGCCAGGTAGATGTTGCCCACCGTGTAGCTCGAATCCTTGCGTTCGCGCTGGTATTCGGCGAGCTTGCCGTCTTCGAGGAGACCGATGGTGATCTCCTTCGACTGCACATCGATTACGACTTCGCTTGTCATTGCAAATAGCAAATGGGAAATTAAAAAGGTGATGGATACAAAAAAAACGAATTACAGCGGGCAGATTGACGCCCTCTGCAATTCGTATATTGGTTGTGGAAGTCCCCAGGGATTCTTCCACGTGCGTCACCACTGGTCTGATCAGTGCTTATGGCGATTCTTGCGAAGACGCTTCTTACGCTTGTGCGTCGCCATCTTATGACGCTTGTGCTTCTTACCGTTTGGCATACCTTATTAAAGATTATTAATTGGACAAATAATTGTTTTCTGATTATGCTTCCTCATTGACGATCTCACCGCTGACCTGTGCGATGAAGCTCTTGGCAGGCTTGAAAGCTGGGATATTGTGAGCGGGAATGACGATAGAAGTCTCCTTGCTGATGTTGCGGGCAACCTTGGTAGCGCGCTCCTTGATGATAAAACTGCCGAAGCCACGGAGGAATACGGGCTCTTCGTTGACGAGTGACTCCTTGACGGCACCCATGAACTGCTCGACCACAACAAGGACTACATCCTTGTCAAGACCGGTTCTCTTAGCGATCTTGGTTACGATTTCTGCTTTTGTCATTTTTTATATAATTTATTAACGATTTTATTGATTTGGCGAGCAAAGATAGGGCTTTTTATCCAAAAAAAAAAGAGTAAAGGCGATTTTTTTGAAAAAAAATGTATCTTTGCACACGAAAATGGCATAATTGCCAACTGAATATCAAGAAAATGAACGAAATAGGCTATCAGATAGGGGTTTGGTTCGACCAAAACCGACGCGAACTGCCATGGCGCCACACGAAGGATGCCTACAGGATATGGCTTTCGGAGATCATCGTGCAGCAGACACGCGTGGCACAGGGGCTGGACTACTACGAGCGCTTTGTGGCGGCGTACCCGCGTGTGGACGACCTAGCGGCGGCTCCGCTCGACCAGGTGCTGAAACTGTGGCAGGGACTGGGCTACTACAGCCGTGCCCGCAACCTGCACGCCGCAGCGCAGCAGGTGATGGCCTGGCGCAAGGAGCACGGCGGGAAGGACTTCCCCGACACCTTCGCCGACCTCATCGGGCTGAAAGGCGTGGGACCCTACACGGCAGCCGCCATCGCCAGCTTCGCCTCGGAGGAACGGGTGGCCGTGGTGGACGGCAACGTCTATCGCGTGCTGGCGCGCCTCTACGACATCGACACGCCCATCGACACAACGCAGGGACAAAAGCTCTTCCAAGGGCTCGCCGACGAACTGCTGGAACAGACCGTGGGCGAAGGCAAGGGGAAGGAATCGCCGGGGCGCCACAACCAGGCGATGATGGAGCTGGGCGCTCTGCTCTGCTCACCCACGCAGCCCAAGTGCGCGACCTGCCCCGTGAGGAGCCATTGCCTGGCACTGGCAGCCGGCACCGTGGGCGAACGTCCCGTGAAACAGGGAAGGACGCACGTGCGCGAACGCCACTTCACATACATCATTTATATATATAAGGACAAGCTGTGGGTGCACCAGCGCGGCGCGGGCGACATCTGGCAGGGCCTTTGGGAATTCGTGCTCAACGAGGACGGGGAAGTGCCCGCAGCCGTGAAGGACTGTGCCACCCTCGTGCTGGAAAGAAAGCACCAGCTGACGCATCAGACCATCTATGCCACGTTCTACGCCGTAAGGCTGCCCGACGACAAGGACCCTAAAACAAATGCTGCCTTCAGCACCCTGCCCGACGACTATCGTCCGATAGGCTGGATGGAATGGCAGCAACTGGCGGTGCCCCGACTGATCGACGAGGCTAACAAGAGATTGTCAGCATGGTTCGGAAGCGATTGCCTTCGCGACGAGCGGTGAACGTGTAGGCGCCGGGATAGAGGAGCTCGAGACGGCGACGCAGCACGGTGAGCCCCACCCCGCCGTGCCGGGCATCGGAGTTGGCCGACGGGGCCTTGTCCCCTTCGTCAGCCGGGAGGTTGTTGTCGGTGGAGAATCGGAGCCCTTCGTCAAGCTCCTCGAGCCGGATGCAGATGGCATCGTCTTCGCTGGTGGAGCCGCAATGCTTGAAGCAGTTTTCTACCAAAGGAACGAGCAGGAGCGGTGCTATCATCCTCGGACGACGTCCGGCTGCATCCCTGCTCATATTTTTGACCACATCGAAGCGCAGACATTCGGGCCGCGCCATGCGCAGACGCTGCAGGTCGCACAACCGGCCGACGGCCTGTGCCTCGTCGTCGAGCGGCACCTGCTCCTGCCGGGCACTGTAGGTCATATAGCGCATCAGGCTGGAAAGACTCGTCACCGCCGAAGAGGCACGCTCCTGGTCGAGCCAGATGAGCGCATCGATGTTGTTGAGCGTATTGTAGAGGAAGTGCGGGTTGAGCTGCGCCTTGAGCAGCTGGTTCTCGGACTGCGCATTGCGCAAACGTATCTCCTCGAGATTGACACCCAGCACGACACTCATCAGCGCCGAGAGGGTCAGGAAGGCACAGAGGCCGTAGAAAAGGACCTTGTAGAAACGGAACAACTCACTCAGATAACTGGGCAGCAGCTGGCACAGCCAGGCGAAGACGATGGCCATCGACAATCCTGCCATCACCACCGCCCAACAGCGGAAATAGAGCCACGCCAGGCTGGCCTTGCGATAGTGGACACGCAAGCCGGGTTCGCGCTGCATGCGATACTCCAACCAGACATTGACGATGGCGACCACCGTGAGCAACACCGTCACCATCAGCATGGGCAACAGCAGGAGCAGCCACATCGTGGAGGCATAGTTGAGGATGCGCTGCATGAGCAGGGCAATCACCGTGCCGCCGATGATGAGGTAGATGACGGGCAGGATAAAGTATTGAAGTCGGTGGAGTTTCATTTGCGAAAGTTGAGTACTTTAAGATACAGTACAATGGCGAGCAGCAGGAGTTCGGCAAGCAGCACTTCCCACCACGTGGGATAGAAATGGAGATGACCGCCGAGCAGCACCTGCTCGACACGTCCAATGCCTTGCGCCACCCACCCCATCCAGGCAGTGAGCGCCTCGATGGGCACGGCAAGGAAATGGAACGAGGGCAACAGGATGCCCACAAGGAGCAGCGACACCAGGATGGGCATCAGCGGAACGACCAGCAGTCCCTGCACCCAGCCGAGCAACGGGACCTGATGGAACCAATAGGCGACCACGGGCGTGGTGAACCACTGCGCCGACACCGACAGGAGGACGAGCCGCAACCAACGGGGGAAACGGTCGGACTGCAGCCACGGCTGGAAAAGCAGGATGCCCGCCACGGCAAGGAAACTCAGCTGGAAGCCCACCTGGCCGACCGTCCACGGATCCCAGGCGATGAGCACGAGGGCGGCGAAGACCATGCATCGCCAAGCCGACGTGGAGCGATGGAGCATCCACCCGAGCATCAGCATGGAGAGCATCAGCGCGGCACGCACGGCACTGGGCGGAGCACCAATGAGCCAGACATAGCAGGCCGTCAGGGCAATCACGACGATGCGTTTGAGGTCACCTAGCGCGTAATGGACGGTGAGATTGAGAGGTGCCAGATATCCGACGAGCATCTCGACGGGACGGAAACATATCCAGATGATCGACATGATGATGCCGACATGGAGGCCGGAGACAGCCATGATGTGACTCATCCCAGCCGTCCGGAAGGCGCTGACCACCTCGGACGACAGACCCGACTTGTCGCCCAGGAGCATACCCTGCGCCAGGGCAATGGCTTCGTCGGAGAGTCCGAGTTCGTGCAGACTTTCGAGCATATGGACATTCTAAGTTTTAACCCTTCGAACCTTTCGCTTCCCTCGGACGCGACCGAAGGGAGCAACCTTTCGACCCTTTTGAACTTTTCGAACCTTTCAAACAAGCCTCAGCTTAATGAATGTAGTCCTTCGAGGCATCAACGATGACCAATACCTGGTCATAGCCCGGGCCATAGGGGGCATCGGGGGCAAAATGCTGGCACTTGCTGTCGGCAAACTGACCGATGAAGCGGAATTCGCCCGTCGATGGACTGTACCACCACGCCTTCTTCTGGCGGCCTGAGATGCGGCTCAAATCGACATCGAGCGCACCTCCCACATAGGTATATGCCACGATATAATCCTTGCCACGACTTGCCACAGGACGTTCGTAGCGCTTGCCATATTCGCCCACAAGGACGCTCTGGTCGGCCACACGGTCGAAATAGGGAAGCATGAGCATCAGTCGCTTGATATACTGCATCTGCAGGAAGCCGGGATCATGGACGGCCTCGTACCAGGGCGTGGTGCAGCCATAGGCCTGACCATCGCCGGGCTGATAGAACTGCATCAGGGCATTGTTGCCATAGGTATGTCCGCAACTGCCTGCCAGCACGCTCCACCAGGCATAGCGACGACAATCCTGCGCCTGCCATTGGGGCTGGGTGGTGTCGTGCAAACCCTGCGGGATGCGTTCGTAGGAAGGTTCGGCATCGAGGATGGGCTTGAGCGGCTGGAGCTGGTGGGCAGCCTCGACGTAGCGCCAGTTGTCCTCCTCGGTCTCGGCAGTGTTGGACGTATCGCCATCGCCGCGACGCTGGCCATAGCGACGGTGTCCCGACTGGAACATATTGAAGTCGAGCCACTCGGCATCGTTCCACCAAGTGACCGAACTAGTACGGCCAAAGGGATGATAGGTGACGAGGTGATTCTTGTCGTACTGACGAATGGTGTTGGCCAAAGCCTCCCACACCTCGGGCTTCACGTCGCCGCGCTGGTCGCCACCGATGATCCAGACGACATTGGGACGATGGCCATAGCGCTCGGCGAGGAACTTGCCATAGTCCTTTGCCTGCTGGACGTCCATCAGCCCTGCCTTGACAAGTCCGCCCCAGATGCAGACCATGCCGATGTAGATGCCACGTTGCTCGGCCTGGTCGAAGATGTAGTCGAAGTGATCCCAATAGGTGTAGGCGTTCTGCAAGGTACGCTGTGCCTTGGTGTCGAAGGGCGTGAAGTCGAACATATCGCCCTTCTTGTTGGGAATCATCGAAGGCTGGCCATAGACGTTGTAGGCGGGCACGCCATTGACGGTCTGCACCTGCACGACGTTATATCCTGCGTTGGCACACTGCGTCAGATAGAAGCCGACCTGTGCGCGATTGAGTTTCTCGGGCATCAGCCAGCCCGTCTCGCCCTGCCAGAAGAACGGAGTGCCGTCGGCATGCTGGAGATAGAGATGGTTTTCGCTGACCTGCAGACGACCGTGCGTCCAGGGCTTCTCGTATGGAGCCGCTGCAAAGACTGCCACGCTTGCGCAAAGAAGGAGGAGGGATAGAAGAGTTCGTTTCATGAGTGTGTGTGGGTTATTTAAACACGAATTATCGCGAATTAACGTTAATTGTTATCATTATTTTGGCTAAATACTTATTATTTAACCAGAAGATAGCTTTGTCCGGCCTTCGTCGGGCGCTTGATGGTCTTCTTGAGGCCGGGGCCTGCGATTTGGAGCAGACCTCCGAGGCGGGAAGTGACTTCGAGGCGCGAAACCTTGCCGTCGTGCCACTCCATGTCTATGACGAAGCCGCCACGGGCCACGAGACCCGAGATGCGACCTTCCTCCTTCCAATAGTCGGGAAGAGCGGGAAGCAACTGGATGACAGGATCCTGGCTTTGCATCAACATCTCGGCGATGCCTGCCGTGCAACCGAAATTGCCATCGATCTGGAAAGGAGGATGAGCGTCGAAGAAGTTGGCATAGGTGCCGCCGCCCAGCTTAGGTTCGTACGACACATCGCGTTCGTGCGTCAGACTCAACTGGTTCTCGATGAGCTTGTAGGCATGGTTGCCGTCGAGGAGACGAGCCCACAGGCAGACGCGCCAACCCATGGCCCAACCTGTCGAGATGTCGCCACGATGTTCGAGGCTGACCTGTGCCGCCTTGGCGAGGTCGGGCGTATTGCGTGCCGAAATGCGATTGCTGGGGAAAAGACCGTAGAGATGACTCACATGACGATGATCGTCAGCAGGGTTGTCCCAATCCTCGATCCATTCCTGCAACTGTCCCCACGAACCGATTTGCATGGGAGCGAGTTCCTTGACGCGTGCTTCGTAGTGTTCGGCCGTGGCAACATCGCCCAACAGACGTGCCGCCTGAGCCACTTCGTCCCAAAGGTCGCCGATGAGCTGGCTGTCCATAGTGCAGCCTGCCACGGTGGTGGCATCGTGTCCCTGGGGAGCGTTTTCGGGCGAATTGGTGGGACAAACCACGAGGTAATGATGGAGGGGTTCATAGACCATCGTTTCGTCGAAGAAACTTGCGGCACCCTTCATCACGGGATACCACTCGCGCAGGAAATCGAGGTCGAGCGTATAGAGATAATGCTGCCAAAGGTGCGTGCAAAGCCAAGCGCCGCCCGACATCCACATACCCGAAGGAGCATTATCGACGGCACCGGTGATACGCCAAAGGTCGGTGTTGTGATGGAGGACCCAAGCCGTGGTGTCACGCACTCCATACATCACACGTGCCGCATCGCGTCCCGTCTGGCTCACTTCGCGAATCAGACGGAAGAGTGGCTCGTTGAGTTCGGAGAGATTGCAGACCTCCGAGGGCCAATAGTTCATCTCGAGGTTGATGTTGCAGGTGTATTTGCTGTCCCACGAGGGGAGCATCTTGTCGTTCCAAATGCCCTGCAAATTGGCAGGCTGTCCACCAGGCTGCGAGGAGGAGATGAGGAGGTAACGTCCGAAGCGATAGTACATCGCCACGAGATGCTTGTCGTGCGTCTTGCCGAAATCGCGCAGACGATCAACGGTGGTGCGGTCGGCATACTGGTCGTCACCGAGCCACAGCGTATTGCGATTGGCCAAGGTCTGATAAGCCTCGATATGCTGGGCACGTGCAGTGGCATAGTCCTTATGGAGAGCAAGTTGCAACTGATTGGACGAACGGGCACGCTCGTCGCCCTTGATCGAACGATAGTTCTGGAAGGCGGTGGCAATGGACACGTAGATGGTGGCTTCATCGGCACCTTCGACGGTGATGATGCCATGACGGATGGTCTGACTGCCGCCACGATTCTTCACCACGGCACGGCCGAAGTAGCGCAGACGACTACCCAGCTTCTCATGTCCGCCCGTCATGCCATGCAGGGTGATGCCTTCGGGAGCATCGTTGAGACGACTGTCCTGCTGCGGGGTAGTCATTGTGGCCGTAAAACTGAGCTGGCCGGGACGAGAGGCTGTCAGATGGAGGATGACGACGCTGTCGGCAAACGACGTGAAGCACTCGCGTCGGAAGTGCACATCGTTGACATCATATTCGACCACCGCCAAAGCGCTGTCGAGGTCGAGTGAACGACGATAGTTGGTATAGTCGAGCTGGCCGTTGAAGTTGACGAGCAAGTTGCCGAAAGGCTGATAGGGCATACCCTGGTTGGTGGGCGACTTGACGTAGCGCGTGCAAAGGTCCTGCGCCTCGCGATAACGTCCTTCGAACACCAGTTGGCGAATTCTGGGAATCCACTCGGCAGCCTCGGGATTGTAGTTGTTGTTGGGATTGCCTGCCCAAATGGTCTCCTCGTTGAGTTGCAGATGTTCCTGCAAAGGGTTGCCAAACATCATGGCTCCCAATCGGCCATCGCCAAGGGGAAGGGCTTCGGTCCAAAGCACGGCAGGACGGTCGTACCACATCAGACTATGGTTCTGGAGTGGCAGACGTTGTGCCTCGCCTGCTGCAACGACGGCGAGCAGGGATAGGGTCAGAAAGAGGGGGGATAGGTTCTTCATGTGTGAGGGGTATAAGGGGGTTAAGAAAGGTTAGGAGGGGTTAAGAGGGGTTAAGAGGGGGGCGAGGGCAGCCAAACATGGCTGCCAAGGGGACGGGGGATGAGGGAGCAGAGCTCGGAGCGAGGAGTTGCGATGACATCGCAACAGACGGAACAAGGGAGAGGATGGGGGCTTATTTCCTTGTGGTGAAGCCGCCGAAACTGCCGGAGGCGTCGTAGAAGACTTCGGCCTCGCGTTCGAGGGTGATTTCACCATGGGTGATGTCGAGCGTGGTGAGGCTGCAATTGTAATAGGGACATTGCCAGAAGTCGCGAATCTCCTTCTTGCCGGCAGCACAAACAACGCCTCGTATCAAGGCACCATGCGCCACGACAAGGACGTTCTCGATGCCCTGCTGTTCGAGGGGAAGGATTTCGTCACGGAGGAAAGCTCTTGCCCTATCGACAAGGTCGTAGAACGACTCGGCGCCATTGGTAGGATTATACTTCTCGGGATGATGCAGCAGGTTGTACATCGGGTTCTGCGGATCGCCGGCTGCCTCGTCGATATTATGTCCCTCGCATGGACCGAAACCGAATTCGATGATGCGCTGATCGGTCTTGATCATCTCCTTCTCGGGGCGGCCATCGAGGATGATCTGCGCTGTCTCGACGGCACGGATGAGGGGAGAGCAATAGACACGATCGTAGGGAACGATGGGCCAGTTGCGTGCAGTGATGCGTGCCAACTCGCGCCCATATTCATTGAGCGGGATATCGATATGGCCCTGGAAGCGATGTGCCTTGTTCCAGTCGGTCTGTCCGTGACGAAAAAGATAGAGTTTCACAATTATTATTTTTTATCACGAATTTGCGAATTTGAGAATTTTTTTTTGGGGGGATAAAGTGGGCCAAAGCGGGCCGAACTTTATTTTATTTTTTTAATTTTTTAAATCTTTAATTCTTTAATTCGATAATTCGTGATGATTGAAAAAATTCTTGATAGCTTCGGCAGCCTTTTCGAGCTGCATGGAGCGGCTACCCTTCACGAGGATTGTTCCACCCATGTTGCCGAGGGTTGTACCGTCGTCAATGAGGTCCTGCACATTGTCGAAGCAACGCACATTCATGGGGTGCTGCTTGGCGTAGGTCATGCCCCACGTCTTGAATGCTTTGCAGAACTCCTCGCCCACAAGCACAATCATATCGAGCTCGATGCCCGAAGTGAAGAGGTAGTTGAGGACGTTGCCATGTTCCTTCTGCGACTCGTCGCCCAGTTCGCGCATATCGCCAAGGATGACGCTCTTGTGAGGCGCATTGTTCATCTTGAACGACGACAAGGCAGCATGCATCGACGTCGCATTGGCATTGTAGGCATCCATGATGAGCTGGTTGCCATAGCCAAGATCGACAAGCTGGCTACGCATGTTCTGCGGCTCGTAACTCTCGATAGCCTTGCCGACCTCGTCGATGGACACGCCGAAGAAGCGACCGACGGTGGCGGCTGCGAGACAATTGATGGCATTGTAACTGCCGATGAGATGGGTATGCACCTGAATCGGCTCGGGAGCCTCGGTATCGTAGATGCTGAGTGTGAGGTAAGGCGAGCAGTCGTCAACCGTGCCAGGCAAATAGGGTCGGCACTGCACGCCATAGGTGATGGCCTTGTTCAGCAGGTCTCGGTTGAACGAATCGATGAAGATCATGCCGCCATCGGCAGCCACACTCTTGTAGAGTTCCGTCTTGGCAGCAATGACACCTTCGAGCGAACCGAAACCCAGCAGATGCGCCTTGCCGACATTGGTGATGAGTCCGAAGTCGGGATGAACGATGGCGCAGAGTTCGGCAATGTCCATCGGGTGGTTGGCACCCATCTCGACGATGGCAAGTTCGTGCTCGGGCTTCACCTTGAGGAGGGTCAAAGGCACGCCAATCTGATTGTTCAGATTGCCTTCGGTGGCCAGCACGTTGAACTTTCGACCAAGCACCGTGCGAATCAGTTCCTTGGTCGTGGTCTTGCCATTCGTTCCGGTGATGCCAATGACCTTGACGGGACGTTGCCAGTTGCGGAACTGCTTGCGATGATGGGCAGCCAACTGCTGGAGTGCGGTGAGGACATCGGGCACGAGGAACGTTCCCTCCTTACTGCGGCTTGCATCATCGATGACAGCAAGCGAAGCACCCTTTGCAAGCACCTCATCCACATAGGCATTGCCATCGAAACGCTCGCCCTTCAAAGCAAAGAAGATCTGCCCCGGCTCGACCTTGCGGCTATCGGTGGTGATGCTGGGATGCGCGAGATAAGCCTCGTATAATTGCTCAATCAGACTGTTTTCCATCAGAAGTAACGCTTAATACAAACCAATGAATGTGACATCTCCTTGCGCTGGATGTTCCAGATGCCTTCGGGACGCAGTTCGTCGTAGTGGAGGAAACCGCTCACGTGAAGGACACGTCCGTTGTCGGCCACCAGTCCCACATGCGAGATCTTGTTGGTCTCGGAATCCATCGTAAAGAATGCCAGATCGCCAGCCTCGCGTTCTTCGAAGCTGACCTCCTTGCCCTTCAACGCCTGCTGCGAGGCATTGCGCGGCATATCGATGCCGATGAAGCGGAAGAGCGTCTGGATGAAGCCCGAACAATCGACACCACCTGCCGAAACGCCGCCCCAGAGATAAGGCGTGTTCAGCAGCATCTGTGCCTGCTGGATGACATACTTGGTCAAGGCCTTGCGCGACATCGAACTGGCGTGGACAGGCTGCACATAGCTCATCGATGGCACATCGAAACGAATGCCATGCATGCGGAAGGTGATGCCCGTCTCGTCGAGGTCGAAGATGCGGCTGCCCCATGACAGATGGGCCGAGCCTGACTGACCGTGCTCGGTGCGCTGCACGGGATTGAAGGGCTGGCGAAGCAGAGGAGCCTCGGGGGTGAGATCGAGGAAACGACGATACTCGATCTGATCGATCAGGGTGGCCGTCTTCCAGTCGATCCAGCCTTCGTAGTTGTCGCAGTCGCGAATGACGCGGTACCAGCGCGGAATCTCCTCGAGGATCTGGAAGGTATCACCGAAAATGAGCTGATTGGTCATCTCGGACTGTTCGGCAGCCGAGGCACGCATAGGGATATAAGGTTGGAGACAAATACCGTATTTCATATATATAGTTATTTCTATTTACAAATGTGAAGCCAACTCATCGTTGGACACCAACGTCATCACAGGATGCCCATCGGGAGTCATCTGATGTTCGGGCAATGCCAGCAGGGTCTCGACGAGCTGCTGCATCTCCTCCTCCCCTATCTGACGTCCGTAGGGGATAGCCTGTGCCTTGGCGAGACGCAGGGCAAGACGGCGGTCGAGGTCTTCGCCCACGCCATGAACCTCCTCACGAGCTGCCTCAATCATCTGGAGCATAAGTTCGTGTATATTGACCGTACTATCGAGCGAAGCGGGCTTGCCATTGACTGCGTAACTGCCCCCTCCGAGGTTGTCGAGTTCGAAGCCCAGGTAACTGAGTTCGGGAAGGATGGCCTGCAGATGCGGTTCGTCGGCCGGCGACACCTCGATCATCTCGGGGAAGAGCTCATGCTGGGTCAGACCCTGACGATTGCTGATCTGCGTGTGATAACGGTCGTAGAGGATACACAGGTGGGCACGATGCTGGTCGATGAGCAGCATCCCGCCGCGTGAATTGCCGACAATATAGCGATTGCCGACCTGCAGATACTGCACGCGCTTGGTGGATTGAGGCTTCTCGTCGTCGGAAAGGCCGCTCATCAGGTCCATGGCGCTAGGCAGTTCCATGCCTTCGTCGGCAGGAATGCTTCTTTGGTCAAAACGCGAAGGCAACGTGCTCTCCATCCTCGAAGGCAGTTCCTCGCCCTGAGCTTCCTCCTTGCGGAAGTCTTCGTAAAGCGACTCCCAATGAGCAGCAGGCTGCTGACGGAAAGGATTATAGTCGTCGAAACGGGGACGGGGTTCGCTGGTCGATGTACGTCCAGGCAAGTACTGCGGCTCCACTTCGGGGGCATCAGCCAGGTCAAAATCGATGGTCGGCACGGCATTGTATTTGCCCAAAGCCTCACGGATGGTAGCCATCAAGATGTGCCAGCGGGCCGACTCGTTCTCGAACTTGATTTCGGTCTTTGTCGGGTGGATATTGACATCGATGCTTTGCGGATCGACCTGCAAGTAAATGAAGTAGTTGGGTTGCGTCCCTTCGGGAATCAGGTCCTGGAAACATTCGAGCACCGCCTTGTGGAAATAGGGGTGCTTCATAAAACGGCCATTGACGAAGAAGAACTGCAAGGCACCCTTTTTTCGAGCACCTTCGGGAGCACCCACGAAACCCGAGATATTCATCAGGTCGTTCTCGACCTGGAGGGGCAGCAGTTGCTGCGAAAGGCTCTTGCTGAAAAGCTGCACGATGCGCTGCTTGTGCGAGCCGGCAGTGAGTTGCAGTATCACCGCATCGTTGTGCGTCACCGTGATCTCGACCTGGGGATGCGCCAGAGCCACGTGCTGTATCTCCTGCATGATGTTCGAAAGCTCGGTCTGGTTGCTCTTGAGGAACTTCCTTCGAGCTGGCACATTATAAAAGAGATTACGTACCTGGAAATTTGCTCCTGCCGGACAGGCACAGGACTCCTGGCGCTGCACCTGGCTTCCTGCCAAAGCAATCAGGACGCCTGCCTCGTCGTCGCGGCGACGTGTACGCAGTTCGACCTCGGCGACAGCAGCCACCGACGCCAGGGCTTCGCCTCGGAAACCCATCGTATGAAGGTCGAAGAGGTCGGCTGCCTGCTGAATCTTCGAGGTGGCGTGCTTCTCGAAAGCCATTCGTGCATCGGCAGGACTCATTCCGATGCCATTGTCGATGACCTGGATGAGTTCACGACCCGCCTCGCGCAGCACAACCTGTATCTCGGTGGCGTGTGCGTCGATGCTGTTCTCAAGGAGTTCCTTGACAACGCTTGCAGGACGCTGAACCACTTCGCCAGCGGCTATCTGATTGGCAACTGAATCGGGAAGAAGATGGATGATATCCATACCAGGAATCAGATTGACTTGATAAGATAAACGAAGATGATGACCATGACCACAATCGCCACAGCAAGCTTGATGTAACGATTGTTGCCCTGTTCGCCATCGGCCTCCTCCTTCTCCTTGCGACGTTTGAGGTGCGTGGTGCCCTGGATGAAGGTACCTCGGATGATCTCCTCGGCCTTCAACTCCTCGTCGGGCAGTTCGCCCATCTCACGCTTCACCTTGCGCACACGAGCTTCAAGCCACTGCTTGCGCTCATTCTTGGTGAAATGACTGATGTGCTCGAAGCGCTTGGGTTTGTTCGTACTGAATATCGATGCCATAATAGTTAGTCTATTTTTTCGTTTTCCTAATAACCATTCAACTCATCGTCGTTAAACAAGCGAGGTATTTCGATAATGTCCTCCTTCTTCATCTCGATGCCACGGAACACGTCCTTGGGGCCAGCCGGACGAAGATATGCCATCCAGCGGAAGTTCTCAAGATAGAGTATATCGTCGGTCACCAACTGTATGGGAGTCAAGGAGCCCACAACCTGTGGCCAGAGTTTCAACTTCTCCATCTTCTGGTTCTTGAACCATACGGTCAGGTAGTTGCCTATCATCTGATTGAGGCCGATGAGTGTCTTGTCCTTCTCCTCGGGATAATAGATGATCTGCACATTGCCGCTCATATCCAAACGGCTCACCTTGCCCGAATCGAAGTAGCAGACAAGGTCGCGTCCCAATATCTGGTCGTAATGGAGCGAGTCGATGCGCAGTGCCTTACGCTGTGCTTCGCTGAGCGTGTCGGAATTGACAGCCAGGCTCTCGTCGTGGCTTTGCGTGAGGAACGCATTGGGATGAATCATCGCGCGATGGATGCCTTCGCGAGTGACAATGGCAAAGATCGAATCGCCACGAATCTGATACTGGTTGTTCCACATCACCGGATTGCCCATGAACGTGGCAAGGGAATCGCGTGCCGAATAGATGAGCGAGTCGCAGACGCCTTGCAGGTCGCTGCGATAATAACGCACACCATGGTAGGCATGCATATAGCGCAACGTATCGTAGTGTTCGGGCATAATGCTGTCGATCACCAGCTGGGTGTTGCCAAGCGTATCGATGGCCTCGGTATGGGTCAATGTGTCGGCCAGGACATGATCGATGATGGTGTAGGCACGCAACGTATCGGCATGCAGGTAGAGCGTATCGCCGCTGCTGAACTCCATGGCCAGGGCATGGCCTGTGATGTAGCCCATCTGGGGCACACTGTCGCTCTCGATGTAGTAGGCATAGTCACCCTTCATCGCCATATTGTCGAGGGTATCGATGGCATAGATGTCGCCCCACGCCTCGCCATAGCCTTCCTTCACATTATAAAACAATGTGTCGGCTATCGCATATCGTCCGGGACTTTCGATCCACGAACGTTCGTAGAGGTTGGCAAGTTCGGTCTTTGTGTTGAAATGCCCTCGGCGTGTATGCACGGTGGAAGAGTCGTTGACGATACGCGAAGGACCCAGCACAGTGGCTAGATTGTTTCGGAAGTCGTAGCGAAGCGTGTCGCTGAAAAGCATGAACTGGGGAGTGAGAATCTCGTCGTTGGGATAATAGTCGGGCGGTGGCATGCTGCCCACACTCTTCCATTGATCGTTGCGTTCGTAGGTTCTGCCCTCCACATCGTATTGAAAGAAAGCCAGTTTCTGCTGTGGATAATACCAGCCAACCAGACTGCGAAGATGCACAAGCGAATCGACCATAATTCCCCTGTCGGGATAATTAGCCTCCTCCACCTCACGATCGTAGGTCATGTAACTTGTGTAGAGGTTGGTGTTGGCCGTCTTGCTGCGATGGATCAGATGCACATTGTCATAGAGTTCGCCAAACATCGCATCGCCGTCGTAGAACATCGAGTCGCAATAGACGAAGAGCGTATCGCTCTGCCGCATCTTCACATTGCCGAAAGCAGCCATCGAGTTGGAGTTCTCGTAGAAATAGGCCGAATCGCAATACATATAGCAAGAGTCCTGTCGGAACTGCACATCACCACGCAGGGTCTGTCGTTCGGGATCCTCGCGCTTGTCGTAGCTTAGCGTATTGGCATGAAGCAGGTAAATCTTGCGCGGCTGCGATTGTTGCTGCTGCGCAAGACCTAACGCCGTGGTCAGCGCCACGATCATAAGTGTCAATATGCTGTTTCTTGCTTTCTTCAAAGAAATAACGTTTGTTGGGAACCTTTATTCACGCTGTCCCCATCCGGGATACTTGAAATCGTATTTCTCCCACCCTGGCTTGATGCGCACATAAGTGGTCTTCTGCTTCTCGCGGATGAAGTTCTCGATGATCTCCTGATGCAGATGCTGTTCGTAAATCTCCTTCACCGTCTGGTAGTCGTCGTAATAGGTGGCCTTGTGGCCTGGGATGCGACGCTTCAACTTGACGATAGCCACCTGGTCGCGGCTCGTCTTGCTGTCCTTCATGACGAAAGGCTTCGAAATCTCACCCACCTCCATACGGGCTACCACACGAGCCACCTCAGCAGGAAGTTCGTCCATCGTCATACGTGCAGCACCACTACGTTCGCTGGTCATCATACCACCGCTGTTGCGCGTGTTCTTGTCGCTTGACAGATAACGGGCTGCCTCTTCGAAAGTGAACTTGGCCGAATCGAGGTCCATACGCAGCGTGTCCATTCGGGCACGAGCATCGGTGAGTTCCTTGGCACTCACCTTCGGGGTGAGAAGGATATGGCGGAAGTTGGCACGGTCGCCACGACGTTCGATGAGCTGGATGATGTGATAACCGAACTCGGTCTCGACGACCTTCGACACCTTGCCAGGTTCGGTAAGCTGGAAGGCCACGGCCGAGAATTCGGGCACATAAGCACCCTTTGCCTTGAAGCCCAACTCGCCGCCCATGGCTGCACTGCCTGGGTCTTCGCTGTAAAGGATGGCGAGGGTCGAGAACTCCGACTCGCCCGAATTGACACGGTTGGTGAAGTCACGCAGACGATTCTTGATCTCATCGACCTGCTGCTTGCTCACCTGAGGCTGAAGGGTGATGATCTGTACTTCGACCTGAGTCTCGATGAACGGGATGCTATCCTTCGGCAGACGTTCGAAATAGAGACGCACCTCGCTGGGCGTAATGGTCACATCCTCGACAAGTTTCTGCTGCATCTGCTGCATGATGCCATTGTTGCGAATGCCGGTTCGCCATTCGCTGCGCAACTGACTGATGGGTTTCTCGAGGTATTCCTCAAGTTTCTCCTTCGAGCCAATCTGTGCGATGAACATATTCATCTGTGCATCGACCTGTGCCTCAACCTGCTCGTCGCTCACCTCAATGGAGTCGATGATAGCCTGGTTGATGAAGAGCTTCTGGATGGCCATCTGCTCGGGGATGACGCCATAGGGGTCGCCATCGATCTTCTCACCCTGGTAGAGCATACGCTTGCGCTCATTCTCCACTTCGCTGCGAAGAATGGCTTCGTCTCCCACCACCCAGATGATCTCGTCGATGATGTTTTCGGCTTCCTGTGCCATCAGTTGCAGCCCTCCAAAGAGGATGACTGCCAGTGTCAATAATCGTCTCTTCATTCTAAATTATCTCAGTTTGTTCAGTTCTTTCCAATTGATCTTCACATCGAACTTCTTGCGAAGCTCCTCCACCCAAATCTCCTCGAGCAGCGTCTGGTAGTCGGCCACGACAGAACCGCGCACGTCAGCCAGTTCATCGGGTTCGGTGAGAACCTTTCCGTAGGTCATCACACGTGGCATCTTCTCCTTTGGTGTGAACGTTGCACCTTCGACATGCAGACGCTCGGCATCGATGCAGGCGTTGTCACCTTCCGAGAAGAGTCCGTTGACGATGTGGAAACGTGGAGCCTTAGGATTAGGCGTGAGGATGGAGTCGGTAAGCACCTCCTTGCGAACCACGTCACTGGCAGCTATCGGAGCATTGTGGTCGTAGATGTCCTTGAGTTTGTCGTAGAGGGCATCATCATCGGCGCACTCGATGAAGGCGCCCTTGAAGCGAGGCTTGTCGAAAGCGTAATTCGAACGATGCTCATCGAAAAATTTCTGCAATCCCACAGTGTCCTGGCTGGCCTTGTCCCAAACGGCCTTGCTGCTTACATCGAAAAGCATCAGACCATCGTGGTACTCACGATAGAGGTTGCGGAAATCAGCATTCTCGGTCTCGAGTTGTGCATCAGCCCACTCCAATACCTGCTCATCGCTCCAACCGGCAGCCTGCTTGCGCAGTTTCTTGTTGGCAGCCAGACGAGCACGACACTGGTTGATATATGCATGTTGTCCTTCCTTGACACGTTCGGGATCCTTGGCAAGCTGCTCCTTGAGCTTGGCATCCTGAGCGCTGTCGGCAGGTGCTTCCTTGCGCTTGTCGAGCAGTTTGACGATGTGCCAGCCGAACTGTGTCTCGAAAGGCTTAGAGATCTCGCCCTTCTCCTTCAACTCGTAGCATACATCGAGCCACTCTTTCGGGAAACGAGCCATGCGGTTGATCCAAGGATAGGCTCCACCCTTGGGAGCCGTATAGGCATCGTCGCTGGTTTCGGCGCAAACGGCATCCCAGTCGCCACCAGCCAGAAGGACATTGTAGATCGAGTCGATCTCCTGCTTCGGGTCGGGCATGCCTTCGGGAAGCGGACCACGTGCAGCATTCTTCATAATGTGAGCCACCAGCACGTCGCCTTCACTCTCGCGCTTGTCGAACACCTTGATGAGGTGCCAGCCGAAACGTGAACGAACGATAGAAGTGTGTCCTACAGGCGTTGTGAATGCAGCCTGCTCGAAGGGATAGACCATCTGCAGCGACGAGAAATAGCCAAGGTCACCTGCATTCTGACGAGCCGAAGGGTCCTGACTGTATTCGCGAGCCAGGCTGTCGAAACTTGCGCCCTGCTCCACCTCATGCTGCAAACCCTGAATCACGCCATAGAGGCTGTCAACGATGTTCTCGGGGGTGTTCTCGTTGCACGAAAGCAGCAGGTGACTGGCTTTGACCTCCCACTTGCGACGATCCTTGGCCTGCTGCAACAGACTATCGGGCCAACCCTGGATCTGGAGATAAGGCTCGGCAATCTGCTTGCGATAACCAGCCAACTCGTCAAGGTAAGACTTGGTGGTGTCCACACCCTGGCGATAAGCCTCGGCGACCTTGAGCTTATAGTTAACGAAGAGATCGACATACTCGTCGAAGGTCTTCTCTTCGGCCACCTCCTGACCGTTATTCTTGTTGTAGAAATACTCAAATTCCGAACGCTTCACGTCTCGCCCTGCGATGGTCATCACCACAGGGTCCTTCTTGTCTGTCTTTGCACCAGCCTCCTCAGGCTGGACAGCAAGGGCCAGCATCGCTGCCAGACCAATAATCAGTTTCTTCATTTATGCTTGTATTTTTATATCCTTTTATTTAAAAAGCGGCGCAAATATACACATTATCCGCGAAAACTCCAAAATATTTAGGATTTTTCAACATAAAACCCTTTATTTTGCGCGCTTTTTTGTCCAAAAATTTGGTTCGTTGGCATTTTCTTGTTACCTTTGCGGCGTATTTAGCAGTACAAAATATACCCAACACACTCCATCAGAGACCATGTACATCGCAATATCCGGCAATATAGGAAGCGGCAAGACGACGCTCACCCAACTGCTGGCCCAACACTATAATTGGCAGGCGCGCTTCGAGGCTGTGGACTACAATCCCTACCTCGAAGACTACTATGGGAATATCCCCCGATGGTCATTCAATCTGGAAGTATATTTCCTGAAGGAACGCTTCAAGGACCTGCTAGCCATCGCCCAAAGCCCGACGCCCATCGTGCAGGACCGCTCAATCTTCGAAGGTGTCCATATCTTCACGGCCTGCAACCACGAGTCGGGAGCCCTTTCGACGCGCGACTACCAGACCTATCTCGACCTCTTCGAGCAGATGATGTCCGTGGCCAAACTCCCCGACTTGATGATCTACCTGAGGGCCGACATCCCCTACCTCATACGCAACATCCAGCAGCGTGGACGCGACTACGAACGTCAGATGCCTCTCGACTACCTGGCTCGCCTCAACGACAAATATGAGGACTTCATCCAGAACAAGTATCCAGGTCCCGTCCTCATTCTCGACAAAGCCCAGTACGACTTCACCAACCCCACCGACATGCTCAAGATCTACGACAAGATCGACGCTGCCCTTGGCAACTCCGCCACCCTCGGCCTCGAAGAAGGCCAATAATTCCTCCGACAATAAACATCCATCATATTTCCACCATGCATATAGCAATAGCAGGCAACATAGGTTGCGGCAAAACCACACTCACCAAGATGCTCTCCAAGCGCTACGGCTGGACGCCACGCTTCGAGCCCGTTGACAACAATCCCTATCTTGCCGACTACTACGCCGACATGCCGCGTTGGTCATTCAATATCCAGATCTACTTCCTCGCCAAGCGCTTCAAGGAAGTGGTCGAGATTTCAAAGTCCAAGGAAACCATCGTCCAGGACCGCACCATCTTCGAGGATGCGCGTATCTTCGCGCCCAACCTTCACGATATGGGCATGATGTCCGACCGCGACTTCAACAACTACAGCGACCTCTTCGACACCATGATCGCCCTCACACGCCTCCCCGACCTTATGATCTACATCCGCAGTTCCCTGGCCAACCTCGTCGACCATATCCATAAGCGCGGACGCGACTACGAGCAGACCATGTCGCTCGACTATCTCGCCGGCCTCAATCGTCGATACGAGGACTGGATCAAGGACTACAAGGGCAACCTCGTAATCATCGACGGCGACACTTGCGACTTCGAGCAGAATCCCACCGACTTCCTCAAGGTCACCGACGACATCGATGCCCACCTCTTCGGTCTGTTTAGCGGCATACAATAAGGATATCGCACAACGGGGGGCGAGTTTCACCCCTCGTTTTGTTGTATCTGTATGACATAACAGCCCCATTTTATTGTCGTTTTTCCGAGTAACTTGTTAAAAAAATAGAATCAATTTCATATTTCAAAAGAATTATTTGCAAATATTAAATATTCTAATTATTTTTGCAGCTGCAATGTAGTATATATGTATCCCTTCTACCTAGCGATTAACAAGTGACCAAAGGATACAATAAGTGACCCAACCCGTGATATTTTTCATAAATACCCATTATTATTTACATAACCAAAACATCTTATGAATCTTAAGGATTTAGTTAGGAAAGCATCATCTACACTCGTAGTTGGAATGCTTGCTATGGCTGCCTTTGCACAAGGGAGAACGGTGTCCGGCGTCGTGACCGACGAATTCGGCGAACCGCTTCCCGGCGTGAATGTAGTCGTAAAGGGTACCACCAACGGCGTCATCACTGACTTCGATGGTAATTATTCCCTTCAGGATGTCAACAACAACGACATTCTGGAATTTTCGTTCGTAGGCTTCACCTCAAAGCAGATTAAGGTTGATGCCAATGCAAAGTTTGACATCCAGATGTTCGAGGATCAGCAGAACCTCGAGGAAGTTGTGGTCGTCGGTTACGGTACAGTCTCGAAGAAAGACCTCACCGGTGCCGTCACCTCAATCAAGGCCAAGGACATCGCAGCCGTGCCAGTCACCAGCGCCTCTGAGGCACTCACTGGTAAAATGGCCGGTGTCAATGTCACTACCACCGAAGGCTCACCTGATGCCGACGTCAAGATCCGTGTGCGTGGTGGTGGTTCTCTATCACAGGACAACTCCCCACTCTACATCGTCGATGGTTTCCCTGTAGCATCGATCAGCGACATTGCTCCCTCTGAAATCGAGAGCATCGACGTGCTGAAGGATGCATCATCCACCGCCATCTACGGTGCCCGTGGTGCCAACGGCGTTATCATCGTCACCACCAAGTCTGGTAAGGAAGGCAAGACTCAGGTAAGCTTCAATGCTTCCTACGGTTGGAAGCAGGCTACCCGTCTGCAGAAGGTGCTCAGCCCCTACGAGTATGCATACTATCAGTACGAAATTGCTTCTGCCACCCAGTCGGCAGGCTTCGTTTCGGGTTACGGCTCGTTCGACGACCTTGAGATCTGGCGCTCAGTGGAAGGCCGCGACTATCAGGACGAACTCTTCGGTCGTACCGGCAACCAGGTGCAGTACAATGCCAACATCTCGGGCGGTACCAAGGACATGAAGTACAACATCTCCTATGCCCACAGCGACGAGAACGCCATCATGCGCAAGTCGGGATTCCGCAAGGACAACGTGGCTGCCAAGATCAATGCCAACCTCAACGAGTGGCTCTCACTTGACTTCAACGCACGTCTCGCTTACCAGGTCATTGACGGCCTCAGCTCTGGTACTGAGCAGGAAGGCAATGCCTCCAACTCCATCGTCGGACAGGCAATCCGCTTCGCTCCCATCAACGTGTTGAGCAGCGGTGACGAAGACGAAGAGAACTCGACCTCACAGCGTGTTGATCCATCGACCCGTCTCGACGCTACATACAAGGTACAGCGTCGTTTCCGTCAGGATTACAACGCAGGCATCAACTGGAAGCCCTTCGAGGGTTGGACCTTCCGTTCCGAGTTCGGCTATGGCTGGCGTTACTACAACACCGACCAGGTTTATGAGGAACTTGCTGCCCGCTACAACACCAAGATCGGTTACACTACCGCTCCTCAGGCACAGTTCACCACCAAGGACTACCGCAACTGGCGTAATGCCAACACCGTCACCTACGACAACAAGAAGCTCTTCGGCAAGCGCGACCACATCAACGTCATGATCGGTCAGGAGTGGAGTTCGAGCAACGAGGTCGATCGTGTTCACACCAGCGTGAACTTCCCAAGCTCACTCACCGTTGACGAGATTCTCGCCAACACCGCCATCGGTACCGCACTGCCCAACGAGTCGGACATCAAGGCTGACGACAACATGCTCTCGTTCTTCGGTCGTATCAACTACACCATGATGCAGAAGTACCTGCTCACCGTCACCGTACGTGCCGACGGTAGCTCGAAGTTCGGCGAAGGACACCGTTGGGGCGCCTTCCCATCTGTCGCCCTCGCTTGGCGTCTCTCCGATGAGGAATGGATGCAGAGCACAGCCAGCTGGCTCTCCAACCTCAAGCTCCGTCTCTCCTATGGTACTGCCGGTAACAACCGCATCACCTCGGGCCTCCTCAAGACCACCTATTCGATGGCAGGCAACAGCGGCAAGCACCCTGGCTTCAACGAGGTCAACACCCCAATGATGGAGCACGGCACCTATCTTGCCAATCCTAACCTCAACTGGGAGACCACCGTTACCCGTAACTTCGGTATCGACTACGGCTTCTTCAACGGACGCCTCTCCGGTAACTTCGAAGTATATTGGAACACCACCAAGGACCTCTTGATGCGTGCCAAGGTGCCCTCTTCGAGTGGTTACTCCTATCAGTACCAGAACTTCGGACAGACCTCCAACAAGGGTGTCGAATTCGCCATCAACGCTGCTGCTGTCGAGTCGAAGAACTTCACACTCAACTTCAACTTCAACATTGCATACAACAAGAGCAATATCGACGAACTCAACTCTGATAACCCCTACCAGACTTCCAGCTTCGCAGGTTCGGCCATCAACTACACCGATGGTGACTTCCGCGTAGCCGAAGGCGGCAGCCTCGGTGAGGTTTGGGGCTTCAAGAGCGCCGGCTTCTATTCGACCAACGACATCACCTTCGACGGCTCCAAGTGGGTACTCAAGGACGGTGTGAACAACACCAGCTACACCTACTTCGGCACTCTCTATCCCGGCACACCAAAGCTCGAGGCTGACGGTGAAGGCAAGGCTGTCTTCCAGAAACTCGGCAACACCGTGCCCACCATCACCGGTGGCTTCGGTATCGATGGCCGTTACCGCTGGTTCGACTATGCAGTCTTCTGCAACTACTCGCTCGGCAATCAGATCGTCAACGGTTCGAAACTCGTAGCTTCCTTCTTCCAGGGCTCACAGCAGCACTACAACCTCGTCGATGACTACAGCATCGCCAACGGTCGCTACACCTGGATCGATCCTGCCACAGGCCTCAACCTTGGTCGTCCATCGCGCTCTACCATCTCCGCTTATGGTGGCACCGATGGCCTCATCAACCGCCTCGCCGAAATCAACTCGGGCGCTTCGTGCTACAACCCCGCAGCAGCCTCTACCTCAGTCATCACAAGCGATGCCGTCGAGGATGCCTCATTCCTCCGCCTCCAGAACGTAACCCTCGGTTTCACCTTCCCCAAGAAGTGGGTCAAGGTTGCTTTCCTCGAGAGCGTTCGAATCTATTGCACTGGCTACAACCTGATGTGCTGGACTCCTTACTCTGGCAACGATCCTGAGGTTGACACCAACTCCAACCCAATGTGCCCAGGCATCGACTTCGCAGCTTATCCGCGCAGCCGCTCTTGGGTAGCCGGCATTAACGTTACATTCTAATAATTTTAATGTATAAGACAATGAAAAAGATTTTTGGAATTGCCTCCATTATGCTTGGCATAGTAGCGATGACCGGTTGCGATGACTTCCTCGATCAGAACTCTCCCTCCGAGCAGAACACCGAGACTGTTTACAATTCCACCTACTATACAGGCTACGTAATCAATAAGATTTATGGCGGCCTCACCCAGGATGCTACCTATTCGCAGTACATCCCCATCGTATGGTCCACCAACTCCGACATCGAGCTTGTCGATGGCCGCGGAGCTTCCTCTACCACTGCTGCCAGCGAGCGCAGTTACATGAACTACATCAACGTCACCGCAGGCGGCTGGTCGAAGATCACCACACTCTGGACCGCTATGTACGGCGTTATCGAGAACTGTAACCTCGCCATCGACGGCATCCGCAAGAGCGACCTCTACGCCAACGGAAGCAAGGAGCAGCGTACCGCTATGGGCCAGTACCTCGGCGAAGCACTCACCCTGCGTGCTATGCTTTACCTTGATCTCATCCGCTTCTTTGGCGACATCCCAATGAAGATGGAGCCTACTACCAGCGACAACGTCACCGACGCACTGTCCAAGACCGACCGTGACGAGATCCTCGACTACCTGCTCAACGACCTCGCTGAAGCAGCCGATCTCCTCCCCTGGGCTGGACGCAACGGCTACACCACCGAGCACGCTACACGCGGCTATTCCAAGGCACTTTACGCACAGGTTGCTCTGCTCCGTGGCGGCTGGAACATCCGTGAGACCTCGAAGGCTGGTTATGAGACTGCAAGCTACACCGACCCCACCTATCCTACTCAGCGCGATCAGAACTACCTCGAGTTCTACAAGAAGGCACTCGTGCAGCTTTCCGACATCATCCAGAATGGCCCACACAAGCTCAACCCATCGTTCGAGAACCACTGGCAGCTTGTCAACGCCCGCGAACTTGATGTCACCTACTACGAGGACATCTTCCAGATTCCAATGTTGATGAACACCAGCGGTGAGCTCGGCTACACCATCGGTACTCGTTACAACGGCGCAGGCAACGTCTATGGCTACGGCAACTCTTCTGCCAAGCAGCAGACCACAGCCATGCACTTCTACTCCTACAAGCAGGGCGACCTCCGTCGCGACATCTCCTGCCAGCCTTACCAGTGGAGCAGCGGCAAGCAAGCCTTCGCCAACAACCAGCCTCTCCAGCTCTACATCGGCAAGTGGGACCAGAAGTGGATGAACGAGGAATGGCAGGCTGTTAATGCTGTTGCCAGCTCGAAGGTGATGACCGGTGTCGATTGCGTTCGTATGCGTTATTCGCAGGTGCTCCTTATGTATGCCGAGGTCCTCAATGAACTCGCAGGTCCTGACGCCTCTTACGAAGGCTGGGCAGGCATCACCGCCCGTGAGGCTCTCGCACAGGTACACAACCGTGCATTTGCCACCGCTCAGAACGACTACATCGCTTCTATTCCATCGAGCAAGGAAGGTTTCTTCAACGCCATCGTTGACGAGAACGCCTGGGAGCTCGTTGGCGAAGGTATCCGCAAGTTCGACCTCGAGCGCTGGAACCTCCTCGTCGCAAAGATCAAGGAGGCCAAGCAGACCTACTACGATGCCATCGGCCTCGTAAGCTACGACACCAAGGAGGACGGTTCAGCCACCAACATCGAACAGAACAACAAGTGGCCTACCAAGTTCTACTTCAACTACACCGACGACACCAAGACGGTCATCGACTGGAAATCGGTCAACTGGTACACACTCACCGAGGGCAAGTCGGCCATCGACTTCCACTGCACCGATTCAGTCAATGGTTGGGGCAAGTTCACCATCGAACAGTACATCACCAACATGCCAACCATCAGCGCAGGTCTCGTCGAGAATCCCCAAGTCATCAACCGCTACCTCTTGCCAATCTCTACCTCTACGCTTTCGGATGCCAACAACACCATCTCGAATTCGTACGGCTATTAATCTCATAGGCATGGAAGGTTTATAAAAACCATATAACAAATGAAAAATAAGTATTTCATCATCTGTGCATCCGCAGCACTCCTCCTCGGAGCTGCTGCCACCTCCTGCACCGAAGGTAACGACTGGGACGTTGACAGCAGCTTCAGCCGCCTCTTCACACCCACCAGTCTCTCCGTTACCCGTGGCGACACTTACGCTGTGGTAGAATATGGCAAGATTGAAGGCGCCGACTACTATCAGATTGAGGTCAGCAAAGACTCCCTCTATCAGGATGAACCCACCGGTACCGTATTCGAGACCACCGAGAATCCTTTCACCGTCACTGGTCTGGCTGGTGAGACCGACTACTTCCTGCGTATGCGTTCCTGCTCCAACAGCGGCACACCCGCTTCCAAGTGGTTCTACTATATCGATGGCTCCAACCGTCACTTCACCACTCGTCCCGAGCAGATCATGAACCCTGTGGCTGATGCTGACCGTGACGACAGCTGGATTCGCTTCTCGTGGACCCCAGGTGCTGAAGTCACCCACTTCATCATCAATGGTGGTGCGTTCATCAACGAGCGTCTCGACATCTCTGCCTCCGAGAAGGCTGCTGGCGAGAAGACTGTCACCGGCCTTGCTCCTACCACCACTTATAGCGTGATCCTCTACAACGGTGATGCACGCCGTGGTAATGCTACCGGCACAACCGCAGCCGCTATCCCCGCTGCATCCTACAAGTACACGATGCCTGAGGGTGAGACCCATATCTCGCAGGATCTCATCAAGCAGCTTGCTGCCGCTGCTCAAGAGGCCGCTGGTAGCGCCAACTGCTCTGTCACCCTCGCCCTCCAACCTGGTGTGACCTACAGCCTCAACGGCACCAGTGAGGATGGCTCTGACGCCTCCATCAAGTTCCCCGACGGACTCTCTATCACGTTCTTCGGTCTTGCAGGCGCTGCCAAGCCAATCATCACACCAAGCAAGAGCATCAACCTCGTTGACAGCCACGCTTACATCCGCTTCCAGAATGTCGAGATCGCCGACGGCGGCTGCCAGTACCTCATCAACCAGAGTGCTGCATGTACCATCGCTGAACTCTCGTTCGACGATTGCTACATCCACGACTTCGAGCGCTCTATCCTCCGTACGCAGGGCAGCAACGATCAGAAGTACGAACTCATCAAGTTCGACAACTGTATCGGCTATAACCTCTCGACGGCCAACGGCTACTCGCAGATCTACATCGGCCAGGACAAGTCAATTGTTGACGAACTCATCATCACCAACTCGACTTTCAACACCGCACAGCGTAGCTTCATCGAGGCATCGAAGAGCCCAATCTCGAAGGGCATCAAGATAAGCTACTGTACGTTCTACAACATCATCGCCAGCGGACGTTACTTCGCCGACTGCAACGGACAGGACACCAACATCACCATCTCGTACTGCGTATTCGGCAAGACCTTCGATCCTGAGGCTTCACGTGGTGCACGTTCCAACGGCACCATCGATGCTGCTGTCAAGAACTTCCGTGCAGCCGACTGCGTATTCGGCAGCAACAACATCACCGATCTCGAACCTAGCGAACTCACCTCTGCTCAGATCTTCGCCGATCCTGACAATGGTAACTTCACCTGGAAGATGAAGTTCTACGATGAACCAATCGGTGACCCACGCTGGATTCCTACCGACGATTGATCCATCACATTCAGTGATTAATATCTAATCATTCTTTAAGGGGACACGTTTCAAGCGTGTCCTCTTTTTTCGCAGCATACAGATTTGGCAGATAGAATCTGTATGCGCCGAGCGAAGAATACAGATTTGGTAGATGAAATCTGTATGCGCCGAGCGAAGAATACAGATTTGGTAGATGAAATCTGTATGCGCCGAGCGAGGAATACAGATTTGGCAGATGAAATCTGTATGCGCCGAGCGAAGAATACAGATTTGGCAGATGAAATCTGTATGCTCCAAGCGAAGGATACAGATTTGGTAGATGAAATCTGTATGCGCCGAATAAAGAATACAGATTTGGCAGATGAAATCTGTATGCGCCGGGCGAGGAATACAGATTTGGTAGATAGAATCTGTATACATCGATTTGAGATACTCGACTTCACTTTAAAACTGATACGAAAACGAGAGGAAAAACGACAATAATCGTCGGAATCGCACTTTTTTACGTAATTCCGACGATTTTCTTTTGTAGTTTGGAATAATAATCGTAAATTTGCCCCGTGAAACAGATTACGACTATTCGTTACGATTGATAGACAAATACATCACCTTTTAATTAATACTATTATGTTAGAAGAACTATTTAAGAACATTCTCGACAGCGACGTTGTCAAGAAAGTGACCAAGAACCTCGGCGAGAACGAGATCGTCAACAAAGTGAAGGAAGCCGTCGCCGGCAACGACTACGCCAAGAAACTCCAGGAGGGACTTTCTTCGGGTGATTTGCTCAACAAGATCAAGACGGGAGCCCAGACCGCAGGTCGTGAAGCCACGAAGATTTCGCTCGAATGTTATCAGGTAATGACTGCCGAGACTACCCCCACCGTCGATAAGGTCATCATCGGTGCAGCCCTCGCCTATCAGTTCATGCCCAACCTCATGAACCGCGACAACTTCGGCCCCATCCTCTCGCTGCTCGACAACGCCGTCACCCTCGCCATCGCCTACAATCGCGTCAAGGCTCACGTAACCCCTGAGATCGAGGAAAAGGTCAACCAGCAACTCGTCGAGTGGTTCCCCAACGAAAAGAACGAAGAGACCGCATCCGAAGAAGCCCCGTTGGCACAAACCGATGCCGAAGAGCCTTTCGAAGACGTTCACTGACGTTTATTTCTACAAGTAATAAAAGCCCAACAATAAAACAGGCAGCACGGCCAAAAGCGGTGCTGCCTGTTTTATCTTTTATGTAAGAATGAGGTTCCCTCATTCCACCGACGCTTCCGAGAAATAATGATTTCGGATAGGTTTGGTGACAGGATTACCTGCAAGGGCGACTTCCTGCTGCAAACGGATATCCTGCGATGAAGCTCCCACCTTGATGATGAACTTGCCAGGCTGGATGTTCCATTGGCGAACACCATTATTGGTGTAATAGCCGAACTGATCGGTGTAGAGCGTCACCTTCACTGTCTTTGTCTCGCCAGGCTGAAGCGCAATGCGTGCGAAACCCTGCAACTGCTGTGGACGGATGTGCTGGTCCTCGCTCGTCGGCGAGAGATAGATCTGGGCAATCTCGTCGGCAGCCACATTGCCCGTATTCTTCACCTCAAACGACAGACTAACAGTCTCAGCATTGGTAGCCACCTCGGCATCAACCTTCAGGTTCTGGTATTCAAAGGTGGTGTAGCTCAGGCCAAAACCGAAGGGCCACTGTACGCGCGAATCCTGCTCGGCAGTATAGTTGTAGCAAATAGGCTCATAGACTTCCGTGTTCGGATAACTAACCGACAACTTAGCCGAAGGAGAAACTTTTCCATAGAGGATATCGGCCACGGCACGACCGCCTTCCTCGCCTGGATACCAGGCCTGGATGACAGCTGCACAACGCTCAGCCAAGCCAGAAACCACTTGTGCTCGTCCGCCGAAGATGACGAGTACCACTGGCTTGCCCGTCTTCAGAAGCTCGTTCACAAACTGCTCCTGCTTGCCTGGCAAACGTAGACCTTCGCGGTCGCGGTTCTCGCCACAAAGCATCACGTTCTCGCCCACAGCAGCTACGATGACATCAGCCTTCTTAGCCAAACGAAGAGCGGCTGCTTGGTCAGCCTTTTCTCCCGAGTTCACCTTGCGATGTAGGATCTCATACTCCCAAGCGCGTTCGTCACCCAATTCGGAGTATTTGGTCTCAATCTCCTCCGTCCAGTCACAACCGCGTTCATACATGATGTCCATTCCGTCGGGGATGCCAGCCTTCATACCTTCCAGCAAAGTAACGATGTGCGGATGGTCGAGGTCCTCCTCCACTTTCTTCCAGAAATACGACATGGCCGGGAAGGAATAGTCGCCCAACATCGCCCACATCGAATTGGCATTCGGTCCCGTCAGGAGGACCTTCTTCTTTTCGCCCTGCAAGGGCAGAACACCGTTGTTTTCAAGCAGCACTACCGACTGCGTGGCAATGTTGTAGGATGTCTGGCGTTCCTCTGGCGAATCGAGTACAATCTGTCCTCCATCATCATAAAGATAGGAAGCCTGGCCAAAAGGAACTTCCTTGCCCTTGGCGAGTACCTCATTCAGAATACCTGCACGGTACTTGTAACGGAGAACATTCTTAACGGCACGTTCAAACGTCTCGGGTTTTACCAGGCCTTTGTCGATAGCCTCCTGCAAGTACTTGTAGTTGTCACCTCGTGGGAAATCCACATCGTTGCCTCCATTGATAGCCGCAGCCGCCTTCTCAACTCGACTCTCTAAACCTGGAATCTGATCGATGGCTGTGTAGTCGCTGACCACCATACCGTCGAAGCCCACATAGCCGCGGAGGATGTCCTGAAGAATCTCGGAGTTGCAGACACATTTTGTGCCATGCACCTCATGATATCCGGGCATCACAGCCAAGCTGCCAGCCTGACGAATCATTGCCTCGTGAGGCATGAGAATCTCCTCCATCATCTCCTTCTCGTCGGCATCGCCTCCTCCGCCGTAGCCGAGATAGTGCTTTGAACAGGCTCCAACGCCCATTTTCAGGTTACCCTGCTGCAAACCTTCGACAAAAGCGACACCCATTGCAGCCGACAGGTAGCCATCCTCGCCATAAGATTCCTCCAGGCGGTTGAAACTTGGTGTGCGGCACACATCGACCATTGGCGAAAGTGACAGCACGCCACCCATCTTTCGCATGGCGGTAGCCGTCTGGCGGGTCTTCAATTCGGCGAGTTCGGTGTTGAACGAACAAGCCTGACCAATCTGTTGCGGATAGATGGTCGAACCCTTCGTATTGACACCCGAAAGTACCTCCTCATGACAAAGGGCTGGAATACCGTTCGGTGTGTTATTCATCAGCCAGTCCTGCACGGCAGCCACGCGGTCGCGCAACACGTTCGGATCACGTGGCTGCTGCATGGCAAATTGCGAGAAGTGACCGATGCCATAGGGAATCAGCTCGCGACACTTTGCCGTATCAAGTTGTCCGCTCTCGTCGAAGAGGTCATCCATAAACATGCTCCGCAACTGGGCGATACGCTCCTGCTGGGGCATCCTCTTGTAGAGATCATCAATCTGTTGCTCCATAGTAGGGGCGCTGCAACTTGCCATTAACACCGTTGTACACATTGCCAATAATTTGTAACAGTTCATTTGCGTCTTCTTTTGCTATAATTGAATAACGTCGATGCGATATTTTTGCACACCGGCAGGGACACGCACTTCCACGACATCGCCCACCTTCTTCCCCATAAGCGCTTGGGCGATGGGAGAATTGATGGAAATCTTGTTTTCCAGGAGGTTCATCTCATGCGGACTGACGATGGTAAAAGACTTTTTGCTGTCGGTATCCAGATTTGTCATCTCTACCTTGGAAAGCAAACCTACGACATCGGCGGCCAGTCGATTCGTATCGATGACCTGGGTGAACCTAAGAATCTTTTGCAGGAAACGAATTCTACCAATCAGTCGTGACTGCGCACGTTTGGCGGCATGATATTCGAAGTTCTCGCTCAAATCGCCTTTGTCGCGAGCCTCGATGAGCGCATCTTTGACTTTTGGATATTCAATGTTAATAAGTTGTTCCAATTCGGCCATAATCTTGTCATAGCCTTCTTTCGACATATATTCCATAACTTTCCAATAGTTGGTTTACTTCAGGATCATACGACGAACCTTGACGCCATCAGCATTCGTGATGCGAACGAGATAAACACTGGAGGCCAGGCCCTGCTTGCGCAAGAGGTTCGAAAGCGTAGCGGGATCCGAAAGGTCACAATTGGTGAAAGAGGCAACGACCTTGCCAGCGATGTCAAAGACAAGGCAGTCGCACTGTCCGGCATCAGCAGTCACATATTGGATGCCTGCGCCCGAAGTGACACGGATGACGCCATCCTGCATCAAAGTCGAAGTATCCCAAGAGAGGCCTTCGGGAAGGTCGGGAAGGTCGAATGTGGGCGTGCCGCTGATGGTCTCGGCTACGATGAGCGTGGTTGAGTCTCCTTCGGCCGCGGTGTAATTTGGACTGAGCGAGAGATGGAGTGTGCCGTTGAAGGTGAGCGCACCTGCACATTCTACCCACGAACGGGAATTATCGCCATTGGACTTGTTCACCATATTCAGATAAATATCGGAACCAGCCTGCGCATTCAGATTACCCAAAGTCTTCACAGTGCCTACATTCGACGTAGGTGAAGAGGCAATGCCTGGCTGCAGGGAGGCTCCCGAGTTGAGGGTGAGCGACTGTACGACACCACGACCCGTGATTGAAGCTCCGTTCTTGATGGTGACGACGCTGCTGCCTGTCATCGTGGCTGTGGCAAAACGGCTGTTGAGCTTCAAGGTTCCGCTGCTGATGGTCACGCCACCGGCTTCAGCCAGACAGGTGGTGTTGGAGACGGTCCATGTGCCACTACCCACCTTATCGACCTTCGAACCAACGATGGTGCCACCAAAAGCGAAATCGGTGTCCTTGCCGCCAATGGAGAGCGTGTTGACAGTCGATGCCTTCTCGCCCTTGTTGTCGATGCTGCCAGAACCTGTAAGCTCGCCGATGGCAAAGTTCTTGCCGTTGGTATGCACGGTGCATCCCGACTGGATGTTAAGCGTAGCCTTGCCTAAACCATAGGAGTTGTTGAACTCGAATGAAGGTGTATAGGAACCGACCTTTCCGTCCTGATAAGCCTTGATGGTACCCGTGAAGGTGGCATGGACGTTGAACGTGCCTCCTCCTGTCAGAGCACCCGTGTAGTCGCATCGACCGTCAGGATAGATGGTACCCTCCTGTCCCTCGGGAACGCAGAAACGTGTGGATTCGGAGTTGCTGGAATAGATTGAGTTGTTGTAACGGAGCGTACCGCCATTGAACTCAATCACACGGCTTCCAAAGTGATTGTCACCAAAGTCATAGACCGTACCGCCATTGATGAAGAGCGTGTCAAAGGTGGGCGCACATTCGAGCTGAAGGGTGCCGCGTCCTTCCTTGAAGATATTGCCCTTGCTGGCATTGGTTGTCTTCTTGAGGCTTCCATTCAGAATAAGCGTACCGCCACTGACATCGAGCGTGCCACCACCAGTTCCGATGACAATAGGCTGCGAGGTGGTCATATCGGAAGTGGTACGAAGCACTGCACGATTGTCGAGCTCAACTTTATCGTTCACACCGCCCACAGAGCCATAGGCCACACCATCTTTGTTGGCCATCAAGGCAGGCACGAGTACACCACCACGAACGAACGTACCGCCCGTATAGGTATGGGTGCCACCCATATTAACGGTAGCAGCACCCTGTAGAGTAACGCTGGCATTGCCTGTGATGGCACCGCTACCAGAAATCTTGTATTCCTTGCTGTCGGCCAAGAAGGTTACGCTGCCTGGGCTGAGTTCCTCGGCTACATTGACCTCGGTGAGCGCAGCGTCGTCGCCAAACGTAACGTTGTCGCCCGTTACGAAAGTCTGTGTCGAGCTGCTGAAGTTGGGCGTGTTGTCAAGATCCCAGATGTTGCTGACGGCACCTGTCCAAGCCACATCTTCGGAGGCACGAGTCTTGAGCACGTGGAGAACGACCTTGCCCTCGTCGAGCGTAAGGTTGTACTTGACACCCTTCAAGCCTTCAACCACCAGATTGGCCACATCGCCTGTACAGCCTTCGGTGCTGATGAGTACATAGTCGCCTTCAGTGGGAGTCTGGCTGCAAACAAATTCGAGTACAGGCGCGCTGTATTGCGGGCCATACTTCCACTCCTTCTTTTCGATGACAAGTTGATGAGCTCGAACCTGGTCGAAATTATTGGCATCGGTGATGTCGAAGACAATGCGCGAGCCGAAACCGAGCAAAAGCGAGTCGGCCTCGATAATGCCCACTTTATCAGCACCACCTGGGCGAATAACAGAAGCATAGTCAGCCTGAATCGTGGCGAAACGTCCGCCATCGGAGTTGAGTTCGGCAAAACGATTGAGCCAGAGACGGCTGTTCTTCAACGAACCATCGAAGTTGAGCGTGCCTGCCCAGATGTCGGTTGGCCCTGTATAGGTCTGCTCCACATCGGGCAAGGTCAAGATGCCATCACCCTGCTTGACGAGACGCATGGCTCCCGTAAAGGCTTCGCCCGTCACGTCGAGACGATAATAATCATATACGATGTCGGTCTGCTGCGTCGTGCATTCGCTCGGAGCTGTTCCCTGCACCCAAGATGGCACATTGAACGTCATAATATAGGGTGAAGCGCCAGCAGCTACAGCCACAGTAGCGTCGGCATTTTCGCTGACAAGGACGTGCTTGTCATTCAGCGAAGTGGAGATAGTGCCTCCTGCAGCCACAACCTCACGGCCCACCGTGGTAAGCGGCGGAGGAGCTATGGTGATGCCTTCGAGTTCGCCAAGGAAGTAGCTGACATGAGGCGGTTGGTTGTAGCCGCACATTTGCCAAACCATAGCGTTGCGATACTGATGGTCATACCAGAGCGAGTAGTTGCGCCAAGCGGTTGGCTCGGTAGTAGTATAGATACGAATATTGTTGGCCGAAGTGCGCATAATAACCTCTTCGCGCCAATCGCCAAGGATGTCGCCCTGATAGCAAGGAGTTGCCTTGGTATCATTGTTTGTGATGGAACCCTTGAGGGTAGCGATGGCATTTGCCTGGCCATACTTGAAGATTTGACCGGTGGAATTGCGTGTGCCGCTGCCGTTGAAGGACTCCTCCTGAAGGTCACCATCCCAATAGATGCGGAAGTTGATTGCCACGCCCAAATTGGTGAGTCCGTCAACGTGGTCGTTGACGACGCAACTGATGGGTGTGTCATGACCGCTGAAACCCATAGCACCCGGGAAGTTGTTCGAGAAGTTGCCGGCGATGGAACGTCCATCGTCATTGGGACTGGTCTGGCGATAATAGATCTTCGATGTAGTAGCGTCGCGGTAGTTGTTGTCGGGGTAATCTTCGTTGCAGGCGAACTCCTCCTGACCGTGGATGTAGGGATTGAGGTCGGCTACGTGATGGGCATCACCATGACCAAGACCGGTAGTGGAAAGGCCAAGGCCATTGTCATCGATGACCATCGAACCGAAGATGATCTCATCGCGTCCGTCCCAATCGACGTCGGCAATGGTGTAGTTATGATAGCCCTGCCCGTACCAAGGACCGGGAGAGTTGCAATCCCAGCGCCAACGTTGCACGAGCTCGTGGGTAGCAGGATTGACATCGAAGGCAACGAACTTATGACGCGTGTAGATACCACGACCCAGGAAGATGCTGGGCTTCTGGCCATCGAGATAGGGCGCGCCGAAGAAGTGCTTCGAACTGCGGTGGCCATAACCATCGCCCCAAGCATTCTTGACGAGGTCGTCGTAAGCCGAACCGCTGAGAAGATGACGCGGGTTCTCGCTCTCCTCGAGACGAGGCAGCGGATAGTCGATGCACTGATAGGGCTTTCCAGTTTGTCCATCGACATAAAGCAGGAACTCGGCACCGCTGTGCATAAACCAGTTGGTACCGCCACCTGTAGCTGCTCGATAGTTGAGCGAAACGTCACCGACGACATAGGTCGAGCCATCAGCCATATGGATGGTGGTGCCGTCGGCAGCGCGGAAAACACATTCTGCACGACCATCGCCATCCCAGTCGTAGGCTACGATATTCTGCTCATTGTTCTGGAAGTCGCCCATATTGGGTCCACAGTTGACCCACCAGAGTACAGTACCATCGAGCTTCATACATTCGAAGAGCGAATACTCTCCGTTGTTGCCGTTCTTTGGATAACTGGCACTGATCTCGCTCTGGTTATCATATTTAATAAGGATCTCGAGTTCGCCATCGCCATCCACGTCGGCCATGCAGATGTCGTTGGGTACGTAGGTGGAGGTAAGCGAAGCGTCATGCTTCGGCACGATTTCGAGATAGTTCTGTGCCCAAACAGTGGCAGCAGTGGAGGCCTCCTGTTCTATCCCACGAACGATAGCACGTACGATATAGGTGTCGGAAGCGTTTCCTTCTTTCACCAACAGATTGGAAACTGAGAGAGGTGCCTCGTTCACCTTGGCCCCATTTCGATAAAGGTTATACTGAGTGTCGTAATACTCGTCAGCCTGGATACGCCATGAGCAATAGACGCCTTCCGAAGTCTGGACGGCAATAAGGCCACGATCCAACTGGTCGGTGTTCTGTCGCTGGGCAGACACTGACAACGCAGCAGCGCCAAGGGCTGCAATGAGGAATAGCTTGATGGTTCGCATATTCAGATATTTATGTGTGAGCGTGATGTGTATATTAGGTTACAAAGATAAGCAGCAAATTGCACTTCTCAAAATATTCGAGCAAAAAAACGCGAAAAAACCTCAGAATCGCCGATTTATCCCACAAGAATGAAATTGGAGGATGCAAAAAACAAAATGTACCGATGGCAAAATGCCACCGGTACGATGATATGAGATTTGATGTAATGGATTACTTCACGAATACCTTCTGGTTGCCCTGGATGTAGAAGCCAGGAGCTGCCATATTCTCAACACGCTGACCACGGAGGTTGAAGATAGGAGCAGCCTGCTGAACAGGAGCATCGTTCTCGATAGCCTCGATACCAGCCACGAAGCCCTTGTAGGTGTAAACCTCAACAGAGTTGATGGCGGTGTCGTAACGATAGAGATAGAAGGTCTCGCCAGCTACAACAACCTCAGTAGAGTTGCTGTTGCCCTTGTCAGGACGGTCATAGCCACCACGCTTGTGGATCACGTAGAAGTTTGGCTTAGTAGCATCATCAGAGGTGTAGTTCTCCTGGAGATGCATTGGGCAGTAACCAGCCTGGCCAGCGGGGTTCTTGATCACGTTGCCAGAAACAGCATAATAAACAACACCTTCGAGTGGGAAGATGCTCCAGGCATCAGCTGTCCATTCGTCGCTGGTATTGGGAACGAGAGGCAGGAAACCAGTATAGATGTCGTTAGGAACCTGGACGTTCCACTTGCAGTCTTCGGTACCGATGACAGACTTGTCAAAGAAGCCGAAGCCACGCTTCCAGAATACTACGTCCTCCTCAGTCTTGTCGGCTGAATAGGTGCCATCGTTGCAGATGATATTGCCATCAGCATCATAGCCGTAGTACTGGGTAGAATAGATACGATCCCAGTGCGACTTGTTGCCGCTATCGACGATCTCAAGACGGGTGAAGCCTTCGACGGTGCCGTCGCATACCTCCTTGGTCCACTGGTAGTCGTTAGAAACAGCAAGCACATACTCTACATCGTTATTGATGGTAACAGTTTCAGAACGGCCATACCACTCGGTTGGGTGAGAGTTGTCGAATGCATAGAGGTCGAGTGAACCTTCAGCAGTGAATTCAACGGTCTCGCCAGACATCTTGTTGCCTTCTGCAAGGGTCTTTCCAGATGCATCCTTCAATACATAGTGGATGGTTACGGTTGGACGAAGCAGGGTCTCAGAATTGTCGGCAGTGAGAGTATAGGTCTTGCCAAAGCCAGCAGCTACATTGGAGATGTAGGCCGAAGGATTGGGCATGTTGATGGTCTCGCAGACGACTTCGGTTTCTACCACGTCAGAGACGTTGCTCTCGTCCTCCTCGCGTGAAGTCCAGCACTGGAGTGTACCAGACTGGAAGCACTCGATGATCCAGGCGCCACCAGCGAGGTCAGGATCTTCCTCGAAGTTGCGGCCCATCTTGCCATCAGAATAGTAAACAGGCGAACCCTCGGCCTCAGTCTCCTCACCTGGGAGGATCCAGTGGAGAGCGGTGCCTTCTTCGTACTGAACATAGAAGTCGCGCTCGGTGTCAATGCAGGCAAGAAGTTCTACCTGTGGCTCAGCAGCGAAAGGACCTTCAGCAAGATAAGAAAGCTTCACGTCGTCGAACTGATAGGTGCTAGCGCCTGAGGTGTTGAACCAGAGAGAACCAATCTTGGTGTTGGGGAGAGCAGAGATGTCCTTGGTGCCCTCAAAGGCTACGTTACCTTCGGCATCCTTGATAGAAGCCTTGGCCTCGGTGCCGACTACATCAACACGGATATAATACTGTGTGCCAACAGTAAGAATAGCAACTTCGCCATTCTTCTCGCCATGGTTCCAGTTAGCGTTCTCAATCACATCACCGTTGACCCAGATGGAGTCCTTACCGTCAACGCCATTGACAGCCTGGTGGAAACGGAAGAAGTACTCGGTGGTGTTGAGCAACTTCATGTGGTTGGCAGGAACTGCAACGTCAACAGGAAGAAGAGCAAACTCAAGACAGTTGGAAACACCAGCATCAGCTGCGATGGTGAAATAGCAGGAGAAGCTGTAGCCAGTCTCGGGGAGCTCAGCAGGAGCCTTGGCCCAACCATCCTCACCCCAAGTGGTGTAAAGGTAACGGGGGGTGTTGTTGGTACGGGTGTTCTGAACAGTGATGGGGTTGGTGCCCGTTCCAGGAGCCGTCACAGGAGTGGTGTTGGCATCCTGAATCGTGGTGAAGGTTGGCATCTTGTAGAATGCCTTGTCCATCAACTCAGCCTTAGCTGTGAAGGTCACAAGTGCCAAAGCTGCTGTAGCAAAAAAAGTAAACTTTTTCATGTTACAATTGGTTTTAATTGTTAATAATGTTGGAAGATAGGTTATAGTTTTTAAGTGGTCGGAGTATTCGGAGCATTCCGAGTATTCGGAGTATTCCGAGAACTTAGAGTTTCTCGATTACTCCGACCACTATTGTTCTGAAGATTACCATCCCTCGTTCTGGATGATAGCACCACCCGACTTCATGATCTCAGTCTGCGAGAAGGGGAAGAGGTTCCACCTGGAATCCCATTGTCCGTTGCCACGAGTGATGGGCTTCACGGTGTAGGTGTAGGTCGTGTCGTTGGCCTCAGAGATGTTCTGAACGATCTCCATGGCGTGAACATTCATGACCTTGCTGGTCTCAGCACTATCCATCCAGCGACGCACGTCGTAGAAACGATGACCTTCGAAGGCAAGCTCGACCTGGCGTTCGCGCTTGTAGCGAGTCCAGAATTCGTCGTTGCTCATACCCGTTGGGAACTCAGGCATACCAGAGCGCTTGCGGGTAAGGCTGGCCAGATAGCGTGCCGAATAGTTGAATCCCTCGCCAGTGGCATCGGCAGCATCGGCGCGACCGATGGCCTTGAAGTACTGGAACACAGCCTCAGCATAGTTGAGGTACATGCCGCCCATACGGAAGGTAAGCCAACCATGAGGAGAGGTAGAGACTGCATAACCTGAACGGGCGCGGAGAATCTGCGAAGGATTGCAGAACTTCTTGAGGTAATAGCCTGTAGGAGTAGCGTATGAAGCACCTGCAGACGAACCCGTGCGCGAATGATATCCACCCACGTAAGTCTGCAGTGTTGGATAGGTACTGTTGTAACGGGCAAGGTCATTGGGCCAAAGATCACCATTGTGTGCCACAGTCATTTCCAGACGGGGATCACGATTGGCGTAAGGATTCTGTGGGTCATAGAGCGGGCTCTCAGTGATGGGGAGACCATCGGTGCAGTCAAAAGCATCGACAAAGTCCTGGGTCGGGCAGTTGCCGCCCTGGCCACTAGAATAGCCGACGGGGAAGTTGTACGACTCGAAAGTGTTGGCAGCAGCCGTGCGACGAGCGAAAAGGATTTCCTTGTAGCACTGTGGATCGGAGATGTAGCTGATGTTCCAAAGCGTATCGAGCGAAACAGCCAGTCCCTTGCCGCCAGCCTCGGCATCGAGGATGAGCTCGCGGTTTGCCTCAGCAGCAGCACGCCAAAGAGCTGCCTTTTCTGCCTCGCTCTTACTCTGGGTAAAGAGTGGGGAAGCCTGATAGAGGGCTGCCTGTGCCTTGAGTGCCTCGACGGCAAACTTGCTGGCACGACCAGTTTGCGGCTTATAGAGGGCCATATCGCCAATGTTGGTGTAATCGGCAATAATCTTGTCCTTGATGTCGTCGCACTCCGAAATGATGAACTGGAAGATCTCATCAGCAGAAGTGCGTGGCAGAGCGGTCTCCTCCTCTCCCGTCGTGTTGTGTATCTTGAAGGGGACGCCACCATACTGACGAACAAGGGTGTAATAGAAGTAAGCACGTGCCCAACGTGCCTCGTACTGATAGTTGTTGTAGAGGAACATCTGCTGCTCATAGTCCTTGTTGAGGGCGAACTGCTCGAACTGGAGATTGGTCCAGTTGTCGAGCACCTCGTTGCAGTAGGTGATGCCTTCGTAGGCCGATGACCAGATGGTCTGGTGAGGATTGGAGGCGCTCCAGTTGCCATTGTAGAAGTCCTCGATGGTGTTGCCATCGTGGCTATAGACCGACTCGTCGGTGGCCGAAGCAAGCATAGCTCCGGAGTTGTTGCCCCAATCGGAATCGATATCGTTGTAAATCTTGGCCATGAAGCCGCCGACATAGGAGAATGAGCGCTGGATATACTCCTGGTCGTAGGCGGTGTACTCGTTGTAATCCATCTTCTCTTCACACGAAGCAAGGACGAGCGTCATCAGACCAACGCCGGTTAATGTCTTGAATAGTTTCATAATCTATTGTCTTGGGAATTATGAATTAGAATGAAATGGAAGCGCCCACCTGGACGTTACGGGTCAAAGGCAAGGTAGCGCCGTAGGCACCTGCATCGCCATTGTCAAGATTGTCGAAGGTGAAGAGATCGATACCCTTCACATAGACGCGCACACCGCTGACGAACTTCACCTTCTCGAGCATCGAGGCTGGGAAGTTGTAGTAAAGCTCGACGTTGCGAAGCTTGAGGTAGCTGCGATCGAAGAGACAGAGCGTGTTGACCAGGTCGTTGTTGGCATTGCCCGTCGGGCTGAGTCGTGGGAACTTGGGGTTGGCGGTGTTGCCGCGCTCGCTGCTCCAAGCATTGTCGTAGAGGTACTGCGACAAAGTGTTGGTGGCCACAGCCGAGCGGTACATGCCTGAAGTGGTGAGCGTGCCGCTGTAGTTAGCTACGCCCTGCAGGGTGGCATCAATGCCGAATCCCTTCCAGTCGATACCGAAATGAGCAGTATAGACAATCTCTGGGCACGTGGTGCTGTAGCCGATGGCAGTGCGGTCGTTGGTATCGATCTTGCCGTCACCATTCACGTCACGATACTTCACGTCGCCCGGATAAACGGTGGTGAAGGTCTGAGGAACGGCCATCTCGCTGGTTTCGATTACACCATTGCCGTTGGCATCGTCGGAGTTCTGGAAGAAGCCGTCAGCAATGTAACCGAAGGTTTGGGTATATGGATGACCCGTGGTGGCAGTGTTGGCGTAGAGCTGAGGTGCCTCGGCCTGATCCTTGATCTCGTTCTTGTTCATGTTGTAGGTGCCGCCTAAGTTGACAGTCCAGTCGCCGAAGCGTTTGCTGTAATCGAGCATCACCTCGAAGCCGTGGCTTTCAACCTTGCCCACATTTTCATAAGGAGCAGTCAGACCGAAAACAGAGGTGTAGCTACCACTGGTGGAGCACCAGATGTCATAACGGTTCTGGAAATAGTAGTCGAAGCTGAGGTTGAGTCCCTTGAAGAGAGTAGCATCGAGACCAACGTTGTATTTCAATGCTTTCTCGCGTCCGAGGCTCTGGGTCTTGGCCTGCGCGATATAGGTATTGCCGAACTCAGTGCCGCTGCCGGTATTGTCGAATGAATAGGCAGGTGAACCGAAGGCGTAGAACTGCTCGTAGTAGGTCCAAACGTTATCGCCTGGCAGAACATCGAGCTGTTGGAGACCTGCACTGGCGCGAAGTTTCAGGAAGTCAATCCAAGTGATGTCCTCCATGAAGGCTTCGTTGCTGACATTCCACGACAAGGCTCCTGTAGGCATGAATGCCCACTTGCTGCCCTTGGCCAGACGGTTCGATCCGCTATAGACGAGGGTGACCTGAGCGGTGTAGCGCTTGTCATAAACATAGTTGGCCAAGAATGAGAAGTTCTGACGATAAAGGCTGGTATTGGTGCCGGTGACATCGTTGAACTCGTAGTTGTAGCGGAATTCGCCGAAGAGGTCGTTCTTGCCAAAACTGTGGTCATAGGTCAGGTTGCCATTGACGAAGAAGCGACGTGTCCAGTCATTGTTGCCAGAAGCCGTACCCATATTGCTGTCATTACCCTCGATGGAGAGAGATGCATTGGCAGGATCGACCACACCACCCGTGTAATTTGATACGGAGTAGCTGCCATAACGGAAAGCCTTGGAGTGATCTTCATAAAGGTTGCTCCAGGTGTCGTATCCGAGCTGGACAGAAGCCTTCAAGCCTTCGGTGACAGATGAGAGGTCCTGATCGATGACAAAGTCGGCATTGAGGGCACGCTGGTGATTCTTATAGTAAGCAGTACCATTCGACTGAGCATAGGGGTTGTTGGTGGTATAGACTGAGTTGCCACCCCAAACGCCATTATCCAATCTGATTGGGAAGGCATTGGCAGGTACCTGATAGACCATCGACCAAAGATCTGCCCTATTACCGGGCTGGGACTGCTCGGTCAATACACCGAAGATGTGGGTATGGAGTAATGTGGTCGGAGTGCGCTCGACATCCCTATTAGAGCGCATTGTGGCACGCGTGTATTTGTTCTGCGTGGAATATCCACCCTCAGCTGGCTCAGTATGGTTCACAAAGCCATAGGAGGTAAGCAAGTTGACGTCGGTGTAGTAGCGGATATTCCTGCCGCCGCCGGTGAACTCGAGGTTGTAACGATTCATGTGAGCCATGTCGCGGAACGTCTCATCAACCCAGTTGACATTGGGATAATAGAGCGGATTGCTTCCGTTCTGGTACGACTGAATGACGGCATCGCTATAGACTGCCTTGCCACCTTGATTGCGATACGCCTCGTTGACAGCGTTGGCGTAAGTGGCAGCATCAACAAACTTAGGCTTGTTGGTCATCAGTTGGAACTCGTGATCATAGGAGAAGCGGATGTTGCGCTCGTTGAAGTTACCATGCTTGGTGGTGATGAGGATGACACCATTGGCACCCTTGTATCCATAGATGGCGGTAGCGGCTGCATCCTTGAGAACGGTTACCGATTCAACGTCATCGGCTATCACATTGTCGATGCTGCGTTCGATACCATCGACGAGGATGAGCGGGGTACTGCCACTGAGGCTTTGGAGTCCACGCACATAGAACGTGGGATTTGCGGCATTGTAGAGGCCCGCTCCCTGAAGGGAGACGAGACCATTGCCCTGGCCAATCAGGTTATTGCCGATATTGCGGGCACCGCGACGATTGACATCCTTGTTCGTAATGACACTTACAGAAGCGGCGGAGTTCTCACGGGTGAAAGTACGCGAGGCACCCACATCGACGCGCTGATCCTTGTAGGCGACCGAGTCAATGATGTCATACTGGGCCATCGCAGGCAGGCTCAAACCTGCAAGCAATGTCAGTGTAATAATATAATTTGTCTTCATATAGAATAGTTGTATTAATTACCAGCCAGGGTTCTGTACAAGGCCATACTGCTTGTTGATTTCAGCCTGAGGAAGCGGATTGAGGAGCCACTGCTGCACGGTGTTGGACTTAGGATCCTGGCCCCAAAGGACGCGGGCATTGCCTTTAATCTCGACCACCTCACTGCGGAAATCGACAGGCTGGGTAGAAGATTCATCATTGTCACGGTCTGCACCGACCCATGCTACGTTGCGCTCCACGAAAATCATGTTGCCTGCGGCATCCTTGTCGCTAACCAGACGATGCTGGAGTAGGCCATGGAGCTGCTTGGTCATCCAGTCGGTACGCTTGTAGCGAATCATATCGAACCAACGGGCATCGGTAAGACCAAGCTCACGAACGCGTTCGTCGAGGAGTTCTTCGATGAACTCATTGGTAGTATAGCCGTTGGGAAGGTTGACAGCGGTGGCCACAGCGGCCTCAGCTGAATTGGCAGTGTAACCAGCAGCATCACGGTTCTTGGCCATGGTCCAGATGCGTGACATGGTGGGAAGACCCACACGTTCACGTACCTTATCGACCATCTCGACAGCCTTGGCGACGTCCTTGTTGGTACGCATCACGAGAGCCTCGGCATAAGTGAGATACATGTCGGCGAGGGAAAGAGCCACCCACTGCGTCTGATAGCGGTAGCTATCGGCGCTGGCATCGCCACTGTAGGCACCAGTTCCAAGGTAATACTTGTTGTAGCCATATCCCGAACCGAACATGGTATTGGTCTGAGTGAAGACACCCGTGCCGCCATCAGCACCATTGTACCAAAGCTCCCAAGGATAACCCGACATGGTAGCTGTGGTCCAGTCAAGGTTCTTCTGCAGACCATTGACGATGCACTCCTCGTAAAGACGTGGGTCGCGAGTCAGGACGGTGTTGAGCTGACGCGAACCTGAAGGTATGGAACCACGCACAAACATGGTATGGAGCGACTTGGTCTGTCGGGTGATGGCACCTGTCTTGGAGTTGGTAAGGAAGACGAGAGTATCCCTGCCGTCAACAGTCTTAGCCTCCTTGTAAGTACGATCAGAAGCATTCTGCCAGTTGAATGGCTCGCCATCGTAGAAGGGGAACTTCTCGACATATTCCTGTGTGGGGCAATAAGCATTACGCGGTACACTCTGAGAATACCATGAGTGCCAGCAATAACGTGCTGTAGCCATATTGTCCTGACCAAACACACGTACGGAATGAAGAATCTCGGTTGAAGAGCGGAGGAAATATCCCTTGCGATAGGCCAGGCGGAAGGCAGGAACATTTGCCTCGGTGCTTCCCTTAGGCGAACCATCGGCTGTCATCAATGCATAATAGCCGGAACTATTGAGTCTGTCGAAGAACTCATCGCAAGCAGTTGCGAAACGGTCCCAACGCTGCTGATAGGTAGTCTTGGCATCGGAGGTATACATGATGAACGGAATCACTTCAGCTGGAGCGCCTGTGTAATAAGGTTGTCCATCCTGAGGATTGAGCAATGGGGAGGCTGCGAACTGCAGGATCTTGCACTTCAAAGCCATGGCACCAGCCTTGGTCCAACGACCGCTCATATTGGTGGGATCCTCTGTCACCCAGGGGAAATGGCTGTCGGCAATGGCCGAGTCAAGCTGATTGACCATCCAGTCGATACATTTCTCGACAGAATCGCGGGGAAAAGGATTAACTGTCTCAGAGTTTTCGAGGACATGATCCATAATGGGGATACCGCCAAAGCGCTGGAAGGTCTGCCAGAAGGCATCGACCATCAAGCAACGGGCTTCAGCCTTGAGACGGAACTTCTCGTCATCGCCCATATCCCTCGAAGGAACACGGTCGAGGTTAGCGAGGAAAATGAGAGAGGCACGAATCGAATACCACTGGTACTCCTTGTCGTAAGAATAGAGCGGGCCATCCAATCCATCAGGACGGGTCACATATGCGGTGAGAGAGCCGTTATAGTATTTTCCGAAGACGGCGGAGCCGTTCCAGAACTGATGCCAGCAGTCGGTCAAGCCATCCGACTTGCCTGCGTAGGGATTGCCAGCATGGGGCTGATAGGTACCACCATTGGTGTATGGCAGTCCGTAATACTGCTTCGAATAGATGCCGATCAGAAACTGTCGGGCGAATTCCGCATTGGTAAATACGGTGTCGATGGTGGCCGTGGAACTCGTGGCCTTGTCAAGGCCAGCATCACCAACGGCAATCTCATCGGTACAAGCCACACTCGACGCCAACAGAAGGGCAGCGGCACCAAGTAGAACTTTATATTGTTTCATATTGATTTTACTTATTATATAAATAATGTGTCACAGTCATCTGTTAGAACCCGATATTCAGGCTGACCGTATAGGTACGCTGCAGCGGGTAGGAAGGAGCGCTGGAAGCGGTGGTTTCTGGATCGCCCCAAGTGTAGGGGGTAAAAGTGAGGAGGTTGTAGCCCGAAAGGGTCAACTCGAACTTGCTGATGCCCAACTTATGCTTGAGCCATTCGCTCTTGAAGTCGTAGCCGAGCGAAACAGTCTTAACGCGAAGGTACTTAGCATCCTTCTCGTAGAGGTCAGTAGCAGCATAGTTCTGCTCGGCGTTGTCCCAGGTGGCACGTGGATAGAGGGCATCCTGACTCTCATAGACACCAGGCACCCAAGTGTTATCGACGTGATATTGGAGCAGACCACCCTGTGTGGTGTTGGACGAACAGAAGAATGGCTGACGGAATACGTCGGTGATATATCGACTCACATTCCATGCACCAGTGAGCTGGCAATTGAAAGTCAAGCGCTTCCAGTTGAAGCCGAACGTGCCACCAATCATGTACTGTGGGTCATCGGTGTAACCATTGTCACGTGTCATATCGGTCCCGTCGATGAGTCCATCGCCGTTGAGGTCCACAAAAACGCAATCGCCAGGCTTGCTTGGCTTTCGCTGCACAGGGAAATCCTGTCCGAAAGTTTCCTTGTATTCGGCCTCGGTCTGAGGTCCCTCATAGTACTTCCAGAACTTGTACATTGAACGAGCCCCGATACGGTGACCCCTCTCATACTGATATTCCATGGTCATAGGCTCTTCCTTCCTCTCAATAATTTCGTTTTGGTTATACGAGAGGTTGGTCTTCACCCAATAACGGAAATCATTGCCAATCTTGTCGTTCCAGTTGAGAGATACTTCCCAACCCCAACTCTTGGCCTCGCCCAAGTTAGAGTACGGCACACTAAAACCGATGATACTGGGCACAGTTTTATCTATGAGAAGAATGTCGGTACGATGCTCATAGTAGTAGTCGAAGGAGGCACTGAGCCTATCGTTGAGGAAATGGACATCGAAACCATAGTCCTGCTTGAGGGCCTTTTCCCAACCAACTTCAGGGTT